>NZ_JBNFOC010000009.1:0-113413 GCF_057364585.1 Microbacterium sp. CFSPD4_SD4
CGCCCGCTGCCGCGCCGACGCCGCCGAGCCCCACCGCGGAGCCCGCGGCACCGGCGGCCGAGCGGAAGCTCCCGCTCGCTCCCGCGCTCCCGCCGGAGCAGACCGAGACCGTGGCCGGCATGAAGGACAACGTCCTCCTGCGCGAGTCCCTGGCGCAGATCGAGGCGGGTGCCTCGAACGAGCAGCTCCTCGGGGTGCTCCGCCAGGCTCTCCAGGGGCACCTCTACATCCGCGTGAACGGCGATGCCCGCGCGCAGATCAGCGAGGGCAAGCCGCTCGCCGTCGCCGTGGTCCGCGATGGGGAGCGTCAGTTCATGCTGGCGTTCAGCTCGGCGGCCGCCGTCCGGGATTCCGTGCAGCTCGAAGCCGATCCGTCCGCGACCTCCGCTGTCGCCCAGCCGACGACCTCGGTGATGCAGCAGGTCGTCTCCGGTGACTTCGCGGGTCTCATCATCGACAACGCGTCCGCGCCGCATCGTGTGGTGTTCCCCACCGAGCTCCTGCAGAAGACGCTCGAGCAGGCCGACGTCGACATGACCGTGAAGTCCCTGCTCGCGGCGCCGCGGGAGCAGGACTCGCCCGCCAAGGTGGGGGAGGCGCTCGCCACGACCCGCATGTGGGTGGCCGTGAACGACGGATCCGGCACCGGGCAGGTCGGCATCGCCGAGGCGCAGACCGCCGACGGCCGCCGCTTCCTCCAGCTCTTCTCGCACCCGCTGGAGGTCATCGCGCTCGGCCGGGGCGACCGCCCGCTGCCGTTCGAGCCGGACCAGCTCGCGAAGGTGCTGTCGAGCCACTCCGAGATGGCCGGCGTCATCATCGACTCCGCAGGGCCCTCCATGGTGGTGGAGCGCGACGCCCTCGCGCCGGTGCTCGTGCGCGCGGTGCGGATCGAGGACTGACGGCGCGCGCACCCGGAGTCGCCGGGGGTTCCGCGGGTCGTGACCGCGCCCTAGGGTCGGAGCATGGCCTCTGAACGCGTGACCCTGACCGTCGCCGACACCGATGGAGAGCGTGAGGTCGCGCTCTCCAGCCCGAACCGGGTCGTCTGGCCCGACCTCGGCATCACCAAGGCCGAGCTCGCCGAGTACGTGCAGCTCGTGTCGGTGCCGTTCCTCGCGGCGAACGGCAACCGGCCGGTGTCCCTGGAGCGCTTCCGGGACGGCGTGGGGACCGCCGGAGGACCGCGGCCGGAGGGCTTCTTCTCGAAGAACCCGCCCAAGGGCACTCCGGACTTCGTCGACGCCGTCACGGTCACGTACAACAGCGGCCGCCGCCATCCCCAGATCGTCCTGAACCGCACCAGCGCGATCGTGTGGGCGGTGCAGATGAACACCATCGTCTTCCATCCCTGGGCGTCGTTGGCGACCGATTCCGACAACCCCGTCGAGCTGCGGATCGACCTCGACCCGCAGCCGGGCACCGGCTTCGCCGAGGCCGTCCCCGCGGCCCACGCCCTGCGGGAGGTGCTGCGGGAGGCCGGCCTCGAGGCGTTCGCGAAGACGAGCGGCAACCGGGGCCTGCACGTCTTCGCCCCGATCGAGCCCACCCACGAGTTCCTCGACGTGCGGCATGCCGTGATCGCCGCCGGCCGGGAGCTCGAGCGCCGGATGCCGGACCGGGTCACGACGAACTGGTGGAAGGAGGAGCGCGGCGAGCGCCTCTTCGTCGACTTCAATCAGGCCAACCGCGACCGCACGATGGCCGGCGCGTACAGTCCGCGTGCCCTCCCCGGTGCGACCGTCGCGACGCCCGTGCACTGGGAGGAGCTCGACGATCTCGACCCGCGCGTCTTCACCGTGCGGAGCATCCCGCAGCGGCTCGAAGAGGTCGGCGACCCGTGGGCCGACATGCAGGCGAAGCCCGGGCGCATCGACACGCTCCTGGAGTGGTGGGAGCGCGACACGGCGAACGGCCTCGGGGAGCTGCCCTTCCCGCCGGAGTTCCCGAAGATGCCGGGCGAGCCGCCCCGCGTGCAGCCGAGCAAGAAGAACGCCGCGAACTGGGACGCCGACGGCAACCCCGCCGACGACTGAGCGGGCTCAGCTCAGGACGTCGGCGAGGTCGTAGCCCTCGACGGTGTCGAGCTGGTCGTACGTGCAGGAGCGGGCGTCGCGGTCCGGCCGCCACCGCTCGAACTGCACGGTGTGACGGAAGCGGGCGCCCTCGAGCTGGTCGTACCGCACCTCCAGCACCCGCTCGGGACGCAGCCGCACGAACGAGACATCCTTCGACCCGCTGAACCGCGAGCGCTCGCCCTCGCCGGTCACCGCCGCGCCGTCCTCGTCACGCTCGACCAACGGTGCGAGCTCCTCCACGAGCTGCTTCCGCTTCGCGTCGCTCCATGCCGCGACGCCGCCGACCTGACGCAGGGTCCCCGCGGCGTCGTAGAGCCCGACGAGCAGCGACCCGACCCCGGTGCCGGACTTGTGGATGCGGTAGCCGAGGGCGACGACGTCGGCGGTCCGCGCGTGCTTGATCTTGAAGAGGGTGCGCTTCCCCGGTGCGTACGGCTGCGCCAGCGGCTTGGCCACGACGCCGTCGAGGCCCGCGCCCTCGAACTCCTGGAGCCAGCGGACGGCGGCGTCACGGTCGCGGGTGGTCCTGGTCAGGTGCAGCGGGTGCTCCACGGACTCCATGAGCGTCTCCAGCCGGGCCCGCCGTGTCTCGAACGACTGGTCGCGCAGGTCGTCCTCACCGGAGGCGAGCAGGTCGAACGCGATGAACAGGGCCGGGGTCTCGACGGCGAGCTTCGCGACCCGGGAGGCGGCCGGGTGGATGCGCTGGCTGAGGGCCTCCCAGTCCAGACGCTGCGCGCCGTGCGGACCCGTGGCCACGACGATCTCGCCGTCGAGGAGGCAGGGCACGGGCAGCAGCTCAGGGATCGCATCGACGAGCTCCGGGAAGTAGCGCGTGAGGGGCTTCGCGCCGCGGGACCCGATCTCGACCGTCTCGCCGTCCCAGGCGATGAGCCCCCGGAACCCGTCCCACTTCGGCTCGTAGAGCAGCCCGCCCGGGGTCTTGTCGGGGTCGGGGACGGCCGCGACGGCCTTGGCGAGCATGGGGGCCGGGATCTCGTAGCGCATGCACCCATCCTGGACCGGGCGGCGAGCGGGGGAAAGGGCAGGGTCAGCCGAACAGGTCGTCGAGTTCCGCGGGCGTGCCGGCGTCGTGGAGCACGGTGTGTGCCGCGTGCCACCCGGCCATGCCGTTGACCGCGGGTCCGGGCGGCGTGGAGGCCGACGCGAGGTACACGCCCGGCATCGGCGTGCGCCACGGCGCGGGGGAGAGGACGGGGCGGCGCAGGGCCTGACGCATATCGAAGACGCCGCCGGAGATGTCGCCGCCGATCTCGGCCGGGTTGATCGCCTCGCGGGAGGAGGCCGGCACCGCGTGGTGGGCGAGGATCCGGTCGCGGAAGCCCGGCGCGAACCGCTCGACCTGCGCGGTGATGAGCTCGGTCGGGTCGAGGTCGGAGCCGTTCGGCACGTGGATGTACGCCCAGAGCACGGCCCTGCCGTCGGGTGCCCTGGTCGGGTCGAAGAGCGACGGCTGGACGGCCAGGACGTACGGGCGCTCGGACACGCGACCGACGGCGACGGCGTTCTCGCTGTTCCACACCTCGTCCCTCGTCCCGGCCACGTGCACGGTGGGCGCGCTCCGCACGTGCTCGTTCGTCCACGGGATGGGGCCGTCGAGCGCGAAGTCGACCTTGGCCGCCGCGGCGCCGTAGCGGTAGCCGCGGAGCGCACGGGCATACGACGCCGGGATGTCCGGGTGGGTGAGGGCGAGCCGGGGGGAGGCGTTGAGCAGGAGCACGTCGCCGCGGGTGGGGTCGCCCCAGTCCAGCGCGGCGAGATCGGTGACCCGGGTGCCGGTCTCGATCGAGCCCCCGTGAGCCTCCAGGTCGGCGATGAGGGCGTCGGCGATCACCTGCGAGCCGCCGCGGGGGTACGGCCAGCCGCCGGCGTGGGCGAGTCCGGCCAGCAGGAGCCCGGCCGCAGCCCCCGCGAGCGTGGGCTGCGGGGAGTTCGCGTGCGCGACGACTCCCGCCATGAGCGCGGCCGCCTCCTCGGTGCGGAAAGCGACGCGCGCCAGGGGAGTGCCCTGGTCGAGCATGCGGATCGCGTAGCGGACCGCGGTGATCGGATCGTGTGGGAGGCGGAGGAGCTGGTTCCCGGTGAAGTCCGTGACGCCGTCGATGTGGGTGCTGAGGGGGCGGAGCCGGCGCCGCCACGCGTCGCCGTCGATGCCGAGCTCGGCCGCGGTGCGCTCGATGTCGCGCCAGGCGACGGCGGCACGGCCCCCGTCCAGCGGATGGGCGAACGAGATCTCGGGGCGGATCCACTCGATCCGCTCGTCGAGCCCGAACGCCTGGAAGAATGGCGAGGCCACGGCCGCAGGGTGGACGGCCGAGCAGACGTCATGACGGAAGCCCGGAAGGGTGGCCTCCTGGGTGCGCAGGCCGCCTCCGACCGTGTCCGCGGCCTCGAGCACGCGCACCTGGTAGCCGGCGCGGGCCAGGGAGACGGCGGCGGCGAGGCCGTTCGGTCCGGATCCGATGATCGTCGCGAGTGCCATGCGGCCAGTCTCGCACGCGAGTCCGCGGTCAGCGGAGGGGGTTGCGCCGTGCGATCCTGGAAGGGATGAATGAAGTCCAGGGCCCGACCCCCGCCGGCACCTCCCGTCCGTACCGCTCGCTTCCCGAGGCGCTCCGCGCCCATCGCATCGATCCGGTGAACCACGCGTTCATCACCGAGATCGTCGAGGCCGCGGGGGTGACCTCGCTGATCGACCGCGGTCGCTACATCGAGGCGATCCGCCGCGAGGGGGCGGCGCTGCACATCGGCCGCACGTACACCAACGGCTTCACGGAGGACGAGGTCGTGACCGTCGGTTCGACCCGCCTCCGGCTGCAGCCCAGCGAGGGCGCGCGCCCTACTTCTACGTGACGCACCCGAGCGAGTTCGCCCCGCAGACCCCCGTCAAGGCCAAGCGCTCCTCGACGCCGCGCACCCCCGCCGCTCCCCGCACGCCCGCGGCTCCGAAGCCCGTCGAGCGCGACTACGGCGTGTGCGACGTGTGCTTCATGGTGAAGACCCCCGCCGGCGGCTGCGGCTGCGACTGATGCCCGCCGCCTCCGCGTCGCGCCGCGGTGTCACCGTCCGCGAGGCGGAGTGGCCGGGTGACGCGGCCTTCGTCGGTGCCGCGGTGTCGACGTATCTCCGGCAGACCGAGCAGGAGAAGCACGACGTCCTGGGTGACCCCGCGGAATCCGAGGGCGAACTCCCCGAGCGGTACCGGCCGGAGGTCCGCGATCCGGCGACCGCGTACGCCGGCGGACGGGTGCTCGTGGCGGAGCTCGCCGGGGCTCCGGTCGGCGTGGTGATCGCGCTTGCGCATGCCGGGTACACCGAGATCAAGCGGCTCTGGGCAGATCCGGCGGTCCGCGGCCGCGGCGTCGGCTCCGCGCTGCTCGACGCCGTCCTGGTGGAGGCCGAGGGCGCGGTGCGGCTGTCGGTCTGGGACTGGCGTGACGCCGCGATCCGGCTCTACACATCCCGCGGCTTCCGTCCCGTCGACCCCTGGGACGACCGCGACCGCCTCCTCTGCTTCGAGTCGCGCACTTCGCTGCATCCGGCCGCCGAATCCAGCAAAGTGCGCGATTCGAAGGGCTAGGCGAAGGCGCTCATCCCGGTGATGTCGCGGCCGAGCAGCAGGGCCTGCACGGATTCGGTGCCCTCGTAGGTGTGGATGGCCTCGATGTCGGCCAGGTGCTGCATGACGCCGTTCTCTAGAAGGATGCCGTTGCCGCCGAGGAGATCCCGCGCCGTCGCGGCGATCCGCCGGGCCGCCCGGGTGTTGTGGAACTTCGCGAGCGAGGCCTGCGTCGGCCGCAGCGCCCCCGCCTGCTCCAGATCGGCCATGCGGCGGCAGTAGAGCTGCATCGCCGTCAGATCCTCCAGCATGTGCGTGAGCCGCTCCTGCACCATCTGGAACTTCGCGAGCGGCTTGCCGAACTGCACGCGCTGCTTCGCGTAGGCCAGCGCCGCCTCGTAGCAGGCCGTCGCGTGACCCAGCGCCGACCAGGCGACCCCGGACCGGGTGGCGTAGAGCACGGTCGAGGCGTCCTTGAAGCTCTTCGTCCCCGGCAGCACCGCGTCCCGCGGCACCCGCACGTCGTCCAGGCGGATGTGGGCCTGATGGATCGCGCGGAGGGAGGCCTTCCCGCGGATCACGGTGCCGGTGTATCCGGGGGTGTCCTGCTCGACGAGGAAGCACCGCACCGCGCCGTGCTCGGCGGCGGACTCGTCGTCGACCCGCGCCCAGACGAACGTGATCCCGCCCGAGGCGCCGTTGCCGATCCACTTCTTGGCACCGCGGAGCACCCAGGAGTCCCCGTCGCGGCGGGCCACGGTCTCCAGCGAGACGGAGTCGGAGCCGTGGTCGGGCTCGGTCAGGGCGAAGGAACCGAGCACCGTGCCGTCGGCGAGTGCCGTGAGCCAGCGGTCCTGCTGGGCGGGCGAGCCGAACAGCGCGAGCGTCCGCAGCGCGAGCCCGCCCTGCACCGCGAGGATCGTGCCGAGGGAGCCGTCCCCGCGCGAGATCTCCATGTTGACGAGGCCCGCGGCGAGCGGGGAGAGCCGGGTCAGCGCGGGGTGGTCGACGCCGTCGACGACGAGGTCCATCTCGCCCATGCGGCGTGCGGCGTCGAGCGGGTACTCGGCGCGGTCCCACGCCTCGGCCATCTGCGGGGCGACCTCGTCGACGTACGCCTTCGCGCGGTCCCAGGCCTCCCGGTCGGCGGCGGGGATGTCGGCGAAGACGGCGTAGTAGTCGCTGTCCTGCCGCCCGGTGACGTCGTAGGACGAGACGCGCTCGCCGGGGAAGGGGGAGGCTTCAGTGCTCATGGGTGCTCCTTCGTGACACCAGGTATCGTACTCCTCGATACTCGGTACCACGACCGCCCCGGTCGGCTCAGTCGAGCTCGGAGCGGAGCCTCCTGGTCACCTCGGCGATCGGCATCGAGCGGGGGAAGACCGCCACCACCACGTCGTCCGGAGCGCCCGCGTCCGCGGCCTCGCCCACGCCGTACCGCCGACGTGCATCCGCGAGCGCGGACTGGAGGGTGGACAGCGGCACCTTCTTCCGTCCGCGCAGGAGCTGCCGCAGCACGTGGTTGTGCACCGCCGTCACGAGCGCGGCGAAGCCCACCGCGTCCAGCGGATCCACCCCCGGCAGGGCACTGCGCAGGTACTCGTCGAACAGCCGCTCGTAGCGGAACACGGTGATGATCTCGCGTTCGCGGAGCACCGGCACCTCCCGCACGATCTGGTAGCGCCGTCGCGCGAGCTCGGGGTCGTTCGCGAAGTGCGTGAACACGGACTCCGATGCCGCGCAGACCGCGCCCCACGGATCGTCGTGCCCCTCGTCGAGGAACTCGCGGAGCTGCTCCAGCAGGACCTCGTGATCGGCGAAGACCACGTCCTCCTTGCCGCCGAACTGCCGGAAGAAGGTCGACCGGGAGACGCCGGCGGCCTTGGCGATCTGCTCCACGGACGTCTGGTCGAACCCCTGGGCGCTGAAGAGTTCGAGCGCGGCGGCGACGACGCCCCCGGTGCGCAGCTCTGCGGATTCGTGCATGGCGAAAGCCTAGACCGCCGTGGGGCTCGCGCCCGACGGCCCCGGCGAGAGCACGCCGCTGACGCGGTTCCAGAGCTGCACGCGATGGGCGAAGTCGGCCAGCGCCTCCTGCTCTGCGGCGAACACCCGCAGCGACCCCTCGATCGGCTGCGCGCGCTCGTCCTGGATCCAGGTCTGGAAACCCTCTCTGCCGTACGACACCACGACGGTGTTCGTCTTGCCCCGGGGGTCGTCGAAGAAGCAGAAGCCGACGGAGCCTCGCGCGCGGAGGTCGGCGAGGACGGTGTCGCGGTTCATGCGGATGCTCCGGGGACGGCCAGCTCCCGGACCAGGCCGAGACGCAGGTAGAACGTGAGGGGGAGGGGCAGCACGAGCTGGGTCGCGCCGCCGGGGTCGCCGAAGGCCGGGGCCACCGTGCCGCGGAAGATCGGGGCGTCCCAGCGGTAGTAGCCGATGTCCACGAGGTCGTCCAGGTCCCGTCGGAGGACGGCGTCCTCCGAGCGCTCGTACGCCGCGCGGAGGTGGACGCAGTCGCCGAGACGAGGAACTGGTGGTACGCCGCGGGGTTCTCGACCCAGGGCAGGGAGCGCTCCGGATAGGCGGCCGGCCGTCCGTTCTCCACGAGGTAGACGTAGCGCGTGTTGAGCGGCCCGTACATGTCCCACACCTCCGCGCCGCGGGGGAGCGGCTCGCGATCGATCGCGACGCCGTCGGGTCCGATCCACAGCTCCGTCATTCCCGGCCCTCGATCCGTCGGACGGCGTGCGCGCGCTGCGCCTCATCCGCGGTGAGGCTGGTGCGGAGCGCGGTCATGAGGTCTCCCCCTCGATCCTCCGGACGGCGTGCGAGTCCGACGCCCGGTAGCGGCGCGCGATCCGCAGGAAGAAGTCCAACGCCTCCGACTCCGAGTCGAAGCGGACGGGATCGTGGAATCTGCCGCCACGCTCGTCCGTCTCCCACACGATCCACGCGTCGCCGTCGCGGTCGATCCACGCCGATGACTGTGGTCGACCGGTGGGGCCGAACCAGTTCGCGGTGGCGGTGAGCTTCTCATCGGCGATGATGCGCTGCACGTCGTCGGAGGTGAGCTCGGTCATGGAATCTCCTTCAATACGCCGAGTGTGATCAACTGTGCGGCCGTGAGGGGAAGCTGGACCTGCACCCCGCCACCCGTCGAGCCGAACCCGGGCGCGATGTCTCCTCGGTAGCCCTGCGAACCCAGATACTCGGGCTTGAACCCGCCCGCCAGAAGTTCGTCCTTGACGTCTTGCGGAGCGCGGTCGTAGACGCTCCGAAGATCGGACATGTCGCCGACCACTTCATAGCGGTGGTAGTGGGCCGGGTTCTCCACATACGGGAGGGACCGCTGATCGTAGGTATACGGGCCGCTCTCGGGGACCGGGGACGTGTAACGGCCCTCCGGAGGACCGTAGCGGTCGAGGACGTCCCCGACCTGTGGAGTGTGCGGCTGCCGGATCGGTTCCCCGCCCGAATCCAGCACGTACCCCTCGCCGGGAACCTGGCTCCAGTCGATGCTCCCGTCGGGCTGGAGCACGTCCGGTCCCTTGGGGATCTGGACGTCGGGCGGGAGCGTGCCGTTGTCCGCGAAGTCGTCAGCGTATTCCGGGTAGTTGCGGTCGAGGTACGTCTGGATCTGCTCGTCTGTGAGCGTGCTCTGGTCGCGCACGCTGGGGCCCGCGGGGCCGGAGCCGCCAGGCGAGGTGCCGTCGGGAGACGAGCCGTCGGGGGACGAGCCCCCGGGGGAACTGCCGTCAGGGCCGTGCGGGGCTCCGGGGCCGGACGGGCCATGCCCACCGCCCGGGCCGCGCGAGAAGAGGTCGCCGAGGCGCTGGAACAGCGACTTGAGCTCGTCGAGGTGCTTCGTGAGGGCTGTTACGGCATCCACGAGCTTGAGCACGGTGCCGGAGATCCGGGCGGTCATGGCCGAGACGCGACTCGTGGCCTGCGCGATGACGTACGGGGTGGCGGTGCCCAGCGACACGACGAGCGTGCTCGCATAGGAGATGAGGGAGCCGACCAGCTGCGACAGGGTGTCGCGGACCAGCTCGTGCACGATCTGCACGAGCATGGACGCGGTCTCCATGCCCGTCTTCATCCCGCCGGCCCAGGCAGCGGCCGCGGAGATGTGGGCGGCGACGTCGGACTGCAGCCGGAGGTAGGCCGCGATCGCCTCGCCCGACATCGAGCTGACGTCGGAGAGGCGGGCGTCGAGGGTCTCGCCCGCCTGCTGCAGCTGCTGCGCGATGTTGCCCCAGGTCGCCGCGAAACCGGCGACTTCGCCCGCATCGCCGGTCAGGTCGTTGAGCCAGCCCTTGAGCGGCTCGAGGTGGTCCATCAGCCACCCCAATCCCGCGGCGATCAGCGAGCCGAGCGGATCCATGGCCGTGGCCACGGTGTTCGCGAGGGCGGAGAAGGACGCGAGTCCTCCGGAGACCCAGTCCCCGCTCTCGATCGCGTTCACGAGGTCGTAGCCGTCCTCGAGCAGACCGGCTCCGCTGAACGGTGTCGTCGGGTCGATCGGTCCCGCCACCAGCGGGTTCGGCGGGGTCATCGGCGAGCGCCCTCCACGGACGACAGCAGCCCGCGGATCGAATCGAGCTGACGCTGCTCTCCCTCATCGAAGTCGTCCGCCAGGCCGCGGAGCTGCTCCTCGGACTTCTCCAGCATCGTCGCGGCGGCGGTGATCGCCCCGGCGGCGATCGACGAGACGATCTGTGCCGGGGGGACGAGGAAGGCGCACATCACGCCGAAGGCGCCGCCGCCCACGTTCATCGAGCCGGCGGCGTTCTCGGCGAGCCGGACGTCCGCGGCGATCTGCGCGACGCGCTGGGCGTGCTGGCGGACGGTCTCGGTGTCGACGGCGATCAGCTCGGCCATCAGCGGTACTCGATCTGCGGTCGGCCGTCCTGACTCGGGTCGGGGAGCTCGGCGATCTCCTCACGCAGATGCGCGACCGCCGCGTCCTCCGCGCCGAACGCCTCCGCCGCGATCTCGACCGCCCGTGCTCCCGCCGCCTTCTGCGCGGTGGCGGCGAGGGTGACGATGAGGGCGCCGAGGGCGGCGGGGGAGCGCTGCAGAGCGGTATCCGTGAGCGCGACGTCGGCGAGGCGCCCGGAGGCGTCCACCGTCACGGTGACGTCGCGGCCCGGAGAGGCCGCCTGCTCCCGCACGCCCGCGATGTCGTCGCGCACCTGCGCGGCCTGCGCGGCGCGGCGCTCCGCGTCCTTCACCTGCTGCTCGATGCGCGCGCGTGTCGCCACCGGATCAGACCAGTCGAAGGTGTCCGTCATCTCGTCTCCCCTGCCTCGACGCTCAAGAATCGTACCGGAGGCGTCGGCGCGTCGGGGAGGGCGTCGGGGCGTCGGAGCGCTCAGCCTGCGGTAGTAGGCTGGGGGACTGGTCGATGTCTCGACATCGAGAGAATCACCAGACCAGACCGCAGCCCAGTGAAGGAAGCACAGTGGATCTGTACGAGTACCAGGCACGAGACGTTTTCGAGAAGTACGGAGTGCCGGTCCTCGCCGGCATCGTCGCGGACACCCCCGAGGAGGTGAAGGCGGCTGCCGAGAAGATCGGCGGTGTCGTGGTCGTCAAGGCCCAGGTCAAGACCGGAGGCCGCGGCAAGGCCGGCGGTGTCAAGGTCGCCAAGACCCCCGATGAGGCGTACGAGGCCGCGAAGGCCATCCTCGGGCTCGACATCAAGGGCCACGTCGTCAAGCGCGTCATGGTCGCGCAGGGCGCCCGCATCGCCGAGGAGTTCTACTTCTCCGTGCTGCTCGACCGTGCCAACCGCTCCTACCTCTCCCTCTGCTCCGTCGAGGGCGGCATGGAGATCGAGCAGCTCGCCGTCGAGAAGCCCGAGGCGCTCGCGCGCGTCGAGGTCAACCCGCTGACCGGCATCGACAAGGAGAAGGCGGTCGAGATCGCCCGCGCCGCGAACTTCCCGGAGGACCTCATCGAGAAGGTCTCCGACGTGTTCGTGAAGCTCTACGACGTCTACAAGGGTGAGGACGCGACGCTCGTCGAGGTCAACCCGCTCGTCCGCACCGAAGACGGCGACATCATCGCGCTCGACGGCAAGGTCACGCTCGACGACAACGCCTCCGAGATCCGCCACCCCGAGCACGAGGCGCTCGAGGACAAGGACGCCGCCGACCCGCTCGAGGCCAAGGCCAAGGCGTCCGGCCTGAACTACGTCAAGCTCGACGGCGAGGTCGGCATCATCGGCAACGGCGCGGGCCTGGTCATGTCGACGCTCGACGTCGTCGCCTACGCCGGTGAGAACCACAACGGCGTCAAGCCCGCCAACTTCCTCGACATCGGCGGCGGCGCCTCGGCCGAGGTCATGGCCGCCGGCCTCGACGTCATCCTCGGCGACCCGCAGGTCAAGAGCGTGTTCGTCAACGTGTTCGGTGGCATCACGGCGTGCGACGCCGTCGCCAACGGCATCAAGGGCGCCCTCGAGACGCTGGGTGACACGGCTTCCAAGCCGCTCGTCGTCCGCCTCGACGGCAACCGCGTGGACGAGGGTCGTGCGATCCTCGCCGACTACGCGCACCCGCTCGTGACCCTGGCCGCCACGATGGACGAGGGCGCCGACAAGGCCGCCGAGCTCGCCAACGCCTGACGCTTCGACAGGATTTAAGGAACAGAACATGTCGATCTACCTCAACAAGGACTCCAAGGTCATCGTCCAGGGCATCACCGGCAGCGAGGGCACCAAGCACACCGCGCTGATGCTCAAGGCCGGCACCCAGGTCGTCGGCGGCGTCAACGCCCGCAAGGCCGGCACCACGGTCTCGCACACGGACAAGGACGGCAACGCCGTCGAGCTCCCCGTCTTCGGCTCGGTCGCCGAGGCCATGAAGGAGACCGGCGCCGACGTGTCGATCGCCTTCGTCCCCGGCGCCTTCACGAAGGACGCGATGATCGAGGCCATCGACGCCGAGATCCCGCTGCTCGTCGTCATCACCGAGGGCGTCCCCGTGGGCGACTCGGCCGAGGCTTGGGCCTACGCGCAGAGCAAGGGCAACAAGACCCGCATCATCGGGCCGAACTGCCCCGGCATCATCACCCCCGGTGAGGCGCTCGTCGGCATCACGCCCGCCAACATCACCGGCAAGGGCCCGATCGGTCTCGTGTCGAAGTCGGGCACCCTGACCTACCAGATGATGTTCGAGCTGCGCGACCTCGGCTTCTCGACCGCCATCGGCATCGGCGGCGACCCGGTCATCGGCACCACGCACATCGACGCGCTCGCCGCGTTCGAGGCCGACCCCGAGACCAAGGCCATCGTCATGATCGGCGAGATCGGCGGCGACGCCGAGGAGCGTGCGGCCGAGTACATCAAGGCGAACGTCACCAAGCCCGTCGTCGGCTACGTCGCGGGCTTCACGGCTCCCGAGGGCAAGACCATGGGTCACGCCGGCGCGATCGTCTCCGGCTCGGCCGGTACCGCGCAGGCGAAGAAGGAGGCCCTCGAGGCCGCCGGCGTCAAGGTCGGCAAGACGCCGTCCGAGACCGCCGCTCTCATGCGCGAGATCATCGAGTCGCTCTGATCTGAGCTACGCTTGACCTGAAGGCCCCGGGCTCCACCCCGGGGCCTTCGTCATACCCCCGGTTCCTGCCGCCCCCTCCCTCAAGTCGCGCAAATGGTCCCATTCCGCGGCCGAATGGGACCAATTGCGCGATTCCGGCGAGCCGTCTGCCCCGGCCCACTCCTCCTGACGGTGGAGCTCCCACCTCCCTCAAGTCGCGCAAATGCCCCATTCCGTGTCGGAATGGGGCCATTTGAGCGATTCGAAGCGGGGTTAGATCCCGACGCCGAAGAGGGCCTCGATGGGACCGCGGGCGAAGAAGATGAGGAAGCCGGCGCCGACCACCCACAGCAGCGGGCTGATGGTCTTGGCCTTGCCGGAGAAGGCGTGGATGAGCACCCAGCTCACGAAGCCCGCCCCGATGCCGTTGGCGATCGAGTACGTCAGCGGCATGACGGAGACCGTGAGGAACACCGGCAGCAGCACCCGGAAGTCGCCGAAGTCGATGTGCCGGATCTGCGCCATCATCATCGCACCGACGATGATCAGGGCCGCGGCGGCGATCTCGGTCGGGACGATCGAGGTCAGCGGGGTGAGGAACATCGCGATGAGGAACACGATGCCCGTCACGACGTTCGCCAGTCCCGTGCGGGCGCCCTCGCCGATGCCGGCGCCGGACTCGATGAAGACCGTGCTGGACGACGACGAGGTCGCACCACCGGCGATCGCGCCGACACCCTCGACCACCAGCGCCGACTTGATGCGCGGGAAGTCGCCGTTGTCGTCGGCGAGGTTCGCCTCCTTCGCCAGGCCCGTCATGGTGCCCATGGCGTCGAAGAAGTTCGTGAAGAGGAGCGTGAAGACGATCATCACGAGCGCGACGAGGCTGACCTTGCCGAGGTCGAACGAGAAGTCGACGGCGCCGATGAGGCTCAGGTCGGGGACGCTGACGGGGGAGCCGTTCAGCGCCGGGACGGTGAGACCCCAGCCGCCGGGGTTGACGACGTTGCCCTCATCGTCGACGCCGCGGGCGCCGATGTGCCAGATCGCCTCGACGACGACCGCGAGCACGGTGCCGCCGATGAGGCCGATGAGCATGCCGCCCTTGATGCGGAGTGCGACGAGGATGCCGGTGAGCAGCAGCGTGATCACGAACAGCAGGCTCGGCACGGTGGCCACGGAGCCGTTGACGCCGAGGCCGACGGGCGGGGACGAGGCGCCGGTCGCGGTGACGAAGCCGGAGTTGACGAACCCGATGAACGCGATGAAGAGGCCGATGCCGACCGTGATCGCGATCTTCAGCTGGAACGGTACAGCGTCGAAGATCGCCTTCCGCAGCCCGGTGGCGGCGAGGAGCACGATCACGACGCCGTTGATCATCACGAGCGCCATCGCCTCGGGCCAGGTGACCTGGCCGACGACGGAGAACGCGACGAAGGCGTTGATGCCGAGACCGGCGGCGAAGCCGAACGGCAGACGGGTGACGACGCCGAAGAGGATCGTCATGACGCCGGCGGTCAGGGCCGTCGCGGCGCCGACGGCGTTGAAGTCGAGCATGTCGCCGGCGACGTCCGGCTTTCCGGACAGGATGATCGGGTTCAGGATCACGATGTAGGCCATCGTGACGAACGTCACGAGGCCTCCACGGATCTCGGTGCCGATCGTCGATCCGCGCTTGCTGATCTCGAAGAAGCGGTCCAGGGTACCGGTGGGTCCGGTGGACGCCGGGGCGGGCGGGGCAGTTGTCATCGGGAAACCTCCGGAGAAACGCTACCGTGTCGCCGCCCCGCGCGCGCCCACGGGGGACGGGAAGGAACTCGTCGTAGTCTCGGAAGCGCTATGCAACGCCTCCTCGTCGCGCTCCTCGCCGCCCTCGATGCCGCCATCGCGGCGGCCATCGGGCTCGTCGTGCTGCTGGCGCCGTTGACGCTCCTCTGGACGCTGGCCTTCGGGATCACCGCCGACTGGGGCGCGCTCTGGCCGCTCACCGGCACGCTCTGGGAGTTCGGCCACGGCGTCCCCCTGGAGATCACGATCCCGGACACGTTGCTCGTCGCCCTGGCGATCCCCGCAGACGCCGCGCGGTTCGTCGTCTCGGTCACGCCGCTGGCCTTCCTGCTCCTCACCCTGCTCTTCGCCGCGCGCTCCGGGGGCCGCGCGGCGCGCTCCGGGGCATGGCTGCTGGGGTCGCTGTCGGGAACCGTCGTCTTCGCCGTCATCTCCACGGTCGTCGCTCTCACATCGGCGCTCGGGGCCGCGCGGGTCCCGCTGGCTCTCGCCATTCTGCTGCCGCCCGCCGTGTACCTCGTGGGCGCGGTGTGCGGCGCCGTGCGGGTCGCGTGGGAGGACGGCGACGGCGGACTGCTCGACCGTGTCCACGACGTCCTGGACGCCAGGGAGGACTGGGCGCCGGTGCCCTCCTCGATCGTGCGCGGCGCCGCGTTCGCGCTCGTGGGCGTGACGGGAGCCGCCGCGTTGGCCGTCGCCCTGTCGGTCCTCACGCGCGGCGGAGAGGTCGTCGCGCTGTTCCAGGCGGCGCGGGTCGACGCCCTCGGGGCGACCGTGCTGACCCTCGGGCAGCTCGCGTATCTGCCGACCTTCGTGGTGTGGGCGGCCGCGTGGCTGGCCGGCCCCGGGTTCGCGGTCGGTGCGGGGACCGCGGTGTCGCCCGCCGGCACCCAGCTCGGCGTCGTGCCCGGCATCCCGGCGTTCGGCCTGCTGCCGGAGAACTCCTCGATCTGGATGCTCATCGTGGTCCTGATCCCCGTGGCCGCCGGTGCGTTCGCGGGGTGGGCCGTCCGCTCGCGTCTGGTGTGGGAGGGGACGCCGCTCGGCATCCCGCAGCGGACCGTGATCGCCGTGGGGATCGCTGCGGTCGCGGCCGGTGTCGCCGCGCTCGCCGCGATGTTCGCGAACGGGTCGATGGGGCCGGGACGCCTCGGGACGGTCGGTCCGGCGGTGCTGCCGTTCGCGCTGTCCCTCGGCGCGGAGGTCCTCGTGGGTGCGGCGATCCTGCTGCTGTCGCCCCGTCACCGGGATGAACTCGCCGAGGAGCGCACGGACCGCTGGATCGCCGAGATGTCCACGCTGACCTCCGAAGACACCGCGCCGCTGGATGCGCTGCGCGACCTCGGGACACCGCGCGGACCCGTCGAGGACGATCGCCCCTAGCGGCCCTGCCCGCCCCGCGGTCGGGACGGCGCCTGTGCGGCACGCCGGTAGACTGGGCGCGTGCTCACGGTCGCCGTACTCATCTCGGGCGCCGGCTCGAACCTTCGCGCCCTCCTCGAGGCCGCTCGTCACCCCGATTTCCCGGCGCGTGTCGTCGTCGTCGGGGCGGATCGCGAAGCCGACGGGCTGGCCCATGCCGAGGAGTTCGGCATCCCCAGCTTCACCGTGCCGTGGCACGAGCACGAGAGCCGCGAGGCGTGGGGCGAGGAGCTGGGCCGTCAGCTCGCCGTCTGGTCGCCGGACCTCGTGGTGCTCAGCGGCCTCATGCGGCTGCTGCCGTCCTCCCTCGTCGCCGCCTATGCGCCGCGGATCATCAACACCCATCCCGCGTACCTCCCGGAGTTCCCCGGAGCGCACGGCGTCCGCGACGCCCTCGCCGCGGGCGTCCGGGAGACGGGCGCCAGCGTGATCGTCGTGGACGACGGGGTCGACACCGGCCCCATCCTCGCCCAGGAGCGCGTGCCGATCCGGGCCGACGACACCGAGCACACGCTGCACGAGCGCATCAAGCCGGTCGAGCGCCGGCTCCTCATCGACGTCGTCCGGCGCATCGCGACCGGCGACCTCGCCCTGACCTCCGCCCCCTGACCCCCGACGCCCCCGCACGAAGGAGCCCATCATGGCCGGCCCCCGCCACGACCCCACGCTCTACCGCGATCGCGACACCGTGCCGATCCGGCGCGCTCTCGTCTCGGTCAGCGACAAGACCGACCTGCTCGTGCTCGCCGCCGCGCTCGCCGAGGCGGGCGTCGAGATCGTCTCGACCGGGTCGACGGCGTCCACCATCCGCGACGCCGGCTTCGAGGTGACCGACGTGGCCGCGGTCACGGGCGTCGCCGAGATGCTCGACGGCCGGGTCAAGACGCTGCACCCGAAGGTGCACGGAGGCCTGCTCGCCGACCTGCGCCTGGAGGACCACGAGCGGCAGCTCGCCGACCTCGACATCGCGCCGTTCGAGCTCGTCGTCGTCAACCTCTACCCGTTCGTGGAGACCGTGGCCTCCGGCGCCGAGGGCGACGACGTGGTGGAGCAGATCGACATCGGCGGCCCCGCCATGGTGCGTGCGGCGGCGAAGAACCACGCCAACGTCGCGATCGTCGTGTCGCCGCAGTCCTACCCGGCGATCATCGCGGCCGTGGCGCAGGGCGGCACCTCGCTCGCGCAGCGGCGGGAGCTCGCGGCGCGGGCGTTCGCGCACACCGCGGCCTACGACACGGCCGTCGCGCAGTGGTTCGCCGAGGGCACCCTCAACGACCCGGGCGACCTCCCGGCGCACCTGACGATCCAGGCCGAGCGCCTCGCCACGCTCCGCTACGGCGAGAACTCCCACCAGCGCGGCGCCATCTACACCCGCGCCGGCGGCCACGGCATCGCCCAGGCCACGCAGCTGCAGGGCAAGGAGATGTCGTACAACAACTACGTCGACGCGGACGCCGCCCTGCGCGCCGCCTACGACATGGTCAAGCCGGCGGTGGCGATCATCAAGCACGCGAACCCGTGCGGGATCGCCACGACCGCGCCGAACGCCCTCGACCCGATCGCCAGCGCGCACCTCCGCGCCCACGAGTGCGACCCCGTGTCGGCGTACGGCGGCGTGATCGCCGCGAACGGCACCGTGACGCTGAAGATGGCCGAGAACCTCAAGGACATCTTCACCGAGGTCATCGTCGCGCCGTCGTTCGAGCCCGCCGCCCTCGAGGTGTTCAAGGCGAAGAAGAACCTGCGTCTGCTGCAGCTCCCCGAGGACTGGCAGCAGGAACGCATGGACGTGCGCCTCGTGTCCGGCGGCCTCCTGCTCCAGGACGCGGACCGCTTCCCGGACGACATCGTCTCGGTCGCCAAGAACTGGGAGCTCGTGTCGGGGGAGCGTCCGAGCGACGAGGAGATGGAGAACCTGATCTTCGCGTGGAAGGCCTGCCGGGCCGTGAAGTCGAACGCGATCGTGCTGGCGAAGGACAACGCGACGGTCGGCGTCGGCATGGGCCAGGTCAACCGCGTCGACTCGTGCCGCCTCGCGGTGGAGCGTGCGGGAGATCGTGCCGCCGGATCCGTCGCCTCGTCCGACGCGTTCTTCCCGTTCGCGGACGGTGCCCAGGTGCTCATCGACGCGGGTGTCACGGCGATCGTGCAGCCCGGCGGCTCCGTGCGGGACGAGGAGGTCGTGGATGCTGCGCGCAAGGCCGGCGTCACGATGTTCTTCACGGGGGAGCGTCACTTCTTCCACTGACCGAGACCCCGGTCTTCCGCCGAGGCCCCGGCGTGCGCACGTCTGCACGCCGGGGCCTCGGCGCGTAGGCGGGGTCTCGGGGAGGGAACCGCGATGTCCGATTTCCGCCAGCCGTAGCCGTGCGGGAGTGAGAGAGTGGAGGACATGAGCTACTCCTTCGACGAGCGCTACAGGGCGATCAGCGCTCGGGACACCCGCTTCGACGGGCAGTTCGTCACCGCCGTGCGCTCGACGGGGATCTACTGCCGGCCCAGCTGCCCGGCCCGCACGCCGAAGCCGCAGAACGTCACGTTCTATCCGACGAGTGCCGCGGCGCACGAGGCCGGCTACCGCGCGTGCAAGCGGTGCCTGCCGGAGGCCGCCCCCGGGTCGCCCGCGTGGGACGTCCGCGGAGACACGGCCGCGCGGGCCATGCGCCTGATCGCGTCCGGCGTGGTCGAGCGCGAGGGTGTGCCAGGACTCGCGTCGCGACTCGGCTACTCGAGCCGTCATCTCACGCGGCTGCTGACGACCGAGCTCGGCGCCGGACCGCTCGCACTCGCGCGAGCGCACCGCGCCCACACGGCCCGCATGCTCCTCGTGGGCACCGACATGCCCATCGCGGACGTCGCCTTCGCCGCCGGTTTCCACAGCGTCCGTCAGGGCAACGACACGATCCGCGAGGTGTTCGGTCTCACGCCGGGGGAGCTGCGTGCCCGCCGCCGCACGCCCTCCGCGGCCGTACCAGGAACGATCGACCTCGTCCTGCCGTACCGGGGCCCCCTGGATGCGGCCGGGGTCTTCGCGTGGATGGCCGCGCGAGCCGTGACGGGCGTCGAGGAGGCCACGGCGACGTCGTTCTCCCGTTATCTCCGGATGCCCGGCGGCCCGGCGTGGTTCGAGGTGCGTCAGGAGGAGACGGAGCGGCTGCATCTCCGGGCCCGCGTCGCGCAACTCGGCGACCTCGCGCCGCTGGTGGCCACGGCACGCCGCATCTTCGACCTCGACGCCGACCCGCTCGCGGTCGACGAGGCCCTGGCCGCGCACCCGCCCCTCGCGCCCCTGGTCGCGCGGACCCCCGGCATCCGCGTGCCCGGGGCGGCCGATCCGCACGAGATGCTCATCCGCGCGATGATCGGGCAGCAGATCACGGTCGTCGCCGCCCGCACCGCGCTCACCGCCCTCACCGACGCGCTGGGGGAGCGGACCCCCGACGGCCTGTTGTTCCCGACGATGTCGGCCATCGCGGCGCACGGGGCGGAGGTGCTGCGCGGCCCCGCCGCCCGGATCCGCGCCGTGACGGGAGCCGCCGCGGCCCTGGCGGACGGGAGCCTGACCCTCACCGTGGGCGATGACGGCCCGACGCAGCGCGCCGCCCTCCTCGCGATGCCCGGCATCGGACCCTGGACCGCCGATTACGTGCGGATGCGGGTGCTCGGCGATCCGGACGTGCTGCTCCCCGGCGACGTGGCTCTCCGTGCCGGTGCCGCCGCGTCCGGGCTGCCCGCCGACCCGAAGACCCTCACCGCCTGGGCGGAGCGCACCGCACCGTGGCGGAGCTACCTCAGCGCGCATCTGTGGCGTGCCGCCCCGATCCGTCCCGCCGGACCGCGGCGCAGATCCGCCGTCCGGCCCGCCCGCGACATCGCATCCGACACCGAGGAGACCTCATGACCGCTCTCATCCAGACCCTCGACACCCCCGACGGTCCCTTCACGATCCTCGCCGACGAGCGCCAGCGGGTGCTCGTGTCCGGGTGGACCGACGACGTCGAGGCGATCCTCGGACGTCTTCCCGCCCGCGTCCGCCCCGACGCCGTGCGCGACGCGGAGACGGAGGCGGCCGGCGCCGTCGGCGCGTACTACGCGGGTGACGTCGCGGCGATCGACGGGGTCGCCGTCGCGCAGACGGGCACCGCCCTCCAGCTCGCCGGCTGGGCGGCGCTCCGCGGCATCGCGCCGGGGGAGCCCCTGACCTACACCGGCTTCGCGGCCCGGCTCGGCAACCCGCAGGCGGTGCGGGCGGCGGCGTCGATCTGCGCCCGCAACGCCCCGGCGCTGTTCGTGCCCTGCCATCGGGTGCTCCGCACGGACGGCTCCCTCGGCGGCTTCGCGTGGGGGCTCCCGGTGAAGGAGAGCCTTCTGGCGCGGGAGCGCGCCGCCCGCTGACCTTCCGATCCGAGGAGTCCGCCCCGCACGGAGCGGGCTCTTCGGCGTCCCGGGAATTCCCCTTGCGCTCAGCTGGTTCACAGGAATAGGCTGATGGGCTGTCGCGCCAACCGGACGACCTCGCCGAGCCCTTGAGGAGGACACCATGACCACGATCGCCACCGCGCGGATCGCCACCCTCGGCTCGACCCCGGCGCGCCCGCTCTCCTAGAGCCTCCGCCCCTCTTCTGCACCGGATGCCGGGCTCCGTGAGCCCGCTCTCGCATCCGTTCCCCGCTCTTCTCCCCTTCGACTCCTCTGAGAGACATGTCTTCCTCGTCTTCCGCGCAGAACCCGTCCCCCTCGTCCTCCCTCTCCACGCCCGCCGCGCTGTGGCGGCTCAAGCCGTTCGTGAAGCCCGTGATCTGGCGCCTCGCCGGCGGTGCCGCCAGCGCGCTCGCGGCCGCGCTCATCGCCCTGATGATCCCCATCGTGCTCGAGCAGATCATCGGCGGGCCGGTGCAGTCCGGAGCGCTCGACGCGATCATCTGGGGAGCGCTCGCCGTGTTCGCCCTCGGCCTCGGCGAGGCGCTCATGGTGTGGCTCCGCCGGCAGTTCGTGCTCTTCCCCGCCACGCAGGTGGAGTACCGCATGCGCACCGAGCTCTACGCGCGCCTGCAGACGCTTCCCGTCGCGTTCCACGACCGGTGGCAGTCCGGGCAGTTGCTGAGCCGCATGATGCAGGACATCGGCCTCATCCGCCGGTGGCTCGCCTTCGGCCTCGTGCTCCTCGTCGTGAACGTGCTGACGATCCTCATCGGCTCGGTGCTGCTGTTCCGGTGGCACTGGCTGCTGGGCACGATCTTCCTCGTGACGGCGGTCCCGCTGTGGATCCGCGGCTACCTCTTCGAGAAGCGCTACGGCGCGCTCACCCGCCGCAGCCAGGACCAGGCGGGCGATCTCGCCACGAGCGTCGAGGAGAGCGTGCACGGCATCCGCGTGCTCAAGGCGTTCGGCCGCGGCACGCACGCCCTCCGTCGCTTCAGCCGTCAGGCCGAGACGCTGCGCGAGACCGAGATGAGCAAGGCCGGGGCCATCGCCTCGATCTGGTTCTGGCTCGACCTCATGCCGCAGATCGCCTTCGGCCTCAGCCTCATGTCGGGCATCTGGCTCATCTCGCAGGACGCGATCACGTCGGCGGAGCTCTTCGCCTTCTTCGCGATGGCCGTCGTGCTGCGCTGGCCGATCGAGTCGATCGGCTTCCTGTTCTCGTTCATGCTCGACGCGCGCACGGCGACGGACCGCGTCTTCGACATCTTCTCGGAGACGAACACCATCACCGATCCGGAGAACCCGGTGCACATCGAGAACCCCCGCGGCGAGCTCGCGTTCGAGAACGCGCACTTCCGGTACCAGGACGCGGCCGCCGACGAGCGGGACCTGCTCGACGGCATCGACCTCGTGCTGCGGCCGGGGGAGACCATGGCGCTCGTCGGTCTCACCGGCAGCGGCAAGACCACGCTGACGACGCTGCCGACGCGGCTGTACGACGTGACGGGAGGCCGGGTCACGCTCGACGGCGTCGACGTGCGCGACCTGACGCTCGCCGAGCTCCGGGAGCACATCGCGATGGCGTTCGAGGACGCGACGCTCTTCTCGGCGTCGGTCCGCGAGAACGTCCTGCTCGGCCGCGCCGACCTCGACGTGCACAGCCCCGAAGCCGAGCGCGTCCTGCGCGAGGCGCTCGACGTGGCGCAGGCCGCCTTCGTCGACACACTCCCCGAGGGTGTCGAGACGGTGATCGGCGAGGAGGGACTGAGCCTGTCCGGCGGACAGCGCCAGCGGCTCGCCCTGGCCCGCGCCGTGGCCGCCAACCCCCGCGTGCTCGTCCTCGACGACCCGCTGTCGGCGCTGGACGTCGACACCGAGGCGCTCGTCGAGGAGGCGCTGCGGCACGTGCTCGCCGACACCACCGCGATGATCGTCGCGCATCGTCCGTCCACCGTGGCCCTCGCCGACCGCGTGGCGCTGCTCGAGGACGGCCGGATCACCGCCGTCGGCACGCACGCCGAGCTGCTGAGGACGAGCCGGCACTACCGGCATGTCATCTCCAGTCTGGAGGCCGAGGAGGCCGCCCGCACCGGGGCCATCCCGATCATCCGCGACGAGCAGGCCGAGATCCACGAGACCGTGCAGGACGGCATCCGCGAGGAGGCCGATGACGAGGCGCCGGGAGGCGCCCCCCGATTCGCAGGAGAGGAGGTGCAGCGATGAGCTCCCTCACCGGAACCCAGGACGAGGACCGCTCCCGCCTCACCACGGAGGAGAGCAGGGCGATCCGCCGCCGCTCGCTGCGGTTGCTCGGCTCGCTCGTGCGTCCGCTCAAGCCGCAGATCGTGCTCGCCGCGACCGTGCTCGTCATCTCGACGGCGCTGCAGGTGGCGGGGCCGATCCTCATCAGCATCGGCCTCGACCGGGCGCTCCCCGCGGTGCTCGACGACGCCGACTGGATGCCGACGTTCGTCGTCGGCGGGATCTACCTGCTCGCGGGTGCTCTCGCCGCCGTGCTCATCGCCTGGTACGTCATCATCGCGGCGAAGCTGACCCAGGCCGTCCTGCTGGACCTGCGCAAGCGCATCTTCCTGCACACCCAGCGCCTGAGCCTGGAGTTCCACGAGTCGTACACCTCGGGGCGGATCATCTCGCGCCAGACGAGCGACCTGGACTCCATCAAGGAGCTCCTCGACGGCGGCCTGAACGAGCTCGTCTCCGGCGTGCTCTTCGGCGTCTTCACCTTCATCGCGCTGTGCGTGTGGGACTGGCAGTCCGGTCTGATCCTCGCGATCGGCGGCGTCCCGCTGTTCTTCCTCATGCGCTGGTTCTACTCGCGCTCGCAGCTCGTGTACCGCGAGTCCCGGGTGATCAGCGCGAAGGTGATCGTCCAGTTCGTGGAGACCATGACGGGCATCCGCGCGGTCAAAGCCTTCCGGAAGGAGCCGCGCAACGACGAGGCCTTCCAGGGCGTGGCCGGCGAGTACCGGGACGTGAACCGTCGCTCGATGCTGCTGTTCGGCACGTTCGAGCCGGGCCTCATGGGCGTCGCGGCGCTCGTGCTCGGCGTCGTCGTGCTGTGGGGCGGCATCCGGGTCTCGGAGGGAGCGCTCACGGTCGGCGTGCTGCTGTCCGCCGTGCTCTACGTGCGCAACTTCTTCGCTCCGATGCAGGAGATCGCGATGTTCCTCAACTCCTATCAGTCCGCCACCGCGGCGCTGGAGAAGGTGTCGGGCGTCCTGGAGGAGGTCCCGACGGTGCCGGACCCCGAGAAGCCGGTCGACCTCTGGGAGTCCCGCGGGCACATCCGCTTTGACGAGGTCACGTTCGCGTACAACGAGGACAAGACGATCCTGCCGAACTTCTCGCTCGACATCCCGGCCGGGCAGACCATCGCGCTGGTCGGGACGACGGGGGCGGGCAAGTCCACGCTGGCCAAGCTCATTTCGCGGTTCTACGACCCGTCCGCGGGGACGGTGACGCTCGACGGCGTCGATCTGCGGTCGCTGCACCCGAAGGATCTCCGCCGCGCGATCGTCATGGTCACGCAGGAGGCGTACCTGTTCAGCGGGACCGTCGCCGACAACATCGCGCTCGGGCGCCCGGACGCGACGCTCGACGAGATCCGCGAGGCGGCACGGGCGGTGGGCGCCGACGCGTTCATCTCGGCGCTGCCGGACGGGTACGACACCGACGTGAACAAGCGCGGTGGTCGTGTCTCGGCGGGGCAGCGCCAGCTCATCTCGTTCGCCCGCGCCTTCCTCGCCGACCCGGCGGTGCTGATCCTCGACGAGGCGACGGCCTCGCTGGACATCCCGTCCGAGCGGCTGATCCAGGATGCGCTGCAGACGCTGCTGGCCGACCGGACGGCGATCATCATCGCGCACCGGCTCTCGACGGTGGCGATCGCGGACCGTGTGCTCGTGATGGAGCACGGCCGGATCATCGAGGACGACACCCCGGCCGCCCTGATCGGCGGCACCGGGAAGTTCGCCCAGCTGCACGCGGCCTGGCAGGAGACGCTCGTCTGACGTCGTGACGCGACTGAGGCCCCGGCATCCGCACGGATGCCGGGGCCGCTGCGTCCGGGCGCGGGCGCGCCGCGGTCGGTAGCATCGAAGGATGGACCCCTTCCTCCTCGTCGCGGAGTGGTGGTGGCTCGCGCCGACCGCCGCCGCCGGGGTGACCGCGGGCGCGATCGGGGTGCGTCGTCGGAACACCCGCAGCGGCCGCCGACTGGAGTACGACGCCGCGCGGCACGACCTCCGTGAGGCCCAGCAGCGCGCGGTGGTCCGACGGACGGCTCTGAAAGTGGCACGAGCCGACCTCGCGAGGGTCTCCGCCGAGCGGGCCGCGCAGCGCGCGAGCGCCGAGCAGGTGGCCGGCGCCCGGCGCATGCTCAAGGAGCGCGAACGCGATGCCAGGGCGGCGGCGGCCGACGTCCGCGCCCGACGAGTCCGGCTGAACGCGGCTCGCGCCGCGATCCCCGCCGGCTCCGCCCCGCGGCCGCTGGAGCGCCTGTACGCGGAGCACGAGGCAGTGACGGCGCGGTGGATGCGATACGAGACCGACCCCGCGCTGCAGATCACCTACCCCGAGATGACGGACGTGAAGCGCCCGGAGACGGCCGCCTACCTCCGGGCCGCCGGCGCGGCGGTCGAGGCGCGTCGGCAGACGACGGGCCGCGTGACCGCCGCCGAGTACGCGGCCTACCGCGACGCCGTCGCCGAGCTGGAGCGGGCGTTCGAGGCCGCCGAGCACGCCGCGAAGGTGCAGACGGGGGAGGCGCCGCCGACTCCGGCCTGGCAGGACGCCGCGCAGGACATGCTGCACCGGTCTGCGGAGGCCATCGACCGGGCGGCCGGAGCTGCCGCGTCTGCGCTCGCCGCGTGGAACAGCCGTCGGGGGAAGGGCACGCCTCCCGGCGACAGTGGTCAGCGCTGAGAGGGATCGAGCTCGCGCCGCCCGGTGGAATCCGAGGGCGACGGAGTCTCGATGGGGGAGGGGATTCGAGACCCCGCCGCCGGTCTCAGGAGGGGACCCGGATCTCGGCGATGACCTCGCCGTAGGCCGTCTCGCCGACGGGGGTGAAGCCGACGCGCCGGAAGAACGCCTCCGGGCCGTCCTCGCCGGCTTCGTAGATGACGTTGACATGGTCGACGCCGCGGTTGCGTGCTTCGTCGATGAGACTCTCCACGGCGAAGCGGCCGACGCCGCGACCCTGGTCGTCCGCGTCGACGTTGATGCGCCACAGCACGGAGCGGAAGTGCTCCTCCGGGGCCTCGTCGTCGAAGTTGGCGCTCACGAAGCCCACGACCTCGTTGCGGTCCAGGATCACCCGCTGCCAGGAGGTCTGCGGGTTGATGACGGTGGCCGCGATGCCGTACGAGACGGGGGCGAGGAACTGCTCCTGTCCGGGCTTGAGCGACAGGTTGTTCACGGCGACGATCGTCGCGGCGGAGAGTTCGACCATGCGCAGTTCGGACATGTCCCCAGGCTAGCCCCTCCGGTCACCGCATTCATCACTCGGGAGGACTTTTCACGGACCGGGCGCCTCCCTCGGGGCCGCCGCTTCGGGGCCGACCCCGCTCAGGTATCTTGGTATCGAGACAAATAGACCTCGTGAACGGAGAACCTCCCGGTGACCGACGACGCCATCATCTACACCTACACCGACGAGGCACCGGCACTGGCCACCGCCTCGTTCCTGCCGATCGTCCAGGCCTACACGGGCCAGGCGGGCATCGAGTTCGAGACGCGGGACATCTCTCTGGCCGGCCGCATCCTCGCCGCCTTCCCGCAGAAGCTCACCCCCGAGCAGCAGGTCGGCGACGCGCTGGCGGAGCTGGGCGGCCTCGCCACCCTCCCCGAGGCCAACATCATCAAGCTGCCGAACATCTCGGCGTCGATCCCGCAGCTCAAGGCGGCCATCGCGGAGCTGCAGCAGCAGGGGTACGACATCCCCGACTTCCCGGACGAGCCCTCGTCGCTGGAGGAGAAGGACATCCGCGCCCGCTACGACCGCATCAAGGGCTCAGCCGTGAACCCGGTGCTGCGCGAGGGCAACAGCGACCGCCGGGCGCCGCTGGCGGTGAAGAACTACGCCAAGAAGCACCCGCACCGCAACAAGCCGTTCGCGGAGGGCTCCAAGACCCGCGTCGCCACCCTGGGCCACGACGACTTCAAGCACAACGAGCGCTCGTGGGTCGCCGCTCACGACGACGTCCTCTCCTTCCGCCACACCGCGAAGGACGGCACCGTCACGGTCCTCAAGGAGGGGCTCAAGGTCCTCCCGCGCGAGATCATCGACGCGACGTTCCTGTCCGCGAAGGAGCTGGACGCGTTCCTCGCCGACACCCTCGCGGAGGCCAAGGCCGACGACGTGCTCTACTCGGTGCACCTCAAGGCCACGATGATGAAGGTCAGCGACCCGATCATCTTCGGTCACGTCGTGAAGGCGTTCTTCAAGGACGTCTTCGACCAGTACGGCACCCAGCTCGCCGAGGCCGGGCTCAGCGCGAACGACGGCCTCGGCTCGATCCTCGCCGGCCTGGCCACCGTCGCGGGTGGCGAGGAGATCGCCGCGGCGTTCGACAAGGCCATCGCCGAGGGGCCGCGCCTCTCGTACGTGAACTCCGACAAGGGGATCACGAACCTGCACGTGCCGAGCGATGTCATCGTCGACGCATCCATGCCCGCCCTCGTCCGCAACGGCGGGAAGCTCTGGGGCAAGGACGGCGAGGAGGCCGACACGATCGCGGTCATCCCCGACTCCTCCTACGCGAGCGTCTACCAGGCCGTGATCGACGATGTGATCGCGAACGGCCCGCTCGACCCCGCCACCATCGGCACCGTGCCGAACGTGGGTCTCATGGCGCAGGCGGCCGAGGAGTACGGCAGCCACGACAAGACGTTCGAGATCGCGGCGGACGGCATCGTCCAGGTGCTCGACAGCGAGGGCACCGTCCTCATCGAGCACGAGGTCGGCAAGGGTGACATCTGGCGTGCGACGCAGACCAAGCACATCCCGGTCATGGACTGGGTCAAGCTCGCGGTCGGCCGCGCGCGCGCGACGGGTGCCCCGGCGGTGTTCTGGCTCGACGCGAACCGCTCGCACGACGCGCAGATCATCGCGAAGGTGCACCAGGGTCTCGCCACGCTCGACACCAAGGGCCTGACGATCACGATCCTCGCGCCGGAGGAGGCGACGCGGTACACGCTCGCCCGCATGCGTCACGGTCTGGACACCATCTCGGTGACCGGCAACGTGCTGCGCGACTACCTCACCGACCTGTTCCCGATCCTCGAGGTCGGCACGAGCGCCAAGATGCTCTCCATCGTGCCGCTGCTCGCCGGCGGCGGACTGTTCGAGACGGGCGCCGGCGGCTCGGCTCCGAAGCACGTGCAGCAGCTGGTCGAGGAGAACTACCTGCGCTGGGACTCGCTGGGCGAGTTCTTCGCGCTGGCCGCCTCCCTCGAGCACTTCGCCGACCGCACGGGCAACGAGAAGGCCCGCGTGCTCGCGGAGACGCTCGACGCCGCGACCGGCACCTTCCTCGAGGAGGACCGCTCGCCCGGCCGCGCTCTCGGCACGATCGACAACCGCGGAAGCCACTTCTACCTCGGCTTGTACTGGGCGCAGGAGCTGGCGAAGCAGACGAAGGACCCGGAGCTCGCCGCCGCCTTCGCGCCCATCGCCGAGAAGCTCGCCGCGAACGAGGAGACGATCGTCTCCGAGCTGAACGCGGTGCAGGGCTCCCCGGTGGAGATCGGCGGCTACTACCGTCCGGACGAGAAGCTCGTCGAGGCGGTCATGCGCCCGTCCACGACGCTCAACGAGATCGTCGACGCCCTGCGCTGAGACGACGAGAAGGGGGCGGATGCTGCGGCATCCGCCCCCTTCTGCTGTCTTCCCCAGCCGGCTTCGCCCGGTGCAGGGCTCCGGATCAGTTGTAGACGGAGACCTCGAGGCCCACGGGGGACCAGTCGTAGACGTACTTGGCGAGGTCGATCGGCAGGTTCACGCAGCCGTGGCTCATCCGGTTGCCGAAGTTGTTGTGCCAGTAGGTGCCGTGGAAGCCGATGTTCGGGGCGAACCACGTGATCCAGGGCACGTCCTCGGTGCAGTACGGCGCGCCCTCGTAGCAGCCCATGTCCTGGATGGCGGTGTGCGCGAACACCTTGAAGTTGCCGGTCGGCGTGGGCGTACCGGGAAGACCGGTCGACACCGCCCAGGACTGCACGACCTTGTCGTTCTCGAACAGGTAGGCGCGCTGCGTGCTGAGGTTGATCTCGGCGCGGCGGAACAGGTTCGTCGTCTCGAAGGGGGTCTCCGTCACGGAGAGGGCGAAGACGCCGTCTCCCGCGGCGAGCTGCGTCGCGAAGTCGTCGGCGATGTCCGCGGTGTCGCCGAGGGCGCGTCCGGTGGCGCCCTCCTTCTCGGCGCGCAGCACGTTCCCCGCGGAGTCCACGATGTTGGTCGCGTCGACGGGGGCGCGGTCCACCGCGGCGGGCAGCGTGTCGACCGTGGCCTGGATCGCCTCGGGGTCGGCCTCGATGCGGAGCTGGCCGTCGTCGTCGACCACGGTCAGCCAGGAAGCAGCGACCTCGGGGGAGACCGGGACGGTCCGCTCCTCGCCGACGTAGAAGCCGATGGTCGAGAGCATGGTGTTGAGCGTGGTCGCGGTCGCCGTGGCGTCGTCGTCGGACACGGCGGGCGCGGCCTCGGCCGGACCACCGGGGTACTCGAACGTCGTGCGGCCGTCGCCCACGGCCTCGACGAAGGCCGCGTTCAGTGCGGTCACGTCGATGCCCGTCCCTGGCGTGGACGGCGTGACGGCGTAGGTGCCCTTCGCGGCGTCGAAGACCACTCCGGCGTTGACCGGGTCGACGAAGCTGCCGGGGACGGCGCTGCGGAGCGCTGCGGCGGCGGTCTCCTGGTCGAGCACGATGTCGGCCGGCACGGGGTCGCCCATCCACGCGCCGAGGTTCCACATCGGGTGTGCGGCGAACGCGGCGTCGGCGAGGGCGGTGGCATCGGCGGTCGCGCCCAGGTCGGCGCCCGTGAGCACGGCGTCGTCGCCCTCGCCCGTGAGGGTCACCTCGGTCTGCGCGAGGCGGGAGCTGATCGCATCGGCGGCGGCCCCGGGGGTCATCCAGCCGACCGGGATGCCCGCGACGGTGGTGCCGGGGGCGATGAGGATCATCGAGGCGGCGCCGGCGCCGAGCGCGACCACACCGAGGCCGAGACCGATCCACAGGCCGAGGCGGCGCTTCTTCGGGGCGGGCTCGACGGGAGCCCAGGCGAGGGGCTGCTCGCCGGTCTGCGGCGGGGCCGTGTCGGTCGCCGCCTCCGGCGTCAAAACGCTCGTCGGTGTCGCATCGTCGGGCTGTGCCCCCGTCGCAGTGCCCGGCGTGGAAATCAGATCGGTCACGAACTACACCCCCCGCAGTCTCGACGTGTCCTGTCGTCCATGGTACGGGATGGCTGGTAACGGGGAGGCAACGGTCCTGATAAGGTGCCTCCCCGTTCGCCAGGGGTGTCGGGGGTCAGTCGACGACGGCGAGTCCGTCGATCTCGACGAGCATCTCCTCGCGGGGAAGTCCGGTGAAGACGGTGGTGCGGGAGGGCAGCACGCCGCTGGTCGTGTGGGCCTCGACGAACGCGCCGTAGGCCTCGTTCATGATCGGGAAGTCCTCGCGCTTGGTGAGGTACACGCGCAGCATCACGACATCGTCGAACGTGGCGCCGGAGGCCTCCACGATGGCCTTGACGTTCTCGAGCGTGCGGGTGGTCTGCGCCGCGACGTCGCCCGGGTACAGGTACTCGTTGGTCTGCGGGTCGACGGGGCCCTGGCCGGAGATCTGGACGATCGGGCCCTTGCGGACGCCCTGCGAGAAGGTGTGCGCGGGAGCAGGGGCGGCGTCGGTGGAAACTCGTGTCTTCGCGGTCATGCCGCCAGCCTAGTAGCCTTGTTAGATGCCTCTACAAATTCCGGATCCCGTCCTCGGCGCCTGGGCGAAGGGGTTCGCGGCGCACGCCGCGGGGCTGCGTCTGTCGGAGGTCGGCGCGGCCGGTCTGCACCTGTCGGACCTCGGCACCCCGGTGCTCACGGTGCACGCCGACGCGATCGCGCACAACGAGGACACGGTGTTCGGCTGGGCCGCGCGCGAGGGCGTCCGCCTCGCCCCCCACGGCAAGACCACCATGGCGCCCGCGCTCTGGCAGCGGCTGCTCGACGCGGGAGCCTGGGGGATCTCGGTCGCCACACCCTGGCAGGCCCGCGTGGCCGTCGACGCCGGTGTGCCTACGGTGCTCATCGCCAACGGGGTGACGGACGGCGCCGCGGCCCGGGAGCTCGGAGCGATGCTCGCGGCCGACGAGGGCCTGCGGATCCTCTGCGGCGCGGATTCCCTCGCCGGTGTCGCGATCCTCGCCGACGCCCTCGCCGGCGCCCCCCGACCGCTGGACGTGCTCGTGGAGCTCGGCGGCGCGCAGGGCAGGACGGGCGCGCGCACGGTGGCGGAGGGTGAGCGCATCGCCGCGGCGATCGCGGATGACCCTGGTCTCCGCCTGGCCGGGGTGACGGGCTACGAGGGGCCCTTCGGTCCCGATCGCTCCGCGGCCTCGGTCGCCGCGGTGGACGGCTTCCTGGCCACGCTCGTCGAGCTGCACAACCGTCTCGACTACCCCGACGGCGTCCGCCCCGTGCTCAGCGCGGGGGGCAGCTCCTTCCCCGATCGCGCCGCCGCGGTCCTCGGCGCCGCGGGAGGGGACGCCGAGGTCGTTCTGCGCTCCGGTGCGTTCCAGATCCACGACGACGGCTTCTACTCCCGCATGTCGCCGTTCGGTCCGCTGACGGACACCGCCCCGCTGCGCTCTGCGATGCACGCGTGGTCACGGGTGGTCTCGCAGCCCGAACCCGGCCTCGCCCTGCTCGACGCCGGGCGGCGAGACGTGCCGTTCGACATCGACCTCCCGGTGCCGCAGTCGGTCGCCGGCGCCGTGACCGCCCTGAACGACCAGCATGCCTTCCTCCGGCCCGCCGACGGGGCGACCGTCGCGGTCGGCGAGGTCGTGCGGCTGGGTCTCTCGCATCCGTGCACCGCGTTCGACAAGTGGCGCGTCGTCGCCGTGATCGACGACCCCGACGCCGAGGACCCCCGGGTGATCGACGCGGTTGCGACATGCTTCTGAGCGCCGAGAAGGCCGCGGCCGGCCTGGTGCGCGTCTATCGTCGGGCGACCGTCGTCGACGGCACCGGTGCCCCGCGCGTCGTCGCGGACGTTGCGGTGGAGGGGAGCAGGGTCGTCGCCGTCGTCCGCGACGGCGACGGGACGACTCTCGAGCTGCCGGACGGCGCGGTCGAGGTCGAGGCGTCCGGCCTCGTCCTGGCGCCCGGTTTCATCGACATGCACGCGCACAGCGATCTCGCGGTGCTCCAGGGGGCCGCGCACGACGCCAAGATCCGTCAGGGGGTCACGACCGAGGTGCTCGGGCAGGACGGCCTGGGCTACGCGCCGCTGGACGAGGCGACAGCCGCCGTCATCCCCGCGCAGATCGCGGGCTGGAACGGGCGGCCGGCCGTGGTCCCGTGGCGGTCGATGGACGACCTCCTGCGGGCGATCGACGCTGCCGCGGTGGCCAACGCCGCGGTGCTGGTGCCGCAGGGCAACCTCCGGATGATGGTGGTCGGACACGACGACCGCCGGGCGACCCCTGCCGAGATCGCGGCCATGGCCGACCTGCTCGGGCAGGCCCTCGACGCGGGGGCCTTCGGCATGTCGAGCGGCCTGACCTACACCCCGGGGATGTACGCCGACACCGCGGAGCTCGAAGCCCTCTGCCGGGTGGTGGCGGAGCGCGGCGGCTACTGGGCGCCGCACACCCGCAGCTACGGGCGGGCGGCGCTGGACGCGTACCGCGAGGCCATCGAGATCGGCCGCCGCACCGGGTGCCCGGTCCATCTCACCCACGCGACCATGAACTTCGCCCCGAACCGCGGTCGCGCCGCCGAGCTGCTGGCGCTCGTCGACGCGGCGACGGCCGACGGCGTCGACGTGACCCTGGACACCTACCCCTATCTCCCGGGGGCGACGACTCTCGCCGCGCTCCTGCCGAGCCGGCTGGCGGCGACCGGCGACCTGCTCGGCGTCCTGGCAGCCCTCGACGCCGAGGGGCGCGAGGCGGTCCGGGTCGAGCTGGAGGAGATCGGCTGCGACGGGTTCCACGGCGAGGCGGCGGACTGGTCGGCGATCCAGATCTCCGGGACCGCCCACCCCGATCTGGCCGGGCTCGTCGGCCGGACGATCGCCGATATCGCGGCGGAGACCGGGCAGCGCGCCGTCGATGTCGTGATCGACACGATCCTCGCCGATGCCGGCGCCACGGGTGTGCTCATGCACATCGGCGACGAGGACAACGTCCGCGCCATCATGCGGCACCCCCGGCACTCCGGCGGCAGCGACGGCATCCTCATCGGCGCGCGCCCGCACCCGCGCGGCCGTGGCACGTTCCCCCGTTACCTCGGGCACTACGTCAGGGAGCTGGGGGTGCTGAGCCTCGAGGAAGCGGTGCGTCATCTCTCCGGCAACCCGGCCGCCCGCCTCCGCCTCGACCGCAGTGACGCACCGCGCGGCGTGATCCGCGAGGGCGCCACCGCCGACCTGGTGCTCTTCGACCCGGAGACGATCGCAGCCGGAGCCACCTTCGACGACCCGCACGGCGCGCCGCAGGGCGTGCATGAGGTGCTCGTCGGCGGTGTGCCGGTCCTCATCGACGGCGCCCCCACGGGTGCCGTCGCCGGCCGTGCGCTGCGGATGCCTCCGTCCGCGCCGCGGGCGACGGTGCCGCACATCCCCGCAGAGATCGACTCCCTGGCGCCTGGTTTCCGGTGGACGCCCTCGACTCCGATCCTCGGCGCGCCGGAGCTGGCGGCCGCGGTCGCACGGCTCGGCGGCGGGGGAGCGGACGACACCCTGCCCGCGATCCGCCTCGTGATCGACGAGGAGCTGGGCGCCGCGGCCGCCGCCTCGGGGCGCCACGGTGCCGAGGCCTTCCGGGTGACCGTGACGGCCTCCGGGATCGAGATCGCGGGGGCGACGCCGGAGGGGGTCTTCCGCGGCGCGACCACGCTCCGGCAGCTCCGCGACCCGGATCACGACCCCGCCCTCCCCGCGATCATCCCGGCCGGGCGCTGGGAGGGCGCTCCCGCCTCCGCCTGGCGCGGAGCGATGCTCGACGTGGCGCGGCACTTCCGCCGTGCGGAGGACGTGCGTCGCCTCATCGACCTGCTCGCCGATCACCACCTCAGCATCCTGCACCTGCACCTGACGGACGATCAGGGCTGGCGCTTCGAGGTGCCCGGCTACCCGCGCCTGACCGAGGTCGGCGCGCGGCGCGAGGCCACCCAACGCGGTCACGGACCGGAGGCCACGGTCGAGCCCGGCGTGCACGAGGGCTTCTACACCTCCGCCGAGCTGCGCGATCTCGTGCGCTACGCGGAGGAGCGCTTCGTGACCCTCGTGCCCGAGGTCGAGCTGCCGGGACACATCCAGGCCGCGCTCGCCGCCTATCCGGAGCTCGGCAACTGCGACGTCGGGACGCCGCCCACCGGGCCGTGGGAGCGCTTCGGCGTGAATGCCCGCACCCTCGCGCCGACTCCGGAGGCGCTGGCCTTCGGCCGTGCCGCCATCGACGCGCTGTGCGACGTGTTCCCGTCCCTGTGGATCGGGATCGGCGGGGACGAGGTCCCGGTGACCGAGTGGGCGGAGAGCGCGGCCGCCGCCGCGCGCATGCAGGAGCTGGGGCTGGCCACGGCGCAGACGTGCAGCCGTGGTTCACGGCGCAGTTCGTCGACCACGTCCGCCGCCGCGGTCGGACCGCGCTGGCCTGGGACGAGGTGCTGGAGGGCGACGTGCCCGACGGCGTCCGCATCCTCGCCTGGCGCGGACCGGTCGCGATGCGCGAGGCGCTGCGCCGGGGGATCCCGGTCGTGGGGTGTCCGGATCTGGAGGTCTACCTCGACTACCCGCAGTCGGAATCGACCGAGGAGCCCATCCGCGTCGGTCCGCCGCTGACCATCGAGCGCGCGTACTCCTTCCAGGTCGTCGAGGGGGCGGTCGGCGGGCAGGCGAACGTGTGGACGGAGCACCTGCCGAGCAGGGACCGGGTCGACTTCGCGATGTTCCCGCGTCTCGCCGCGATCGCGGAGCGGCTCTGGGACGGGGGAGAGCCCGCCCCGTTCGCCGACTTCGCGCGGCGGCTGCCCACGCACCTGCGGCGCCTCGCCGCGGCGGGGGTGCGGTATCGTCCGCTGGACGGTCCGTCGCCCGAGCAGCGGCGCCCGGGGGTCCCCGGCAAGCCCATGACCGTGGAGACGCGGGAGGCGATCGTCGCCGGCCTCGTCGAGCGCCTCCTCCGCCGGGCCGCTGACGAGGATCCGCGGTCGGCGTGATGTCACGTTTCGGTAACCCTGCCCGCGGAATCGCGCGGAACAGTTGCACAATTCCTGTTCGTAAGGTCTACTAACAAACATGTCCGTTTCGGATGATCAGCGCCCCGCGGCGACGACAGACTTCGTCGCCGCGAACGCGCACGCCTTCGGCCCCGCGCGGCATCTCCGTTCGCGCACCAAGGTGCTCCCCGAGCACGCGCGCGGTCATAACCGCGCCCTCGTGCTGCAGACGCTCTATCACTCGGGGGCGATGAGCCGCGCCGACCTCTCCCGCGAGACCGGCCTCACGCGCGTCACGATCTCCGACCTCGTCGCGGAGTTCATCGCCGACGGCATCGTCGTCGAGATCGGCGTCCGCGAGGCGGTGGGCCCCGGAAAGCCGCCGATCCTCATCGACATCGACCGCGTGGGGCATCAGATCATCGGACTCGACCTGTCCGGTCCGACCGCCTTCGAGGGGGCCGTGCTCAGCCTCGACGGCGACGTGCTGGAGCGGCGTCAGGTCCCGCGTCCCGCGACGCCCGACGGCGATGCCGCGTACGACGCCCTCCGCGGCCTCGCGCAGACCCTCGTCGAGATCGCCACGCAGCCGGTGCTCGGCGTCGGCATCGGCACCCCGGGTGTCGTGCGCCCGGACGGCCTCGTCCTCAGCTCGCCCAACCTCGGCTGGACTGACTTCCCGTTGGAGGCGAAGCTCAGCGCCGAGCTCGACCTCCCCGTGCTGGCGCGCAACGACGCCAACGCCGCGGTGCTCGCGGAGTACACGTTCGGCGAGGCGGAAGCCGACTTCATGCTGATCAAGATCGGCCGCGGCGTGGGTGCCGGGCTCATCACCGGCAGCCAGCCGCTCCTCGGCAGCCGTTTCGCGGCGGGGGAGATCGGTCACGTCGTCGTCGGCACGGACGGCGGCCCCCGCTGCGCGTGCGGCAAGATCGGCTGCCTGGAGGCGTGGCTGAGCGTGAGCCGCATGCAGGAGGCGATCGACGCCGACCCGGCCGCGCGCGAGGAGATCCTCCGCGACTCCGGGACCCGCATGGCGATCGCGATCGCCCCGATCGTCGCCGCCCTCGACCTGTCCGAGGTCGTGCTCTCCGGACCCGCCGAGCTGCTGGACGGCACGCTCATCGACGCGGCCGTCGAGACGCTCCACGCCCGCACGCTCGAGGGCGTCTTCGAGGACGTCATGGTGCGGCTCACCCGCCAGGACGACATCGTGCTCCGGGGCGCCGCGGTGATGGTGCTCTCCGGGCAGCTGGGGGTGTCGTGATCTTCGCGACCATGACCGGGAACGGCATCCGATGATCGTCCCCGCCTCCGCCGACCGCGCCGGTCGGCCCCTTCGCGTGGGCCTCGACGTCGGCGGCACGAAGATCGACGCCGTCGCCGTCGACCCGGCGGGGACGATCCTCGCCCGCCTCCGCCGCCCGACAGGGTGGGGAGAGGACGCCGTCGTCGACAGCATCGTCTCGACCGTCGCCACGCTCGCCGAGGAGAGCGGGCTGCCGCTGTCCGCCGTCGGATCCGCCGGCATCGGCATCCCCGGCCTCGTGGACGCGGAGACCGGACGTGTGCTGCACGCCGTGAACCTCGGCGTGGAATCCCTCGACCTCGCGGCGCGCGCCGAGCAGGCGCTGGGCGTCCCCTTCCGGGTCGAGAACGACGTGAAGGCGGCCGCGCTCGGCGCCGCCGTCCTGAGCGACGTCGCCGGATCGATGGCCTACCTGAACCTCGGCACCGGCGTCGCGGCCGGCATCGTCATCGACGGCCGCATCTGGCGCGGGGCGCGGGGGACCGCGGGCGAGGTCGGGCACCTCTCCGTCGACCCCCGCGGGCGTCTGTGCGGCTGCGGACAGCGCGGCTGCGTGGAGACGTTCTGCGGCGGCGGGGCGCTGGCCAAGGCCTGGGGACGCCCCGGCGCGCTCCCGGTCAAGGACATCGTGGAGGCGGCCGACGCCGGCGATCCGCACGCCCTCGCCCTGCAGGCGGACCTCTTCTTCGGGGCCGCGGCGGCCGTGCGCGTGCTCGTGCTCTCGGCCGACGTCGAGACGGTGGTCATCGGCGGCGGTCTCACCGCGCTCGGCGGTCGTCTCGCGGACGGCATCCGCGCGGCCCTGCAGGCGGGTGCCCAGGCGTCACCGTTCCTGAAGTCCCTGCGGCTGGATGAGAGAATCGAACTGCTCCCCGCGGGTTCCCCCGCCGCCGCTTTCGGCGCCGCTCTGGTGGGCGCATCCATTTCTGAGAAGGAGATCGTTCCGCATGGCTGAGGTCGTCATCGTCGAGAATGCCGAGGCCGCCGGGGCCCTGGTCGCCACCGAGATCGTCGAGCTCATCGACCGCCGCCCCGACGCGGTGCTCGGACTCGCGACCGGCTCCACGCCGCTGCCGGTGTACCAGGCTCTCCGCAGCCGCCTCGCGGGCCGGGACGTCTCGCAGGTGCGGGGCTTCGCACTCGACGAGTACGTCGGGATCGACCCCTCCCACCCGGAGAGCTACCGCTCGGTGATCACCCGCGAGGTGGTGGAGCCGCTGGGCCTCGACCCGGAGCGCATCCACGTGCCGAACGGCGCGGAGGCGACCATCCAGCACGCGGGTGAGGACTACGACGCGGCCATCGCCGCGGCCGGCGGGGTCGACCTGCAGATCCTCGGCATCGGCACCGACGGGCACATCGGGTTCAACGAGCCCGGGTCCTCCTTCGCCTCCCGCACCCGGGTGAAGACCCTGACGGAGCAGACCCGCGAGGACAACGCCCGGTTCTTCGACTCGATCGACGACGTCCCGATGCACTGCATCACGCAGGGGCTGGGGACCATCCTGGAAGCGCGTCACCTCGTGCTGCTGGCGTTCGGCGCGGGCAAGGCCGAGGCCGTGGCCGGTGCGGTCGAGGGGCCGCTCACGGCCCTGCTGCCTGGTTCGGCCATCCAGCTGCACCCGCACGCGACCATCGTCGTCGACGAGGCCGCCGCGTCGAAGCTGCAGCTCGCCGACTACTACCGCTACACGTTCGCGAACAAGCCGGCCTGGCAGGGCATCTGATCCGAGGCGCTAGCGCGCTCCGGCCGGCCACGCGAGCGGCAGCAGATGCTCGACGCTCAGCGGGGCCAGCGGGAGCGCCGCGGCGTCCTCCGGGGTGATCCAGCGCAGCTCGGCGAGCTCGGCCTGCACGCGGATCCCGTCGGGATCGATCGAGGCCGAGAACGCGTCGGCCACCACGCGGTGCCCCGGCTCGTTGGCGGCCGCCGACACGAAGCGCCCCAGGGGCCGGAGGTCGGCGTCCGTGAGCTCGAGCCCGAGCTCTTCGTGCAGCTCGCGGATGAGGGTCTCGACGGGGGATTCGCCCGGCTCCGGCTTGCCCCCGGGCTGCATGAAGCGGGTGGTGCCGTGCTTGCGGACGACGAGGACCCGCCCCTCCGCATCGACGATCACGGCCGCGCTCACGTGGATGTCAGGCATCGGGAGAGAAGACCTTTCCGGGGTTGAGGATGCCGAGGGGGTCGAACACCGCGGCGATGTCGCGCTGGAGGCGCCATTGGTCGTCGCCGAGCTCGTCGGCCAGCCAGCGCCGCTTGAGGACGCCGATGCCGTGCTCGCCGGTGAGGGTGCCGCCCAGCCGGATCGCGGCGCGGAAGAGCTCGTCGGCCGCCGCCCACACCTGCGGCGGGGTCTCCGGACCCTCGAAGATGAAGTTCGGGTGCAGGTTGCCGTCGCCGGCGTGGGCCACGGTCGGGATCACCATGTCGAACTGGCGCTCGATCCGGGCGATCTCGTCGAACATCGCGGGCATGGCGCTCCGCGGCACCGAGACGTCCTCGATGAGGGTGGTCCCCAGCGACGCCATCGCGGCGTGCATCGACCGCCGGATCGCCAGCAGGCGATCGCCCTCGACGGGGTCGTGCGAGACCACGGGGACGCCCTCGTGGGCGCTCAGGATCGCGGCGATGGCGTCCGCCTCCGCACGCGCGGCCGGGCCGTCGGTCTGGATCGTCAGCTGTGCGGCGCCCGGGGTCGGCGCGGGGAGGGCGAGCAGGGCGTGGACGGCGGCGAGGCTCGCGGCATCCATGAGCTCCATGATCGCGGGCTGGATCCCCGCGGCGGTCACGGCCGCGGAGCCTGCGGCCGCCGCCCGGACGCCGGGGAAGGTCGCCGTCACGGTGCAGGTCTCGCCCGGCACCAGGCGGCGCAGCTTGAGCGTGGCTCCGACGACGACGCCGAGCGTTCCCTCCGACCCCACGACGAGGGCGGTGAGGTCGAGCCCGGTCACGCCCTTCACGCTGCGGTGCCCGAGGTGGAGCAGGCGTCCGTCGGCGAGGACGAGATCGACGCCGAGGACCGCATCGCGGACGACGCCGTACTTCGCGCAGAGCAGTCCGCCGGCTCCGGTCGCGATGTTGCCGCCGACGGTGGAGATGTCACGACTGGCGGGGTCGGGCGGCCACCACAGTCCCTGGGCCGCCAGGTGCGCGTTGAGGTCGGCATTGAGGATGCCGGGCTCGACCACGGCGAGGAGGTCGTCCGGCCGCACCTCGAGGACGGCGTCCATCCGGCGGAGGGAGAGGACGATCTCCCCCTCACCGGCGTTGGCGGCCCCGGCGAGCCCGGTCCCGGCACCGCGAACGACGACGGGCGTGCGCGTGGCCGTGGCGATGCGCAGGGTCTGCTGCACGTCGTCCACGCTCTCGGCATGGACGACGGCCAGGGGGAGGCCCACCGCGGCATGACCGGAGCGGTCGGCTCTGGCCTCGCGCCGCGCCTGCTCGCTGACGTCCACGCGCGCCCCGAGGGCGTCGCGGAGCAGCGAGACGACGCTCACGACCGTGCGCTCATGCCAGCGCGCGGCGTCCGCTGAGGACCCCGGCGACGACGGCCACCAGCGCGAACGCCGTGCCGATGAGGGCCTGGCCCATGGACCACCACGCGATGGTCACGCCGACGTAGATGAAGAGCTCGACGACCGCGCGGAGGAAGGGGTGCACGCGGAGCACCGGGCGCGGGGAGAGGAACAGCGCCCACAGCAGGAGGGCGACGACGGGGGCGCCGACGCCGATCACGACGTTCCACGGCAGGTCCCAGCTCGCGAACCCCCACAGGGCGAGCGAGGCGATCGCCGCGATGAGGACGACGACGCGCACGATGTCGAGGGCCGTGAGGGCCGGACGGTCGACGCCGGCGACAGGGGCGGAATCCGGGGTCATACGACCAGTCTATTCCGCGGGCGGGGCGTCCTCGGCCGGGGCTTCCGATGCGGCGGGGTCCTCGACCGGGGCGGGCGCAGCCGGTGCAGCTTCGGGGGCCGGTGCGGGCTCCGTCGGCGTGGCCTCTGCGGGTGCCGGAGCGGCCTCGACGGGTGCTGCGACCTCTTCGACCGGTGTCGCGGTCTCCTCAGAGGCCGCGTCGGGCGCGGGAGCCTCGACCGGAGCGGTCGCCGCCTCGGCCTCGTCGATGACGACTGCCGTCTGCTCGACGGGAGCAGAAGCCGCCGTGCGCTCATCCGCGCCCGCGCCCTGGGGCTCCAACGCGTAGAGCGTGGTATCGACCGAGGGGCCCGCCTCACCGGACGGGAAGAGGTACCGGAACGTCACCGGTACGAGGCTGGCTTGCCAGAACTGGTCCCACGACGGGCGGAGCTCGATGGTGCCCGTGCCGTCGTCGCCGAGGACGACCCTGCCTCCCTCCTCGCCGCCGAGGAGGGCCTGCACGATGGTGCCCGGCGCACCCGCGACCGGCACGACGTAGTGCCAGTTAAAGTTGTCATCAAGCCAGAAAGCAGCGGTGCTCCATGTGGGCGGGTCAGTCGGGACAGGGGGCTCGCTGGGCTCCCCGGGAGGCTTCGGCGAAGTGTCGGGGTTCTCGGGGACGACCGGCGGCTGCGTCGCCTCGGGCAGCGTTGCAGGAGTCGTCACCGGGGCAGCGGGAGCCGCGTCGGGTCCGGTCTCCGAAGAGACCGGCGGAGCCGCCTCCTCCTCCGCCGGGGGAGACGGCGGCTGCGTGGCATCCGGCGTCTCGATCACCACGGGCTCGTCGAGGTCGAGGGAGGAGTCGGGAGCGATGTCGGTCGTGATCGACGACGGGTCGGTGTCCGAGGCGCTGGGCAGGGAGGTCGCGGGGTTCGCGCCCGCGAGCCCGGGGACGATGGCCGCCGCGGCGACGACTCCGGCCACCACGAGGGCCGCCGACCCGGCGCCGACGACGGCGCCCATGCCCGTGAAGACGCCGCCCGTGCTCGCCGCCGTCGCCCGCACCGCCGGCGGAGCCGCTCCCGAACCCGCGGCGCCGACCCCGGAGGTGGCCGCCGCGGCCTGTCCGATGCCGCCGTCGCCGACGAACACCGCACCGGGGATGGTGGACGCCGCGCCCGCCACCGCCAGGACCGGTGCACCGCCCTGGAGGGCGGCGAGGTACCCGGAAGCGCCGGTGGCGCCGAGGACGAGCGGGAGCAGCACGAGGGCGAGGCGCTTGGAGACGTCCTTGGCCTCGGCGGCGACGATCATGCAGCGCGCGCACTCGTCGAGGTGCAACTCCAGGCGACGGTGGTCGCGGGTGGCGAGGTTGCCGCGCGAATAGGCGCCGAGATGCTCGATCGTCCACTGGCACTCGGAGCCGGGGCTCGCGCTGCGCAGGTGCGCCTGGATCCACGCCTCGCGGAGCCCTTCGCGGGCCCGGAAGGCGAGCTGCGACACCGCGCCGGCCTTCATGCCGAGGAGCGGAGCCACCTCCTGGGGCTTCATCTGCTCGATCTCGGTGTACCAGAGCACTTCCTGCCACCGGGAGGGAAGGCTGCGGAACGCCTGGGCCGTGAGGCTGCGGTCGAGCGCCTCGTTCGTGGCGTGCTCGGTGCTGTCCGGGTCGGCGACCGTGTCGAGTTCGTCGATCGCGGTCTCGCGGCGTGCTCGTCCCCAGGCGGCCGCCGTGTTGCGGATGCTCGTGAAGAGGTAGGCGCGGAACGAGCCGTTGGGGCCGCCGCCCTTGAGGATCGCCTGGTAGATGCGGGTGTAGGACTCCTGCACCAGGTCGTCCGGATCGATCGAGGAGGTCACCGAGCGTGCGACCGCCATTCCGGACGGGTAGTGCCGCCTCCAGAGTTCCCCGAACGCCCCCTTGTCGCCGGAGCGGACGCGGAGGATCAGGTCGGCATCGCCGATGGTGTCGTCTGGTGTGGTGTTCTCTCGGTGCACGGTCATCCATCTGGTCCCGGGGCACACAACCGTCCCCAGGAGGAGAGACGCGAGAAGGCGTCTTTCATTACGCGGTCCCTCCATTGTCTCGCGAAATCGGCATGCTGGCCAGCCCCAGGACGGACTCGGAGCCGATGCTCGGGATCGGCTCCTCGAGCGCGGTGACGACGCCCGCGGAAGGGAGCGGCGAAGAATTCTCAAACTTTTTCGGAGAACCGCGTAATGAACCGGGGGCACCCTCGTCTCTTCCGGTAGAGACAGCCGAAATGGACTCCACCGGGGGGCGGAGTTCCGGCGCTGGTGCGGGGGGTACTGCACCAGTGGGCGGGTCGGGATCCTCGGGGGAGGAGCTCCCGGCCCCGCCCGCTCGAGCGGGAGGGAATGGGCCGCCGATCTGGGGAGAACGGCGGCCCACCACTCCCACACCTGCGAGACGCACGTCACCGATCTGGGGAGTCCGGTGACACCGTCTCGTCCGATCGACCGGAGACCGCAGTGCTGCGCGTCGCGCGGAGCGCTGTCGTCCTAGGCGGGCAGCGCCGGTCCCGTCCAGACCCGCGCGACGCGCAGCTCCGCGTCCAGGAGCACCGCATCGCCGAGCAGGCCGGGGCGCAGCGCGCCGAGGTGGGCGTCACGTCCGATCGCGCGGGCCGGGGTCTCCGTGAGCGCCCGCACGACCTCCGGCAGCGGCACGTCCGCCGCCACCGCCCGCTGCAGCGCGATGTCCTGGGTCAGGGTGGAGCCGGCGATCGAGCCGGTGTCGTCGGCGCGGGCCACGCCGTTCTCGACGGTGACCTTGACCGCACCGAGGTCGTACTTGCCGTCGGCGCTCCCGGCCGCGGCCATGGCGTCGGTGATGAGCGCCACGCGCTGCGGCGCCGCGTCGAACACGAGCTTGACGACGTGCGGGTCGAGGTGCACGTCGTCGGCGATGGCCTCCAGGATCACCCGGTGGTCGGCGGCCGCAGCCAGCACCGGTCCGGGCGCGCGGTGGTGGATGCCGGGCATCGCGTTGAACGCGTGGGTCAGCAGCGAGGCACCGGCCTCGAAGGCGGCGACGGCCATCGCGGCGTCGGCGTCGGTGTGCCCCACCGCGGCCGCGGCACCCGCCGCGACGATCTGACGGACCGCGTCGATCCCTCCGGGGAGCTCCGGCGCGATGGTGACCTGACGGACGGTGCCTTCTCCGGCATCCAGCAGACGGGCCACGTCGGCCGGGACGGGGTGCCGCAGCAGCGAGGGCTCATGGGCGCCGTGGTGCCCGGGGTCGAGGAACGGGCCCTCCAGGTGCGAGCCGAGGACGTCCGGGTCGGTCCTGGTCAGGGTGGCGATCAGGGCGACGCTGCGGGCGAGGTCGTCGATCGTGCCCGTGACGAGCGAGATGACGGCCCTGGTGGTGCCGTGCTCGCGGTGCAGATCCCGCCCGGTCCGGATGGCGTCCACCCCGTCGTCGTACGCCGCACCTGCCCCGCCGTGACCGTGGATGTCGACGAAGCCCGGCGTGAGCAGCGCGCCCGCGCCCGCCACGGCGGTCGCGTCCACGACCTCCGTCGCGGGCTCCCAGTCCGTTCCGGTGCCGCGGGACGCCACGACGCCGTCCTCGATGCGCACCCAGCCGTCCTCGACGATCTCCCCGCGATCGACGAGGCGGGCGGAGTGGATGACGAGGGAACCGGTCGCGGAGGAGAGGGTCTTCAACGGGCGCTCCAGGGGATCTCGGGGGCGGGGTGGAAATCGACCCCCTCAGCCTTCCACAGCGGCGCGAGGGCGCCGACCCGGGCGCGGAAGGACTCCCACGTGCGGCCCTTGCCCTCGCGCGGCGACCAGGCGATCTCGGCCTGCGCGGCGGCACGGGGGAACACGAGCTGCTCCACCTCATCGAGCGTGCGGGTGGTCTCGGACCACAGCGGCGCCTCGATCCCCAGGATCGCCTCGTCCGGCACGTCGAGGACGGCGGTCGGCTCCCACTCGTACGCGCGGCGGACGTCGATGATGGCGGCCCAGGTGAGTCCGAGCGGGAACTCGGCCGTGTACTTCATGTCGAGATAGGTCGCATCCGCCGCCGACATGATGAGGGCTCCGCCGCGCTCGACGAAGTGCGCGGCCTCCTCGGCATGCGTGCCCGTCGGCGTCGTCATGCCCCAGTACTGCCCGATCGTGCCGCGGGCGATGCCGGCCGCCGACCCCATCTCGTGCCACGCGACCGGGGTCTTGCCCTCCTCGACGACGATCGCCGTCGCGCGCTCCGCGAAGAGGTCGAAGTCGGCCTGGGGCGTGCCGAGGGACTCGTCGCCGCCGATGTGGATGTAGGGCCCCGGGGTCATCTCGGCGAGCTCGCGGACGACGTCGCGGACGAACCGGTACGTCTCCTCCTCGTGGATGCGCACGCTGGAGTGCCCGACGCCCCAGCCCAGGTAGGGCTCTCCGGCCACGGGGAGCGGCTGGCCGAGCTGCTCGGACTGGGCGACCAGCGCGTCGTTCAGCACCGGGGCCTCGACCAGCTCCGGATAGGCCACGCCGATCGCGTGGGTGTGGCCGGGGAGGTCGACCTCGGGGATCACGATCATGTGGCGCGCCGCCGCGTACGCCACAATCTCGCGGTAGTCGTCCTTGGTGTAGAAGCCGCCGGGGGCGCCGTCGGCCGCGGTGGCGGCGGCGCGCTCGGTGAGCAGCGGCCAGGAATCGATGTGCACGCGCCAGCCCTGGTCGTCGGTGAGGTGCAGGTGCAGGTGGTTGAACTTCAGCGCGCTGGTGCTGTCGATGAACCGCTTCACGTCGTCGACCCCGAAGAAGTGCCGCGCCACGTCGAGCATCACGCCGCGGCGGGCGAAGCGCGGGGCGTCGGCGATGTCGGCGCGGAGCAGCGCCCAGCCGGCGTCGTCCTCCCGGAGCAGCTGCAGCAGCGTCTGGACCCCGTAGAAGAGCCCCGCCTCATCGGCGCCGATGAGGATGGCGCGGTCGCCGACCTCGAGCGTGTAGCCCTCCGGCGCGGACGAGGCCGCGTCGACGAACAGCTCGATCTCGGCGGGGCCGGAGTCCACCGCGGTGAGGCGGAGGCCGGTGCGGCGTTCGACGGCGTCGATCAGCTGTCCGGCGGCGGGGGAGGTGCCGAGCACGCGCGTCGTCGCGGCGAGCGGCAGACGTCCCTCCCTGGCCTTCGCGGACACCGGAGCGGGGACGAGGGGCAGATCAAGAGGTAGGACCATGAACAAAACCTAGCCAACGAAACGCCGCAGGGGAACAGGGGGATCGAAACGATTCTGCAGACGGTGGGCACGATGCCCGAAACGACCGCGTGCGCGGCGTCGCGCATCGGCTATGCTCGTAACCGTCGCGACTGGCGTCTGGGTGGACAACCACCGGGGAGCGACTGACCACGGAATTCGACCGCGCGCCTGGGCCGATAGGAACACCCTTTTCGAATCCGTCGTCAAAAGGAGCACGTCATGACCGACCGTTACTTCAACGCCCCGCTGTCCGAGGTCGACCCGGAGATCGCCGAGGTCCTCGATCGCGAGCTGAAGCGTCAGCAGACCTTCCTCGAGATGATCGCCTCGGAGAACTTCGTCCCCGTCTCGGTCCTGCAGTCGCAGGGCTCGGTGCTCACCAACAAGTACGCCGAGGGCTACCCCGGCCGCCGCTACTACGGCGGCTGCGAGGAGGTCGACGTCGCGGAGGAGCTCGCCATCTCCCGCGCCAAGAGCCTGTTCGGCGCCGAGTTCGCGAACGTCCAGCCGCACTCCGGTGCGTCCGCGAACGCCGCGGTCCTGCACGCGATCGCCCGCCCCGGCGACACCCTGCTCGGCCTCTCGCTCGACCAGGGCGGCCACCTCACGCACGGCATGAAGATCAACTTCTCCGGCCGCCTGTACGACATCGTGGCCTACGGGGTCGACGCCGAGACCTCGACGATCGACATGGACGAGGTCCGCCGCCTCGCCATCGAGCACAAGCCCAAGGTCATCATCGCCGGGTGGTCCGCCTACCCGCGGACGATGGACTTCGCCGCGTTCCGTGCCATCGCCGACGAGGTGGGCGCGATCCTCTGGGTCGACATGGCGCACTTCGCCGGCCTCGTCGCCGCCGGCCTGCACCCCAACCCGGTGCCGCACGCGCACGTCGTGTCCTCCACCGTGCACAAGACCATCGGCGGCCCCCGCTCGGGCTTCATCCTCACCAACGACGCCGACCTCGCCAAGAAGATCAACACCGCGGTCTTCCCCGGCCAGCAGGGTGGTCCGCTGATGCACGTGATCGCGGCGAAGGCGACCGCCTTCAAGCTCGCCGGCACGCCGGAGTTCAAGGAGCGCCAGGAGCGTGTGCTGCGCGGGGCGAAGCTCATCGCCGAGCGCCTGTCGCAGCAGGACGTGAAGGACGCCGGCATCGCCGTGCGCTCGGGCGGCACGGACGTGCACCTCGTGCTCGTCGACCTCCGCGACGCCGAGATCGACGGCAAGCAGGCGGAGGACCTCCTGCACGACATCCACATCACCGTGAACCGCAACGCCGTGCCGAACGACCCGCGTCCGCCGATGGTGACCTCGGGCCTGCGGATCGGCACGCCCGCGCTCGCGACCCGCGGCTTCGGCGACGCCGAGTTCACCGAGGTGGCCGACATCATCGCCCTCGCGCTGCTCCCCGGTGCCGACATCGAGGCGCTCCGCGCCCGCGTGGACGCGCTCGCCGCGGCCTTCCCGCTCTACCCGGACCTGCAGCAGTGACCGCGGTCGTCCTCGACGGCAAGGCGGCGGCGGCCGAGATCCGCGCCGAGCTGACGGAGCGGGTCGCCGCGCTGAAGGAGAAGGGCGTCACCCCCGGCATCGCCACGGTGCTGGTGGGAGCCGACCCCGCCTCGCAGCTCTACGTGGGCATGAAGCACCGGCAGTCCGAGGCGATCGGGATGAACTCGATCCAGCGCGAGCTGCCGGCTGACGCCACCCAGGCCGACGTCGAGGCGCTGATCGACGAGCTCAACGCCGATCCCGCCTGCCACGGGTACATCGTGCAGCTGCCGCTGCCGAAGCACCTCGACACCGACGCGATCCTGGAGCGGATCGATCCGGCGAAGGACGCGGACGGGCTGCACCCGACCAACCTCGGGCGCCTCGTCCTCAACGTCAACGCGCCGATCCACACGCCGCTGCCGTGCACCCGCGCGGGGTCATCGAGCTGCTGCTGCGCAACGACTACGACCTCAAAGGCAAGCACGTCGTGGTCGTCGGTCGGGGTGTCACGATCGGGCGTTCGATCGGGCTGCTGCTGACGCGTCGCGACCTCAACGCCACGGTCACGCTGACGCACACCGGCACGGTCGACATGCCGCGTTACCTCCGCGAGGCCGACGTGATCGTGGCGGCGGCCGGCGTGAAGCACCTCATCCGCGCCGAGGACGTCAAGCCCGGAGCCGCGGTGCTGGATGTCGGCGTGACCCGCGAGACCGACCCGGAGACCGGGAAGAACCTCGTCTTCGGCGACGTCGCTCCCGAGGTCGCCGAGGTCGCCGGGTACCTGTCGCCGAATCCGGGAGGGGTGGGGCCGATGACCGTCGCCCTGCTCATGACCAACGTCGTCGAGGCGGCCGAGCGGACGGTCTGACCTCCGCGCCGCGTCGCAGATTCACGCGAACGCCGCAGGGATCCGAGTGATCTCTGCGGCGTTCGTGCGATTCCGCGGACTCAGCCGTGGCCGTGCAGCGAGCTCTCCACGCCGCTGATCCGGGCCTGCTCGTCGAAGCGGATCGTCGCGGTGCCCGAGGCGTCCGTCACCGTGGCGCCGGAGAAGGACTCGTCCGTCCAGGTGAGGGTCCAGCCGGCGAGACGCGCGAGGTCCCAGACCGCCGTGCGGGCGTCGGGGAGGGGCGTCTGCGCGAGGGTGCGGGGCAGGGCCGCCACCGTGTCGGCGACCGTGAGCGGGGCGAGCGGGGCGTCGAGCAGGAACACCGCGCGGGTGCCGCCGTCGACGGGGGCCGAGTAGTAGGGGGAGCGCCCGGTGAGCTCGACCGCCACGCCGCCGATCGTGTGCGCCGCGCGGGCGATCCACTCCGCGTCGCCCGAGGCATCGGCCGGAAACGGGACCTCGGGGGCGGTGAGCTCGGCGATCCCGTGCTGCTCGCCGTACGCGCGGAGCTGCGCCGCGACACCCTGGGGGTCGCCCTGGGGGTGCGCCCACGCCCACAGCAGCGAGCGGGGGCCGGGGGCGATCGTGGCGATGAGGTGCGCGCGGGTCACGAGCTGCCGGGTCGGGTCGTCGTTCGCGGTGAAGGTCAGCGTTCCCGCCGCGAGGTCGGCGTCCCACCGGTGCTCGCCGAGCGCATCGGCGGCCGCGGAGAGGGCGTCCTGGCGGAGCGCGGTGAAGAGGGCGGCACGGTCGGCGAGGGGCTGCAGCGGGGGGAAGGTCATGCCCACAGTCTCGCCGGGATTGCTATGAATCCGCCACTCCCGCGCGCTCCGGGACGGCCGCCGCGGGCCGCCCCATCCGCCACACCGCGGGGACGAGCAGGGTGATCAGGGCGATCGCCGCATAGAGGACCGCGGAGGTGGTGAGCACGGTGGCCGGCTCCGCGTGCGTGATGAGCCAGCCGTACACGAGCGTGCCGATGGGCATCACCACGAAGCTGCCGAGCATGTCGTAGCTCGCGACCCGCGAGAGCTTCTCCCCGGGGATGTTCTCCATCATCGCGAGGTTCCAGCCGGTCGCGAAGACCTCGGCTCCGGCTCCGGCGACGAACGCCGCCATCGCCAGCAGGACCACGGCCGGGTGCACGCCGAGGAGGGTGAGCGGCAGGGCGAACGCCGCCATCCCGATCATCCCGTAGCGCAGGGGCCGGCGGAGCGGGAACCACATCAGCAGCAGGGTCATCACCAGGACTCCTGCGCCCTCCGCGCTCACGACCCACCCCCAGCCGGAGATGCCGAGGCGATCGTCGTTCTTCGCGATGTACGGGCCGACGACGCCCCAGGCGCCGACGTGGATCGCGTTCATGATCATGAAGGCCAGCACGATGGTCCACAGCCAGGAGCGGTTCCAGAACTCGTGCCACCCCACCCGGAGGTCGTGGAACATCGTGGTGCCGCCGGAGGCCGCGGGCGGCGGGAGCTTCACGAGCGCGAGGACCGGGATCGCGAGCAGCCACCCCGCCGCCTGCACGACCATGGCCCACGCGGGTCCTGCGGTGGCGACCAGGACGCCCGCGACGACCGGGCCGCCGATCGTGACGGCCGAGCGGACGAACGACAGCATCGCGTTCGCCTGCTGGAGGTGCGCGGGGGTGGTCAGCTGCGGGATGATGCCCTGCATCGCGGGGAGCACGAACGCGGACGAGGCGCCGTTGATCGCGGAGAGCACGGCGAGGAGCGGGACCGTGGCCGTGCCGGTGAACAGGAGAGCCGCCATCGCTCCGACCGACAGGATGTCCACGACGTAGCAGGACTGGATGATGAGAGCGCGGGGGAGGCGGTCGGCGACGACGCCCCCGAACAGGACGAACACGATGTTGCTGATCGTGAAGGCGGCCAGCACGATCGAGAGCGACCGGGCGTCGTTGTCGATCTCGAGCACCGCGAACGCCAGGGCGATGGCCGACATCGAGCCCGTGACGAGCGTCAGGGCGCGCGCGAGGAAGAACCACCGGAAGTTGCGGTCCTGCATCGCCGCCAGTCTGTGCACCGGCTCATCCTTCCCGGCCGCTTCGAATCGCGCAAATGGCCCCATTCCGGCCGCGGATGGAGCCATTTGCGCGACTCGAAGTCAGTAGCTGGGGCGGCCGGAGGCGTCGGAGCGGGGGAGGAAGCGGGCGGCGAGGGCCTCGGAGGCACGGGCGAGGAGGGCGACGTCGGCGCCCACGGCCACGAAGTCCGCACCCGCCGCGAGATACGCGTCGGCGGCGGAGGGATCGAAGGCGTTCACGCCCACGGGCTTCCCGGCACCGTGCACCGCGGCGAACACCGACTCCACAGCGGCGACCACGTCCGGATGCGTCTGCTGTCCGAGCAGGCCCATCGACGCGGACAGGTCGGAGGGGCCGACGAACACCGCGTCCACCCCGTCGACCGCGGCGATGTCGGCGGCGGCCCCGACCCCCGCGGCCGTCTCGATCTGCACCGTGAGCGACACGTGCTGCGCCGACTCCTGCAGGTAGCGGTCGACGCGGTTCCAGCGGGCGCTGCGGGCGAGGGCGCTGCCGACGCCGCGGACGCCCTCGGGGGGATAACGGGTCGCGGCCACGGCAGCCCTGGCCTCGTCGGCGGACGACACCATCGGCACGATGAGGTTCTGCGCGCCGAGGTCGAGCACCTGCTTGATCGCGACCGCATCGTTGAAGGGCACCCGGACGAGCGGGGCGACCGGATAGGCCGCGACCGCCTGGAGCTGGGTCAGCACGGACTCGAGCGTGTTCGCCGAGTGCTCCATGTCGATGAGCAGCCAGTCCAGCCCGGAGCCCGCGGCGACCTCGGCGAGCAGCGGGCTCCCGGAGCACACCCACATCCCCACGAAGGGACGATCGGACGCGTCGAGCTGCGCGCGGAAGGACGGGTCTAGACGAAGCGGCATGTGATGGTCCCCATCGGTCCGTAGTCGCACAGCACCTCGTCGCCGCGCGACACCCACATCGGGCGTGTGAACGATCCTGCCAGGATGATCTCGCCCGCCTCCAGACGCGCGCCGTGCTGATGGAACTTGTTCGCGAGCCACGCGACCCCGGTGGCCGGATGCCCGAGCACGCCGGCGGCGACACCGGTCTCCTCGATCTCCCCGTTGCGGGACAGCACGCCGGGCACCCAGCGCAGGTCGATCTCGTCCGGGCGCTTGCGCACGGTCCCCAGCACCATCGCCCCGTACGCGGCGTTGTCGCTGATGGTGTCGACGATCGTGCGGCCCTCGAGCTCGATGTGCGAGTTCAGCACCTCGAGGGCCGGCACGGCGTAGTCGATCGCGGCGAGGGCGTCCTCCAGTGTGCAGTCGGGGCCCTCCAGCGGTTCCTTGAGCACGAACGCCAGCTCGACCTCGATGCGGACGTTGGAGAAGTGATCCGTGGGGATCTCCGCGCCCGACTCGTACACGGTGTCGTCGAACATGACGCCGTAGTCGGGCTCGGTGATCCCCGTCGCCTGCTGCATGGCCTTCGACGTCAGGCCGATCTTGCGCCCGACCAGCCGGCGGCCCGCCGCGACCTGCGAATCCCGCCACACGCCCTGGATGGCGTAGGAGTCCTCCACGGTCGCCTCCGGGTACCGCGCGGTGATGCGCGGGATCACCCCGTGCGTGCGGTCGGCTTCCGCGAGCTCCGCGGCGATCTGCGCGATGGTCTCCTCAGGCAGCATGAGCGTCTCCTAGAGCTGGTGGCCGAGCTTGTACTCGCCCTGCTTGTACTCGGGCATCGAGGTCTCGCCCTCGTCCGCGCGGGTGTAGGAGAAGCCGTCGGCGCCGATCGTCACGGCCATCTCGCTGGAGTCCGTGCGGGCGACGACGGGCTGCGGGTTGCCGTCGAGGTCGAGCACGAGCGAGGCGTCGGTGTACCAGGAGGGCACCACCGGGGTGCCCCACCAGTCGCGGCGCTGGTTGTCGTGCACGTCCCACGTGACGACCGGGTTGTCCGGGTCGCCGGTGTAGTAGTCCTGCGTGTAGATCTCGACGCGGTGGCCGTCCGGGTCGCGCAGGTAGAGGTAGAACGCGTTGGAGACGCCGTGCCGGCCGGGGCCGCGCTCGATGGCGTCGGAGCGGCGCAGCGCCCCGAGCTTGTCGCAGATCGCGAGGATGTTGTGCTTCTCGTGCGTCGCGAAGGCGACGTGGTGCATGCGCGGACCGTCGCCGCCCGTCGCCGCGGTGTCGTGCACGGTGGGCTTGCGGCGCATCCACGCGGCGTACACGGTGCCCTCGTCGTCCTGGATGTCCTCCGTCACGCGGAAGCCGAGGTCCTGGTAGTGGCGCACCGCGCGCGGCACGTCGGGGGTGACCTGGTTGAAGTGGTCGAGGCGCACGAGCTCGCCGGGGGTGTGCAGGTCGTACCGCCAGGACAGGCGCTCCACGTGCTCGGTGGCGTAGAAGAACTCGTACGGGAAGCCCAGCGGATCGACGACGCGCACGGAGTCGCCGATGCCCTTCACGAAGCCGTTCTCCTGACGACGGACATCGCAGCCGAGTTCCGTGTAGAACTCCACGGCGCGGTCGAGGTCCTCCGCGGCGCGCACCCGGTATGAGAACGCGGCGACCGCGGCGATGGGCCCCTGACGCAGCACGAGGTTGTGGTGGATGAACTCCTCGGTCGAGCGCAGGTAGATCGCCTCGTCGTCCTCCTCGGTCACGTACAGGCCCAGGATGTCGACGTAGAACTGCCGCGAGGCGGCCAGGTCGGTCACGACGAGCTCCATGTACGCGCAGCGCAGGATGTCCGGCGGCGTGCTCTTCGGCGTCGCGACGGGGTTGTCGCTCTGGATCGGGGCCTCCTGGCTCACGTAGTAGCCGGAGGAGGTGAGGGTCTTGGCGGTCTTGTCGGTCATGTCAGCGTCCTTGCTTGTGTCCGGCGGGCGTCAGTTCTTGCCGAACGTCGGGTTGTGCGGGGTCGAGGCGAGCGTGATGTGCACGCTCTGCTGGTCGGTGTAGAAGTCGATGGAGCGGTAGCCGCCCTCGTGGCCCAGGCCCGACGCCTTCACGCCGCCGAACGGCGTGCGCAGGTCGCGGACGTTGTTGCTGTTCAGCCACACCATGCCGGCCTCGACGGACTGCGCGAACGTGTGGGCGCGCTTGAGGTCGTTCGTCCAGATGTAGGCCGCGAGGCCGTACTTCGTGTTGTTCGCGAGCGCCAGCGCCTCCTCGTCGGAGTCGAACGGGGTGATTGCGACGACCGGGCCGAAGATCTCCTCCTGGAAGATGCGGGCGTCGGGGGCCACGTCGGCGAACACCGTCGGGGCGACGAAGTTCCCCTCTTCGAAGCCCTCGGGACGACCGCCGCCGGCGACCAGACGGCCCTCGGTCTTGCCGATCTCGACGTAGGACATCACCTTGTCGTAGTGCTCGGGGTGCACGAGAGCGCCGACCTCGGTCTCGGGGTCGTGCGGGTAGCCGACCTTGACGCGCTGCGCCTGCGCGGCATAGCGCTCCACGAACTCCTCGTAGATCGAGCGCTCCACGATGATGCGGGACCCGGCGGTGCAGCGCTCGCCGTTGAGGGAGAAGACGCCGAAGATGGTCGCGTCGACGGCGGCCTCCAGGTCGGCGTCCGCGAAGACCACGGCGGGCGACTTGCCGCCGAGCTCCATCGACAGGCCCTTGAGGAACGGCGCGGCGTTGCCGAAGATGATCTGCCCCGTGCGGCTCTCGCCGGTGAAGGAGATGAGCGGCACGTCGGGGTGCTTCACCAGCGCGTCGCCGGCGTCTTCGCCGAGGCCGTTGACGAGGTTGAAGACGCCCTGCGGCAGGCCCGCCTCCTCGAAGATGCCCGCCCACAGCGAGGCGGAGAGGGGCGTGAACTCGGCAGGCTTGAGGACGACCGTGTTGCCGGTGGCGAGCGCGGGGCCGAGCTTCCAGGACTCGAGCATGAACGGCGTGTTCCACGGGGTGATGAGCCCGGCGACGCCGATCGGCTTGCGGTTGACGTAGTTCATCTGCTTGCCCGGCACCTTGAAGGCGTCGTCGGCCTGGGCGACGATCAGGTCGGCGAAGAAGCGGAAGTTCTCGGCGGCGCGGCGGGCCTGACCGAGGGCCTGCGTGATCGGCAGGCCGGAGTCGTACGACTCCAGCTCCGCGAGCCGGGCGTCCCGCGACTCCACGATGTCGGCGATCCTGTGCAGCACGCGCGAGCGCTCACGCGGGAGCATCCGCGGCCAGGGACCTTCGTCGAAGGCGCGCTTGGCGGCGGCGACGGCCCGCTCGATGTCGGCCTTCTTGCCGGCGGCGGCCGTCGTGTAGGTCTGGTTCGTCACCGGATCGAGCACGTCGAACGTGTCGCCGTCGATCGAGTCGACGAAGGCGCCGTCGATGTAGTGCTGGATGTGGTCGGGCAGGTCGGCGGGGATGCGGGAGTCGGTCATGATGCTTCTCCTTCGGCGGGGACGGAACGGGTGTGCAGGGCGTCGAGGAACGCGTCCCTCGTGCGCCACCGGTGGTTGCGGGCGGCGAGCTCGATCTCCAGCGGCTCGGCGCCGTCGCGGATCAGCTCGAGGATCTGGGTGTGCTCGTCGACCGAGTGGTGGGCGCGGCCGGGCACGTAGGCGAAGGTCGAGTCGCGGATGCCGGACAGCCGGGCCCAGCCGCGGTGCACGAGGTCGAGCAGGTGCGGGTTGGGGCACGGCTCGAACAGCACGGAGTGGAACTGCCGGTTGAGCTCGGTGAACGTGTGCGGGTCGAAGTGGTCGAGCAGGCGGCTCATGCGCTCGTTGACCTCGGCGGCCTGCGCGAGCGCGTCCGCGTCGAGCAGGGGAGCGGACAGCGCGGTGGCCGCCCCTTCGACGAGTCCGAGCGTCTGCATCGTGTGGGCGTACTCGCCCTCGTCCACGAGGGTCACGCGGGCGCCGACGTTGCGCTCAAAGGTCACGAGCCCCTCGGCCTCCAGGCGGCGGATCGCCTCGCGCACCGGGACCACGCTCATCCCCAGCTCCTCGGCGATCGGACCGAGGACCAGGCGGTAGCCAGGGCCGTAGGTGTGCGCCGAGATGCGCGCGCGGATCCAGGCGTACGCCTGCTCCGACTTGCTGGCGCTCTCGACCGTGCTCACTTCCGCTCCGCTCCGGTGCCGGTCGCCTGCTCGTAGCGGGCGCGCCATTCGGCGTTCATCGGGAAGAGGCCGTCGACCGGGTGCCCGGCGGCGACCTGCTCGGCGATCCAGGCGTCCTCGATCTCCTGGGCCACGGCGTCGGCGGCGACCTCGGCGGCGAGAGCCGGCGGGATCACGATCACGCCGTCGCTGTCGCCGACGATGATGTCGCCGGGCTGCACGGTGGCACCGCCGCACGAGATCGTCACGTCGACGTCCCACGGCACGTGCTTGCGGCCGAGCACCGAGGGTGCGCACCCTGCGAGAAGACAGGAAGCCCGATCTCGGCGACGGCCTGGAAGTCGCGGACACCGCCGTCGGTGACCACGCCCGCCGCGCCGCGGGTCTGCGCGCGCAGGGCGAGGATGTCGCCGAGCGTGCCGGTGGTCGCGTCGCCGCGGGCCTCGATGACGATGACCTCGCCTGCGGCGACCGCGTCGAACGCGCGCTTCTGGGCATTGTACCCGCCGCCGTGACTGCGGAACAGGTCTTCGCGGAACGGCACGAAGCGGAGGGTCTTGGCGGTGCCGACGATCTTCGTATCCGGGAGGTTGGCGGAGACGCCGTCGATGAAGCAGGAGTGGTGTCCGCGCTTGCGCAGCTGGGCCGAGAGGCCGGCGGTGGGGGCTTCGAGGAGCTGGGCGCGGAGCTCGGGGGTGAGCGTGGGCGCGGTGTCCTCGGCGGGCAGGCCGGCGAGCTCGCGGGAGCCCCAGGCCTCGGTGCGCTGGAGGTCGTCCACCGCGGGGAGCGAGCCGAGGTCGCCGTCGAAGGGGACATCCCCCTGCGTGACCGTCGTGACGAGGCGGCCGGACGTGGGGGCGCCGGGGGCGTCCGGGGCGTCGACCTCGATCTCGACCACGTCGCCGGGGACGATGACCGACGAGCCCGCGGGGGTGCCCGTGAGGATCACGTCGCCGGTCTCCAGCGTGAAGTGCTGGGAGAGGTCGGCGACGAGCTGGGCCAGCGGGAAGATGAGGCCGGCGGTGGTGTCGTCCTGGCGGAGCTCGCCGTTCACCCAGGCGCGCACGCGGAGGGCCGCCGGGTCGACCGTGCGGGCGTCGATCAGCTCCGGACCGAGCGGGGTGTACCCGTCGCCGCCCTTGGAGCGGACGTTGGAGCCCTTGTCGTTGGCGCGCAGATCGTAGAGACCGAGATCGTTCGAGGCGGTCACCCACTGTACGTGGTCCCAGGCGTCGGCGAGGGCGACCCGGCGGGCCGGGGCGCCGATGATCAGCGCGATCTCCCCTTCGAACGCGAGCAGCTCGGTGCCGGCGGGACGCTCGACGGTGCCGCCGGAGACCCCGACCGAACTGGCCGGCTTGAAGAAATAGGAGGGGTGGGCGGGGCGTCGACCGCGCTGGTCGGCCCGCGAGGCGTAGCTCAGGTGGATCGCGATGATCTTCCCCGGGCGGGCGATGGTGTCCGTCACGGATGCGCCTCCTCGCGCTCGTCAGGACGCATTGTGCGTCGTATCCGAAATCATATATCATCGTCTCACCCCTCGGCAAGCGGATCGGATTCACGTCCGGGCGCGCCGTGACAACGCGGTCACAAGCACAAAGGAGACACCCCATGAGCGGGCAGTCACAGGGTGGGTTCACGCCCACCGGAACCATCGCGACGGCGGCCGACCGGCGTCGTGTCGTCTTCGCCACCGTCGTCGGGACCACCGTCGAGTGGTACGACTTCTTCATCTACGCCACGGCGGTCGGGCTGGTCTTCGGACAGCTCTTCTTCGCGCCGCTCGGCGCCAACAGCGCTCTCGTCGGCTTCGCCACGGTCGGTGTGAGCTTCCTCTTCCGGCCCCTCGGCGCGTTCCTCGCCGGCCACTACGGCGACAAGCTCGGCCGCAAGGCCGTGCTGATGTGGACGCTGATCCTCATGGGGGCCGCGACCGCCCTGATCGGTCTGCTCCCCACGTACGAGACCATCGGCGTCATGGCGCCGATCCTCCTCGTGCTGCTGCGCATCGTGCAGGGCATCTCGGCCGGCGGCGAGTGGGGCGGCGCGGTGCTGATGGCCGTCGAGCACGCCCCGCGCAAGAAGCGCGGCATCTTCGGCGCCTCCCCGCAGATCGGCGTGCCGCTCGGCCTGCTGCTCGCGTCGGGGGTCATGGCGCTGATGACCGCGATCGCTCCGGGGGACCAGTTCCTCGCCTGGGGCTGGCGCGTGCCGTTCCTGCTGAGCGTCGTGCTGATCCTCGTCGGCTACTACGTCCGCCGTCGCGTGGAGGAGAGCCCGGTGTTCGCCGAGCTCGCCGAGCGCAAGGAGAAGGCGAAGATGCCGATCGTGCAGCTCTTCCGCAAGCACCTGCTGCTCGTCATCATCGCCGCCCTCGTCTTCGCCGGGAACAACGCCGTGGGCTACATGACCACCGGCGGCTACATCCAGGGCTATGCCACGAACCCCGAGGGGCCCATCGGCCTCGAGCGCGGGCCCGTGCTGTGGGCGGTCACCGGATCGGCCGTCACCTGGCTGCTCACCACGCTGCTGGCCGGCTGGGTGTCCGACCGCATCGGCCGTCGCACGACCTACCTCATCGGCTGGGTGCTCCAGCTCGTCGGCGTGTTCACGCTGTTCCCGCTCGTCAACACCGGCGAGGTGGGGCTGCTGTTCGCCGGTCTCGCGATCCTCACGATCGGCCTGGGCTTCACCTACGGGCCGCAGGCGGCGCTGTACACCGAGCTGTTCCCCGCGAGCATCCGGTTCTCCGGCGTCTCCATCTCGTACGCGATCGGCGCGATCGCCGGTGGCGCCTTCGCGCCCACGATCGCGACGTTCATCGTCGATCAGACCGGCTCCACCGAGGCGGTCACCTGGTACCTCGCGGGCATGACCCTCCTCGGCCTCGTCGCCACGCTCCTGCTGCGCGACCGCTCGGGCATCCCGCTCGGTCCGGACCACGAGGAGGAGCAGTCCGTCAGCCCGATCCGCGGGCTCGCGAAGGTCTGACCTCCCTGCCACGAGAGCGCACGTCCCTGAGGGGCGTGCGCTCTCGTGTGTTCCGGCTCAGCCCTCGAGGGCCTCGCGGATGAGGTCGGCGGAGCGCCGGAGGCGCGCGGCGATCTCCCCGTCGTCCAGGTCGGTCGCGACGTGCACGACCGCGATCGCGGCGGGACGCTGGCCGCGCAGACGCAGCGGGACGGCGACGGACTGGACCGTGGGGATGACCTCGTCGTGGCTCGTGGCGTAGCCGCGCGCGGCGGCGCTGTCGACGTCGGCGCGCAGGGCGGGGGAGATGGCGACGGGAACCTCCGCGCCGTCGAGCTGCGCGAGGATCGCCTTCCCTGGGGCGCCGACCGTGACGGAGTGCCGCGCGCCGGGCCGCTGGGCGACGCTGGCGACGGCGTGCCGCGGCTCGACGCTGGCGAGGGTGATGCACTCGGCCCCGTCCAGGACGGCGAGGAAGCAGGTCATGCCGAGCTCGTTCGCGATGGCGGTGAGCTCCGGCAGGGCCTCGGCCTGGAGGTCGTGGGCGACACCGGCGGCGAGGGCGGCCATGCGAGCGCCGAGGCTCACGGCGCCGCTCGCGTCGCGGGTGACGAGACCGTGATCCTCGAGGGTGCGGAGAAGCCGGTAGGCGATGGAGCGATGCACCTCGAGGCGTCCGGCGATGTCGTCGATGGTCAGCGCACCGCGGGCGTCGGCGAGCACCTCGAGGATGCGGATGCCGCGGCTCAGCGTCTGCGAGGCGGGGGCGGCGGGGCGCTCGGACATGGCTCTCCTTGCGATGCGCGAGGCACCGGTCTAGGCTGTGTTCAATAGTAGAACACTGTGTTCGAATATAGAACACAGTGTTCCTGGACGCAACACCCGACGAAGACGTCCGGAAGGAATCGACGACGATGCAGTTCCACCACCACGGCTATGTGTCCGGAGACCCGCGCGTGCAGGACGCCGCCGGCACCGGGATCGACCGCCCCGCCGCCCTGCCCGACGAGGTCGACGTCCTCATCGTCGGCTCCGGGCCCGCGGGCATGCTGCTCGCGGCACAGATGTCGCAGTACCCCGACATCACGACCCGCATCATCGAGAAGCGCGAGGGCCGCCTCGTCCTCGGACAGGCCGACGGCATCCAGCCCCGCAGCGTGGAGACCTTCCAGGCCTTCGGCTTCGCCGAGCGCATCATCGCCGAGGCCTACAACATCGGCTGGATGAACTTCTGGGGCCCCGACCCCGAGCACCCCGATCAGATCGTGCGGACCACCCGCACCGCCGACTACGCCTACGACATCTGCGAGTTCCCGCACCTCATCGTCAACCAGGCCCGCGTGCTGGACTACTTCGCCGAAGCGGCGGCCGACGGCCCCGGACGGATCGTGCCGGACTACGGCGTCGAATTCCTCGGGCTTACCGTGCATGAGGAGGGCGAGTACCCGGTCGAGGTGCGCGTCCGCCATGTCGGCGAAGCCGACGAACGCGTCGTCCGGGCGAAGTACGTGGTGGGCTGCGACGGCGCCCGGAGCGGCGTGCGTCAGGCGATCGGACGCACGCACGTCGGCGCGAGCGCCGCGCACGCCTGGGGCGTCATGGACGTGCTCGTCAACACCGACTTCCCGGACTGGCGCACCAAGTGCGCGATCAACTCGAAGGCGGGCAACATCCTGCACATCCCGCGGGAGGGCGGCTACCTCAGCCGCATGTACATCGACCTCGGCGAGGTCGCGGCGGACGACGACCACCGCGTGCGCCAGACGCCCATCGAGGAGATCATCCGGCGCGCCAATGCGATCCTCCACCCCTACACGCTCGATGTGAAGCAGGTCGCCTGGCACAGCGTCTACGAGGTCGGCCACCGTGTGACCGACGGCTTCGACGACGTCGACCCCGGCGTCGACCGCAGCCCGCGCGTCTTCCTCACCGGCGACGCCTGCCACACCCACAGCGCCAAGCCGGCCAGGGCATGAACGTGTCGATGCAGGACGGGTTCAACCTCGGCTGGAAGCTCGGTTCCGTGCTGAGCGGCCGTGCGCCCGAGTCGCTGCTGGCCACGTACGGCGCCGAGCGTCGTCCCGTCGCGCAGCAGCTCATCGACTTCGACCGCGAGTGGTCCAGCCTCATGGCGCGCAAGCCCGAGGAGATCTCCGACCCGAACGAGCTGGCCACGTACTACCTGGCGACGGCCGAGTTCCCGTCCGGGTTCATGACCCAGTACACGTCCTCCATGATCACCGGCACGGACGCCCACCAGGCGCTCGCCGTCGGGTACCCGCTGGGCAAGCGCTTCAAGTCGGCGGAGGTCGTGCGGGTCGGGGACGGCAACGTCGTCCACCTCGGACACCACGCGAAGGCCGACGGCCGGTGGCGGGTCTACGCGTTCGGCGACCGGACCGGCGAAGCGCTCGCCGCGTGGGCGGAGATGGCGGCGCCCGTGTTCGCACGGTTCACCCCGGCGGACGCCGACGCCGACGCCGTGTTCGACGTGAAGGCCGTGTATCAGCAGCCCTTCGAGGAGGTCGAGGTCACGACGACGCCCGAGCTCTTCCAGCCGAAGACCGGCCCGCTCGGACTCACCGACTGGGAGAAGGTCTACGCGGCCGGCCCGAGCAAGTGGTGCGGCACGGACATCTTCGAGGCGCGGGAGCTGTCCCGTGACGGCGTCGTGATCGTCGTGCGCCCGGACCAGTACGTCGCCGCGATCCTCCCGCTGGACGGGGTGGACGAGCTGGCGGGCTTCCTGGACGGTGCGCTGCTTCCCGCGCGCTGAACCTCGGCATGACACGTGTCATGCCGAGGAGATGACACCGCCCTCCGGACGGCCGCGCGCCCCGGCGCGAGGCTGGAGGCATGAACGAGACATCCGTGCAGGAGGCGGCACCGCGCGTCGCGTCGTCCTCCGCGTCCCCCGCCGTCGATGACAGACCCGTGGCGCTGGAGCTGATCGACGTGCGCAAGCACTTCGGCACCGGCGAGCGCCGCGTGCCGGCCGTCGACGGTGTCGACCTCTCCATCCGGCGCGGCGAGGTGGTCGCCCTGCTCGGCCCCAACGGCGCGGGCAAGACCACCACGCTCGACATGCTCCTCGGGCTCACCGCCCCCAGCAGCGGGACCGTGCGCGTGCTCGGGGCGGCTCCGGAACGGGCCACCGCGAACGGGGCCATCGGAGCCGTGCTGCAGACCGGGGGCCTGCTCGGCGACCTCACCGTCGGCGAGACCGTGCGGCTGATCGCCTCGCTGTACGGGCGGGAAGCCCTCGCACGCGTGCCGGAGGTGATGCGCCGTGCCGACCTCGCCGGTCTCGCGCGCCGCCGGGTGTCCAAGTGCTCGGGCGGCGAGCAGCAGCGCGTGAAGTTCGCGCTCGCGATGATCTCCGATCCCGACATCCTCGTGCTCGACGAGCCGACCGCCGGTATGGACGTCACCGCGCGGCGCCACTTCTGGGACGTGATGCGTGCCGACGCGGACGCGGGGCGCACGATCGTGTTCGCCACGCACTATCTGGAGGAGGCGGAGCAGTTCGCCCGCCGCACGGTGGTCATGCATCGGGGCACCGTTGTCGCGGACGCGCCCACCGCCCTGCTCCGTGCGAGCCTGGGCGAGCGTACGGTCTCGGCCACCGTGCCCGCCGTGTCGGACGCGCTGGTCGCCGCCCTGACCGCCGCGGAGGGCGTGAACGGTGTGCGCATCGACGGGGACCGCCTCAGCCTCCGCGCCACCGACTCCGACGCCGCCGCCCGCCTGCTGCTCGACGGGGGAGCGCACGACCTGGAGATCGCCGCCCCCACGCTCGAGACCGCCTTCACCGCCCTCACGGAGGACTGACATGACCACGACCGTCTCGCCCACCATGCTGCGCATCGAGGGGCTGCGCCAATTGCGCAACCCCTACACGCTCGCCTTCACCCTCGCCATGCCCGTGGCCATGTACCTGCTCTTCGGTGCGGGCATGGGGTACGGCACGCTCTCCGCCGGCAACGGCAACGTCTCCTTCTCCGTGATGGTCTCGATGGCGGCCTACGGCACCGCGGTGGCGATGAGCTCGCTCACCTCGCTCGCGGCCACCGAGGCCAAGCAGGGGTGGGGAAGGCAGCTCGCGATGACGCCGCTGACGACCACCGGCTACGCCCTGACGAAGCTGCTCACCGCCGTGTCGTTTGCGGCGCTCGCCCTCGTCGCGGTGTTCGTCGCCGGGCTGCTCACCGGGGCGGAGGCGGACGGCGCCTGGCGCTGGGTCGTGACCGCCGCCCTCATCCTCGGCATCGGCCTCATGTTCGGCCTCTACGGGCTCGGGGTCGGCCTGTTCTTCGGCTCCGACTCCGCCGCCGCGCTCGCGTCCATCTCGATGACCTTCTTCGCCTTCTTCGGCAACGTGTTCATGCCGCTCGACGGCGTCATGCTCGACATCGCCCGATTCACCCCGTTGTACGGCTTCGTCGCCCTGAGTCGGTGGCCGCTGACGGAGGGCGTGCTGACGACGGGGCAGACGGATGAGCTGTGGATGCTGCTCCTCAACGTCGCGGTCTGGCTCGTCGTCTTCGCGGTGCTGGTGACGGTGGGCGTGCGGCGCTCGCGGTCACGACGGTGAGCGCCCCGGCGCGACAGTAGGTTGGACGGATGACGATGCAGGAGGGCCGGGAGGCGGACGCCCGATCCGGGACGGGCAAGGACCCTTGGGCGCGGTTCGGCTGGCTGATGGCGGTCGTCTGGCTCGTGTTCCTGATCTATCCGGTCCTCGCGCTGCTCGCCTCCGCCGCTCCGCCGGCGTGGGTCGTCACGGGGTGGGTGGCGCTGGTCGCGTTCATCGTCCTCTATGTGACGGGGTTCCTGCACGGCATGCGCGGCGGAGGGGGCCTCGGTCGCACCCCCTCGCGGCGACAGTGGATCACGTTCGCCGCGCTCATCGCGTGCGCGCTGGTCACGATCCCGGCCGTGGGCGGGTCGGCGCTGAGCTTCCTGCCGTTCATCATGTCGTTCGCCTCGTACGGACTGACCCGTGCTTGGCACTGGATCACGACCATCGCCGCGCTCGTGGTGGCGGCCGGCTGCGTCTTCCTCATCCCCGACAACCTCTCCTACCTGTCCGTCCTCGCGATCGTCGCCCTCCTCGGCGTCGTGAACACGGTCTCGACCTGGCTCATCGTGCGCTCGGCGGAGGCGGAGCGGCTGGGCAGGGAGCTGGCGACCAGCGAGGGGCGGGAGGCCGTGGCGCGCGACGTGCACGACCTCATCGGCCACTCGCTGACGGTCGTCGGACTCAAGGCCCAGCTCGTGCGGCGGCTGATGGACTCCGACCCGGAGCGCGCCAAGGCCGAGCTCGCCGACATCGAACGTCTGACCGCGGAGGCCATCGCCGGAGTGCGGCAGACCGTCGCGGGTGCGCGGGCGACGACCCTCGTCGAGCAGCTCGCGTCGACCGAGGATTCGCTGCGCGCCGCGGACATCGCGCTCGTCGTGGACGGGACCCCGGACGCCCTCTCGCCGGTCCAGGCGATCACGGCGAGCTGGATCCTCCGCGAGGCGACGACCAACACGCTGCGGCACTCCGGTGCCGCGGCCGTCCGTGTGCGCATCGCTCCGGGCGTGCTCACCGTGGAGGACGACGGTGTCGGGCCCGCGTCCGCGACCGGGCATCGCGAGGGCAACGGCATCCGGGGGATGCGGGAGCGCGCGGCGGCGGCCGGCGCCGGGTTCGCCGTGCGGCCCGGCGAGGCGGCGGGCACGCGGGTGGAGGTGACGTGGTGACGGCGGCCCCGACGGTTCCGATCCGGCTGCTCATCGCCGACGACCAGGCCCTCGTCCGCGGGGCGCTCGGGGCCCTGCTCGACCTGGAGCCGGATCTCGAGGTGCAGGGCCTGGCGGCGGACGGCGCGGAGGCGCTGCGCCTGGCGGAGGAGCTGCAGCCGGACGTGTGTCTGATGGACATCCAGATGCCGGGGGTGGACGGCGTCGAGGCGACGAAACGGATCCGCGCGGCCAGCCCGCAGACGCGCGTGCTCGTGGTGACCACGTTCGCGCGACCCGGGTACCTGCGCGCGGCGCTCGACGCCGGGGCGAGTGGGTTCGTGGTGAAGGACACCCCGGCCGAGGAGCTCGCCGCGGCCGTGCGCCGCGTGCACGCCGGACTCCGGGTGCTCGATCCGAAACTCGCCGAGGAGAGCCTGTTCGAGGGAGCCAACCCGCTGAGCGACCGGGAGCGGCAGGTGCTGCGGCTGGCCGCCGACGGACGATCCGCGGCGGCCATCGCGGCGGAGGTCTTCCTGTCGGCGGGCACGGTGCGCAACCACCTCTCCGCCGCGATCGGCAAGACCGGCGCCGAGAACCGGGCGCAGGCGGTGCGGATCGCGTCCGACAAGGGCTGGCTCTGACGCCTCTGGCGGGTGTCGGAGGCCGCGCGTACTGTGAGGGCCGACGGGTGACGGAGCCCGACAGGAGGAGTGCGTGATGGACTGGAAGATCGAACTCATCTTCGTGCCGGTCAGCGATGTCGACCGGGCGAAGGACTTCTACGTGAAGATCGGTTTCCACGCCGACCATGATCAGGTGCCGTACGAGGGCCTGCGCTTCGTGCAGATGACCCCGCCGGGATCGGCCTGCTCGATCGCCTTCGGCACGGGGCTGACCAGCGGCTTGGAGCCGGGGCAGCAGAACACCATCCAGGTGGTCGTCCCCGACGCCGACGAGGCTCTCGCCCATCTGCGGGGGCTCGGGGTGGAGGCCGAGGGCGTGGACGAGCAGGACTGGGGCCGTTTCGTGCGCTTCGACGACCCGGACGGCAACACCTGGACCCTGCAGGAGCTCCCGGACTACAGCGCCCAGGGCTGACGACGGTCCCCGGGCCGGGTCTAGGGATGGGGGCCGTGTCCGGCTCCGGTTCGCGTTCGTCCCGGGTCTGGTTCGGTTCCGGAGGCTGGGGGTCGTGTGCGGTCACAGATGCACGACCTCGGGACGGATGCACGACCGGCGACAGTGTCTGGTCGTGCAGACGGAACGGAGTCGTGCATCTGTAGGCGGGCTCGGGACGCGGGGCCCTGTCGGGGCGGAGACGTACGACCTGGGGACGAGTGCACGACCAGGTGACGGATGCACGACCCGGGTGACGGGTGCACGACCGGGTGACGGATGCACGACCAGGGGACGAGTGCACGACCTGGGGTGAGTCGTGGTCGTGCACCCGTCACCGGGTCGTCCTTCCGTGCGTCATGCCCATGTGTGCTGTATGTCGCGCCGGGGCGGTCGATGTCTCGTCGGCCGCGACGGATGCACGACCGGGTGACGGATGCACGACCGAGGGTGGGTATCGGTCGTGCAGACGGCCCCGGGTCGTGCAGGTGGAACCGGGGACGTGCAGAGTGGAACCGGGGTCGTGCGGGTGTGCCTGTCGGGAAGTGCCGGAGTCGGGAGACGGGTGCACGACCGGGTGACCGATGCACGACGGGGGGAGGGGGTGTGGTCGTGCGGGCGGAACCGGGTCGTGCAGGCGGTCCGGGATCAGGGAGGTCCGGGGGTCAGGGGAGGCGGGTGGCTCCGCCGGAGACGACGAGGCCGCCGGAGGCCGGGATCGCGACGCGGAGTTCGCTCGGGCGACCGACGTGGGCGCCCTGACGGATGCGGACGGTGTCGCCCGGATAGCCCTGGGCGCGGAGATAGGCGCCGACCGAAGCGGCCGCGGACCCCGTCGCGGGATCTTCGGTGATGCGCCCCACGGGGAAGAGGTTGCGGGCCTGGATCTCGGCCGGATCCTCGGCGTGCAGCACCGTCACCGTGCCGTGCCAGCCCTGCGCGCGCATGAGAGTGGCGACCTCGGCGGGGGAGAAGCGGAACTGGTGGAAGAGCTCCCGGTCGGCGACGAAGACGATCGGATGCCAGTTGCCCGCGAACGCCTCACGGACCGGGAAGCGCGGGTCGACATCGGCCGGCTCCATCCCCAGCAGCGCGAGGAGGCGGTCACGCACGACGGGGTCGAGGTCGCGGACCTCCGGCTCGACGCTCGTGAACGACACCGTGACCCGGCCGTCCGCGTCCGCGAAGGACTCCATCGACACGTCTCCGGCCGCGGTCGCGAACACGACCGTCCCCGGACCCTGCCGCTCGGCGAGGGCCACCGCGGTCGCGACGGTCGCATGCCCGCAGAACGGCACCTCCGCAGCCGGCGACCAGTAGCGCACGCGGAAACGGGAGCCGTCCGCCGTGGCGTTCTGCACGAACGCGGTCTCCGAGTAGCCGACCTCGGCCGCGATCCGCTGCATGTCCGCCTCGTCGAGCCCGTCCGCGTCGAAGACGACCCCGGCGGGGTTGCCGCCGTCCGGCGTCGCGGCGAAGGCGCTGTAGCGCAGGACCTCAGGAGCATCCGTCATTCCGGGAGCCTATCGGCCCGCACAGGTCAGGAGTTCACGCGGATGATCTCCTGCTGGTACGGCGCGATCACGTCGCCGGAGATCCGGAGGTCGAGGACGAGGAAGCGTCGGGTCGCTGGGTCCTCCTCGGCCCACGCGGCGAGGCGATCCAGGTCGTCCAGCGTCCGCACGACGACACCCTCCGCACCGACCGCCGCCCCGAACGCGGCGAAGTCGACCTCGGGGATGCGCATCGGACCCTCGGCCAGGCCCTTCAGCCCGTAGAGGTTGACCTCGGCCCCGTACGCGGCGTCATTCCAGACCACGGCCATGCCGCGTCCGCCCGCCGCCCGGACGGCCGATTCGAGGTCGGCGATCGCCATGAGCCCGCCGCCGTCGCCCGAGGTGAGCACGATGGTCGCGTCCCGACGGGCGAGGGCCGCGCCCACCACGCTGGGCCAGCCCTGTCCGATCGACTGGAACGCGGTGCCGATCATCATCATCCGGTCGGGCGCGGCGACCGGCCAGTACATGTTCGCCCAGCCGATGAAGTGCCCGCCGTCCGACACCACGACGCGGTCTTCGGGGAGGAGCTCGGCGATCCGGCGCGCGGCGGAACGCGGGTCGAGGCGGCCGTCCGGCGCGAGCTCGTCTCCCGGCTCGTACGCGCGGGCCGCGGCGACATCGACCGTCTCCCGCCACGGGCGGGCGGGCACAACTGCGGAGTCCGCGCTCGACACGCCGCCGGAGTCGGGGGTGGCCCCGGCGAGTCCGACGGCATCTCCGAAGTTGTGCTCGGAGAAGTCGTGCCCGGAGGAGAGGCGGGCGACGAGGGCCTCGGCGGCGAGACGGGCATCGGCGCGCACGAAGCCGCCGACGTGGGCGTGCGTGGCGGCCGGAGCGGTGTCGATCTGGTACACCCGGGTGCCCGGGGCGAACAGGTCGCCGAAGCGCATCGTGAACTGGTTCAGGCTCGCGCCGAAGACCACCGCGACGTCGGCCGTCCGCACGAGCTCCATCGCCCCCTCGGCGCCGAAGCCACCGGTGACCCCGAGGTCGTACCGGGCGTCCGGGAAGATGCCGCGGCCGAGGGCGGAGGAGGCGGTGAGGGCCCCGGTCTGCGCGGCGAGGGCGCCGAGAGCCTCGCCCGCGTCGGCCAGCCAGGCCCCGCGCCCGGCGAGGAGGAACGGGCGCTCGGCGTCGCGTAGGGCGGCGGCGATCTCATCCAGCATGCCCTCGGCGAAGTCCCCGCGCGGGGCGAGCGGCGCGGGGAGCCGAGGAGCCGGGGCCGCCGGCACCGCCCCGGCCTCGAGGGCGGCGACGTCGTAGGGGATGGCGAGCACGACGGGCACACGATAGGTGAGGGCGTGCTCGACGGCGATGACGGTGGTCGCGGCGGCATCGGTCCGCCCGACGGTGTAGGTGCGGGCGCCGACGGCCGAGGCCAGAGCGATCTGGTCCACGTCCCACGGCCGCGGCCCCGATGTGGGCTCGTCACCGACGACGAGGACGAGCGGCACGTGCGCCTGCACGGCCTCGGCCAGCGCCGTGATCGTGTTCGTGAAGCCGGCGCCGTAGGTGGAGGTGCCCGCGGCGATGCGGCCGGAGGCGCGGAAGTGCGCGTCGGCGGCGACGACCGCGCCCTGCTCGTGACGGACGGCGGTGAAGGTGGCGTCGGTCTGCGTCTCGAGGGCGTCGAGGAAGTAGGCGTTGCCGTTGCCCATGACGCCGAAGACGGCATCGACGTGCTGGGCGAGGGTGAGGGCGACGTGCGCGGAGACGGAGGGCATGGAGAAGCCTTTCGAGACAGGGACGGAGAAGGGGGATCCGTATGTGTCTCGCCCTCGCGGCGATGCGAGGTGCTTCGTGCCTCTTTTTCAGGCACCGGCGGGGCCGGACCTGCTCAGTCTAGCGGCGGCCCGGACGGAGCGGATGCGCGAGAATGGACCGATGACGGATGCATCGATCGAGCGCGAGACGCTCACGTGGGACGGCTTCGGCGCGGCGACGCGCGATCTGGCGCGGGACATCATCGCGACGGGCTTCGAGCCGGAGGTCGTGGTGGCGATCGCGCGCGGCGGCCTGCTCCCTGCCGGCGCCATCGCGTACGGACTCGGGGTGAAGAACTGCGGCGCCATCAACGTCGAGTTCTACACCGGCATCGGCACCGTGCTGGACGCCCCGGAGGTGCTGCCACCCGAGCTCGACATGGCCTACCTCGACGGCCGCCGCGTGCTGCTCGTGGACGATGTCGCCGACTCCGGTCGCACACTGGCGCTCGCGGTGCAGCTGCTGCAGGAGAAGGGCGCCGACGTGCGCTCGGTCACGATCTACACGAAGCCCTCGACGATCATCCAGCCGGACTTCGCGTGGAAGGACACCGACCTCTGGATCGACTTCCCCTGGTCGTTCCGCGGCACCGTGCGTCAGGAGGACGAGGGACTGCCGCCCACGGCCTGATCAGGAGTCGTCCGCCGCGCCGCGCCGCAGGGCCAGGAGGGTCTGGATCGTGTCGGCCTCCGCAGCGGTCTTGTCCGGGCGGTAGCCCTTGACCCTGGCGAAGCGGAGGGCGAGGCCGCCGGGGTAGCGCGGGGACCGCTGCACGCCGTCGATCGCGATCTCGACCACGAGCTCCGGCCGGAGGAACACCGTGGACGCGGAGCGATGGGTCTCGTGCGCCGGGAACTCGTCGGTCTGCCACTGCAGCAGCGCGTCGGTGAGGCCCTTGAAGGTCTTGCCCACCATCACGAAGCCGCCGGGGTCGCCGAAGTCGCCATCCGGGTCCCGCGCGCCGAGGTGCAGGTTCGACAGCCGTCCGCGCCGTCGCCCCGACCCCCACTCGGCGCCCAGCACGACGAGGTCGAACGTGAGGACCGGTTTCACCTTGACCCAGGACTTGCCGCGGCGACCGGCGGCATACGGCGCATCCACGGCCTTCACCAGCACGCCCTCATGACCGGCCGCCAGGGCTTCGCGGGACAGGCGCTCGGCCTCCTCCGCGCTGTCGGTCACGATGCCGGGCATGCGCCACTCGCCGGCGACCTCGGCCAGGACCTCCTGGCGTACCGACAGTGGCTCGTCCAGCAGGTCGCGGCCATCCACGTGCAGGACGTCGAAGAACCAGGGCCGCAGGGCGAGCTCGCGCGCGGCATCCGCACCGAACCGGGACATCGTCTCCTGGAACGGCCGGGGACCGCCGTCCTCGTCGAGCGCCAGGGTCTCGCCGTCGAGGATGACCTCCTGCGCGGGAAGGCCGCGGACGACCTCGACGATCTCGGGCAGGCGGTGGGTGACGTCGGCGAGGCTCCGCGTGTAGATGCCGACCTCGTCGCCGCGGCGGTGCACCTGGATGCGCGCGCCGTCGAGCTTGTACTCGACCGAGGCGCGTCCGGTGATCTCGAGGGCGGCCGTGGGCGTCGGCGCCGTGGCCGCGAGCATCGGGAGCACGGGGCGACCCACCCGGAGCCCGACCTCGTCGAGCGCTCCCTCGGCACCGGTGAGCGCGAGGAGCGCCGTCTCGCCGAGGTCGCCGGAGAGCATGGCGGCCCGTCGCACGGTCGCGGCCGGAGCCTCGGCGGCGCGGGCGATCGCGTCGAGCAGCACGCCGCCCAGCGCCCCGGTGCGGAGCTCCCCGAGCATGGCCCTGGTCAGGAAGTCCCATTCGGGAGCCGTCGCGCGGGCGGCAAGATCGTGCAGGAGCGCGCTGCGGACACCGGCTGATCCGGAGCCGGACGTGTGCGCGAGGGTATCGAAGGCGTGGTCGACCTCCGCGATGGTCAGGGTCGAGGTCGCGCTGTGCTCGATCGCGAGAGCGGTCAGCCCCCGCCAGCCCACGCCGAGACGACCCTGGCGGGGCGTGGCGAGGAGCAGCCCCACGAGAGGCGCGATGTCGTCGGCGTCGGCCCGGCGGAGCAGCGCGGCGATCGCCTCGATCTTGGCCAGGCGGGACGAGGTCGCGGCGACCTGGTCGGTGGTGGTGACGAGCTCCGAGAGCAGCATGCGGGCATCCTCCCACCGGGGTCGGACACCGCACGAGACGGTTGACAGCGACGACCGGGCCGTGGCGTCAGCGCCCGCGGAACTCCGGTTTCCGCTTCTCCTGAAACGCGGCGAAGCCCTCGCGGTAGTCCTCGGTGTCGCACAGGGCGGCCTGCGCCGCGTTCTCGACGTCGATGGACTCCCACAGGGTGAGGCGTTCGTCGCGGATGCGGGCGATGAGCTCCTTGCTCGCCCGGAATGCGGCCGTGGCGCCGTGGGCGGCCTTCCCCGCAGCGGCCGTCGCGGCGGCGAGCACCTCGTCGTCCGGGAAAACCTGGGAGAAGAGCCCCGAGCGCACGGCTTCCGTGCCGCTCATGAGACGGCCGGTGTAGATGAGGTCGAGCGTCTTGTGCGGGCCGAGCCGGTCGAGGAACAGCGCGTGACCGCCGGAGTCCAGGGTGGCGCCGAGGGCGGCGAACGGCGAGCCGATCTTCGCCGACTCCGCGACGTACACGACATCCGTCGCGAGGAGCAGCCCGAGTCCCACGCCCAGACAGGCGCCGTGGGCGACGGCGAACGTCGGCGCGGGGAAGCGGGACATAAGCTGCAGCAGCGGTGTCACCCGCCCGCCGAGGTAGCCGAGCACGTCGTCGTCGCGCGGATCGACGGCGGAGATGTCCCGACCGGCGCAGAACGCCCGCCCTTCACCGCGGAGCAGCAGCGCGCGCACCCCGGCGGCCTCGGCATCCCGGTACGCGGCGTCGAGCTCCGCGAGGGCGGCCTCGTCCAGGGCGTTGAGCTTCGCGGGGGCGTCGAGCACCACGGTGGCGACGTCGTCGGCGATGGCGAGATCGATCATCAGGAGTCCTCAGACGTCGTAGTCCACGACCACGCGGTCGCTGGTGGGATGGGACTGGCAGGTGAGCACGTAGCCGCGCTCGAGCTCGTCGGGCTCCAGGGCGTAGTTCTCGGTCATCGTGACGCTGCCCTCGATCACGCGCGCGCGGCAGGTGCCGCAGACGCCACCCGCGCACGCGAACGGCGCGTCCGGCCGCACCCGCAGTGCGGCGTTCAGCACCGACTCGCGCGCCGCGACCGGGCTCTCCACCGTCGAGGACACGCCGTCGAGGTTCACCTCGATCCGCACCGTCTTCTCGCCTGAGCGCACCGTGACCGGCCGGGCGGCCCGCACCGGCTCGTCGCCGGTCGTGAACAGCTCGAAGCGCACGTGCTCGCGGGGTACGCCCACGTCGGCCAGCACCTCCCGGCAGAGGTCGACGAGCGCGAGCGGTCCGCACAGGAACCACTCGTCCACGTCGGCCGGGTCGATCAGCGCGTCGAGGATCGTCCGCAGCTTGGGCTCGTCGATGCGGCCCGAGAGCACCGGCGCGGTTCGCTGCTCGCGGGACAGCACGTGGTGCAGCGTGAGCCTCGTCGGGTAGCGGTCCTTGAGGTCGGCGAGGTCTTCCAGGAACATCACGTCCAGCGTCGAGCGGTTCGTGTAGAGGAGCGTGAACCGCGAGGTCTGCGACCGGGAGAGCACGGTGTGCGCGAGAGCCATCAGCGGCGTGATCCCGGAGCCGGCCGCGATGCCGACGACGTGCTTCTCGTCCAGGTCGTCGAGGCCGGAGGTGAACGTGCCCTGGGGGCTCATGACGTCGATGCGGAAGCCCGGGTGCAGGCCGGTCTGGGCCCACGTGGAGAACGTCCCGCCCTCGTCGCGCTTCACGGCGACGCTCAGACGGGTCGGCATGCCGTCGGTGCGGTGCTCGGCGCCGGCACAGCGAGTAGGAACGCCGCACCTCCACGCCGTCCAGCATCGTCCGCAGCGCCACGTACTGCCCGGGGAGGTGGTCGTAGTCGTCGGCGAGCTCCGCGGGCACCGTGAAGGTCACCTCGACGGAGTCCTCGGTGAGCGGGCGGACGTCCTCGACCTCGAGCGTGTGGAACCGGGCACGGGTGCGCGCCCGGGCGGGGGAGGCGGGAGAGGGCGCCGGCGTCGTCGCCGGGGCCGGGGAGAACAGCGACATCAGTGCACCTTGAAGTGATCGAAGGGTTCCAGGCAGGCCCGGCACTCGTACAGCGCCTTGCACGAGGTCGAGCCGAAGCGGGAGACCTCCCGGGTGTCGAGCGAGCCGCAGCGGGGGCAGCGCACACTGAGGGCGAGCCGGATCGGACCGGCGGGTACGGCCGCGCGGCCGCTGGGCGGCGCGATCCCGTACTCGCGGAGCTTCTGCTTCCCGGCGTCGCTCATCCAGTCGGTGGTCCACGCGGGGGCGAGCACGAGCCGCACCTCGACGTCGGCGAACCCGGCGGCCGTGAGCGCGAGGACCACATCGTCGCGGATCGTGTCCATGGCCGGGCACCCGCTGTAGGTCGGCGTGATGTCGACGACCACGCGCTCGCCGCGGAGCTCGACCGCCCGCAGTACGCCGAGGTCCTCGATCGTGAGCACCGGCACCTCCGGGTCCGGCACGGCGGCGGCGATCCGCCAGGCCTGGGCCTCCGCGTCGGCGGCGGTCCGGGTCACCATGACGCCCCCGGGTGTCGTCGCGCCAGGACCTGCATCTCGGCGAGGAGGTGGCCGAAGGGGGTCGCGTGCGCGCCGTTCCGGCCGCCCGCCGACGACGCCGGAACCTCCGGCACCGTGAGCTCGGCCTCGGCGAACACGGTGGCGATGACCGCGTCGAACGGAGCGCGGAGGCTCGACGGGCGCACGGCGACGTCGCCGAGCCGGTCGATCAGCGGCTCGTCGCGGAACAGCTCGTCGACGTACGGCCACACATCCGCGAAAGCGCGGATCATCCGCCGCCGCGACTCCTCCGTGCCGCCCGCCAGGCGCAGAACCCACTGCACGGCGTGGTCGCGGTGGTAGTCGACCTCCTTGAGCGCCTTCTCCGCGATCGCGGCGAAGGTGGGCTCGGAGCTCGCGCGGAGGGCGGCGTAGAGCTCCACCAGGTAGACCGAGGCGACGAGCTGGCGCGCGATGGTCTGCGCGAAGTCGCCGTTCGGCTGCTCCACGATCCAGGCGCTGCGGAACTCCGGCTCGTCGCGGAAGTACGCGAGGTCGTCCTCGGACCGGCCGTCCCACGTGCCGGCGAAGTGCAGGAAGGAGCGCGCGTGGCCGAGCAGGTCGAGGGCGATGTTGCCGAGCGCCACGTCCTCCTCGAGCTCGGGGGCGCGGGAGATCCAGGCGCCGAGCTGCTGCGACAGGATGAGGGCGTCGTCGCCGAGCCACAGGGCGTACTCGGCGATGTCGGCGCTCGCCGCGGTCGTGCCGGCGCCCGCGAGCTCTTCGCTGAGCCGGAGCTCGTCGACGGAGACGTCGCCATGCGCCTCCCCTTGGGCGTCGCCGAGTCCCTCAGCGGAGCTGGGTCCCTGAGCAGGGCTGGGTCCCTGAGCCTGTCGAAGGGTCACAGGTGCGGCACCCCCTCGGAGGCGGTGTAGTACACCGCGTGCCGGTAGTTCTTGCCGGCGGGGCTCTCGAAGTACGCCCCCTTGGCGTCGGGGTCGCTCGTGGTGATCGCCTCGGCGGGGACCGCCCAGATCGACACGCCCTCGCCCCGGCGGGTGTAGAGGTCGCGCGCGTTGCGGATGGCCATGTCGGCGTCGGGGGCGTGCAGCGAGCCGACGTGCACGTGGCTCAGCCCGCGGTTCGCCCGCACGAAGATCTCCCACAGGGGCCAGACCTCCCGGCCCTGGGTCCCCGAGCTCGTCGAAGGGTCGGCTCCGGGGGTCGCCATCACGCCACCGCCCCTTCGACACGCTCCCGGCTGAGGCGGGAACGCTGCTTGCGGGCGTACTCCGCGGCGGCCTCCCGCACCCACGCGCCCTCGTCGTGCGCCGTGCGGCGGCGCTCCAGACGCTCGGCGTTGCAGGGGCCGTTGCCGCGCAGCACCTGGAAGAACTCGTCCCAGTCGATCTCGCCCATCTCGTAGCGACCGGTCTCCTCGTCGAACCGCAGGTCCGGGTCGGGGAGGGTGACGCCGAGGATCTCGGCCTGCGGCACGAGCATGCTCACGAACCGCTGACGCAGCTCGTCGTTGGAGAAGCGCTTGATCTTCCACGCCATCGACTGGGCGGAGTTGGGGGACTGGTCGTCGGGCGGTCCGAACATCGCCAGGCTCGGCCAGTACCAGCGGTCCACCGCGTCCTGTGCCATCTGCCGCTGCTCGTCGGTGCCGCGCATGAGCGAGAGCAGGATCTCGAACCCCTGGCGCTGGTGGAACGACTCCTCCTTGCAGATGCGCACCATCGCGCGCCCGTAGGGGCCGTAGGAGGCGCGGCACAGCGGCACCTGGTTGCAGATCGCGGCGCCGTCGACGAGCCAGCCGATCGCGCCCATGTCGGCCCAGGTGGGGGTGGGGTAGTTGAAGATCGACGAGTACTTCGCCTTGCCGGAGATGAGCTGGTCCATCATCTCGTCGCGGGTGATGCCGAGCGTCTGCGCGGCGGAGTAGAGGTAGAGCCCGTGCCCGGCCTCGTCCTGCACCTTCGCCATGAGGATCGCCTTGCGCTTGAGGCTCGGGGCGCGGGTGATCCAGTTGCCCTCGGGCTGCATGCCGATGATCTCGGAGTGCGCGTGCTGGGAGATCTGCCGGATGAGGGTCTTGCGATAGGCCTCGGGCATCCAGTCGCGCGGCTCGATGCGCTGCTCGTTCGCGATCAGCTCGTCGAACAGGCGTTCCTCGTCGGAGGTCTCGCCGTCCACGAGGGACAGGTCTGCGGGACTGGTCATCGTCGACTCCTCGGGCTCCGGTCCTTCTTTACTGACCGGTCGTTAGGTAATTCTGACACACGCGACGGCCCGATTCAACAGGACGTGTCAGCGGGAGCGCGAGATCAGCGCCAGCAGCGCGCGGCCGTAGGCCTCCGCCGGGTCCGGGTGCTCGAACCGCAGGGGGGTACCGGCGAGTTCGATCTCGACGCGGAACGTGTCGGGGAGGCGGGTGAGGGCACGGAACGTCCCGCGGAGCAGGTCGCGCAGCTGGTCCTCGCGCGGCAGCCACACCGCATCGGCGAGGGTCACGGCGTCGAGCGCCCACTCCGTCGTGCCGTTGAAGGCGAGGTCCGTGCCGGCCGGCGTCTGCCGCGCCTCGATGGTCATCGCGCTCACCGTGAAGACGTCGGCCTCGGCCTCCAGCTCCACCTCGTCCGGCAGATCGAGCTGGAACCGGTCACCCTCCGCGGGCTTCCAGTTCAGGCCGGCATCGCGGAGCGCGACGGCGAGTTCGCGGGTGATCATTCCTCCACGCTACGGCCTTCCCACCGGTCATCCACCGAGAGCGGGCGGCGGGCGGAGTCCTGTCCGAGGTCTGCGGCAGAGTGGAGGACATGAGCTCTCCGACCGCCGTTCCCCTCCGCGAGGCCGCCCGCGCCGCCCTCGGCGAACTCGTCGGCCGTCCCGACGTCGACTTCCACGACGGCCAGTTCGAGGCGATCGAGGCGCTGGTGGAGGGGCGTCGCCGCGCGCTCGTGGTGCAGCGCACCGGGTGGGGGAAGTCGGCGGTGTACTTCGTCGCGACCCTGCTCCGTCGCCGGCAGGGAGCCGGCCCGACCGTGCTCGTCTCCCCGCTCCTGGCGCTCATGCGCGACCAGATCGCCGCGGCCGAGCGCGCGGGCGTGCGCGCCGTGGCGATCAACTCGACGAACGCCCACGAGTGGGCCGAGGTGCAGGAGCGGCTCGCCGGAGACGACGTGGACGTCCTGCTCGTCTCGCCGGAGCGGCTGAACAACCCGGCCTTCCGCGAGGAGCAGCTGCCCGCGCTGGTGGCGCGGCTCGGCATGCTCGTCGTCGACGAGGCGCACTGCATCAGTGACTGGGGGCACGACTTCCGTCCGGACTACCGCCGACTGCGCGACCTCATCGCGCAGATGCCCGCCGACGTGCCGGTGCTGGCGACGACTGCGACGGCGAACTCCCGCGTGGTGGCCGACGTGGCCGAGCAGCTCGGGGCACTGCCGCGTGGCGCGGGCGGAGCGGAGGCGGTGCCCGTGCTCACGATCCGGGGGCCGCTCGCCCGTACCTCGCTGCGGCTCGGGGTGCTCCGCCTCAAGGACTCGGCGAGCCGCCTGGCCTGGCTGCTCAGCCACCTCGACGATCTCCCCGGCAGCGGGATCATCTACACGCTGACCGTGGCGGCGGCGGTCGACACCGCGCGGTTCCTGCGCGACCACGGCCATGACGTGCGCGCCTACACGGGGCAGACCGACCCCGAGGAGCGTGCCGAGTCGGAGGGCATGCTCAAGCGCAACGAGGTGAAGGCCCTCGTCGCGACCAGTGCCCTCGGCATGGGGTTCGACAAGCCGGACCTCGGGTTTGTCGTCCACATCGGCGCGCCGTCCTCACCCGTGGCGTACTACCAGCAGGTGGGACGAGCGGGGCGTGCCAGCGAGAGCGCCGACGTGCTCCTGCTCCCCGGTGTCGAAGACCGCGAGATCTGGCACTACTTCGCGACCGCGTCGATGCCGGACCGGGAGCGTGCGGAACGGGTGATCGCGGCGCTCGGCGACAGCCCGATCTCGACGCCGGCGCTGGAGGCCCTCGTCGACATCCGCCGCACGCCCCTCGAGCTGCTGCTGAAGGTGCTCGACGTGGATGGTGCCGTGCGCCGGGTGCAGGGTGGGTGGGTCGCGACGGGACAGCCGTGGACGTACGACGCCGAGCGCTACGAGCGCATCGCCGCCGAGCGGGTGGCGGAACAGGAGCACATGCTCGAGTACGAGCGCACGGACGGCTGCCGGATGGCCTTCCTGCAGCGGGCTCTCGACGACGACACCGCGGCCCCGTGCGGCCGGTGCGACAACTGCGCGGGCGTGTGGTTCCCGGCGGAGGTCGCGCAGACGGCGAGCGCACAGGCGGCCGCCTCCCTCGACCGGGTGGGCGTGCCGGTCGAGCCGCGTCGCGCGTGGCCGACAGGGCCGACCGCCTCGACGTGCCGGTGCGCGGCCGCATCCCTGCGGGAGAGCAGGCCGACGAAGGGCGTGCCCTCGCCCGGCTCACCGACCTCGGCTGGGGCGGCACGCTGCGCGAGATCTTCGCGGCAGGCGCCCCGGACGCGCCGATCAGCCCGGCGCTGCTGCAGGCCTGCGTGCGCGTGCTCGCGGGGTGGGGCTGGGCGGAGCGGCCGGTGGCCGTGATCGCGATGCCGTCGCGGTCGCATCCGCAGCTCGTCGACTCCCTCGCCCGCGGGCTGTCCGAGATCGGGCGGCTGCCGTACCTCGGCGCGCTGGAGTGGCGCGGCGGAGGGCCTTCGGGGCAGGCGGGCGGGAACAGCGTGTTCCGGCTCGCGGGGGTATGGGACCGCTTCGACGCGGCGCATCTCGAGGTCCCCGCCGGCCCGGTGCTGCTCGTCGACGACCTCATCGACAGTCGCTGGACCCTGACGGTCGCGGCGCGCGCGGTGCGGCAGGCCGGGGCCACGGCCGTGCTGCCGTTCGCGCTCGCCCTGCGCGGCTGACCGCCGGGATCGAGGAGGACGCGCCCGCCGTCAGTCCTCGGCGGGGGCCACGGGCGGTGGCCAGGACGTCGCGCCGAGTTCGCGGGAGATGTTCCGTGCCGTCTCGCGGAGCGCGTGCACGACGGTGTCGGATGCCGGTGCCTCCGCGGTCGGGAGCACGACGGCCACCGCGGCGACGATCGTGTTCGAGGCGTCGGCGATCGGCGCCGCGAGAGACGACTCGCCGAGGACGGCCTCGTCGCTCTCCGCCGCCGTCCCGCGCTCCGCGATCCCCGGCAGCTCGAGGGTCAGTCGCGCCACGTCGGTGACCGTGTCGCCGGTGAGGCTGCGCAGGGGCTCGGCGAACACGCTCTGCTGAAAGCCCTGGTCGTACGCGAGGAGCACCTTCCCCATCGCGGAGGCGTGCGCGGGGACCGCCATCCCCGTCTCCAGCATCTGCGGGCTGTCGTCGGGGCGGAGGTTGTGGTGGATCACGAGGACGTCCGTGAGGTGCGGGGCGCCGAGGCGCACGGACATCCCGGTGCGTCGCGCCAGCTCCTGCGTCCAGCGCATCGCCCGCGCCCGCACGTCCAGGGTGTCGAGGTACACGTTGCTCAGTCGCAGCAGGGTGGGGCCGAGCATGTACCGCTGTCCGCCGCGCTCCTTCGCGACGAGGCCGTGCGCGCGCAGCGACTTCACGAGGCCGTGCACGGTCGACGGCGGCAGGCTCAGGGCTGCGGAGAGGTCCGTGATGCCGAGGTGGCGGGCGCCCTGGAGCAGGTCGAGGATCTTCGCCGCGCGATCGATCGCCTGGATCATGCGCGTCCTCCTTCCGGTCGTCGTCGAGCCGGGTCTCCGGTCGCCGGATCGATCTTGACAACCCGGCAGGCTCCGAGCATATTCGACATTGACGAATCCTTTTCGGATTTTCGCTCGAGACTCACGCCGCATCAAAGGAGATCGCAGGATGAAGAAGCTCATCAACGCCCCGGAGGACGTCCTCGTCGAGTCACTGAAGGGCGTCGCCGCCGCACACCCCGAACTCTCGGTCGACCTGGAGAACCACGTCATCACCCGGGCGACACCGAAGGCGCAGGGCAAGGTGGCCGTCGTCTCCGGCGGCGGATCCGGCCATGAGCCCCTGCACGGCGGCTACGTCGGCACCGGCATGCTCGACGCGGCCGTCGCCGGCGAGGTCTTCACCTCGCCCACCCCCGACCGCGTGCAGGTCGCCACCCAGGCGGTCGACCGCGGCGCCGGCGTGCTGCACATCGTCAAGAACTACACGGGCGACGTGCTGAACTTCGAGATGGCCGCCGAACTCGCCGCCATGGAAGGGATCGAGGTGGGCACGGTCGTCGTGGACGACGACGTGGCCGTGCAGGACTCGCTCTACACCGCGGGGCGCCGAGGCGTCGGCCTCACGGTCCTGCTGGAGAAGCTCGTGGGGGCGGCGGCGGAGGAGGGCCGCGACCTCGCGGCCGTGGTCGACCTCGCGAAGCGCATCAACGGTCAGGGACGCTCCATGGGCATGGCCCTCACCAGCTGCACGGTCCCCGCCGCGGGCAAGCCCACCTTCGACCTCCCCGACGACCAGATGGAGATCGGCATCGGCATCCACGGCGAGCCGGGACGCCACCGTGAGCCGCTCGCCCCCGCGTCGGAGATCGCGCGGCAGCTCGTCGAGCCGATCCTGGGCGACCTCGACGCCACCGGGCCTGCGATCGTGATGCTCAACGGCATGGGGGCCACGCCCCTGATCGAGCTCTACCTCATGTACGGCGAGGTCGCGTCGATCCTGGAGAGGTCCGGAGTGCAGATCGCGCGCAACCTGGTCGGCAACTACATCACGTCCCTCGACATGGCCGGGTGCTCCGTCACGGTGCTCAAGGCCGACGACGAGCTGCTGCGGCTGTGGGACGCCCCGGTGATCACCCCCGGCCTGCGGTGGGGCGCGTGATGGCGGCCGCCGGCACCGACGCCCTCGTCGACTGGATCTCCCGGTACCGGGAAGCCGTCACGGCGCAACGGGACTGGCTCACGGAACTGGACTCCGCCATCGGGGACGCCGATCACGGCGCGAACATGGCGCGGGGCTTCTCGGCGGTCGGGGAGAAGCTCGCGGCGACGACGCCCGCGACGATCGACGAGCTGCTCAAGACCGTCGGCATGACCCTGGTGAGCTCGGTGGGCGGCGCGAGCGGCCCCCTCTACGGCACGTTCTTCCTGCGCATGGGGATGTCCGCCGGTGCGGTCACGTCGCTCGACGGACCGGCGCTCGCCGCCGCGCTCCGGGCGGGCCTCGAGGGCATCGTCGCGCGGGGCAAGCCCGAGGCGGGCGACAAGACGATGTTCGACGCCATGGCGCCCGCGGTGGATGCCTTCGACGCCGCCCTCGCCGGAGGAGCCGATGCCGCGTCCGCCGCCAGGGCGGCGGCGGATGCCGCGTCCGCCGGCCGCGACGCCACGGTGCCGCTCGTCGCCCGGAAGGGCAGGGCGAGCTACCTCGGGGAACGCAGCGCGGGCCACCTCGACCCCGGAGCCGCCTCGACCGCGCTCCTGTTCGAGGCGCTCGCGGCGGCCCTCGCGGACGCCGGATGATCGGGATCGTCGCCGTCTCCCACAGCGCCCGGCTCGGGGAGGCGGCGCTCGAACTCGCCCTGCAGATGGTGCCGGGCGGCGGCGTGCGGGTCCGCGTGGCGGCCGGGGCCGGCGTGGACGCGGACGGCGCGCCCATCCTCGGGACGGACGCCGTCGCGGTGTCGGCGGCGATCGACGAGCTCGCCGCCGAGGTCGACGGCGTGCTCGTGCTCATGGACCTCGGGTCGGCCGTGCTGAGCGCCGAGCTCGCGCTCGAACTGCGCAGCAGCGACGTGCCGGTGCGGCTCGCGCCCGCGCCGTTCGTGGAGGGTCTCCTCGCCGCGGTGGTGGCCGCGGCGGCCGGGGGCGACCTCGATGCGGTCGCCGCTGAAGCCGCCTCGGCGCTGGCCGCGAAGACCGGTCAGCTCGGCCCGACGGACGATGCGACGGCGGAGGACATCGTGACGTCGCCCGCGGAGCGCGCTCCTGACGGGGCGGAGCCGGCCGAGGAGACGGTGTCCCGTCGGGTGCGGGTGCGCAACCCTCTCGGCATCCACGCCCGGCCCGCCGCCCTGATCGCGGAATCGGCGGCGGGCGCGGACGTGCGCCTGCGGCGGCTGCCGGACGGCCCGGAAGCCGCGGCCGGGAGCCTGACCCGGCTGCTCGCGCTCGGGGCGCGTCAGGGGACCGAGATCGAGCTCACGGGTCGGGGAGCCGACGCGGAGGCGGCGATCAACCGCCTGGTGTCGCTCTTCCAGGGCGGGTTCGGCGAGGGCGTCGAGACGGACGAGGGCGCCGCCGGCAGCCCCGGAACCGCACCCGCACCCGCGCCCGCGCTCGGCACGGCCGGCGACGACCAGGCGGGAGCCCGGGCCGACCACGAGTCGGCGCCGACGCCGGAGATCGTCTCCGGATCCGTGCTGCAGGGCCGCGGCGTCAGCCCGGGACGTGTGGCCGCGAGGGCGGTGTCCCTCGCGCCGGCACTCCCGGAACCGGATGCCGAGACCCTCGTCCCGCCCGAGGGTCGGGAGGCGGAGGTCTCCACGATCGAGTGGGCGGCGGTCGCCGTCGCCGATCAGCTGCGCTCGCGCGCCGAACGGGCCCGCGGAGAGGCGCGGGCGATTCTGGACGCGTCCCGGCTCCTCGCCTCGGACCCGGAGCTCGTCGCCGAAGCCACCGCCCTCGTGCGCGCACAGGGGCGGACGGCGGCGCGGGCGGTCTGGGAGACGTCCGCGGCGCACGAGGCGGCGCTCGCGGCGCTCGGCGGGAGGGTGGCGGAGCGCGCCGCCGACATCCGTGACGTCCGCGACCGCATGATCGCCGAGATCCTCCGGGTGGACATGCCCGGGGTCCCCGAGCGCGACGAGCCGTTCGTGCTCGTCGCGACCGACCTCGCTCCCGCCGACACGGCAGCGCTGGACGGCGGGAGCTGCGTCGCTCTCGTGACCGCGGACGGCGGGCCCACGTCGCACACGGCGATCATCGCGCGGGCACTGGGACTGCCCGCCGTGGTCGGTGTGCCAGGGGCGACCGGTATCCCCGAGGGCGCCATGCTCCTCGTCGACGGCGATAGCGGCACGATCCATGTCGACCCGGACGAGGCGGAGATCGCCGAGGCGCGGGCTGCAGCGGTCGTGGTGACGTTCGACGGACGGGGCCGTCTCGCCGACGGGACCCGCGTGCCGCTCCTGGCCAACGTCGGAGGAGCGTCGGATGCCGAGAGCGCGGCCGCGGCGCACGCCGAGGGGGTCGGACTCTTCCGCACCGAGTTCTGCTTCCTCGACCGGACAGCGGCGCCGAGCATCGAGGAGCAGGTCGAGGCGTACCGCGGGGTGCTGCGCGCATTCCCCGGGCGGAAGGTCGTCGTGCGCACGCTGGATGCGGGGAGCGACAAGCCGTTGCCGTTCGCGAACGACGACGACGAGGAGAACCCCGCGCTCGGTGTGCGGGGCCTGCGCCTCTCCCGTCGCCGGCCCGCACTCCTCGACGATCAGCTCCGCGCGCTGGCCAGGGCCGCCGATGCGGAATCCGCCGAGGTGGAGGTCATGGCCCCGATGGTCGCCACGGTCGACGAGGCCGCGGACTTCGCGGCGCGGTGCCGTGCCGCGGGGCTGGACAGAGCGGGGATCATGATCGAGACCCCGGCGGCGGCGCTGCTGGCCGCCGAGCTGTTCGAGGTCGTGGACTTCGTGAGTCTCGGGACCAACGATCTCGCGCAGTACACCCTCGCCGCGGACCGGCTGTCCAGTGCGCTCGCCGATCTCAACGATCCCTGGCAGCCGGCGGTCCTGCGGCTCATCGGGACGGTCGGGGCGGCGGGACGCGCGGCGGGCAAGGCCGTCGGCATCTGCGGGGAGGCGGCCGGTGACCCGGCACTCGCCCCCGTGCTGGTCGGGCTCGGAGCGACCTCGCTGTCGATGACGCCGCGCGCCCTCGGGCGGGTGGCGGCCGCGCTCGATGCCGTGGACGCCGATGCCTGCCGGCGGGCGGCCGAGGGCGCGAGCGGCGCGAGAACCGCGGCGGACGCGCGGCGGGCGGCCGCCGGCGTCCTGAGTCCCGGATCCTGACCGCTATCCTTCCCTCAGGGGCGCGCATCGGTGCGCACGAGACCACTCGGAGGGGTTCATGACGGCTGCGGCGCCCGGGAGGCGGAAGAGGCGCAGCGCGGCGTTCCTCGCGGCGGCGACGGCAGCGGTGCTGATCGCCGTGCCCGGATGCGCGGCGACCCCGGAGGCGACGCCAACGGCGACCGCCTCTCCGGTGACGGAGACGCCGACGCCGGAGCCGTACGACGGCCCGCTCCTGTTCGTGGGGGACGACCTCGACGCCTTCGCGCTCACGCCGGCCGAGGTCGCCGACCTGCTTCCGTCCGCGCCGCCGGCGGGTGAGGTCGACGACACGCTGCTGCAGTACGCGGACGGGGGCGGCCCGGACTTCACTCCGTCCGTGTGCGGGATGCTGATCATGGAGACCTCGATGTTCAGCATCGGGGCGCGCACGGTGCCCTGGGCGGACGCCGAGGACACGCAGAACAGCGGCAAGCAGGAGATCCTCCAGTTCGCGTCGGAGGACGTGGCGGCCGAGCGCATGGACCTGCTCGCCTCGACCGTCGACCGCTGCGCGCAGTTCGACGCTCGGGGTGAAGGCACCTTCGACGCGGTCGCCGTGCCCGATGAGGAGGGCGTGCGGGCTTTCGCCGGCACGATGGCCATGAACGCGGGCGGAAACCCCTGGCGCGTGCACCACGCCTTCGCCGCCGTCGGCAACGTCGTCGTGCACCTGCGGCAGCCGGCGCTCGACGGCTCCGCGTTCGACGCCGAGCGCGCGGCTCTGCTCCTGCGGGATCGGGCGGTCGAGGCGGAAGCCGCGCTCATCGAGGAGCTCACGGACGACCCGCCGGTCGCCGAGACCCCGGTGCCCGCCGACCCCGCCGCTCCGTGGAGCGACTGGGAGATGACGACGACGGGTGTGGGCCCCCTCGTGCTGGGCACCTCGCGCGAGGAGGCGGTGGCGGCGATCCCCGGGGCCACCGTGGAGGAGTTCGACTGGTCCGACCGGCAGGTGCGCGTCGTGAGCGCCGACGGGACGTCCCGCCTCGTGCTGCACTTCGCCGAGCAGGGGGATGCGCTGGCGGCGGTCACCGCCGGCATCGCGAACATCCAGGGCGACGTCGAGCCGGACGGCGCCGCGCTGCCCGCCGCCGGGGGAGTCCGGATCGGCGCTCCGCTGACGGAGGCGGTCGCGGCCTTCTCTGAGGGCACGTTCCTCCGCGTGGTCTCGTCCGGCGAGTACTTCTACGAATGGTCCACGCGGGAGGGAGGCACGATCCGCTTCCGCGCGGATCGCGACTTCTCCGACCCGGCGGCGGTGATCACCGGCGTCACCGTGGAGGACGCGACGCTGCGGACGCCGTTCCGGATCGAGTGACCCCACCCGCGTCCCCGACACCCTTGCGTTACTGACCGATCGTTCAGTTAGTATGGGCGGACGGGACGCGGTCGTCCCGTCCCAGCGCGACGAGGAGGTCGGCGATGACGGAGGCGACGGATACGGCGGAGGCCGTGCGGCCGAACCGGGCCATGATGGAACGCGACCGGGCCTCGGCGATGCTCGGGCTCGTGGTCGAACGCGACGACCCGGGGCACGCGGTCGTGTCGATGCGCGTCCGTGAGGACATGACCAACGGCTTCCAGATCACCCACGGCGGGCTCGTGTTCGCGCTCGCCGACACCGCCTTCGCGATCGCCTGCAACGAAGACGACCGGGTGACGGTGGCCGCCGGTGCCGACATCTCGTTCCTCAAGCCCACCGTCGCGGGGCAGACGCTCACCGCGACGGCCGTCCGCCGCACCCGCACCGGTCGCTCCGGCCTCTACGACGTGACGGTCGTGGACGAGCAGGGCGACGCGGTCGCCGAGTTCCGCGGCCGCTCCCGCACCACCTCCCAGACCTTCTGATCCGCCGTTCCGAGGAGTCCCCGTGTCGACGATGACCGCCCCCGCCTCTGCCCTCCGCCCGCCGACGACCGACGAGCTCGACCCCGAGGAGCGGATGAGCCGCGCCGAGATCGAGCGCCTGCAGCTCGAGCGCCTCCAGTGGACCGTGCAGCACGCCTATCGCAACGTGCCGCTCTACACGCGGAAGTTCGACGAGGCGGGCGTGCATCCCGACGACATCCGCACGCTCGACGACGTGCACCGGCTGCCCTTCACCACCAAGGACGACCTGCGCGAGACGTACCCGTTCGGGATGTTCGCGGTGCCGATGGCCGACGTCGCCCGCATCCACGCGTCCAGCGGCACCACGGGCCGCCCGACCGTCGTCGGCTACACGCGCGGCGACCTCGACCGCTGGGGGACGCTGGTGGCCCGGTCGCTCCGCGCCAGCGGCATCCGGCGCGGCATGAAGGTGCACAACGCCTACGGGTACGGCCTGTTCACGGGTGGGCTCGGGGCGCATGCCGGCATCGAAGCCCTGGGCGCCACCGTGATCCCGATGTCGGGCGGACAGACCGCCCGGCAGGTGCAGCTCATCCGCGACTTCGAGCCGGACGCGATCCTGTGCACCCCGAGCTACCTCCTCACGATCGCCGACGCGATGGCCGCGCAGGGCATCGACCCGCGGTCCACCTCGCTCCAGGTCGCGGTGCTCGGCGCGGAGCCCTGGACCAACGAGATGCGGCACGAGCTGGAGCAGCGGCTCGGCATCGACGCCCTCGACATCTTCGGGCTCAGCGAGGTGATGGGGCCGGGCGTCGGCAACGAGTGCCTCGAGACCAAGGACGGCCCGCATCTGTGGGAGGACCACTTCCTGCCCGAGGTGATCGACGGCGACTCCCTGCAGGCGCTGCCGGATGGCGAACGGGGCGAGCTCGTCTTCACCTCACTCACCAAGGAGGCGTTCCCCGTCATCCGCTACCGCACGCGCGACATCACCCGCCTGCTCCCCGGCACGGCGCGTCCGGGTATGCGGCGGATGGAGAAGGTCACCGGGCGCAACGACGACATGATCATCCTGCGCGGCGTCAACCTCTTCCCGACGCAGATCGAGGAGCTGGTGCTCGGGATCGAGCAGCTCACGCCGCACTTCATCCTGGAGCTGACGAAGGAAGGGCGGATGGACGCCCTCACCGTCCGTATCGAGCGGCACCCCGACCTGTCCGTGGAGACGTGCGAGGCGGCGGCGCAGGTGCTGGTGCAGCGCATCAAGGTGTTCATCGGCTCGTCGGTCGCCGTGCGGCTGGAGGAGCCGGGTGCACTGCCGCGCAGCGAGGGCAAGTACAAGCGCGTCTACGACCTGCGCTGACACGCGGGGGTCTCGGCGTCGACCTCCGCGATGCGCGCGGCGGGCGGTGCGAGACTGAGGGGGATGTCCGAGATGCAGACCACGCGGCGCGGCCGCCCCGGGTACGACCAGCAGGGGATCCTCGCCGTCGCGGTGGCCGCCTTCAACGAGCACGGCTACGACGCGACCTCGATCGGGATGCTCGCCGAGCGCCTCGGGCTGTCGAAGTCGGCGATCTACCATCACTTCGGGTCGAAGGACGAGATGCTCGACCGCGCCCTCGACAGCGCCCTCGGCGGGCTCGAAGCCGTGGTCGACGCACCCCTCCCGGACAGCGGGGGAGCCGCCGATGCGGTCGCCCGCCTGGAACACGTGCTCCGCGGGGCCGTTCATGTGCTCGTGGAGCAGCTCCCCGCCGTGACGCTGCTGCTGCGCGTGCGCGGGAACACCGACGTCGAGCGCCGCGCCCTCACCCGGCGCCGGGCGTTCGACCGTCGCATCACGGCCCTCGTCGCGGAGGCGCAGGCTGAGGGTGCCCTGCGCTCCGACATCGACGCGGCCGTTGTCGCCCGCCTGACGTTCGGCATGATCAACTCGATCGTGGAGTGGTACCGCCCCGGCGGTCGCGAGGGCGCCGATCGTCTCGCCGACGACGTCGTCGCGATCGCCCTCGACGGCCTCCGCCACCCCTGACCCCGAAACCCCGTCTTCGCGCCGAGGCCCCGCCCTCTCCGCGTGGGAAGGGTGGGGCCTCGACGAGAACCCGGGGTCTCGGGGTCAGGCGGGGGTGAGCTCCTTCGCGACCAGGGTCAGGACGTCGTAGGTCGCGACGAGCTCGTCGTCCTGGTTCTTCAGGACCGCGTCCCAGCGCACCTCGCCGTACTCGTCGGTCTCCCGCGGCGTGATCTGCTTGGCGGTGAGCTCGACGCGGATCTCGTCGCCGGGGGACACCGGGGTCACGAAGCGCAGGTTCTCCAGCCCGGAGTTCGCGAGCACGGGACCGGGAGCCGGATCGACGAAGAGCCCGGCCGCCCACGACACCAGCAGGTAGCCGTGGGCCACGCGTCCGGGGAAGAACGGGTTCGCCGCCGCCGACGCCTCGTCCATGTGCGCGTAGAACGTGTCGCCTGTGAACGCCGCGAACGTCTCGATGTCGTCGAGGGTGACGGTGCGCGAGGGGCTGACGACCTGATCGCCGATGCGCAGCTCCGCCAGCGACTTCCGGAAGGGGTGCACGCCGTCGTCGGTGTCGAACGGACGGGCCGAGGCCCCCTGGTGCCAGACGCCGGTGAGCGCGGTCATCATCTCCGGGGAGCCTTGCACCGCGGTGCGCTGCATGTGGTGCAGCACCGCCCGGATGCCGCCGAGCTCCTCGCCGCCGCCGGCGCGACCGGGGCCGCCGTGCACGAGGTTCGGCAGGGGAGACCCGTGGCCGGTCGAGCTGCGTGCGTCGTCGCGGTCGAGGAAGAGCACGCGGCCGTTGTACGCGGCGATCCCCGCGGCGAGCGTGGTCGCGACCTCCGGGTCGTGCGTCGCGACGCTCGTCACGAGCGAGCCGCCGCCCCGGGCCACGAGTGCCGCCGCCTCGTCCAGCGTGCGGTAGCCGAGGATGCTGGAGACGGGGCCGAACGCCTCGATCTCGTTCACGGCGGGGCTGGTCGCATCGGTGAAGCGCAGGAGCATCGGCGCCACGAACGCGCCGTCCTCCGCCGGGCCCTCGCTGCCGTCCGCACGGCGGACCGTCGGCGTCTCGGGGGAGCCGATCACGAGCTCGCCGCCGCCCTCGCGGAGTCGCGCCACCTGCCGGAGCACCTCGTCGCGCTGGGCCGTCGAGGCGAGCGGTCCCATGGTCACGCCCTCGGCGCGCGGGTCGCCCACGACGATCCGCGCGGCGAGCCGGTCGCGCACGGCGGCGATCACGTCGTCCACCGCGTCCTCCGGCACGATCGCCCGCCGGATCGCGGTGCACTTCTGCCCGGCTTTCGACGTCATCTCCGCGACGAGCTGCTTCACGTAGGCGTCGAACTCCGGCGTGCCGGTCGCCGCATCCGTGCCGAGGACCGAGGCGTTGATCGAGTCGGTCTCGCTGGTGAAGCGGACCCCGCCGGTCTGCACCGGGTCGTGAGCCCGCAGCCGCTCCGCCGTCGACGCCGAGCCGGTGAACGCGACGAGGTCGCCGAGGCGCAGGTGCTCGAAGAGGTCGGGCACGCTGCCGGACACGAGCTGCAGCGACCCCTCGGGCAGCAGACCCGATTCCACCATCACGCGCACCATGGCCTCGGTGAGGTAGCCGGTGGGGGTGGCGGGCTTCACGACCGTGGGGACACCGGCGAGGAAGGCCGGCGCGAACTTCTCCAGCGAGCCCCACACGGGGAAGTTGAAGGCGTTGATCTGCACCGCCACCCCGGGCAGCCGGGTGTAGATGTGCCGACCGAGGAAGGAGCCGTCCCGGGACAGGTTCTCCACGGCGCCGTCGACGTAGACCTTCGCGTTCGGCAGCTCGCGCCGGCCCTTGCTGGAGTACGCGAAGAGCACGCCGATGCCGCCGTCGATGTCGACCCAGGAGTCCTGCGCGGTGGCGCCGGTGCGGCTGGAGAGCGCGTACAGCTCCTCCTTGCGGGCGGTCAGCGCGAGCGCGAGCTGCTTGAGCAGCACGGCGCGCTGGTGGAACGTGAGCTCCCCGAGCGCGGCCTGGCCGGTGGTGCGGGCGTAGTCGAGCGCCGCGCCGAGGTCGAGGCCGGTGGTGGAGACGCGGGCGACCGTCTCCCCGGTCGAGGCGTCGCGCACCGCGGTGGCGTCCGCGTCGGAGGCGGGCGTCCACCAGGAGCCCTGCACGTAGCTGGGGAGGATCTCGGTCATGGGGGTTCCCTTCATCAGTCGTCCCATTCGTAGAAGCCGCGTCCGCTCTTGCGGCCGAGGTGCCCCTCCGCCACGAGGCGGCGCAGCAGGGTCGGGGGTTCGAAGCGCGAGCCGAGCTGCGCCGCGAGGTACTCGGCGATGCCGAGCCGGACGTCCAGCCCGACGATGTCGGTGAGTCGGAGCGGCCCCACCGGGTGCTTGTAGCCCAGGGTCATGGCGGCGTCGATGTCGGCCGCGGAGGCGACGCCGTCCTCGAGCATCCGGATCGCCTCGAGGCCGAGGGCGACGCCCAGCCGTGACGACGCGAAACCCGGGGCGTCGGCGACGACGATGGGCGTCTTCCCCAGCGCGCGGACCCAGGAGGCGGCGTCCGCGACCAAAGTCTCCGCGGTCGCGCCGCCACGCACCACCTCCACGAGGGTCGAGGCGGGCACCGGGTTGAAGAAGTGCATCCCGAGGAAGCGCTCGGGGCGGTCGAGCACCGCCGCGAGCTCGTCGATCGAGATGGACGACGTGTTGGACGCGAGGGCCGCGTCGTCGGCGAGGTGGCGCTCGACGCGGGTGAGGGCGTCGATCTTGAGTGCCAGCTCCTCCGGGACGGCCTCGACGACGAGGGTGCAGTCCGCGAACAGGGCGGCGTCGGTCCCGGTCGCGAACCGGGCCCGGTAGGCCTCGCCCGTCTCGATCGCCGTGCCGCGGGCGAGCGAGGCGTCGATCGACCCGTGCACGCGGGCGGCGGCGGCCGCGGCGGCGTCGTCGTCCCGCTCGACCACGGTCACGGGGGCTCCGGCGAGGAGGAAGGCGTGGGCGATGCCGGCGCCCATGCGTCCGCCGCCGAGCACGCCGACACGGGCCGGGGCTGCGGCTTCGGGGGAGGAGGGCGTGCTCATCGGTCTCTCCGTTCCAGGAAGGCGGTCATGCGACGGTGCTTCTCCGGGCTCTCGAACAGCGCGGCCTGCTCCTCGAGGTCGACCGCGGGGTGCTGGTCGCGCGGCGCCCGGAACACCCGCTTGGTCGCGATGGTCGCCGCGGGGTCGTTGCGGGCGATGCGGTCGGCGACCGCGTGGGCGGCGGCGAGGAGGTCGGCGACCTCGTGCAACGAGGAGACGAGACCGATGCGGAGCGCTTCCTCGGCGTGCACCGTGCGGCCGGTCAGCAGCAGCTCGATGGCGCGGGCGTCGCCCACGATCTCCTTGAGGCGCCAGCTCGCTCCGGCGGCGGCGAGGATGCCCAGGCCGGTCTCCGGGTTGCCGATCTTCAGGGTCGGCGTCGCGAGGCGGATGTCGGCGGCATACGCGAGTTCCGCGCCACCGCCGAGCGCGTAGCCGTCGATCGCGGCGATGACGGGCATCGGCAGCTCCGCGACGCGGACGAACGCGTGGGCGTTGATGCCGCGACGGGCGTCGTCGGCGCGGCGTTCGCGCAGCTCGGCGATGTCGGCGCCGGCCGCGAACACCCCGTCGGCGCCGGTGAGGATGAGCGTGCGCGGCGTCTCCTCCAGCTCGGCGCACAGCGCGTGCAGGGCGTCGATCGTGGCCTGGTCGATCGCGTTGCGCTTGTGCGGACGGTTCAGGGTCGCGACGACGCGGTCCGCGGTGCGGGTGACGAGCAGCGGCTCGTCCGCGCCGCTCACACCTTCTCCAGGATCACGGCCGCGCCCTGGCCGACGCCGACGCACATCGTGGCGAGGCCGTAGCGGGAGTCCTCGCGCTCCATGCGTCCCATCAGCGTCACGAGCAGGCGCGAGCCGGACGAGCCGAGCGGGTGCCCGAGAGCGATGGCGCCGCCGTCGGCGTTCACGCGGTCCTCATCGAGGCCCAGCCGCCGGATGCAGGCGAGCGACTGCGAGGCGAACGCCTCGTTGAGCTCCACGGCGCCGATGTCGTCGAGGGAGAGCCCCGAACGGCGCAGCGCCTTCTCCGTCGCGGGGACCGGTCCGAGTCCCATGATCTCCGGAGCCAGGGCGGCGGAGGTGCCGACGACGATCCGGGCGCGGGGCGTCAGTCCGTGGCGCTCGACGGCTTCGGCGCTCGCCACGAGCACGGCCGAGGCGCCGTCGTTGAGGGCGCTCGAGTTGCCGGCCGTGACGACCTCTCCGCCGGCCACGACGGGACGGAGGCGCGCGAGCACCTCGAGCGTGGTATCCGGGCGCGGCCCCTCGTCGACGAGCACCTCGCCGTCGCGGACCGGCACGCCGACGATCTCCGGGGCGAAGCGGCCGGCGGCGATCGCGGCGGCGGCGCGCTGCTGCGAGCGGACGGCGAAGGCGTCGGCCTCGGCGCGGGTGATGCCGTCGACCCGGGCGACCTCCTCCGCGGTCTCCGGCATCGTGAAGGTGGCCTTGTCGCGTGCGGCGAGGCGCGGGTTCGGGAAGCGCCAGCCGATCGAGGTGTCGAAGGCGGCGCCGGGCTTCGCCCACGCCTTCTCCGGCTTGGCCTGTACCCAGGGGGCGCGGGTCATGGACTCGACGCCCCCGGCGACGAGGAGATCGGCGTCGCCCGCGCGGATCGCCTGTGCGGCCATGGTGACGGCGGACATCCCGGAGGCGCACAGGCGGTTGACCGTGATGCCCGGCACGGTGTCGGGGAGGCCGGCGAGGAGCACGGCCATCCGGGCGACGTTCCGGTTGTCCTCTCCGGCCTGGTTGGCGGCGCCGAGGATGACCTCGTCCAGCTCCGTACGCGCCGGGTCGAGCCCGGCGCGGCGCACGGCCTCGCCGACGACGAGCGCCGCGAGGTCGTCGGGACGGACGGCGGAGAGGGAGCCGCCGTAGCGGCCGACCGGGGTGCGGACCCCTCCGACGAGGTAGGCCTCTGGCATGCGGATCTCCTGACTTCGTCGTCCTGGTGTGGTCCGGGAGCGGCCGGTCGTGAATTACTGACCGATCGTAAGGTAATTATGGCACAGGCGCACGGCCGGCCGCGATCCCGGACCAGGAGTCAGACGCTGAGATCCACGCCCTTCGTCTCCTTCACCAGCGAGACGCCGATGAGCGAGATGATCGACGCGACCGCGATGTAGACGCCGATCGTCCACGCGGCGTGGAACTGGTTCAGCAGCGCCTCCGCGATCATCGGTGCGAACGCGCCGCCGAGGATGGCCCCGAGGGCGTAGCCGATCGAGACGCCCGAGTAGCGCACGTTCGCGGGGAACATCTCGGCGTACAGTGCCGCCTGCGGGCCGTACGAGAGTCCGAGCGCGAACGTCATGACGAACAGGGCGACGAAGTACCAGACGATGTTCGCGGTGTCGATGAGGAACCACATCGGGATGGCCCACACGGCGAGGGCGACGTACCCGATCTGGAACGTGCGGATGCGGCCGAGGCGGTCGGACAGCGCGCCGCCCCACAGGGTGAAGATCAGCCAGCCGAACGAGGCGAGCGTGGTCGCCAGCAGCACCGGCGGGCGCTCCATGCCGAGAGCCGTGACGGCGTACGTCGCGAAGAACGCGATCAGTAGGTATCCGGCGGCGTTGTTGGCGATGAAGATGACGGCCGTGAGCACGACCTGCTTCGTGTGTGCGCGGAAGAGCTGCCCGAGCGGCGCCGAGGCCTCCTTGCGGCGGCGACGGAGGTCTTCGAACACGGGGCTCTCGTCGACCGCGCGACGGATGACGTAGCCGACCGCGATGAGCACGATCGAGAGCAGGAACGGGATGCGCCAGCCCCACTCGAGGAAGGCCTCGGGGGACATCGAGCTCGTGAGGGCCCAGAGGGTGAAGGTGGCGAGGATCATGCCGACCGGCACGCCGATCTGCGGGAACGCGCCGAACAGGCCGCGTCGCGCCGTCGGTGCGTGCTCGACGGCCATGAGGGCTGCGCCGCCCCATTCGCCGCCGGCCGAGAAGCCCTGCAGGATGCGCAGGAGGATCAGGAGGATCGGGGCGGCGACGCCGATGGCGGCGTACGTGGGCAGCAGACCGATGAGGGAGGTGGACAGCCCCATCATCACGAGGGTGAAGACGAGCATCTTCTTCCGGCCGAGCTTGTCGCCGAGGTGTCCGGCGACGATAGCGCCGAGTGGGCGGAACAGGAACGAGATGCCGATGGTCGCGAAGGAGAGCACCTGGGCGAGCCCGGGGCTCGACTCCGCGATGGGGGCGAGGAAGAGCGGGGCGAGCACGAGGCCCGCCGCCTGGGCGTAGATGAAGAAGTCGTACCATTCGATCGACGTCCCCACGAGGGTGCCGGCGAGGACGCGCCGCTCCTCGGCGGGCATCCTTCCGGTCGACGAGGCGGCTGCGGTGGCTGAGGTCATGCGAACTCCGTTGTTCTGCGAGGGGGAGCGCCGACGCGGGTACGTCGGCGATGACTTACCGAATGATCGGTCAGTAATCGCCGAGCGTAGCGTATCGGCGCTCCGCCCACGAGGGTTCGCCGGCCGGTCGACCTCAGACCCGCCCGAAGGCGCGGAGCGGATGCTCGATGAGCTCCACCACGCGGCGGAGGAATCCGGCCGCATACCCGCCGTCGCAGACGCGGTGGTCGAACACGAGCGAGAGCTGGACGATGCGACGCGGCACGATCGCCCCGTCCACGACCCAGGGCCGCTCGATGATCCGGCCGATGCCGAGGATCGCGACGTCGGGGTGATTGATGATCGCCGCGGAGCCGTCGACGCCGAGCCCGCCGTAGTTGTTGAGCGTGAAGGTCGATCCGCCGAGCCGCTCGGGCGGGAGCGTGCCGGCGCGCGCGGTGGCCGCGAGCTCGCGCAGGGCGGCGTCGAGGTCGGCGACCGTGAGCCGGTGCGCGTGCGGGACGACCGGGACGAGGAGGCCGCGTTCGGTGTCGGCCGCGACGCCGAGGTTCACGCCGTCGAACGAGATCAACTCGGAGCCGTCGTCGCTGAGCCGCGAGGCGAGGACCGGGTAGTCCTCCAGTGCGAGCAGCACGAACCGCGCGAGGAGCGCCGTGATCGACGGGGCCTTCGCGCCCTCGGGAGCCATCCGCCCGCGGAGGTCCCAGAGCTCGGTGGCGTCGACGTCGACCCACACGGTGGCCTCGGGGATCTCCGAGCGGCTCTGGGCGAGCCGGGCGCTCACGGTACGGCGCAGCGGGGACAGGCGCTCGCGGCTGCGGACCGGGAGGCCGTCGATCTCGCCGGTGGGAGCGGTCGCGGAGGTCGGCGCCGGGGCCGCGGCGACGCCGTCCACCGCATGGTCCACGGCGGCGCGCAGCACGTCGGCGCGCGTGATCGCCCCGTCCGCTCCGGTGGGGGAGATCGCGTGCACGTCGAGGCCCAGATCCCGGGCGAGGCGCCGCACGAGTGGCGACCGCACGGCGACCGGCGCGGGTCGCGCGGCGTCGCGGGGGGCCGGTGCGGGCGACTCCGGAGCGGTCGCGGCGGGTGCGGCGGGTGCGGGTGCTGACGAGGCGGGTGCCGGTGCGGGGCGTGGCGCCACGGGGCGGCGTCGCCGACCCGTCGAGGCGGACGCGGAGGTGCCGTACCCGATGAGGACGTTGCCCGACCCCGCCCGCTCCTCCTGCCGGTACGCCTCGTGCTCGGGCTGCGCGGCGGGGGCCTGCGGCGCGGACGTGGTCTCCTCGCTGCCGGGGTCGGCGACCTCCAGCACCGGGGCCCCGACGTCGATGGTGTCGCCGGGTGTGCCGTGCAGCGCCGTCACAACGCCCGCGAACGGCGAGGGCAGTTCCACGACGCTCTTCGCGGTCTCGACCTCGGCGATGGCCTGGTCGGTCGCGATCGTGTCGCCGACGGACACCAGCCACTGCACGAGGCCGGCCTCGGTGAGTCCCTCGCCGAGGTCGGGGAGGCGGAACACGCGGGTCGCGGTCTTCACCGGGGTGCTCATGCTTCGTCCTCCCAGTGCAGCGTGTCGATCGCGTCGAGCACCCGATCGACGTCCGGCAGGTACCAGTGCTCGAACTTCGGCGGCGCGTAGGGGGTGTCGAAACCGGTCACCCGCCGCACCGGGGCCTCCAGGTACTCGAAGCAGCGCTCGAACACCCGGGCCTGGATCTCGGAGGCGACGCTGACGAATCCCGGGGCCTCGGCGATCACGACCGCGCGTCCCGTGGACCGCACCGCCGCGGTGACCGTCTCGTCGTCGAAGGGGGAGAGGGAGCGCACGTCGACCACCTGCACGCTACGCCCTTCGCCCGCGGCGACCTCTGCCGCCTCCAGCGCGAGCGGCACGGAGGCTCCGTACGCGAGGAGGGTCACGTCGGTGCCCTCCCTGGCGATGCGCGCCGCGCCGATCTCCGCCGTCACCGCGGTGTCGACCTCGCCCTTCGACCAGTAGAGCTTCTTGGGCTCGAGGAAGACCACCGGGTCCGGCGAGGCGATGGCCGCCCGGAGCAGCGAGTAGGCGTCCTGCGGGGTGGACGGGCTCACGACGGTGAGGCCGGGCGTGTGCGCGTAGTATGCCTCGGACGAGTCGCAGTGGTGCTCCACGCCCCCGATGCCACCGCCGAACGGGATGCGGATCACGAGCGGCATGCGCATCCCGCCGCGGGTGCGGTTGCCGAGCTTCGCGACATGGCTGACGATCTGCTCGAACGCGGGCAGGGCGAAGGCGTCGAACTGCATCTCGACCACCGGGCGCATCCCGTTCATCGCCATGCCGACGGCGGTGCCGATGATGCCGGACTCCGCGAGCGGGGTGTCGAAGCAGCGGTCCTCGCCGAAGCGGGCGGTGAGTCCGTCCGTGATGCGGAAGACGCCGCCGAGGGCTCCCACATCCTCTCCGAACACGACCACGTCGGGGTCGGCGGCGAGGGCGTCGGCGAGGGCGCGGTTGAGGGCGGCGGCCATGGTCATGGTCGTGGTGGTGCCGGCGTCCGTCGCGACCGGCGTCTCGTGCTCGGTGATGGTCATCGGGGGCCTCCGGTCGTCATCGTCTCGGCGGGGAGGGAGCGGGCGATCTCGTCCCGGAGGAGCTGCCACTGCTCCTCACGCTGCGGCGAGCGGGTCGCGGTCACGAAGCGGAAGAGGTCTTCCGGGTCGAGCTCCGCATCGGTGTTCAGGGCGGTGCGCATGGCGGCGGCGATCTCCTCCGCGCCCGCGGCGAAGCGCGACTCGGCCTCGTCGTCCAGCGTCCCCGTCGCGGTGAGGTGCGCGCGCAGGCGGAGCAGCGGATCGCGGGCGAGCCAGGCCTGCACGTCGTCGCGCTCGCGGTACCGGGTGTCGTCGTCGGCGTTGGTGTGCGCCTGCATGCGGTAGGTGTGGGCCTCGACGAGGGAAGGGCCGCCGCCGGCGCGGGCGCGGTCGACGGCCTCCGTGAGCACCGCGAGGACCGCGGCCACGTCGTTGCCGTCGACGCGCTGTCCCGGCATGCCGTAGCCGACCGCCTTGTGGGCCAAGGAGGGCGCGGCGGTCTGCCGGGAGAGGGGGACCGAGATCGCGAACTCGTTGTTCTGCACGAAGAACACGACCGGGACGTGGAAGACGGCGGCGAAGTTCATCGCCTCGTGGAAGTCGCCCTCGCTCGTCGCGCCGTCGCCGCAGAGCGCGAGCACCACGGTGTCCTCGCCGCGGTGCTTCGCCGCCTGCGCGAAGCCGACCGCGTGCAGGAGCTGGGTCGCGAGCGGGGTGGCCTGCGGGGCGACGCGGTGCGCACGCACGTCGTAGCCGGAGTGCCAGTCACCCTTGAGGAGCACCATCGCCTCCGCGGGCGCGACGCCGCGGGCGATCACGGCGACCGAGTCGCGGTACGTGGGGAAGAGCCAGTCGGTGTCGCCGAGCACCATCGCCGCGGCCACCTGGCAGGCCTCCTGCCCGTGCGACGAGGGGTAGACCGCGAGGCGTCCCTGGCGCACGAGCGCGCCGGCCTGATCGTTGATGCGGCGGCCTTCGACGAGGCCGCGGTAGGCCGCCAGCAGGACGTCGGCGGCGGGGAGCGCGTAGGTCTCGTCGGGGAGGGTGGTCCCGTCCTCGGCGATCAGTCGTACCGCGGTGTCCCGCGGGAGCATGTCGTGGGGGTGCATCCGTCCGCCTTCCTTGCCGAACTCGATGAGGACAGCATGCCGCGCGTGTGACAGTCATCCAAGATCCGTCGCGGGATCGTGGACGATTGCTCGCGACGTGCCACAATGGCTTCCGAAATGTCAGGATTTCCCGGACGGGAGAGGGGTGCCATGGCGGCGCTGGACGAGACGGATCGCGCGATCCTCGCGGAGCTGCGGCGGGATGCGCGGGCGTCCATGACCGCGATCGCCGAGGCGGTGCACATCTCCCGCGCGGGGGCGCATGCCCGCATCAAGCGGCTCAGCGACGCCGGGGTGATCACGGGGTACACCGTGCGCACCGACCCTGTGCTGCTGGGGCATCACGCGAGCGCGTACGTGACCCTCGCGATCGAACAGGCCACGTGGCAGGAGGTGAGCGCGCGGCTCCGGGCGATCCCGGAGATCGAGCACATGGCGCTCGTCGGCGGCGACTTCGACGTGCTGCTGCTCGTGCGCGCCAACGACGCCCGCGACCTGCGCCGCATCGTGCTGGAGGACATCCAGGCGATCCCGTCGATCCGCTCGACCCGGACGATCCTGATCTTCGAGGACTTCGACCGGGCGTGACGGTTGTTTCCTGCGACGGGGATCGTTGGGTGCGGTGCTGTGGAGGGGTGATCGCGGGTCTCTTCGCGTGCAGGAGGAGTCTCGCGCGCGTACTGGAATATCGCTCTGAACAGGGGTAATCAGGCCTCGCAATGTCGGCGGCCCTCTGTTGAATCGTCGTATGGAAGGCACCCCGGTAGCGGTTCTCGACGACACGGTCGTCGCTCTCGACGCCGTGCTGCAGTCCGGCACCGTGGGCGCTCTCGATGCCGGGGCGATGATGGACCTGCTGCGGGTCGCGGGCGAGATCCAGCGACGCGTGGAGGCCGTGATCGTGGAGGCGGTCGCGAGCGTCGATCCGCGTCCGGCGGGGTCGGGGGAGCCGGCCTTCTGCGGAGGGTTCGGCTGCCGCTCGATGAACGAGCTGCTGCAGCGTGTGCTCCGCACCGACGGCGCGTCCGCCGCGCGCCTCGTGAAGAGCGCGCGGTTGGTGCGACGCGAGGTCGACCTGTCCTCCGGGGAGTGGCTGCCGGCGCGGTGGCCGGCGCTGCGCGAGGCCCTCGTCGACGGGGCGCTCGGCGTGACCGGGTTGCTGGCTGCGACCGGGCCGATCGAGCAGGCAGGGCCTCGCGTGCGCCTCGCCGACCGCTGGGAGGCCGACGCGTATCTCGCGGAGGTCGCTCGTGGCGAGGAGAGCGACGACGACGAGAACAGTTATGACGTCCAGAACACTGATGATGACGAGAACAAGTCCGGTCCGGCGCCGACGCCCGAGGATCTGCGGGTGCGGGCGCAGCTGATCGTGCAGTACCTCGACCCCGACGGCGCGGAGCCTGCGGAAGACATCGCGCTTCGAGCGCGGGGTGTGGTGCTGGGGCGCGCCAAGGACGGCGTGATCCCGGTCCGGGGCGCACTGCTGCCCGAGGTCGCGGGGCAGCTGCAGCGGATCTGGGACGCGTATCTGAACCCGAAGGTCGACGGTCCGCCGCTTCCCGGCGTCCACTTCGTGCCGTCCGCGGAACTCGCGGATGCCGAGCGGCGGGACGCGGCGGTGTCCCCGGACGACGATGGGCTCCCGGCCGGCGACCCCGGCGGGATGGTCGACGGGCGCACGCGGGCACAGAAGCAGCACGACGCGCTCGCGGCGGCCCTGGGGATCGCAGCCCGGCACGACGACATGCCACGGCTGGGCGGTGCCGCCCCGACACTCGTGGTGACGGTCGGCGCCGAGGACTATGCCACGGGGCGCGGCTGGGCTCGGGTCGAGGGCGCCGAGACGCCGGTGTCGACGCGGGTGGCCGCACATACGGCGTGCGGAGGGACGGTCCAGCGGGTCGTGCTCGGGGCCGGCGGGAGGATCGTCGGGCTCGGGTCGAGCGACCGGATCTTCACCCCCGCGCAGCGCCGGGCGATCGGCGTGCGGGACGGTGAGTGCCTGATCCCCGGGTGTCACGTCCCCGCCGCTTGGTGCGAGATCCACCACGTCACGGAGCACGCGCACGGGGGTCCGACGCACACCGACAACGGGGTCGCGCTGTGCTGGCACCACCACCGCACCCTGGACACCTCGGGGTGGCAGATCCGCATGCGAGAGGGAGTGCCGCAGGTGCGAGGGCCGGCGTGGTGGGATCCGAGGCGACGATGGCGCACGCCGCGCCCGGCGCTTCCCGGCTTCACGGACCGGACGGGGGCCGATTCGCTCACGCGGACCGGCTCGGGAGCGCATCCTTCGCGCGGGGACATCTCCGGCGCGCTCCGCGACAAGTGCGGCGGGAAGGGCCGACCGAGAATGAGAAGAAGACCGGCGTCCGCGCCGTGACCCGCTCGAAGGAGAGACACCGATGTCCGATTCCGCCGTTCCCGTAGCCGTCGACTCCGGATCCGCCGATTCCGCGGCGTCCGCCGCTGCGGCGCTGCTCGACCGCATCCAGCCCCCGCAGGGCGAGGGGCGCGAGATCCCCGATGCCGCGACGCGGGAGGTCATCGGACGCGCGCCCGTGGCCACGGTCGCCGACCTTGACGACGCGATCGCCCGTGCGAAGGCCGCGCAGCCCGCGTGGGAAGCGCTCGGACACGAGAAGCGGAGCGCGCTCCTGCTGGCCGCGGCCGACGCCATCGACGCGAACGCCGAAGGGCTCGCCTACCTCCTGTCGCGGGAGCAGGGCAAGCCGCTGAACGGCCCCAACGCGCGGTTCGAGCTCGGCGCCTGCTCGGCCTGGCTGCGCACCAACGCCACCACCGTCCTGGAGCCGCAGGTGCTCGTCGACGACGAGACGCTGCACGCCGAGCTCGTCTACAAGGCGGCCGGTGTGGTCGGCGCCATCGGGCCGTGGAACTGGCCGCTCATGATCACGATCTGGCAGATCGGCCCGTCGCTGCGCATGGGCAACACGGTCGTCGCGAAGCCCAGCGAGTACACGCCGCTGAGCGTGCTGGCGATGCTCGCCGTGATGAACGATGTGCTGCCCGCCGACGTCCTCATCGGCGTCTCCGGCGACCGCGAGGTGGGCGGCCGCCTCGCCTCGCACCCCGACATCGCCAAGATCATGTTCACGGGCTCCACCGCGACAGGGCGCCGCATCATCGAGAGCTCCGCGGGCAACCTCGCCCGCCTCACGCTGGAGCTGGGCGGCAACGACGCGGGCATCGTGCTCCCCGGCACCGATCCCTCCGCGATCGCGGAAGACCTCTTCTGGGGTGCGTTCATCAACACCGGACAGACCTGCGCCGCCATGAAGCGCCTCTACGTGCACGACTCCGTGTACGACGAGGTCGTGGACGCGCTCGCCGCGATCGCCGCGCAGGTGCCGATGGGCAACGGGCTCGACGAGGGCAACGTGCTCGGACCGCTGCAGAACCGCCCGCAGTTCGACATCGTCAGTCGCCTCGTCGACGATGCGCGCAGTCGCGGCGCCCGGATCGTCACCGGTGGCGAGCCGGCCGCCGAGCTCGGCGAGCTGTTCTACCGGCCCACCATCGTCGCCGACATCGACAACGACGCAGCGCTCGTGCAGGAGGAGCAGTTCGGTCCCGCGCTTCCCGTCATCCGCTACAGCGACGTCGACGAGGCCTTCGCGCTCGCGAACGCGCTCGACGTGGGCCTCGGCGCCTCGGTGTGGGCGAGCGACCCGGAGGAGGCCCGCGCCGTCGCCGCGCGCATGCAGTCCGGCACGGTGTGGATCAACTCGCACGGCGGGCTGCACCCGATGGTGCCGTTCGGCGGCGTGAAGAGCTCGGGCTACGGGCTGGAGTTCGGCGTCGAGGGGCTCAAGTCCGTCGCCGTCACCCAGGTCGTCTCCGGACCCGGCCGGAAGGCGTGAACGTGGCCGTGGCGAACAGTGGCGCGGGTGTGCGCTCCGCGATCGTCGTCGGTGCCGGCACGTCGGGAGCCATCGTCGCGCGGCGTCTCACCGACGCCGGTGTCGCGGTGACGCTCGTCGAGGCGGGCGGCTACGACACGAACCCGGCCATCCACGACCCGCGCGGGCGGGTGAACTCTGGCACTCCGCCGAGGACTGGGACTTCTTCACCGTGCCGCAGCCGCACGCGGCCGGTCGTCGGCTGCATCTTCCTCGCGGCAAGGTCACCGGTGGGTCGCACGCGCTGAACGCCATGATCTGGGTGCGCGGCGCGGCCTCCGACTACGACGCGTGGGAGGCGGCCGGCGCGACCGGATGGGGCTGGGCCGAGGTCGAGCCGATCTACGATGCGATCGAGAACGACCTGCTGCCCGTGACCGACGACTACGCGCTCGCACCCATCCAGGCCTCGATCATCGACGCCGCCGTCGAGGAGGGGCTGCCGCGCAACCCGAACTACAACGGGGGCACGCTCGACGGGGTCTCGCAGGAGCAGGTCACGATCACGGACGGCCGCCGCGTCAACACCTGGACCGCCTATGCGCAGCCCGTCGCCGACCGGATGACGATCCTCACCGGTCGCGCCGTCCACTCCGTGATCGTGCGCGACGGTCGTGCGGTCGGCATCCGGCTGGGGGAGGGCGACGACGCCGAGGAGGTGCTCGCGGACGAGGTCATCCTCTCGGCGGGAGCACTCGGCACTCCTGTCATCCTGCTGCGCTCGGGCATCGGTCCCGCCGCTGAGCTGAGTGCCCTCGGCATCCCCGTCGTGCACGACGCCCCCGCCGTGGGCAAGAACCTGCACGACCACCTCCTGTCGCCGGTGATCTTCGCGACGGAGAAGAAGCCCGTCGGCCCGCCGCAGCCGGGGGTCTCCGTCACACAGAGCCACCTGTTCTGGCGCAGCCGCGACGGCCTCGCGCAGCCGGACACGCAGCCCATCCACTTCTCCGTCCCGATGTGGGGCGAGCTCGAGCCGAAGGGCACCGACGGGTTCACGCTCATGGCGGGCCTGGTGACGCCGTACAGCCGCGGCGAGCTGCGCCTCACCGGTCCCGGCCTCGACGACCTGCCGCACATCGACCTGGCAGCGCTGGAGGATCACCGGGACGTCGATGCCCTGGCCGCCTCGGTGCGCCAGTGCCGCCGCATCGGCACGCAGCCCGCGCTCGCCGAGGAGTGGGGTGCGGTCGAGGTCTACCCCGGGCCGGACGTGGCGGACGACGACGTGGAGGAGTGGGTGCGCCGCACCGCCATCACCTACCACCACCAGGTCGGCACCTGTCGCATGGGCTCCGACCCGGAGTCGGTGGTCGATCCGCAGCTCCGGGTGCGCGGGATCGAGGGGCTCCGGGTGATCGACGCCTCGGTCATGCCGACCGTGCCCACCGGCAACACCAACGCGCCCGCGGCCATGATCGGCGAACGCGGCGCGCGGTTCCTCCTCGCGGACTGAGGGAGGGCGGCGAGGGGACGCGGGGCGGTCACGGCATCTGTCGCGTTCGCCCCGCGCTCCGGCGTGTCAGCGCGTGAGCAGCGTCACCGCCACGAGCGCGAGGGCGACGAGACCGAAGCCGGTCGCGAACACCGTCAGCGCGAGCGGGAGTCCGCCGCCGGGCAGCGGCCCGCGCGCCCGGGCGGTGAGCATTGCGGTCGTCCGCCGCTGCCGACGGCGAGCGGCGATCCAGAGCAGGGCCGCCGTGCCGACGCCCAGCACGCCCGGGACGAGGCCCCACCCCTCGGCGCCGGTCGGCAGCACGAGGGGGAACACCCGCAGCGACAGCAGCGAGCCGACCGCGATCGCGAGGGCCGTGCGCCGCCAGGCCAGCTCCGTGCGCTCCGGCTGCAGCCCGGGATCGTATAGATCGGGCGCCGAGGTGTCGGGCGCGGGAGTATCGGGGGCGGTCATCGGCAGGGCTCCGTCAGCGCCACAGCACCCCGGCGAGGACGAGCAGCCCCGTCGTCACGACGACCACGGCGAGCACCACCGCCGACAGTGCGCCGGGCAGCGGCCGTCCCTGCCGCAGGGCGCGCTCGGCCCGCATCCACTCGAACCAGGCGAGCGGCGCCACGGCCGTGCCGGCGATGATCAGCAGCAGCGATGCGGCCAGCCGGAACCCGGGATGCAGGTCGAGCCCGAGGACCTCGAGCGCGACGCCGCCCGCGATCAGCGCCAGGCCGGTGCGGGTCCAGGCCAGGAACGTGCGCTCGTTGGCGAGGGAGAACCGGGGATCGGGCTCGTCCCCGACCCGGTAGACGGAGGCGGGGAAGCGGCGCATGCGCCCATCGTACGGCGCGTCGTGTTCAGCGCTCGTGCACCGTGCGCCCGGCGAACCACGTCGAGACGACCTCGGTGTGCACGATCTCCTCCGCCGGTCCGCCGATCGCATCCCGTTCCAGGATCACGAAGTCGGCGGACTTGCCGGGGGTCAGGGAACCGGTCTCCGCGCCGAGCCCCATCGCCGTCGCGGCGTTGATCGTGAAGACCTCCAGCGCCTCCTCGGCGGAGATCGCTTGTTCCGGCCACAGTGTGCCCGCGGCCCGACCGAGCGGATCGGCGCGTGTCACCAGCCCCTGCAGGCCCTCGAGCGTGTTCGGCGACTCGCTCACCGGCCAGTCCGAGCCGCCGGCCACGAGGGCCCCGGCGTCGAGGAGGGCACGGTTGGGCTGGGAGTGCTCGGCACGCTCTCCCAGCACGTCCGCCAGCGCCTGAGGGATGACGCCCGGGTACCAGATGAACGGGGAGATGTCGGCGGAGACGTCGAGCGCCGCGAGCCGGGGGATGTCGCTCTCCGCGAGGAACTGCCCGTGCGCGATCTGCACCGGCGTCGTGAAGCCCTCCGCGCGCACGCGCGCGGTCGCGTCGAGCACGAGGCGCGCCGACCCGTCGCCGGTGCAGTGCACCTTGGCCCCGAGACCGCGGGCGGCGACGGCCCGCAGCCAGTCGGTGAGCTCGTCGAGGGTCATGGTCGTCTCGCCATGGAAGTGCGCCCCGTGCACCGGATCCGCCGGATACGGGTCGAGGAAGGAGGCGGTGCGTGCGGGCGGCACGCCGTCGAGGAAGATCTTCACGAAGTCCGGGCGATGGTGCGGCGTGCGGAACTCCTCGCCCCGGTCGAGGAGGGGAGCGCCGATGGGGTCGAATCCGAAGATCTCGTCGTTGATGAGGAGCGAGGAGACGACCCAGGCGTGCAGCTCGTCGGCGCGGTCGAGCCCGGCGAGTGCGGCGAGGATGTCGACGGAGACCCCCGCGTCCTGGAACGCCGTGATCCCGAACGAGTTCAGCAGCTCGATGCCGCGGCGGGACGCGGCGGCGTGCTGCTCCGGGGTGAGTCCGCCGCTGCGGTCATACGCCTCCTGCACCGGGATGCCGGCGGCCTCCAGGAGCACGCCGGTGGGCGTGCCGTCGTCGGGGTCGAGCAGCGTGACCCCGGAGGTCGGGATGCTGTCCGCCGTGATGCCGGCGAGCTCCAGGGCCCGGGTGCTGGCCCAGCGGTTGTGGCGGGAGTCCTCCATGAGCGCCACCGGTCGTCCGCCCGCCGCCTCGTCCAGCCGGCGCCGCGTGGCGGTGTTCGCCAGCGTCGGGAGCAGGGTCGTGGCCACGGCGCCGCCGACGATCCAGGCGTCCTCGGGCATGGTCTGCGCCTTCTCCCGCACCCGGTCGAGGATCTCGTCGAGCGTGAGGGAGGGGGCGAGCGACAGTTCGAAGAGCTCGGTCCGTCCGGCGAGCGCGTGGTGGTTGTGCACGTCCACGAAGCCGGGGTAGACGGCCGCGTCGCTGACCTCGACGACCCGCGTGCGGCGGCCCCGGAACGCCTCCACGTCGGCGCGGTCGCCGACGGCGAGGATCCGTCCGTCGCGCACCGCGAAGGCCTCGGCGCGCGGACGGGCGCGGTCGGACGTGCGGATCACGGAGCCGGTGACGAGGAGGTCGGCGACGTCGGTCATGTCAGGCGTCTCCGAAGGTCGCGGGCTCGAGCGCGGGCGTGTGGTGGGTGGTCGACAGCAGGCGGCCGTGCGCGCCGAACGTGAAGTGCGTCGGCACCTCACCGGTCTCGTCCAGACCGAACAGCACGCCGTGGGAGCGGATCGCGTTCACGTCGCGGTGGTCGGCGATCGTGACCGAGGCGCACGGGATCACCTTCTCGCGCCACGCGAAGATGTAGATCCCGGGGCGCACCTCCCACACGCTGTTCTCGTCGGTGTCGGCGAGCCCGCGCTCCGGACCGGCCAGGCACTGCCACGAGTACCAGCGCGGGGAGAGGTACACGTGCTCGTAGGCGTGCTCCTCGCTGTAGACCCACTCCACGCGGCGGCCGATGAGCGTGGTCGTGGGGGCGGCCTCGGCGCCGGTGACGTCGGCGCCCTCGATGGTGCCGGGGGCGAAGTGGTGCTGCACGCGGGTGCGGCCCTGCTCGGGCGCGGGAAGGATCTCGGAGATCACCGCGAGGGAGCGTCCGTGCCGCAGGTCGAGCACGAGCGAGACGGCCTCGTTCGGGAGGTAGCGGTGGTGGAACTGCACGAAGTAGAGCTCGTCGTCGACCTCGAACGCCTCGTAGTCGTCGGTGTCGGACGCCGCCTCGGTCGGGTCCTCGGCGCCGGGCTGGTACTCCCAAACCACCGTCGAGTCGTCGAAGCGGTGGACGATGCGGGTGCCTCGGGCGTCGACGACGGCGATCTCGCGGCCGCTCAGGGCGGTGGTGTGCGGGGCCTTGTTGGCGTCGAAGCCGGGGGCGAGCCCTTCGAGCGGCAGCCAGGTGGAGGTGTCGGCGGGGTTGAGGGTCGTCATGGGGATTCCTTCCTTCGGAGAACGGGGTCGGCGCGGGCGTCAGCGGTCGCTGAACCGCTCCAGGTCGGTCGCGAGACCGTCATAGACGGCGGGCTTGGCACGGCGGAGGTACGCGGCGTAGACGATGCCGGCGATCAGCGCGAGCACGAGCAGGAGCGGCATCAGGCGGATCGCGAGCTCCTCGGAGCCGGCCACGATGTTGAAGTTCACGATCGCCAGGATCGAGATGGCCGCGATGCCGAGGAAGCCGATGCCCGGAGCGATGAACGTGCTCCACCACCGCGGGTCCTTCCGGCGCCGGAAGTACACGACGATCGAGATCGCCGCGAGCCCCTGCAGGATCAGCACGCTGAGGGTGCCGAAGCCGAGCATCGCGGGCACGAGTGTGACGATGGGATCGGCACCGGCGAGGGCGAACAGGATCGCCACGATCGCCGCGAAGCCGGCCTGCACGATGCCCGCGAGCTGCGGGGCGCCGTTCGGGCGGGTGCGGGCGAGGGCCTGCGGGAGGATCTTCGCGCGGCCCAGCGAGTACAGGTAGCGGGTGGCGGAGTTGTGGAAGGCGAGCATCGCCGCGAACAGGCTGACCAGGAGCAGCACCATCATCACGGTCGTGAGCGGTCCGCCCAGGTACTGCTGCGAGAGCGAGAAGATGAGGTCGCCCGTGGGCAGGTGCTCCAGCGCCGTGGCCTGCGCCTGCGCGACTCCGGTCGCGCTCACCACGGCCCAGGTCGTGACGCCGAGGATCACGCCGATCGCGATGATCGAGGTGTAGGTCGCCCGCGGGATCGTGCGCAGCGGCTGCTTGGCCTCCTCGCTGAAGAGCGCGGTGGCCTCGAACCCGAGGAAGCCGGTCGCCGCGAGCAGCAGGCCGATGGGCAGCGAGCCGGAGAACACGGCCTCCGGGCTGAACGCGGCGACGTCGTAGCCGGTCTGCACGAGCACCGAGATGTCGAACACGACGAGCATGAGCACCTCGAGCACGAGGCACACCCCGAGCACCTTCGAGCTGAAGTCGACGCCGATCCGGGCGAGCACGAAGCAGACGACGATCGACAGCAGGCCCCAGACGAGCCAGTGCACGTCGAGCCCGGTGAGGTCGCGGATGATCGTCTGCATGAAGAAGCCGCTGGTGCCGATCGTGCCGACCACGAAGAAGTTGTAGCCGAGCGTAGCGATGAGGCCCGCGACGAGTCCGCCGGTGCGGCCGAGGCCCTTCACGACGAAGGCGTAGAAGCCTCCGGCGTTCACGAGCTGCTTCGACATCTGGGCGTAGCCGATCGCGAACAGCAGCAGGATGGCCGCGACGAGGAAGAACGACATCGGGGTGCCGCCGCCGTTGCCCAGTGCGATGGCGAGGGAGGCCACGACGACGATCCCGGTCAGCGGCGCGACCGCTGCGAGGACGAGGAACACGATGCCCGCGACGCCGAGGGCGCCGGGGCGGAGGGAGGTGTGGTGCGGCGTCGTGGGTGCGGAGGTCTGCTCTGCCACGTCGGCTCCTTTGCTCGGGTGACGGCCGTGTGGACACGGCATCGACGACGAGGGGAATCGTCGATAGAGCGAGTCTGCTCGCCGCCCCGTTCCGACGCTTGACCGTGAGCGAAGGACGATGGTGCCACCGCGCACACCCCGGCGTCGAGCGTGCGGGCCCTCCGCACCGCGGAGCAGGATGACCGGGACGACACCGCTGTCTCGTCGGCGCCGCGCGGCGCCGGGCCGCGGTCGGAGGATGCGATGGACCTGCAGCTCGACGGCACGACGGCCCTCGTCACGGGGGCTGCCTCCGGCATCGGTCGTGCCGTCGCCCGGGCGCTCGCGGCCGAGGGGGTGCGGGTCGCGCTGCTCGACCGGGATGCTGCCGCGCTCCGGGACGCGGCGGGGGAGGCCCGCATCGATCCGGTGCTGCTCGCCGCCGACGTCACGGACGAACAGCAGGTGGCCGCCGCCGTCGGCGCGGGTGTCCGGGCGCTGGGCGGTCTCGACGCGGTGGTCTGCTGCGCCGGGATCTCCGGCCCGGTCGGGACGCCGATCGAGGAGACTCCCCTGGAGGCGTGGAACCGCGTCCTCGCCGTCAATGTCACCGGCGCGTTCCTCGTGCTCAAGCACGCGATCGCGGCGCTCCGGGAGTCCGCCGCCGGATCCGTCGTGCTGCTCGCGAGCGACTCGGCTGTCGTGGCCTCCCCGGGCATGGCCCCCTACGCCGCGTCGAAGGCGGCGCTCGTCCAGTTCGGAAGGGCGCTCTCGGTCGACCTCGCCGGCACCGGGGTGCGGGTGAACGCGGTGTCACCGTCCATCGTCGACACCCCGATGAGCCGGGGCGACCTCGGCGCCGCGGCGTTCGACGAGCCCGCCTTCCCCGTGCAGAGCGCCGACGAGGTCGCCGTGCACGTCGCCTACCTCCTCTCCCCGCGGAGCCGGGCGGTCAACGGCACCACCCTCCTCAGCGACTTCGGGTACACCGCCCGGTCGGGTTTCCCCGCCTGACGCACCCGCGTCCGGCCCCACCGCGCACGCGCGCAGAACACACAGGAGCACACATGGCAACCGTGGTCGGATCGAGCGTCTCCGGACGCGTCGTCGTCATCACCGGAGGCGGCACGGGCATCGGCGCGGCGGTCGCGGAACGGTTCGCGGCCGAAGGGGCGCACGTCGTCGTGGTGGGCCGCCGCCCCGAGCCGCTGCACGAGGTCGAGCGGGCCGTCGGGGCGTTCCCCGTCGTCGCGGACGCGGCGGACACCGCGTCGGCGCAGGCCGCGATCGCCGAGATCCTCGCGCGGTTCGGCCGCATCGACGTTCTCGTCGCGAACGCCGGGGGACACGGGTTCTCGCCGGTCGCCGAGACCGACGACGCGAGCTGGGACGCTGCGATCCGCGCCAACCTCACCACCGCGTTCGTGATGGCGCGGGAGGCGCTGCCGGCGCTGATCGAGGCCAAGGGCCAGATCGTGGTCGTCTCCTCGCTGGCCGGTCTCTTCGCGGGGCCGTCGGTGGCCGGATACACGGTCGGCAAGCACGCCCTCATCGGCCTCACCCGGACGCTCGCGCGCGACTACGGGCGCCACGGCGTGCGCGTCAACGCGATCTGCCCCGGGTGGGTGCAGACGCCGATGGCCGACGAGGAGATGGACGAGTTCGCGGCGCACGCCGGTCTCGGCTCCCGCGAGGAGGGGTACGCGACGGTCACCGCCGACGTGCCGCTGCGCCGCCCGGCGCGGCCCGCCGAGATCGCCTCCGTCGTGCGGTTCCTCGGGTCGGGCGAGTCGTCGTACATCACCGGCGCCGTGATCGTGGCGGACGGCGGGTCGCACGTGGTCGACGTGCCGACCATCGCCTTCGACCACGCCGGGATGTAGCGCCGGGTCGGCCAGGTCAGGGTCGGCGGGGTGGTTCGGGCCCCGCGCGTCAGTCGATACGGAGCTCGAAGCCCTCGTCGGTCGGGACCACGGCGACGTGCGTGAGGTCGTCGACGTGCACGGTCGGGGCGTGGGCGCCGGCGTGCGGACCGATGCCGATCACGCGCATGCCCGCCGCGTGGGCGGCCTGGATGCCGGCGCCGGAGTCCTCGAACACGACGCAGTCCCCGGGGTCGATGCCGAGGGTGCGGGCGGCGAGGAGGAAGCCCTCCGGATCGGGCTTGGAGGCCGAGACGTTCTCCGCCGTGACGGCGAGCTCGGGGACCGTGAGCCCGGCCTGGCCCATCCGCGCGGTCATGAGCGCGACGTTGGCCGAGGTGACCACCGCGTGCGGGAACGGCTGCAGCGCGGCGAGCAGGTCGTCGGCGCCCGGGATGCCGATCACACCGTCCACGTCGGAGGCCTCGGTGGCGAGCATGACCTCGTTCTCACGGAGGTTGATCGCGTGGTCGCGCTCGGGGAGCAGGATCGCCATGCTCTGGTGCCCCTGGCGCCCGTGGACGGTGCGGAGCACGGTCTCCGGGTCGATCCCGTGCGGCTCCGCCCAGGCGAGCCAGAGGCGCTCCACGACGGCGGTCGAGTCGACGAGGGTCCCGTCCATGTCGAGGAGGGCGGCGCGGGCGTGGAGGATCTCGGTCACTCCCTCAGGCTAACCCCCACGCCGCCGACCCACCCCCTTTCGTGCGCCCCGGCCCCTTGCGCACGTACGCAAGGGGCCGGGAGGAACGCAACGGGGTGGGTCGACGGGGAGTCAGCCCCCGAGGTAGGCGCGGTGGAGGAGGGCGGGATCGTCTTGGAGGGCCTGCGGCGCACCCTGGAACGACACACGGCCGCCGGCGACGACCACCGCCTCCTGCGCGAGACCGAGTGCGAGCTGCGTGAACTGCTCCACCAGCAGCACCGCGACCCCGGACTCCGCGATCGACGACACGATCGGCATCAGGCGCAGGAACACCACCGGCGCGAGACCCAGGGACATCTCGTCGATGAGCAGCACCCGGGGCTTCGCCGCGAACGCCCGAGCCAGCACCACCATCTGCTGCTCCCCACCCGACAGCAGTGCCGTGGGGGAGTCGATGCGCTTCTCCAGCTCCGGGAACTGCGCGAGCACGGCCTCGATCTCCCCGGCGGTGCGCGCCGTGAGGGAGAGGTTCTCGCGCACGGTGAGCGACGGGAACACGGCCCGCCCCTGCTCGATGTGCACGATGCCGCGCCGGGCCCGCGCCACGCGGGAGAGCCGGTCGATCGGCTCCCCGTCCAGCAGGATCGACCCCGCCGAGTGCGGCGTCACGCCGGACACGGCCTCGATCAGGCTCGTCTTGCCCGCCCCGTTGGGGCCGACCAGGGCCAGGACCTCGCCCCCGGCGACCCGCAGTGAGACGTCCGAGATGACCGGCCCGGCACCGCGGCTCACCGTGACGCCGTCGAGCACCAGTGCGCTCATTTCAGCAGCTCCGTCTCTCCCATGTACGCCTTGACGACGTCGGGGTTCGCGAGGACCTCCGCCTGCGGGCCGCTCGCCAGGACGCGGCCGAAGTCGAGGACCGTGAGGGTCGGGCACACCGAGCGGACGAGGTCCAGGTCGTGCTCGATGATGATGAGGGCCACGCCGTAGCGCCCCGGGAGTTCGCGCAGGCGAGCAGCGAGCGCCAGATGCTCCTCGTGCGAGAGGCCGGCGGCGGGCTCGTCGAGGATGAGCAGGCGCGGGCGGGCGGCGACGTTCGCCGCGACCTCCACGAGCCGCCGGGTGCCGACGTCGACGCTCGAGAGGCGCGCCCGGGCCGGCGGGCACCCGAAGAACGCGAGGACCTCGTCGATGTCCGCCGCGGCGAGCCGCCGTCTGGCCACGAAGCGCACGTAGCCACCCACGGTCAGCGCCGGAGGCACGCGGTCCTGCTGGAAGGTCCGTCGCAGTCCGAGTCGCGCACGCCGGGTGGGGGAGAGCCCGGCGAGGTCGCGGTCGCCGAGGAGCACGCGGCCCTCGTGCTGGGGGAGGAAGCCGCTGATGGCGTCGACGAAGGTCGACTTCCCGGCACCGTTCGGACCGATGAGCCCCATGATCGAGGCGGCGGGCACCGTGAACGAGACGTCGTCGAGGGCCTTGAGCGCCCCGAACTGCACGGTCAGGCCGTCGACCGTGAGCACCGGGGCGCCGTCGAGGACCGCCTCGTCGACGGTGGCCGTCGTGGTCGTGGTGATCGCCGTCGCCTCGGTCCCCGCGTCGGGCGGGAGCGCCGTGAGCTCTGCGGTGGCCGTGCGCCGGTCGGCCCGTCGGTACAGGAGGTTGCGGATGCCCTGGCCGAGGTTCGTGCCGCTCGTGAGCGCCTGCACCCCCAGCACGCCGAACACGACGAAGCCCCAGTCCTGCGGCACGCCCCAGCGCTTGAGCAGCTCCGGCACGAGCACCCAGAGCAGTCCGCCGAAGATGGCCATGTCGATGAGGTGCGCGCCGGACATGATCGCCAGCACGTACAGGGCGAGGGACTGCAGCGGTGTGAAGCTCGAGGCGAAGGGGAGCTGCACCTGACCGGCGAGCAGCCCGCCGGAGATGCCGCCGAGGGCCGCCGACACCGCGAACGCCGTGAGCTTCGCGGTGCGCACGCTCTGCCCGGCCGCGGCCGTGCCCCGCTCGGAGAACGCGACGGCCTTCCAGCTCGCGCCCCACCGTCCGCGCTGCAGGAAGAACACCGCCAGACCGCAGACGGCGAGCACGACGATGGAGAGGAAGAAGAACTCCCGGTCGCTCCCGAACAGCGCCGGGCGCTCGATCGCGATGCCGTCCGCGGAGCCGGGGAACTGGATCTGCACGAGCGTGACGTCGGCCGCCGCGGCGAAGCCGAGCGTCACCACCGCGAGGTTCACCCCGCGCAGCCGCAGGGCGGGGAGCCCGACGAGGATGCCGACGAGACCGGCCGCGACACCGCAGAGCACGAGCCAGACGAGGAAGCCGCCCGGCGCCTGCATCACGTTCAGCAGCGAGACGATCCACGCCCCGACCGCGGCGAACGTGAGCTGGCAGAGGGCGATCATGCCGGCCGAGCCGGTGACGATGCCGAGGCCGAGGATCGCGATCGCGGCCGTGACGGCGCTGATCGCGAGGAAGACGAAGTAGCCGGGAAGGGCGGCGCTGAGGAGCGCGCCGACGCCGATGCCGACGACGGCGACGGCGAACGGCCAGGTGATCCGGAACCAGGGGCGGTCAGCGAGCGGCATCCCACACCTCCTTGCGTTGCGTCCACAGCAGCAGGACGACGATGAACAGGAACGGCAGGAAGTTGCGCACGAGCGCCACTTCGTCGATCTGCGCGACGAGTCCGCCGAGGACGCCGAGGAGCAGCCCGCCGACGACGGCGAGGTCGAGCCGGCGGAAGCCGCCGAGGAGCGCGGCCGCCGCAGCCGGGACGATGAGCATGGACAGGCTCGTGGCGTCGTTCGACTGCGAGGGCGCGACGATGATGATCGCGATGGCGCTGATGATCCCGGTGACGAACCAGACGGCGATCGACAGCGGCCGAGAGCGGATGCCGAGCAGCTCCGCCGTGGTCGGCCGCTCCGAGAGCGCGCGCAGCTGGGTGCCGACCCGGGTGCGGCGCAGCACGATGCGGACGGCGACGGCGGTGACGACGGCCATCGCCACCGTCGCGACGGTGACCTGGCTGATCACCACGCCGCCGAAGGAGAACGCGGGGCCGGCGATGATCGGGGTGAACGGCTGCGGCTTGTTGCCGAACAGGATGAACGACAGCGAGATGAGCAGCAGGAGCGGACCGACGGTCATGGCCGAGCGGGTCGTCGTCGAGGCCTCAGACAGCCAGGTCGCGGCGATGAACCCGATGGCCGCGGCGAGCACGCCCGCGACGAGGACGCCGAGGATCGAGCCCAGCCAGATGGGCAGCCCGATCTCTCGGACGAACCACACGGCGGTGAAGGCCCCGAACATGCCGGTCGCGGCCTGGGCGAAGTTCACCACGCGCACGAGGCGCGACATGAGGGTGAGGCAGACGCCGAGGACGGCGTAGAGGCCGCCGGCGGCGAGACCGGCGATGGCGCCTTGGAGCATGAGGCGTCCTTTCTGGTGAGGGGGAGGGCCCTTCGACAGGCTCAGGGACCCAGATGTGGGTCGCTGAGCCTGTCGAAGCGCGGGGACCCCGGGTGGGGCGCGACCGACGAGCCCTGGGACCGGGTGAGTGACGACTGCCAAAGGCACACGG
>NZ_JBNFOC010000010.1:0-94303 GCF_057364585.1 Microbacterium sp. CFSPD4_SD4
CCCTCGTCCTCGTGCTCACGGGCAGTTCCGCCGCCAGCCGGAGCTCGCCGCCGCGCCGCCGCACCCGCCGACCCCGCCGACGCTTGACGGCCGGCCGGCGCCGGGGGTTGGCTGAGCACATGGAATCCACTCCCGCCGCCTGGGCACGCGCCGACACCTTCCTCGCCGACATGCTCGTGGGTCCGGACCCGGCCCTGGCGTCGGCCTTGGAGGCGCAGCGCGCGGCGGGGCTGCCCGAGATCGAGGTCGCGCCGGTCGCGGGGAAGCTGCTGAATCTCCTCGTGCGGATGAGCGGCGCCCGCCGCGTGCTGGAGATCGGCACCCTCGGAGGCTACTCGACGATCTGGATGGCCCGCGCCGTCGGACCGGCGGGACAGGTCGTGACGATCGAGGCGGAGGCGGACAACGCCGCCGTCGCCCGGGCGAGCATCGACGCGGCCGGAGTGGGGGACCGCGTCGACATCCGGATCGGTCGCGGAGCCGACGTGCTGCCGACCCTCGCCGGCGCCTTCGACCTCGTCTTCATCGACGCCGACAAGGAGTCCAACACCGTGTACCTGGACTGGGCCGCGAAGCTCGGTCGCCCGGGCACCGTTGTCGTGCTCGACAACATCGGCCGCGACGGCGAGATCGTCCGCGACGACTCGACGGACCCCAAGGTGAACGGCACCCGCGCGGGGCTGCGGATGCTCGGGGAGGACCCGCGCTTCGACGCCACGGCGCTGCAGACGGTCGGGATCAAGGGATGGGACGGCATCGCGCTCGCCCTCGTCGTCTGACGCGGGCGGATCCCCCCGGCTCGTCTCCGGGTGCGGTCCGACGCCGGGGATAGACTGGGCGCGGATCGACGACGCTCCACACACCCTTCCATCCTGAGCAAGGAGCACATCAGTGGCACTGATCGAGGCTGTAGGCGCACGCGAGATTCTCGACTCGCGCGGAAACCCGACCGTCGAGGTGGAGGTGCTCCTCGACGACGGCATCGTGCAGCGCGCCGCCGTCCCCTCCGGTGCCTCGACCGGCGCCTTCGAGGCGTACGAGCTGCGGGACGGCGACAAGAGCCGCTACGGCGGCAAGGGCGTGCTCAAGGCCGTCGAGGCGGTCATCGACGAGCTCGGGCCGGCCATCGAGGGCGTGGAGGCGAGCGAGCAGCGCATCGTCGACGAGATCCTCATCGAGGTCGACGGCACGGACAACAAGAAGCGCGTCGGCGCCAACGCCATCCTCGGCGTGAGCCTCGCGGTCGCGAAGGCCGCCGCGGACTCCGCCGACCTGCCGCTGTTCCGCTACCTCGGCGGTCCGAACGCGCACGTGCTGCCCGTGCCGCTGTTCAACGTCATCAACGGCGGAGAGCACGCTGACAACGGCATCGACATGCAGGAGTTCTTCCTCGCCCCGATCGGCGCGGAGACCTACTCCGAGGCGCTGCGCTGGGGCGTGGAGACCTACCACGTGCTGCGCGCGGAGCTGAAGGCCGCCGGCTACGCGACGGGTCTCGGCGACGAGGGCGGCTTCGCCCCCGACCTGCCCAGCAACCGCGAGGGCCTCGACTTCCTCGTCAAGGCGATCGAGAAGGCCGGCTTCACGCCCGGCACCGACATCGCCCTCGGCCTCGACGTCGCCGCGACCGAGTTCTTCAAGGACGGCGTCTACCGTCTCGACAACAAGGACTGGGACGCCGCCGCACTCACCGAGTACTACGTCGGGCTCGTCAACGACTTCCCGATCGTCACGATCGAGGACGCGCTCGCCGAGGACGACTGGGACAACTGGAAGCACCTCACCGAGGCCCTGGGCTCGAAGGTGCAGCTGGTCGGCGACGACCTGTTCGTCACCAACCCGCAGCGTCTCGCCGACGGCATCACGCGCGGCGTCGCCAACTCGCTGCTCGTGAAGGTCAACCAGATCGGCACGCTCACCGAGACGTTCGACGCCGTAAGCCTCGCGCAGCGCTCGGGCTACACGGCGATGCTCTCGCACCGTTCGGGTGAGACCGAGGACACGACGATCGCCGACCTCGTGGTCGCCACGAACGCCGGCCAGATCAAGGCGGGTGCCCCGGCGCGCAGCGAGCGCGTCGCGAAGTACAACCAGCTGCTGCGCATCGAGGAGGAGCTGGGCGACGCGGCGGTCTTCGCCGGCCGTTCCGCCTTCCCGCGCTACCAGGGCTGAGCGCCCGCGACAGCGACCACGCCGCATCCGCGGCACGACCGCGCCGCCCGGATGGCGGCTGACACGAAGGAGGAGCCGTGGCACGACGACCGGCTCCTCCTTCGCCGTCGATCGGGGCGGCGACGCCTCGCTCGACGTCCTCGTCGCGACAGCCGCGGAGCGGCGCCCCCGCCGCACCCCGCGTGGACGTGCGCGAGTGGGCCTCGGGCATGCGGCTCTCGGCCTTCTCCGTGATCATGCTCTCCCTCGTGGTGCTGGGAGCCTGGGTGCTCGTGCCCACGCTGGGCACCTTCATCGACCAGCGCCAGAAGATCGCGGCGCTGGAGCAGTCCGTGCAGGTGAGCGAGGACGAGATCGCCGCGCTGACCGCGGAGCGCGAGCGCTGGGACGACCCCGCGTACATCACGACCCAGGCCCGTGAGCGCCTGTACTACGTCAAGCCGGGCGAGGTCGTGTACCTCATCGACAACGACCTCGATCCCTCCACCCTCCCGCGCGAGCAGGAGCCGGTGAGCGACACCCTCGAGGAGAAGCCCGCCGACTGGATGCCGCAGCTGCTGCGCACCCTCGTCTCCGCGGGACTGAGCGACACCGCCGTCCCCGCAGGCTGAACCCGGGCTCCGAGCATCCTCCCGGACGGCTCCCCTACGCTGGTGGGGTGACCACCCCGCCGTTCCCCGCGCCCACCTCCGCCGAGCTCGCCGTCGTCTCGACCCAGCTCGGACGCCCCGCCCGCGGTGTCGTCGGCATCGCGGCCCGCTGTCGGTGCGGGAACCCCACGGTGGTGGCCACCACCCCGCGCCTGCCCGACGGCACGCCGTTCCCCACGTTCTACTACCTCACGCATCCGGCGGCGACCGCCGCGATGTCGACGCTCGAGGCGAACCAGGTCATGCCCGAGCTCGCGGCGATGCTCGCGGAGGACGAGACCGTGGCCGCCGCGTATCGGTCCGCCCACGAGGCGTACCTCGCCGACCGTGCGCAGTTCGGCGAGGTGCCCGAGATCGACGGGATCTCCGCCGGAGGCATGCCCACCCGGGTGAAGTGCCTGCACGCCCTCGCCGGCCACGCCCTGGCGGCGGGAGCCGGTGTGAACCCGATCGGCGATGCCGCGCTGGCCCGCAGCTCGTGGTCTCCCGAGGTCTGCCGCTGCGAAGAGCCCGGCGCCGCGCTCCGCGACGATCCGGCACGTTCGGCATGACGCGGCGGCGGATGCTGCGCGGCGCCGTCGCCCTCGTGGCGGTGGCGGCATCCGTCCTGCTCCTCGGTTCCACGGCGACGCCGACGCCGACGCCACCTCCGGTCGCCGACGACCCGGCCGATCCGGTGCGGGCGGCGGAGTACTGGCTGGACGGTGCCCGCATCCGCGACGCCTGGCAGACGACCCGCGGGGAGGGCGTCACGATCGCCGTCATCGACACGGGCATCGGCAAGGTGCCGCAGGTCTTCGACGAGGCGGTCGTCGGGGGGACGGACGTGTCCGGAGCCGGGACGCCGGACGGACGCACGCCGCTCGGCGCCGTCGACGGCAATCACGGCTCGTGGGTGGCGTCCCTCGCGGCAGGACGCGGCAAAGCCGACGGCACCGGCATGATCGGGGTCGCGCCCGAGGCGGAGCTTCTCTCGATCTCCGTGGGGTTCGGCGCCGCCGCGGCGGTGCCGTTCACCGAGCAGGTGGCCACCGGCATCCGCTGGGCTGTCGACCACGGCGCCGACATCATCAACCTGTCGTTCACGACGAACACGCTCGACTGGGATCAGAGCTGGGACGACGCCTTCCTCTACGCGTTCGAGCACGACGTCGTGGTCGTCGTCGCGGCCGGCAACCGGGGGAGCGGCACGAACATCATCGGCGCGCCCGCCACGATCCCCGGCGTGCTCACGGTCGGCGGCGTCGACCAGACCGGCACCGCGAGCATCGAGGCCTCGACGCAGGGCATCACCATCGGCATCTCGGCGCCGAGCGAGGGCCTGCTGGGGGTGTCGGCGGACGGCGAGGTCGTCTCCTGGAGCGGGACCAGCGGCGCGGCTCCGATCGTCGCCGGCGTCGCGGCGCTCATCCGCTCGGCGCACCCCGACATCTCCGCGAACGACGTCATCAACCGCATCATCAAGACGGCGATGCCGGTGGCGGATGCGAAGAAGCCGCGCGATCCGCTGTACGGCTTCGGCCTGGTGGACGCGGAGGCGGCGATCTCGGCGAACCTGCCGTCCGTGAGCGAGAACCCCATGGGCGATCTCGCGGAGTGGGTGCGGCTGTACCGCCGCGCCGACAGCGAGCCCACGCCCGAGCCGTCGCTCGCCCCCGTGGAGGTGCCGCCGCTGCCCGACGCGGATGCCCCCACCGACCCCGGTTCACCGCTGCTTCCCAGCGCCGACTCCCTGCGCTACGGTACCCTGCCGCTCATCGCCCTCACGGTCCCTGGTATCCTGGTAGCGCTTGGCGTCACCGCAGCTGCCCGGCGCATCCGATCGGCGCGCGTTCCCGTACGCCACAATCCCGACTCCGAGGAGTAGTTCTTCTGTGCCTCAGAACAGCACTGTGCCCAAGATCCTGATCGTCGGCGGAGGGTACGCAGGTTTCTACACCGCGTGGAAGCTCGAGAAGCATCTGCGCAAGGGCGAGGCCGACGTGACCATGGTCGACCCGCTGCCGTACATGACGTACCAGCCGTTCCTCCCGGAGGTCGCCGCCGGATCGATCGAGGCCCGGCACTCCGTCGTCGCGCACCGCCGTCACCTGAAGCGCACGCACGTGCTCACCGCCAAGGTGACGAACATCAACCACGCGCAGAAGGTCGCCACCATCACGCCGCCCGTCGGCGAGCCGTACGAGTTCGCGTACGACCAGATCGTCGTCACCGCGGGCGCCGTCTCGCGCACGTTCCCGATCCCCGGCATCGCCGACAACGCCATCGGGCTCAAGACGATCGAAGAGGCCGTCGCCATCCGTGACAAGGTCATGTCGAACTTCGACAAGGCCGCCTCCCTCCCGGCTGGCCCCGAGCGCGACCGCCTGCTGACCGTCGTCGTCGTCGGCGGTGGCTTCGCGGGCATCGAGGTCTTCGCCGAGCTCCGCTCGCTCGCCTCGTCGCTGGTGAGCAAGTACCCGCAGCTGACCTTCGACGACACGCACTTCCACCTCATCGAGGCCATGGGCCGCATCATGCCCGAGGTCTCGCTGAAGACGAGCGAGTGGGTCCTGAAGGACCTCGCCACGCGCGGCGCGAACGTTCACCTCGACACCCAGGTCACCGGTGCCATCGACGGCAACGTCGAGCTGTCGACCGGCGAGGTCATCCCGACGGACGTCATCGTCTGGACCGCGGGCGTCATGGCCAACCCGACCGTCGTGCGCGGCGGCGACCTGCCCGTCGAGGAGCGCGGTCGCATCCAGACCCGTGCCGACCTGCGCGTCGGTACCCCCGAGGCGTTCGTCGAGGGTGCCTGGGCCGCGGGCGACGTCTCGGCCGTTCCCGACCTCTCGGGCGGCGGCGTCGGCGGATTCTGCGTCCCGAACGCGCAGCACGCCGTCCGGCAGGCGAAGCTCCTGGCGAAGAACCTCGTCGCGGTGCTCCGCGGGGAGACCCCCAAGGAGTACTTCCACAAGAACCTCGGTGCCGTCGCCGGCCTCGGCCTGTACAACGGCGTCTTCCAGTCCGGCAAGATCGCGCTGAAGGGCTTCATCGCCTGGCTCGCGCACCGCGGCTACCACGGCTTGGCCATGCCGACGTGGGAGCGCAAGTGGCGCGTGCTCTGGGGCTGGTGGAACAACCTGTGGCTGGGCCGCGACCTCGTGAACCTGCAGACGGTGCAGAACCCTCGCTACGTCTTCGAGGAGTTCGCCGCCCGCCCGCGTCCCGCGGCACCCGCCGACGCCACCCCGGCCGCCAAGGCGCCGGCCGCTGAGAAGCCGGCCGCTGCGCCCGCGGCGGAGACGCCGTCTGAGATCAAGAAGCCGGCCGCCAAGCGGCCCGCAGCGAAGAAGGCTCCGGCCTCCGTTGCGAAGGACTCCGCGGAGACCGCTGCGGCGAAGTGACCGTCCGGTTCTGAGGAGAAGGCCCTGAGCGCGTGAGCGCCAGGGCCTTCTCCTATTGACCGGGGACGGGAGTTGGTCGCGTAACATCTCACATTGTACGCTCGCAGGGGTGCTCAGGAGGGGTGTGTGCGAGGCACCCCCGATGCGGGGAGGAGGTCCGGTGAGCGCGCACGGGGGAGAATCACCGACCGTCAGTGTGTCGATCCGGACGGGTCCGGGCGAGGACGCGCATGCGGCACAGCTCGCGGCACGGCTCGACGGCGCTCCCGTCCGCATCTGCCCGACGGGCGCCGCGGCATGGCGGCCCTGGACGCGACGAGCCACGCATCATCTCGTCCTCGACGCTGCGGTGCGCCCGCACCCTCACCTTCTCGCCCAGGTGCAGGAAGCCGTCGCCGCGCAGCCTCGGGCGGTCCTGAGGCTCTTCACCCGCAGTGACGGCTACGCCTCGCATGCGTCCCGGGTGGCGGCGTTCTCCGGGTGCTCGTGGTTCGTGCCGCCGGGCCCCGATCCGTCGTCCGTCGCCGTCGTGCTGCCGATTCCCGAGGCGGCGGAGTTCGCGCGTTCCGTCCCGGGTGGCGATCTCGAGCCCGTCGGGCTGCTGCTGCAGCGGTTCGCGGCGGAACAGGGCCTCAGCCTGCTCGCGAGCACGGCCGATCTCGTGCAGCTCGAAGGGGCGGGGGCGCACGCTCCGGCCACCGCCTTCTTGTCTGCGGCGATGGCGCCGGCGGACTGGTGGCGGCGGCCGTCGCTCGTGTCGCCGTCGTCGATCCCGGTGGTCCATCTCCGGGACGGCGAGCCGCTGTCGTACGAGTCCGTGCCGGGCACGCCGGATGGTTGGCGTCTCCGCACACGCCGGGAGGTGCCGACGCCGCACGCCCGACGGCTCGCACGAGTGATGCAGGAACGCCTTCTCGGCACGGAGGTGGCCCGCAGCCATCTCCGCGCAGCGGCCGTGCTCCTCGGGGTGGCGGGAGTGCTGCGCGACCAGCTCCTCCTCGCCGCGGGGTGGGGCCGGCCGTCCGATGAGTTCGGCACGGCGGTGGCGCGGGAGGCCGCGGCGACTCTCGCCCTCGGGACGCTGGCGGAGGCGGTCCCGGCTGCGAGTCGACCGGATGGTGCCGCAGAGCTCCGCGACGCCTTCCGGGTGCTGTACGACGAGATGACCGCGATCCTGGGCACGGCGCCTCCCCGGCCGCGCGTGGAGCCGATCCATAGGCCGCCTCGCTAGCGTGTCGACCGCAAGGGGAGTACTCCCGTCTGCAGCGACGTCGTCATGACGGGCATGTCATCGTGCCCCGGCCCGCTGGCCCGCGAGGGTGGAGGAGACCTTGGCACCCGAATCGCGGGCTGCCCGGAACCTTGCGTCGACAGAGGTCGCGGAGAACGGCGGTCCGTCCCACGAAGGGACCCCCATGTCAAAGCTCTCCCGCCTGATCCGCCTCGCCACCGACGCCATCGACGCGAAGGGGGGAAGCCCCGGGGTGCGCGGCGGCGAGGGCGCGCGTGCCTCCACCGACTGGAGCGGGATGATCCGCGGCGCGGTCGACGCCGTGCGGGGCACCGATCCTCAGGGGCAGCGCCCGACCGCGCCTCCTCCCGCGTCCCCGGCGCCCACCCCTCCCGCCGGACGAGCATCCGCCGCAGGGGCGTACGCCCCGCTGCCCGCTCCCGCGTCCGGTGGTGCGTCGGACGTCTCCGCGGCGGACCGCGCGGCCATCGCCCGGTACGACTACCTCCTGCAGACAGCGGATCCGCATCGGATCGAGCAGATCCATCGCGAGGCCTTCGCGCGCCTCACGCCGTCGCAGCGCGCGCACGTCGACGCCCGCATGCGGGCGGAGCTCCCGGTGGAGGAGCGACCGCGCTCGTCGTCTGCGGACGACCTGGCCCGCGCGGCCGGACGGGCCGAGGCGATGCAGCCCGGCCGCCTGCGCGGACTCCTCTCCCGCGCCCGCGGCGGCGGGGCCGCGGTCGCGGCGGGCGGCGCGGCGGTCGGTCTCCTCGGCGTGGTGGCCGGCGGAGCCGTCGTGAGCACCGTGGCCGCACCGCTCCTGGAACAGGCGGCGGGGCTCGGGGTGGACTTCGACGCGCTGGCGCAGGGCATCGACCTGGATGCGCTCGCCTCCGGCGTCGACATCGACGCGCTGGCCGGCGGCGCCGACGAGATGCTCGGCTCGGCCGGCGAGGCCGTCTCGGGTCTCGGCGAGACGGCGACCGGCTGGGGGGAGCGGCTCGGCGATCTCGGTATCCCCGGGATCGGCGACATCCTCGGCCGCTGACGGTGCCCCCGCTGGGACTCGAACCCAGACTGAGGCGATTTTAAGTCGCCTGCCTCTGCCATTGGGCTACGGGGGCTGCGCCGCCAGCCTATCGTCGGCGGGGTCGTGACCCGGCGGGGCTCAGGCCGTAGGGTGGGGGAGTGCTCGACCTCACCGACGAACTGAGCCCCGTCCCGGGTGGCCCCGCGGTCGCCCCCGAATGGGAGGACCCGGGCCGCTACTGGCCGCGCCTGTCGGCCGCGACCGGGCACCTTCCGGCGCCCGTGGCGGTTATCGATCGCGAAGCGCTGCGCTACAACGCCATGGACCTGCTCGTCCGTGCCGGCGGTCTGCCGATCCGCGTGGCGTCGAAGTCGGTGCGGGTGCGTGCGGTCCTGGATGCCGTGCTGCGACTCCCGGGTTTCCGCGGGATCCTCGCGTTCACGCTGGAGGAGGCGCTCTGGCTCGCGGAGACCCACGACGACATCGTCCTCGGCTACCCGACCGTGGACCGCGCGGGCATCGAACGGCTGTGCGCCGACGAGCAGGCGGCGCAGCGCATCACGCTCATGATCGACGACCCCGTGCACCTGGACCTCGTCGACAGCGTGGTGGCCCCGTCCGCGCGCCCCGAGCTTCGCGTGGCCATCGACGTCGACGCGTCCTGGCGATCCGCGCTGCTCGGTCACATCGGCGTCCGCCGATCGGCCCTCTTCTCCGCCGGGGAGGTCGCCGCGTTCGCGCGGACGGTCGTCGCACGCCCCGGCTTCCGCCTCGTGGGGCTGCAGATGTACGACGCCCAGATCGCGGGACAGGGCGATGCCGGTCCCGATGGACCGCTGATCCGTCGCGTCCAGGCCCGCTCGCGCGAGGAGCTGCGGGAGCGAAGGGCGGCGATCGTCGCCGCGGTCGGCGCCGTGACGCCGCTCGAGTTCCTCAACGGCGGGGGCACCGGATCCCTGGAGTTCAGCGGCAGCGACGAGTCGCTCACCGAGGCCAGCGCGGGCAGCGGTCTGCTCGGCGGACACCTGTTCGACGGGTACCGGTCCTTCCACCCGGCGCCGGCCGCGGCCTTCGCCTTCGACGTCGTGCGCCGTCCCGCTGCCGACATCGCCACGGTGCTGGGCGGCGGCTGGATCGCCTCGGGTCCGGCGCTGGCCTCGCGACAGCCGCGCCCGGTGTGGCCGGCGAACCTCCGCACGCTTCCGCGAGAGGCTGCCGGCGAGGTGCAGACGCCGCTGCAGGGGCCGACAGCGGCGACGCTCGGCGTCGGCGATCGTGTCTGGTTCCGTCACGCCAAGAGCGGCGAGCCGGCCGAGCGCATCGCCGCGTACCAGCTCGTGTCCGGCGACGAGGTCGTGGACGAGCTGCCGACGTACCGCGGCGAGGGGAAGGCGTTCCTGTGACGAGAATCGGCGGCACCTGGCAGAACTGGGGCCGGTCGGCGTCCGTGCGCCCCGTGCGGGTCGAGCGCCCGCGCAGCCCCGAGGGCGTGCAGCGTGCGGTGCGGGCAGCGGTGCGACAGGGGCTCACGGTCAAAGCCGTCGGCGCCGGTCACAGCTTCACCGGGATCGCCATCGCCCCCGGTGTGCTCCTGGAACTGGACGACCTGCAGGGGCTCGTGTCCGCGGACGTCGCGAGCGGACGGGTCACGCTCCTCGCCGGTACCCGGCTGCACCGCATCCCCGGGCTGCTCGCCCGCTACGGCCTCGCGATGGAGAACCTCGGCGACATCGACCGCCAGTCCATCGCCGGTGCGATCTCCACGGGCACGCACGGCACCGGCGCCGGTTTCGGCGGACTCGCCACCCAGGTCGTCGGGGTGACCCTCATCACCGCCGACGGGGAGTTCCTCCGCATCGACGAGGCGCACAGTCCGGAGCTCCTGCCCGCGGTCGCTCTGGGGCTGGGCGCGCTCGGCATCATCGTCGAGGTCACCCTGCAGTGCGTGCCCACGTTCGTGATGCATGCGGTCGACGAGCCGCTGCCGCTGGACGAGGTGCTCGGCACGATCGACGAACGCGTCCCCGCCGCCGACCATTTCGAGTTCTACTGGTTCCCGCATACCGACGTCGCGCTCACCAAGCGGCAGTCGCGTCTGCCGGAATCGACGCGACGGAGGCCGCTCCCGGTCGTGGGCCGGTGGGTGGATGAGACCCTGCTCGCGAACGGCGTCTATCGCGTCGTCTGCGCGGCGGGACAGGCGGTGCCGGCGATCACGCCGCCGTTCAACCGGCTCGCGGTGCGGCTCACCGGCGACCGTGAGTACACCGACCTCTCGAATCGCGTGCTCACCCAGAGCCGGACCGTGCGCTTCCGCGAGATGGAGTACGCGCTGCCGGCGGCCGAGGTGGTGCCCGCGTTCCGCGCCCTCCAGGAGCTCATCGCCGAGCGCGGCTGGCGGATCGAGTTCCCCGTGGAGGTGCGCTTCGCTGCCGCCGACGACCGCTGGCTCTCCACCGCGTACGGCCGCCCCAGCGCCTACATCGCGGTGCACCGGTACTGGCGCGCGGACCCGACGGCGTACTTCGGTGCGGTCGAGGAGATCATGCGGGCCCACGGCGGCCGCCCGCACTGGGGCAAGCTGCACACCATGACCAGGGAGACGCTGCGGGAGAGCTACCCCCGCTTCGACGACTTCGTGGCGCTGCGCGACCGCCTCGATCCGGATCGCCGCTTCACGAACCGCTATCTGGAGCGGGTGCTGGGACGCTGATCGGGGGCGCTGGTCCGTCGCATCCCCAGTCCACGTGCAGGCACCGCGTCTAGGATGAGAGAAATACGGGAAAGGGTGGGGCACTGATGGAATGGCTCGTGCCGGTACTGATCGTCGTCGGGGTGATCCTGCTCGTCGGCGTCTATCTCTGGGCGACGTACAACTCGCTGGTGCAGCTGAACGTCCGCGTGGACGAAGCCTGGAGCGGCATCACCGTCCAGCTCAAGCGCCGAGCCGACCTCATCCCGAATCTCATCGAGACGGTCAAGGGCTACGCCTCGCACGAGAAGGCGGTGTTCGAGAACGTCACCCGCGCCCGCGCCGAGACCCTCTCCGCCGGCAGCCCCGGCGAGGCGGGGATCGCCGAGGGGCACCTGCAGCAGGCCCTGCGCAGCCTCTTCGCGGTGGCCGAGGCCTACCCGCAGCTGCAGGCCAGCCAGAACTTCCTCCAGCTGCAGCAGGCCCTCGTCGACACCGAGGACAAGATCCAGGCCGCGCGGCGCTTCTACAACGGCGGCGTCCGCGAGCTCAACACCAAGATCAAGGTGTTCCCCAACAACCTCTTCGCCAAGGGACTCGGCTTCACCGAGCGCGAGTTCTTCGAGGTCGCCGACAGCGGCGCCATTTCCGAGCCGCCGCGCGTGCAGTTCTGATCCTCGCCCTCACCACACGGTGAGGGCGAGTTCGTCTGCGGTGATATCCACGCCACCGCGCACGCTCCACGCGGTGCTGCGGTAGGTGACGGTGCGCGCGGCGCCGTCCTGGCCGGTGCCGGTAACGGTCGCCTCGAGGATGCCGTCGTCCGCGGTGAACCCGCCGGCGGAGAGCGTCACCGCAGGGAACCGCTCGACGCGGAACGCCACGTGGGAGACGTCCCGGAACTCCGTGCCCCACGGGATCCGGATGCCGCAGTTGTCGGGAATCGCGTGGCCCTCGGCGGTGCAGGTCTCCAGGTAGCCGTCGAGCTGCGTCTGCGCGGCCTCCGTCGCCTCCGGGCGGAGTTCGGCGGTCACGCGTGCGGTGGCGTCGTCGCCGGGGAGGACGACGGCCTCGGTCGTGCCGGCCAGCAGCGCCCGCGGCGCGGCCGCGACCGGGTACACGCCAGGGAGCAGAGCGGTGTCTTCGGTCACCGGGAGGACCGCATCGCCGACCTGGACCGCCGTCCCGATCGTCGTCGTGGCGCGGAGGGCACCGAGTCCGGAGGCGTCGACGGTCCAGCGGCCGCTCTCCGGCGTCAGCCGGACGCGCGCCTGGTGCTCGTCCCCGTCGAGTCGGAAGCGCACCGTCGCGGACGCGTCACCGTCTCCCTCACGCACAGCGGTGACCTCGGCGTCCGCGATGGTCGACGAGGCTCCGGCGAACGCGGTGAGGGCGGCGTCGGACACCGCGGTCCCCGTCGCCGCGACCGCCTCGGGATCGCCCGACTCCAGCGCCCGGAGATAGGCCAGCGCTGCGTCCTCCGCGGTCGGCGAGCGGAGCGCGGACAGCCCCCACCACACCGCCCCCGCGACAGCGACGGCCACGACGACACCGCCCAGGAGCCACCAGCGACGACGGGTCACGCGACGGCCTCCCGGACGTGGACGTGACGACGCACCGTGTCCGGGGCGGTGGAGGCGAGCGCGGTGTGGACGGCAGCGGTCGCATCGCCCCATCCGGAGACCGACACCTGTTCGAGACCCTGCCACCGCGCGGCGCGGAGGAGCTCCGCCGCGATCGCCTCGGCGTCGCCGGGACGCGCCTGCGGCTCCCACCACGCCGACTGCACCTGCAGCGTGGACGTGCCGCGGTCGGCCTTGAGGTCGACCCGCGCCACGATCCGGTCGCCGACGAGCACGGGCAGCGAGTAGTAGCCGTAGCGGCGCTTCGCCGCCGGCACGTAGATCTCGATGCGGTAGTCGAGCTCGAAAGCCCGCAGCGCGCGTTCCCGGAACCACACCACCGGATCGAACGGAGTCAGCAGGGCGGCGGTCTCGACCCGGCGCGGAAGAACTGCGTCGCGATGCCGCCAGGCGGGGAGGGGCCGGCCACCCCGCTCCCAGCCGCGGACGGTCACGGGCTGCACTTCCCCGGCGTCGACGAGGTCGGCGATCGCCCCGGTCACCGCGGCACGGTCGCGGAGGCGGTAATAGTCGGCCAGGTCGGCCGCCGTCCCGACGCCGCTGGACCGCGCGGCGCGTCGGACGAGCTCGCGGATGGCGTCCTCGCGCGGGATCTCGCGGGACCGGATGCGCTCGGGGATGACCTGCTCGGCGAGGGCGTAGGTGCGCTCGAACCCCCGGCGCCCGCTCACAGCGACGTCGCCCGTGCGCCACAGATGCTCGAGGGCGAGCTTGACCTCGTCCCAGTCCCACCAGGTGCCGCGCTCGCGCGGGGCGTCGGCACGGAGGTCGACCGGGCGGAGCGGTCCGCGCGCACGGAGCTCGTCCTGCACCCACTGCACCGTCCGGGCGTTCGTTCGGAGCCAGGAGTCCTCCGCGGACCAGCGCCGCCGGAAGTCGTCCATGCGGAACCGCCACAGGGGCCAGTCCTCGACGGGGATGAAGGTCGCCTCGTGGGCGAGGTACTCCACATAGTGCGTCGTGCGCGACAGGAAGAGGCGGTCGAGGAGTGCGGGATCGTAGGCGCCGAGCCGGGAGAACAGCGGGACGTAGTGCGACCGGGCGAACACGTTGACCGAGTCGATCTGCAGCACGCCGAGCCGGTCCATCACCCGGTGCAGATGGCGACCGGAGACGGTGGCCGGGCGTGCGCGGGTGAAGCCCTGAGCGGCGAGGGCGATCCGTCGTGCCTGGGCGGGACTGAGGGTGTCGGTCACGCCGCCAGCGTATCCCCGCTCTCCGACATCGTTGTGGCGTGCAGGATGCGTCGAACGGCATACGGCATGACCGTAGACTGAGGCGATGAGCGAGGACCAGCGACCCCGGCTGCGCGATCTGTTCCGTCCGCGCCCCGTGGTGACCGATCGGACCGTGACCACCGAAGCCGACGAGGCGGTGCCGCTGCCCCTGCGCATCACGGCGAGCTACGCCTGGCGCCTGCTGCTCATCGCAGCGGCGGCCGGCGTCTTCATCTGGCTGGTGATGCTGCTCAAGCTCCTCGTCATCCCGCTGATGGTGGGCATCCTCATCACCGCCCTGCTGTGGCCGGCGTTCTCCTGGATGCTGCGTCACGGATTCCCGCGCTGGCTCGCGATCGCTGTCTCCCTCATCGGCACGATCGCCATCGTCACCGGGCTGATGTGGCTCGTGGTCTGGCAGGTGCGCGCCCAGCTCCCGGACGTGCAGCAGCGCACGACCGAGGCCTTCGACCAGTTCCAGGTGTGGCTGCACGACGGTCCGCTGAACCTGTCGGACACGCAGATCGCGAACTACCTGCAGCAGGGCCTCGACTTCATCAGCGAGCAGGCTCAGGTCCTCTGGACGGGGGCCCTCGCGATCGGCACGACCGTCGGGCACGTCGCCACCGGCGCGCTGCTGTCGCTGTTCATCCTCATCTGCCTCCTCGCCGACGGCGCCGGCATCTGGCGCTGGACCCTGCGCATCTTCCCCCGGAAGGCCCGCCCCGCCGTCGACGGCGCCGCGCGCAACGGCTGGACGACGATCGTCAACTACGCCAGGACGCAGCTCTTCGTGGCGACGATCGACGCGATCGGCATCGGCCTCGGCGCCTTCCTGCTCCAGGTCCCGCTCGCGCTGCCCGTCGCCGTTCTCGTGTTCCTCGGCTCGTTCATCCCCATCGTCGGTGCGGTGGTGACCGGTGCCGTGGCCGTCTTCCTCGCGCTCGTCTACAACGGGCCGTGGATCGCCCTCTGGATGCTCGTCGTCGTCCTCGCCGTCCAGCAGATCGAGGGCCACATCCTGCAGCCGATCATGATGGGCTCCGCCGTCAAGGTGCACCCCCTTGCCGTCGTCCTCGTGGTCGCGGGCGGCGCGATGATCGCGGGCATCCCGGGTGCCCTGTTCGCCGTCCCGCTGGCCGCGTTCGTGAACGTGGCGGCGGTGACCATCAGCTCGGGATCCTGGCGCACCGGCGTCGGGCCGAGTGGAGATCTGATCTGGAGCACAGTTCCGCGTGAGCGGAGACGGAGGAATCGATGAGCGCAGTCCCCAGCCTGACCGAGTTCCAGGACGCGGCTCGAAGTCTGGCTGAGGTGATCTCGCACACCCCGACGCTGCCCTCTCGGGCGCTGTCCGACGCGCTCGGTGCCCCCGTGCTGCTGAAGATGGAGAACCTGCAGCGCACGGGGTCCTTCAAGATCCGCGGCGCGGCGTACCGGCTCTCCCGCCTCAGCGCGGAGGAGCGCTCCCGTGGCGTCGTGGCGGCCTCGGCCGGGAACCACGCGCAGGGCGTCGCTCTGGCCGCCCAGGCGCTCGGCATCCCCGCGACGATCTTCATGCCGCTCGGGGTCCCCGTGCCGAAGCTCCTCGCCACCCGCGGCTACGGGGCCGAGGTGGTGCTCGAGGGGGAGACCGTCGCCACGTCGCTGCGCCTGGCCGCCGAGTTCGCGGAACGCACCGGCGCCGTCCTCATCCACCCGTTCGACCACCGGGACATCGTGATCGGGCAGGGCACCCTCGGTCTGGAGCTGCTGGAGGATGCGCCCGAGATCGACACCGTCGTCCTCGGCATCGGCGGAGGAGGGCTGATCGCCGGCGTCGCCGCCGCGGTCAAGGCCAAGGCCGCCGAGCTCGGACGGACGATCCGCGTGATCGGCGTGCAGGCGGAGAACGCGGCCGCGGTGCCGCCGTCGCTCGCGGCCGGGGAGCCGGTCGACATCGTCACGCGCCCGACCATCGCCGACGGCATCCTCGTCGCGCGCCCGGGAGCTGTGCCGTTCGAGATCATCAAGGACCTCGTCGACGAGGTGGTGACCGTCTCGGACGACGACCTCGCGCGCGCCATGCTCGTGCTCCTGGAGCAGGCCAAGGTCGTCGTGGAGCCCGCCGGTGCGGCGGGCGTCGCCGCGATCCTCTCCGGACGTGTGTCGGCGACCGGCACGACGATGGCCGTGCTGTCGGGCGGCAACATCGACCCTCTCCTGCTGCAGCGCGTGGTGTCGCACGGCCTCGCCGCCTCGGGGCGGTACCTGACGATCCGCATCCCGCTGCCGGACCGTCCCGGCCAGCTGGCCCGCGTGTCCGAGCTCATCGCGGAGGCGGGAGCGAACGTCATCGAGGCGATGCACACGCGTCACGGCCACGGACTGCAGATCAGCGAGGTCATCCTCGAGCTCAGCGTCGAGACCCGCGGGGCGGACCACTCGGCCCACACGCTCGACACCCTCCGTCGCGCCGGCTTCGCCCCCATCGTCGTCCAGGACTGACCCCCGGACGCGCGACACCCCCTCGACCGTGGCGGTCGAGGGGGTGTCTCGTGAGGGCGCGTCAGCCCGTGTAGGTCTCCACCTTCACGATCTCGACGCTGATCGAGCGGCCGTTCGGTGCCTCGTACGACGAGGACTCGCCGACCTTGAGGCCGAGGATCGCCTGGCCCAGCGGGCTGGCCTCGCTGTAGACGTCGAGGTCGCTGCCGGCGGCGGCGATCTCGCGGCTGCCGAGGAGGAAGACCTCCTCGCCGCCCGCGACGATCGCGGTCACGACGGTGCCCGGCTCGACGATGCCCCGGCTGGCGGGGGCCTCGCCGACCTTGGCGGTCTTCAGCAGCGCCTCCAGGGTGCGGATGCGGGCCTCCTGCTTGCCCTGCTCGTCCTTCGCCGCGTGGTAGCCGCCGTTCTCCTTGAGGTCGCCCTCCTCGCGGGCCGCCTCGATGCGCTTGGCGATCTCGTCGCGACCGACGGTGGAGAGGTGTTCCAGCTCGGCGACGAGCCGGTCGTAGGCTTCCTGCGTGAGGAAGGGGACCTGAGCATCGGTGGACATGACGAAGCTCCTTCTATCGGGATCCCGCCGAGATGCCGCGGGGGATATGCCAAGACGCCCCGGCACGGTGCCGGGGCGTCGTCTGTCTGGCATCAGTCTAGGCGACCCAGCAGGTGTTCACCAAACCTGTCGTGGCCTCCGCGACGGTCGGGATGCGCTCCGCACGGGTGAGCGCATGGGCGTCTCCCGCCGGGATCTCCACGATCTTCCAGCCCACGACGCCGAACTCCTCGTCGAGGGCCTCGAGCACGCACACGACGTCCTTGCCCTGGACGCCGGTCACCTGGAAGCGCACGTCGACGGCGTGCTCGTCCACGAGCTCGAAGCCCAGATCATCGGCGTCGACCGAGCTCAGCGACTGGCCGACGATGGACCACGCGAGGGCCGCGAGGAGGAGGAGCGCGACGGCCCCGGCGAGGAACCACGGCCACCGGCGGCGGCGGGTGCGGCCATAGCGTTCGTCGAGCTGGAGGGCGGTCGTCACAGGTGGGGTCTTCCGGTCGTTAGGCTGGTGATACCAGGTTATGCGACCTGCGTACGAAAGGCCGATTCATGCGCTTCCTCTCCGAGACCCCGATGCCGACACCGTCGATGACGGTGGCCCCGGAGTCGGTCACGCCGGGCTTCGCGGGCTTCGCGGTGATCGTCATCGTGCTCGTCGCCGTGATCCTGCTGATCTGGGACATGAACCGCCGGATCCGCCGGGTGCGGTACCGCGAAGAGGTGCGCGAGGAGCTCGACGCGGAGGAGGCCGCCCGCGCCGCCGAAGACGCCCAGGACCAGGGTCGCACCGCACCGGAAGCGCCCGACGAGGAGCCGCGCGAGCGCTGACCCCCGCTCAGGGCGCGCCGAGCGACGGCGAGAGCGGGTGCAGGGCGATCAGCAGGCACGCGGTCCAGTGGCAGAGGAAGGCCAGGACCGTGCACACGTGGAAGATCTCGTGGAAGCCGAAGTGGCCCGGCCACGGGTTCGGCTTCTTCAGCGCGTAGACGATGGCGCCGCCCGTGTAGAGCAGACCGCCGACGATCACGAGCACCATCATGGCGACGTTGGCGTCGAGCAGGTCGACGATGTACATCACCGCGGCCCAGCCGAGCAGCAGATACAGCGCGACGTAGAGCCAACGCGGCGCGTGGATCCAGAACACGCGGAAGAGGATGCCGAGCAGGGCCCCGCTCCAGACCAGGGCCAGCAGCAGGACGCCCTTGGCCGGCGGCAGCGCCAGGGTCGCGAGCGGGGTGTACGTGCCGGCGATGAGCAGCAGGATGTTGGCGTGGTCGATCCGCTTGAGGACGCCCTTCACCCGGGGCCGCCAGTTGAAACGGTGGTACAGGGCGGAGTTCCCGAACAGCAGCAGCGAGGTGGCCATGAAGACCACCGCCGCCCACTTGGCCGCCGCTCCCTGGGACAGGGTGACGAGGACGATGCCTGCGGCGATCGCGACGGGGAACGTGCCGGCGTGGATCCACCCGCGCCAGGTCGGTTTGATCTCGGTCGCCGCGTCGGCGGCTGCCGCTTCGAGCAGCGGCAGCTTCGGGAGGTCGGCGCCGGTCTGGTCGGAAGTGCTCACGTGCTCACTCTAGGCGGGAGCGCATGCCCGTCTCCGTACATGTCCCCAGGTTCTGCACCGGCGCGGAAGGGCGGGGCAGGGTAGCGTAGGTGGGTGATGTCACGCGAGAGCCCGGGACGGGGACCGCTGTACCGGCTGTACACCAGCCGGCTGCGTCGCCACCTCGATCCGGCCTCGGTTCCGCACCACGTCGCCATGATGATCGACGGCAACCGCCGGTGGGCGCGGCAGCTCGGTTTCGACACCCCGGCCGAAGGGCACCGTGCAGGCGCCGCCAAGATGCAGGAGTTCCTCGGCTGGTGCGATGAACTCGGGGTGCGTGTGGTCTCGCTCTACCTCCTCTCCAGCGACAACCTCCGCAAACGGGACTCGGCCGAGCTCGCCGACCTCATCGAGATCATCGCGGAGCTCGCCGAGGCGCTCTCCCAGAAGGGGAACTGGCGGGTCAAGCACGTCGGCCGCTCCGACATCCTCCCCGCGGAGCTGGCGCGCGTGCTCGCCGATGCGGAGGAGCGCACGAAGGACCACACCGGCCTGCACGTGAACCTCGCGGTCGGGTACGGCGGCCGGAACGAGATCGTCGACGCGGTGCGCAGCATCATCACCACACACGAGGCGTCGGGCGGCACGCTGGAGGACCTCGCGGCGCAGCTCACTCCGGAGATGATCGGGGAGCACCTCTACACGGGCGGCCAGCCCGATCCGGACCTCGTGATCCGCACGAGCGGCGAGCAGCGGCTGAGCGACTTCCTGCTGTGGCAGAGCGCGCACAGCGAGTTCTACTTCGTCGAGGCGCTCGGGCCCGATCTGCGACAGGTCGACTTCCTCCGCGCGATCCGCGACTACGCCGACCGCGACCGCCGCTTCGGTCGCTGATCCGGGAGCCGCGGGGCGTGGCACAATGACGCAGTGAGCGCTTTCGACGACTACCTCAGCACGTTCGACGCGGAGCCCGGCTATCTGAACTGGGCGGCGTTCGGCCCCGTGTCGCCCTCCGTCCGTGCCGAGGTCTTCGCCGACGCGGACCTCCTCGGGAACGGCCGGCCGTCGTCGCTGGCGCTCGTGGGGGAGCGGATCGGACAGGCGCAGGAGGTCGTCGCCGAGCTCCTCGGGGCGGAGTCCGCGGAGGTCACGCTGCAGCCGTCGTCGACGCACGGCCTCATGCACGCGCTCTACGGGGTCTCCGGCGCGGTCGTCGCGAGCACTGCGGAGTTCCCGAGCGTGAGCCTCACCCTGGAGCGCGCGGCGGCCGCGTCACAGCACGCGGTCACGCCCCGCTGGATCACGCCCGACGACGGACGCGTCACCCCCGACGCTGTCGCCGCCGTCCTCGACGACGATGTCGTGGCCCTGGCCGTCAGCCACGTCGACTTCCGCACCGGGTACCGCGTCGACCTCGCCGCGCTGCGGGACGTCCTCGGCCCGGACCGCCTCCTCATCGTCGACGCCGTGCAGTCGTTCGGCGTGATTGACGCCGACTACAGCGTCGCGGACGTCGTCGTCGGGCACGGCTACAAGTGGCTGCGCGCGGGCCGGGGCACCGGGTTCGCCTGGTTCTCGCCGCAGGCGCGTGAACGGATCGTGCCCGTGCTCTCCGGCATCACCGGGACGGCGGCGACCGGGCTGGTCGTCGACGAGCGCCCGGCCCCGGCACCGGACGCGAAGGCCTACACGATCAGCGTGCCGGACACCCTCGCGGCCGGCCGGCTCGCGATCGGCGCGCGGGACGTCAGGGACGCCGGCGTCGCGGCCATCGAGGAGCGGCTGTCCGCGCAGGTGGACGCGGTGATCGCCACGGCAGACCGCCATGGGATCGCCGTCGCCTCGCCGCGCGAGCCCCGCGAACGCGCCGGGATCGTCGCGCTCGCTCCGGAGGAACCCGCGCGGCTCGCCGCGGCTCTCGCCAACGCCGGTCTCGTCGTGACCGCTCGGGGCGGGTCGATCCGCGTCGCGCCGCATGCCGGCACGGACACCGAGACCCTCGGTCTGCTCGACGAGGCGCTCGGGGCCTTCGGCAGGGAATCGTTCATCGTCCCGTAACGAATCGCTGGCGTGTCGAGGCCGGGGAAAACCCTCGGGCGGCCGTACCTTCAAGGCATCGGGCAAGGCGCCCGGTCGGGTCGGCCTCAGGTTCGCGACTCGTGACCCCCTGGTCGACTCGTTCGAATAGCCGGGAATCCCCGGGTCGGGAGTGGGTCGTGACCACACGTACAGCGCAGCAGTCCACCAGCATCGCGCAGCAGTCCACCCGTCAGACGCCGAGTCAGGCCGCGGCCGCAGAACCCGCTCAGGATCTGCGCACCTACGTCCTCGACACCTCGGTCCTGCTGAGCGATCCGCAGGCGCTCTTCCGGTTCGCGGAGCATTCCGTGGTGCTCCCGGTCGTCGTCATCACCGAGCTCGAGGGCAAGCGGCACGACCCGGAGATCGGGTACTTCGCCCGCCAGGCGCTGCGGCACCTCGACGATCTCCGCGTCGAGCACGGCCGCCTCGACTTCCCGGTGGAGGTCGGCGAGGGGGGCACGCTCCGCGTCGAGCTGGGCAACGCCGACCTCTCGGTCCTCCCGGCCGGCATCCGCCTCAGCGACAACGACAGCCGCATCCTCTCCGTCGCGATGCACCTCGCGCAGGACGGCCAGGACGTGACCATCGTCTCGAAGGACCTGCCGATGCGGGTGAAGGCCGCGTCCCTCGGGCTGCGTGCCGAGGAGTACCTCGCGGAGCAGGCCGTGGACTCGGGCTGGACCGGCATCGCCGCCCTCGATCTCTCCGGCGACGACATCAGCGACCTCTACGAGAGCGAGGTCGGGCTCAGCGAGGACGTGCACGGGCTTCCCGTCAACACGGGCCTCATCATCCACTCCGAGCGCGGGTCCGCCCTGGGTCGGGTCACCGGTGACGGCGAGTTCCGGCTCGTCCGCGGTGACCGGGACATCTTCGGCATGCACGGGCGCTCCGCCGAGCAGCGCATCGCGATCGACCTGCTCCTCGACCCCGAGGTGGGCATCGTGTCCCTGGGCGGGCGCGCGGGTACCGGCAAGTCGGCGCTCGCACTGTGCGCGGGGCTGGAGGCCGTGCTGGAGCGCCAGCAGCAGAAGAAGATCATCGTCTTCCGCCCGCTGTTCGCCGTGGGCGGCCAGGAGCTCGGGTACCTGCCGGGCGACCAGGGCGAGAAGATGAACCCCTGGGGTCAGGCGGTGTACGACACCCTCGGCTCCGTGGTCTCGGGGAACGTCATCGACGAGGTGGTCGAGCGCGGGCTCCTGGAGGTGATGCCCCTCACCCACATCCGGGGACGGTCCCTGCACGACGCGTTCGTGATCGTGGACGAGGCGCAGTCCCTGGAGCGGAACGTGCTGCTCACGGTGCTCAGCCGCATGGGCCAGAACTCGCGCGTGATCCTCACCCACGACGTCGGGCAGCGCGACAACCTCCGCGTCGGCCGGCACGACGGTATCGCGAGCGTCATCGAGACCCTCAAGGGACACGGTCTCTTCGGCCACGTCACCCTGACCCGCTCGGAGCGCTCCGCCATCGCCGCCCTCGTCACCGACCTCCTGGAGGGCGGCGAACTCAGCTGACCCGAGCCGTCGGGCGGGCTCTGCACGACCCGGGCCCGCCCGCACGACCTCGTCCCGCCCGCACGACCGCGCCCCGGCTGTGGGCCCCACCGGCCTCTTCGATCGTGCATCCGTGTCGGGCTCGTGCATCCGGAGGTCCAGATGTCACGTCCCACGAGCGGGTGGATACACGGCCCCGTCGGATGCACGATCTCCCGGATGCACGATCCGACGACAGTGGTGGGTCGATCAGGGGTGTCCCGCCGTACAGGCGTATCCAGCTCGTGCATCCGTGCCGCGGCCCCTCGGACGTCGGTAGCGACACCTGCACGATCCTGCACTGTCGGCCGGCCGCTGCGGCCCGAGGGGTCGTGCGGATGGAACGGGGTCGTGCGGGCGGAGCCGTGGTCAGAGGCGGTCGTTCGCCCGACGCAGGGCACCCTCGATCGCGGCCTGGACCGTCGGCCAGTCGTGCACGACCTGGGCATAGTCGAAGCGCAGCGTCTCGTACCCGAGTCGCGAGGCGGCGGCGTCGCGGGCGAGGTCGCGGTGGCGCATCGCCGGGGCACCGTGGTGCTCGCGGCCGTCGACCTCGATGATGAGGCGACCGTCGACAACGAAGTCGACGCGGCCGACACCGGAGATCGTGACCTGCGTCGTGAGCTGCACGTCGAGGATGTGGAGACGGAGGCGGAGGAGGGATTCCAGGCCGCTGTCCGCGTCGGAACGGGCGAAGTCCACGAGCCAACGCGCGGACCGGGGCAGCGCGGCGCGGATCCGGGCCCGTGCGGCCCGCCCGATCAGTCCCTGCCGCCAGGCCGACTCGAAGGACACGAAGAAGGCCTCGTCGCCCTCGCACACGTGCAGATGCCGAAGCGCGTCCTCGACAGACACGATGCCGAACCGGGTGCGTCCCTCGAAATGATGCGGGATGCACCGGCACTCGATGTGCGGGTGCGCGCGGCCGTTGCGACCGAGCCAGACGTGCGGTGCATCGCTCTCCGACAGCACCCAGACTCCGTGGGCACGGAGCGCGGTGCCGCAGCTGATGGCCCCTCCGTGGGCAGCCGCCGTGAGCACCGTCGCGTCGAGGTCGTGACTGGCGAAGATCCCCGCGCGGACCCGATGGATCCGACCGGCGCGCACCGCGCGGGACAAGGCGGAGCGGGAGATTCCGAAAGCCCCGAGGTCGCGGCCGCGGGCGATGCCTCCGAGACGGTGAAGGGTCGAGACGGGATCGAGCATTCGCCGATTCTGCGTCCTCCGGTGTCTCGGCGGGGCCCGAAGGGCGTCATGGGGACGAGTCGGGGTGTCCGGGGATCCGTGGAGGAAGAGTCACCTGCACGATCCGGAGCCACGGGTAGTCCTGATCCGGGGATGCCGTCGTGCAGACGGAACGTGGTCGTGCATCCGGGCCAGGAACCGAGACCGACGGAGAACGGGATCGGAGATGGACGGAGACGGGACGGGGCCGGAGACGACGGATGCCGCGAGGACCGAGGTCCTCGCGGCATCCGTGTCGGGTGGGGATCAGCCCGGGTGGGTCATCGACAGGAGGTCGAGCTTCTCGTCCAGCTGCTCCAGCGTGAGCTCACCGCGCTCGACGTAGCCGAGGTCGATCACGGCGTCGCGCACCGTGATGCCCTTGGCGACGGAGTGCTTGGCGATCTTCGCGGCGGCCTCGTAGCCGATCAGCTTGTTCAGCGGCGTCACGATCGACGGGCTCATGCCCGCGAAGGCGGCGGCGCGGTCGAGGTTCGCCTGCAGGCCGTCGATGGTCTTGTCGGCGAGCACCCGCGAGGCGTTCGACAGCAGACGGATCGACTCGAGCAGCGCGGTGCCCATGACCGGGATGGCGACGTTCAGCTCGAACGAACCGGAGGCGCCGGCCCAGGCGACCGTGGCGTCGTTGCCGATGACGCGCGCGCACACCATGAGCACGGCCTCGGGAACGACGGGGTTCACCTTGCCCGGCATGATCGAGGATCCCGGCTGCAGGTCGGGGATGTGCAGCTCGCCGAGACCGGTGTTCGGGCCGGAACCCATCCAGCGCAGGTCGTTGTTGATCTTCGTGAGCGACACGGCGATGGTGCGGAGCGCACCGGAGGCCTCGACGAGACCGTCGCGGTTCGCCTGCGCCTCGAAGTGGTCCTTCGCCTCGGTGATCGGCAGCTCGGTCTCGGCCGCGAGCAGCTCGATGACCTTCTGCGGGAAGCCGAGCGGCGTGTTGATGCCCGTGCCGACGGCCGTGCCGCCCAGAGGCACCTCGGCCACGCGGGGGAGCGCCGACTGCACGCGCTCGATGCCCAGGCGGATCTGGCGGGCGTAGCCGCCGAACTCCTGGCCGAGCGTGACGGGCGTCGCGTCCATGAGGTGCGTGCGGCCGGACTTGACCGCGTCCTTCCAGAGCTCCGCCTTGGCCTCGAGCGCGACGGCGAGGTGGTCGAGCGCCGGGATCAGGGTGTCGATGAGTGCCTGGGTGACCGCGATGTGCACCGAGGTGGGGAACACGTCGTTCGACGACTGCGAGGCGTTCACGTGGTCGTTGGGGTGCACGGTCGAGCCGAGGATGCGGCTCGCGAGCGTCGCCAGGACCTCGTTCATGTTCATGTTCGACGAGGTGCCGGAGCCGGTCTGGTACGTGTCGACCGGGAACTCGCCGTCGTGGCTGCCCGCAGCGACCTGGTCGGCGGCCTGGGCGATCGCGTCGGCGATGGCGCCGTCGAGCGTGCCGAGCTCCTTGTTCGCCAGCGCGGCCGCCTTCTTGATGCGCGCGAGTGCGGCGATCTGCGTCGACTCCAGGCCCTTGCCGGAGATCGGGAAGTTCTCCACGGCGCGCTGCGTCTGCGCCCCGTAGAGCGCGTTCACGGGCACTCGCACCTCACCCATGGTGTCGTGTTCGATGCGGTACTCGGTGTCGGTCATTCCGAACCCTCCTTGGTTGCGGGGTCGATCCCCTCGGCTTCGATGCCGACCGTGATGACAGGCGCTGCCTCACCCTCGGCCAGACGATAGTTGGCGCCGACGATGCCGAGACGGCCTTCGGCGACGGCGTTGCTGATGATCTCGGACGACTGCAGCAGGTCGTTGACGGTGTTGCGCAGGTGCTCGCGTCCGACGAGCTCCGCATCGATGTCGGCCACCGTGCCGCCGCCGCTCTCCGCGAGGACCTTGCGCGCGGCAGGGACGATCGGCGCGATGAGCTTCCAGATGTGCGGGGGGAGCGGGTCGGCATCGATGGCGGTGCCGTCGATGGCGGCGCGCACCGCACCGCAGGAGTCGTGTGCGAGGACCACGATGAGCGGCACCTCGAGGACGGCGACCGCGTACTCCAGGCTCGCCACGATCGACTCGCCGATCACCTGCCCGGCGTTGCGCACGACGAAGAGGTCGCCGAGGCCGAGGTCGAAGATGATCTCGGCGGCCAGGCGGGAGTCCGAGCAGCCGAACAGCGTCGCGACGGGGTGCTGGGCCGCGGTGAGGTCCTTGCGGCGGTCGACGTTCTGGTTCGGGTGCTGGGGCTCGTCGCGGACGAAGCGACGGTTGCCGTCCTGCATCTGCTTCCAGGCGGCGGCGGGGGTCAGCGGGTGGGTCATCGGGCCTCCGAGACGGTGCGGATCTGGGGGATGAGCGACTCCGCGAGCTCGGCGGTGGAGTCGGCCGAGCGGGAGCCGTAGAGAAGCACGTAGTCGTCGCCGGCCTGGGTGCCGAGGGCATAGGTGACGTTCGCCTCCGCGCCGGCGGACCCGGGCCGATAGACGTCCCACTCCCGGCCGCCGATGCGGATGGTGTCGGTCGGGGCGACGCCGTTCAGGCGCTGCGGGGCCCACGAGGCGTCGGCGTCGAAGGCCTGGGCGAGCTTGATGAACCCGCGCTCGTCCTGGGCCGCGGGGGCGAGGGTGACCTCCCAGACGACGGGGGCTCCGCTCTGGAGCTCAGCGGCGTTCACCCGCCAGAAGTCGTCCGTCTCGGGGACGATCGCCGGGCTGCCCATGGACGACTCGACGTCCGCGGCGATGGCGGCGACGTCGATCGGCTTCGCCGCGACCGGCTCGCCCCGGGGGACGAGCGCGATGATGACGACGACGACCGCGAGGGTCACCACGAGCGCGGCGACGAGGTTGCGGACGGTCTGGCTCGACCGGTAGGCCTTGCTCGACGCGGCCTTGCGTGCGGCGGTCTCGTCGAGCGTCTCCGGTCGACCGAGGTCGGCGTTGATCGCGGGGCCCTTGCTCATGACGCGTCGCTCTCGTCGGTGGTGGCGGTGCGCGCGGCTTCGAGGCGACGCTTCGCGCCGAGCAGCCACTCCTCGCAGCGGGCGGCCAGGGCCTCGCCGCGCTCCCAGAGCGCGAGTGAGTGCTCGAGGGTGGGCGCCCCCTGTTCGAGCTCGGCGACGACCCGGACGAGCTCGTCACGGGCCGCCTCGAACGACAGCGTGTCCACAGGGGTGTCGTTCACGGCGCTCACTCCTCCATCCTACGTCGTGCCCCGGACGCCGCCCGCTCAGGCGCCTTCCGCGATCTCGCCCTCCGAGCGCACCGCGAGCGACCCTCGGTCCACCGTGAGGGTGAGCGCGCTGCCCGCAGGCGCATCGGCCGCATCGCGGAGGATGACGCCGCCCTCCAGATGCGCGATCGCGTAACCGCGGGCCAGAGTGGCGGCGGGGGAGAGGGCGCGCAGCGAGGCGCGCAGTTCACCGGTCCGCCGGCCGGCGTCGTCGAGCTGCCGGGTGACCGCGTCGCGACCGCGAGCGAGAAGCAGGAAGGTCTCCTGCGCACGGCTGTCGATGATCGGATCGGGCGAGCGCAGCACCGGCCGGGACCGCAGCTGCTCGAGCTGGGCGATGTCGTGCGTGAGGCGCTGCGTGAGGCGGGTGGTGGCCCGGGACCGCAGCTGCGCGATGAGTGCGCGTTGCTCCCCGACGTCGGGGACGACGCGCTTGGCGGCATCGGTCGGCGTCGAGGCGCGGAGATCGGCGACGTCGTCGAGGAGGGGGTGGTCGTTCTCATGGCCGATGGCGCTGACCACCGGTGTGGAGGCGGCGGCCACGGCTCGGACGAGGCGTTCGTCGCTGAAGCCGAGGAGGGTCTGCGGGTCGCCGCCGCCGCGAGCGATGATGATGACGTCGACCTCGGGGTCGGCGTCCAGACGGGCGAGAGCCGCCAGCGTGTCCGGCACGCAGCGATCGCCCTGCACCGCGGCGTACGCGGTCTTGAACCGCACCTGCGGCCAGCGCAGCTCGGCGTTGCGGTGCACGTCCTTCTCGGCGTCGGAGCGCTCGCCGGTGATGAGTCCGATGACATGGGGGAGGAACGGCAGGCGCTTCTTGCGTGCGGGATCGAAGAGGCCCTCCTGGCGGAGCTGCACCCGCAGCCGCTCCAGGCGCTCGAGCTGGTCGCCGAGCCCGACGTGCTTCATGGCCGAGACCGCGAAGCTGAAGTCCCCGGAGCGGACGAAGTAGTCGGCCTTCACGGCGGCGACCACGTGATCGCCCACGCCCAGGTCGGCGGGGATGCGGCCGCGCACGCTCGACCAGACGCGGATGGAGATCTGCGCGTCGGACCGGGTGTCCTTGAGGCGGGCGAAGACGTTTCCGGCGCGCACGTTCCAGGACGTGATCTCGCCCTCGACCCACACCGTGTTCCATCGCGCCACGAAGTCGCGGATGGTGGCGTTCAGTCGGGCGACCGACGTCGGCGCCTGGGCCGTGGAGTCGCGCGGGGCGACGGCATCCGCCGGCGGGGTCTCGCCCGGTCCCGTCGTCGCTTCGAAGACTGTCATCTGCTCCCATTCCTGCCTGCGCGCTCACCGGCCCCGCCCAGCCGCACGACGGTAGAATCGAGGGGTGACTTCGACTGCCGTTCATCTTCCCGCTCCTCGCATCCCACGAGTGCGCGCCGCGGCCGGGCGGCTTCAGGATAACCCGGTGCCCGGACACAAGCGCGTCCTGCTCGCCGCCCCCCGCGGCTACTGTGCAGGCGTGGACCGCGCCGTGGTCGCTGTGGAGAAGGCGCTCGAGCGCTACGGCGCCCCCGTCTACGTCCGCAAGCAGATCGTGCACAACATCCACGTCGTGACGGAGCTCGAGGCCAAGGGGGCCATCTTCGTCGAGGAGGTCGACGAGGTGCCCGAGAGCGCGCACGTCGTCTTCAGCGCGCACGGCGTCTCCCCGGCTGTCGTCAACGCCGCATCCGACCGTGGCCTGCACGCGATCGACGCCACCTGCCCGCTCGTCACCAAGGTCCACCGCGAGGCCGTGCGCTTCGCGCGGGACGACTTCGAGATCCTGCTCATCGGCCACGACGGGCACGAGGAGGTCGAGGGAACGGCCGGAGAGGCACCGGATCACGTCACCGTCGTGAACTCCCCGGAGGAGGCCGACACCGTGCAGGTGAAGGACCCCTCGAAGGTGGTGTGGCTGTCGCAGACGACGCTCTCCGTGGACGAGACCATGGAGACGGTGAACCGGCTCCGCACCCGGTTCCCCGAGCTGCACAACCCGCCGTCCGACGACATCTGCTACGCCACCCAGAACCGGCAGGTCGCCATCAAGAAGGTCGCCCAGGGTGCTGATCTGGTGATCGTCGTGGGGTCCGCCAACTCCTCCAACAGCGTGCGACTCGTCGAGGTCGCGCTGGAGTACGGAGCCAAGGCCGCCTATCGCGTGGACTACGCCGAGGAGATCCGTCAGGAGTGGCTCGACGGCGTGGAGACGGTCGGCGTCACCAGCGGCGCGTCGGTCCCCGAGGTGCTCGTGCGCGAGGTGCTCGACGCGATCGGCGATGCCGGGTATCGCGACGTGGAAGAGGTCAAGACGGCGGAGGAGGACCTCATGTTCTCCCTGCCGAAGGAGCTCCGTCAGGACGCCACGGGCCAGCGCGACGCGCGCGCCCTCGGCGGCCGCGCCTCCGCAGGAGGGGGTGCGTAGCGGTGAACGCCGCGGAGGCGGAGCCGACCCTCATCGGGTCCGTGCAACGCGCTCTCCGCCTGGTCGACATCGTCGCGAACTCCCCGCGCCCCCTGCCGGCGAAGATGCTCTCGTCGATCACGGGCTTGACGCCGGGTACCACCTACAACCTCGTGCGCACGCTCGTGCACGAGGGGTACCTGAGTGCGGAGCCCGACGGCCTCGTGCTGGGGGACCGGTTCCCGTCCTTCCAGCAGCAGATCGGCTCCCGAGGCGTGTTCCTCGCCCGCGTGCGCGCCGCCTTGCGCGCAGTGACCGAGGACGTCGGCGCCACGGCCTACCTGTCGCGGTACGCGGATGGGGAGATCCACCTCGTCGACATCGTGGACGCCGTGCGGAACCCTCGGATCGAGCTGTGGGTCGGGCTGCACGCCAGCGCGCACGCGACCGCCCTCGGGAAGCAGATCCTCGCCGCCCTCCCGGAAGAGGACCGGCTGGACTACCTTGCCCGTCATCGGCTCGAGGAGCTCACGCCGCGGACGATCAGCGACCGGACAGCGCTCCTCACCCAGCTCGAGCAGACCCCGGGGTGGGCGATCGATCGCGAGGAGTACGCGATCGGCGCGACCTGTGTCGCGGTCCCGGTCATCGCCCCGGGCTTGACGGCATCGCTGGCCGTCTCCCTCCCGGCCGACCAGGCGGTGGTCAACCGGCGGCTCGTCTCGAACCTGCAACGCGCCGCCTCTCGGCTGTCGGTGCAGCTCGGGGCCGATGCGCTCGACACCGACGGGCCGGACGCCGAGTTCACCATCTGAATTCGTGACCCTGGTGCCCGCCACGTCGCTTATCTATGATCGAAGGCGTAGTGGCTGACAACGCCCTACTGATCGCCCATGGCGTCCCCAGCGCCGGCGACCGAACGGGATGAGGAGCGTCCCCAGCGCTCTCCGTCCGCGGCCCCGAGAAGTCCCCACTTCTCCGGGGCCGCTATCGGTTGGGCCCCCTTTTCCTGAACGGGCGGCTGAGCGCCGGCCGATACCATGGCGGCATGACCGACCAGCGCCCCCGCTACGGGGAACTCGCCACGCCCGAGGAGCAGCGGAGGGCCGCGGGGCTGCCGCCCGTGGCTGAGGTCGTCGCCCCGTCGGCTCCCGTCGCGGACCCCGCGCCCGCGGCTCCTGCTCCGGCGCGCCCCTCCTCGGTGGATCGGTTCGCGACGATCGCGCTGCTCGCCTACGGCCTCGTGAACGTCGTCGTCACCGGCCTGTCCTACCTCGACATCGTCCCCGTGATGAATCAGACCATGGGGATGCTGGGCATCGAGGGCGAGTTCACCAACTACGCCGCGGGCCGCACGTGGGGCACGATCGCGGCCGTCGTGCTGGCGGTCGGCTGGTGCGTCACGGCAGCCCTGTCGATCCGTCGCCTGCGTCGTGGCCGCCTCACCTGGTGGCTCCCGCTCGTCGGAGCCGTCATCACGCTGGGCATCGCCTCGTTCTGCCTCGTCGTGCCGATGATGGGCGACCCGGCCTTCATCGCCTACCTCGACCAGGCGACCGGGGTGCGTTGATCCCGAGCACGCAGACGAAAGGGGCCCGGCATGATGCCGGGCCCCTTTCGCGTGTCTGGTGGTGTCAGCTCTGCGACTGGCCGTACGAGCCGAGCTGGCGGGTGGACTCGACCACGCGGGCGGCCATGGCCGACTCCGCGATCTTGCCCCAGGCGCGCGGGTCGTACTGCTTCTTGTTGCCGACCTCGCCGTCGACCTTCAGCACGCCGTCGTAGTTCTTGAACATGTAATCGGCGATGGCACGCGTGTAGGCGTACTGGGTGTCGGTGTCGATGTTCATCTTGATGACGCCGTTGGCGACCGCGAGGGCGATCTCCTCGTCGGTGGAGCCGGAGCCGCCATGGAAGACGAGGTCGAGCGGCTTCTCGCCGGTGTTGTACTTCGCGGCGACCTCGGCCTGGATCTCGCCGAGCAGCTCCGGACGCAGCTTCACGCCGCCCGGCTTGTACACGCCGTGGACGTTGCCGAAGGTGAGCGCGGCGATGTAGCGGCCCTGCTCGCCGAGGCCCAGCGCCTGCACGGCCTGGTCCACGTCGGCGAACGTCGTGTAGAGCGCCTCGTTCGAGCCCTCGTGCTGCACCCCGTCCTCCTCGCCGCCGACGACGCCGATCTCGACCTCGAGGATGGCGTTGATGGCCTTCATGCGGGGGAGCAGCTCCTTGGCGATCTCGATGTTCTCCGCGAGCGGCACGGCCGAGCCGTCCCACATGTGGGACTGGAAGATCGGGTTGCGGCCGGCCTTGACCTCTTCCTCCGAGGCGGCGATGAGCGGTTCGACGAAGCCCGCGAGAGCGTCCTTCGGGCAGTGGTCCGTGTGCAGGGCGACGGTGACCGGGTAGTTCTTGGCGACCTCGGTGGCGTAGCGGGCGAAGGCGAGGGCGCCGGTCGCGCGGGCCTTGACCGTGTGACCGGCGAAGTAGTCGGCGCCACCGGTGGTGACCTGGATGATGCCGTCGGAGCCGGCCTCGGTCAGGCCCTGGAGGACGGCGTTGATCGTCTGCGAGCTGGAGACGTTGAACGCGGGGTACGCGAAGCCGCCTGCCTTCGCGCGGTCGAGCATGTCGGCGTACTGATCCGGGGTGGCGACGGGCATGAGAACTCCTGCGGTAGGTGAAGCCGGGACAGCTGCCACTCTATCGGGGCGGGTGTCCGGCTTCGGCAGGAGGCGTCGCGCGTCGGTGGGCGCCGTCCTTCGGTGGTGTTAAGAATCGCGATTTCTTCCTCGCGTGCGGGCGGAAAACGAGCCGAACGATCCCCTGCTCGCGGATAGGCTGGGGATCATGGTGAGTCTGACTGCCGACCTGAGCCCGCTGCGTCCCGACCGTAACCTCGCGATGGAGTTGGTGCGCGCGACCGAGGCGGCGGCGATCCGTGCCGTTCCGTTCATCGGTCGCGGTGCGAAGGAGGCCGCCGACGGCGCCGCCGTCGACGCCATGCGGGCGTTCCTCGGGACTGTCGACTTCCAGGGACGCGTGGTGATCGGCGAGGGCGAGAAGGACAACGCCCCGATGCTGTTCAACGGCGAGGTCGTCGGGACCGGACGGGGGCCGCTCTGCGACATCGCGGTGGACCCGATCGACGGCACGTCGCTGACCGCGGCCGGCCGGCAGAACGCGCTCTCCGTGATCGCCGTGTCCGACCGCGACACGATGCTCGACGCCTCCAGCGTCTTCTACATGGACAAGCTCGTCACGGGGCCCGCGGGCGTCGGCGTGGTCGACATCCGCCTGCCCATCGGCGAGAACATCCGCAAGCTCGCCGGCGCGCTGGACAAGCCCGTCGACGAGATCGTCGTCTCGGTGCTCAACCGTCCGCGGCACGAGCAGCTCATCCAGGAGATCCGCGACGCCGGTGCCGGTACGCGTCTCATGAGCGACGGCGACGTCGCCGGTGGCATCAACGCCGCCCGCCACGACGCCCGCACCGACATGTGCGTCGGCATCGGCGGCAGCCCCGAGGGCATCGTCACCGCGTGTGCGATCAAGGCCCTCGGCGGCCACATCCAGGGACGGCTCTGGCCGCGCGATGACGACGAGCGCCAGCGCGGTATCGACGCGGGGCTCGACATGGACAAGGTCTACGAGGCGGACGACCTCGTGCAGGGGAACAACACGATCTTCGTCGCGACGGGTGTCACGGACGGCCAGCTCGTGGCCGGGGTCCGGCGGGAGCGCGGTTACGTGTACACCGAGAGCGTGGTCCTGCGCGGAGCCTCCGGCACCCTGCGCCGCATCGCGTCGGAGCACCTCGTCTCGAAGTGGCTGTGACGGCTCTCCCGCGAGCCTGACCTTTAGTGAGGTCTCCAGCCATCGTTACCGACCCGGTATCGCCTCCGGCACGGGTCGGGCCCGGTTCGGCGAGCCGCCGTGTCACAATTGTCACTGGGTTTGTCGCCGTCGACGGAGCCGCCAGGCACCGCAGGCACAGGAGGGCGAACGCATGACAACGCAGCACACGAGCGGCTCGAAGAGCGCCGCGCCGACCAAGATCATCACGACGAACACCGGACGCATCCTCCGGGTGAGCGCCGATGCGGAGGCGGCAGCCGTAGCCCCGCCGGCACCGGTCGCGCAGCCGGCCGTCGATCCGGCTCGCCGCGCCGACGTGCTGTTCCGCGTCCGTCGCGCCGAGGGGCACGAGGTGAGTGCCTGGTGGATGATCGGCGCCTTCCTCGCCACGAGCGGCCTCGTCATCGTGCTGCTCAGCGGCGTGCCCGGCGTCGCCTGACGCACGCACGGTCGGAACATCCGGTCGCTCTCGTCGTCACTGCTCCCGGTCGTGGAGCGCGGCGGCGTGGTCCAGTCGCGCGCGGACCTCGCCGACGTCGGCCTGCATCGCGTCGGCGGCCTCTTCGGCTTCGGTCGGGGCCAGAAGCTCCGGAGCGGTGAAGCGCCGCCCGTCCGCGGTGATCGGCGACGCCGGTGCCAGGGCCTCCGCATCGACGCCGGGGAACTGCCGGGCGGTCACGAGCACCCGCGACTCCAGGGACCCGGCGAAGCGGTTGTAGCTGTCGACCGTGCGCTCGATCGCCCGCCGCAGGTCGTCGGCGTGGCCCGCGAGGGTGCCGAGGCGCTCGTACAGCTGCGTGCCGAGCGCCAGCAGACTCCTGGCCTCGGTGGACACCTCTTGCTGGGTCCATGTGTAGGCGACCGTCTTGAGAACCGCCCAGAGGTTGACGGGGGAGGCGAGGGCCACGCGGCGGCTGAAGGCGTAGTCGAGCAACGTGGGGTCCTCGTCGATGGCTGCCGCCAGCAGCGACTCGCTCGGCAGGAAGCAGATGACGAACTCGGGGCTCGCGTCGAGGCCGGACCAGTAGGCCTTCTTGGCGAGGGCGTCGACGTGGGCGCGGACGGCGCGGACGTGCTTCTGCATGTGGGCGCGACGCTGGGGTTCGTGGGCGTCGCCGAGGGGGAGCGCCGAGGCCTCGAGGTAGGCGTCGAGGGGAACCTTCGCGTCGACGGCGATCGACGTGCCCCCCGGGAGACGGACGACCATGTCGGGCGCCCTGGCCGCGGTCGGAGGTGATCGTCGCCTGGAGGTCGAAGTCGACGTGTCTGGTCAGCCCCGCCGCCTCGACGACGCGCCGCAGCTGGGTCTCGCCCCAGACGCCGCGCGTGGACGTGGAGCGCAGCGCACCCGCCAGTGACTCGGTCGTCGCGCGGAGCGCCTCATCCGACTCCTGGGCGCGCCGGAGCTGCTCGGCGAGCGTGCCGAACTGTGCCTGCCGCTCGCTCTCGATCGCGGCGACCTTGGACTGCATCTGCTGGAGACTCTCGCGGACCGGCGCCAGAGCCTGCAGCACGGCGTTCTGCTGCTGGACGCGCTGAGCCTCCGCCCGCTGCTCGGAGCGGGCGTGCTCGACGGCGTCCCGGTAGAGGTCGTACTGGCGATCGCGGTCGTCTCGCGCGGCCGCCAGCTCCGCCTGCGTGCGTGCGATGTCGGCGGCGCTGCGACCGGCTCGCAGGAACCACCCGAGAGCGACGCCCGCGGCGAGGGCCACGAGCAGGAGAACGATCGACAGGGCATCCATGGCTCCATGATGCCGGGGGCGTCCGACATCGCCGGGAGGACGCGAGGTGCGTCAGGCGACGGCGCGCTCCAGTGCCGGCACGGCGGGCTCGGTCACGCGGAGGCCGAGGACATCGGCGAGCGCGAAGACATCCGCGGCTCCGGCCCGCGCGGCCGCGTCCACGATGATCTGGGCGCAGGCGAGGGCATCCGCCAGCGCGTCGTGATGCGAGAACTCGGCGTATCCGGCCGCCGCGGCGGCGAGAGGCAGACGGTAGGAGTCGAGCTGGTAGGTCTTCCGCGCCACCTGGAGGCTGCACAGCGACCGGTACGGCGGACAGATCTGACCGGTGACCTCGGTCGCTCGCCGCAGGACGTTCAGGTCGAAGCCGGCGTTGTGGGCCACGAGCACGTCGGCACCCGCGAAGCCGCACAGACGGTCGAACTGATCGACCCACGTCGCCGCCGACAGCACGTGCTCAGGGCGGATGCCGTGGATGCGGACGTTCCACTCCTGGAACTCGTCATGGCCGGGCGGGGGCTGGATCAGCCAGTTCGCGGTGGCGACGACCTCCCCGTCCCGCACCCGCACGAGTCCCACGGAACACGCGGAGGCCGGGCTGGAGTTCGCGGTCTCGAAGTCGATCGCAGTGAAGTCCAGTGGCACGTCCTCACTCTCTCCCGGGCCTCCGACGTCGCTGTGCAGGCTCGCCGTATGCTGGCCACATGGCGGACGAACTCGCGAGATCCTTCGGCGCGGCGGCCGGAAGCTACGAGGCCGGACGACCCGAGTACCCCTTCGAGGCCGTCGCCTGGATGCTGGAGCCGATGGCGGACGGTACGCGGCGGGTGGCCGATGTCGGCGCCGGGACCGGCAAGCTCACGCGGGCGCTCGTCGCAGCTGCGGACGCCGAGGTGGTGGCGATCGATCCGGACCCCGCGATGCTCGCGGCCCTTCGCGACGCCGTCCCCGGGGTGCCCACGTTCGTCGGGACCGCCGAGGGGCTGCCGCTTCCGGACGCGAGCGTGGACGCCGTCGTCCTGGGTCAGGCGTGGCACTGGGTCGAGCCGGTCGCCGCGTCGGCGGAGATCGGTCGCGCGATGCGCCCTGGCGGTGTGCTCGGGCTCGTCTGGAACCTCCGCGACGAGCGCGTGGACTGGGTGCGCCGGCTCACCGACATCATGCACGGCAGCAACGCCGAGATCATGCTCGCCGCGGGCGACCCCGTGGTGGCGGAGCCCTTCGGCGCCCTGGCGCAGGAGCGCTGGGAGTGGTCGCGCCCCATGACGCGGGAGCTCCTGCACCGCATGGCCGCGTCCCGCAGCGCCGTGATCACCGCCGACGAGGCCGAGAAGGACCGGATCCGCCGCGAGATGGACGCCCTGTTCGACGAGCTCGGCCTGCACGGGGACGGTGTGATCGAGGTGCCCTATGTGACGAGGGCCTTCCGCGCGGTCCGCGACTGAACAGGCGTCCGCGCCGCATCAGGCACTTTTCCCACCCTGCCGCCTGACCCTGCGTGGGTGCCTGCCCTCGCGAGGGTGAGGTGGGGGAGAGCGGCGCAGGTAGACTCATACCCCGTGGCTCTCACTATCGGAATCGTCGGCCTGCCCAACGTCGGCAAGTCCACCCTCTTCAACGCTCTCACCAAGAACGACGTGCTCGCGGCGAACTATCCGTTCGCGACGATCGAGCCGAACGTCGGCGTGGTGAACCTTCCCGACCCGCGGCTCCAGAAGCTCGCGGAGATCTTCGGGAGCGAGCGCATCCTGCCCGCCGCCGTGTCGTTCGTCGACATCGCCGGCATCGTGCGCGGGGCGAGCGAGGGGGAGGGGCTGGGCAACCAGTTCCTCGCGAACATCCGCGAGGCCGACGCGATCGCCCAGGTGGTGCGCGGGTTCTCCGACGACGACGTGGTGCACGTGGACGGTGCCGTGAACCCGGCGTCGGACATGGAGACCATCAACGCCGAGCTCATGCTCGCCGACCTGCAGACCGTCGAGAAGGCGATCACACGGTACGAGAAGGAGGTCCGCGGCAAGAAGATCGACCCGTCGGTCCTCGAAGCCGCGAAGGCCGCCAAGGACGCCCTGGAGCGCGGGATCCTGCTCTCCACGAGCGGCCTCGACCTCGAGCCGATCCGCGAACTCGGGCTCCTGACCGTCAAGCCCGTCATCTTCGTCTTCAACGTCGACGAGTCCGTGCTGACCGACGACGCCCGCAAGGCCGAGCTCGCCGCCCTGGTCGCGCCGGCGCAGGCGATCTTCCTCGACGCGAAGATCGAGTCCGAGCTCAAGGACCTCGACCCCGAGGACGCCGCCGAGCTCCTCGCCTCGACGGGCCAGGACGAGTCGGGCCTCGACCAGCTCGCCCGCATCGGCTTCGACACGCTCGGCCTGCAGACCTACCTCACCGCCGGCCCCAAGGAGGCCCGCGCCTGGACCATCCCCAAGGGATCGAAGGCCCCGCAGGCCGCCGGCGTGATCCACACCGATTTCGAGAAGGGCTTCATCAAGGCCGAGATCGTGTCGTTCGACGACCTCGTGGAGACCGGTTCCGTGCAGGAAGCCCGTGCGAAGGGCAAGGCGCGCCTGGAGGGCAAGGACTACGTCATGCAGGACGGCGACGTCGTGGAGTTCCGCATCGGAAACACCTCTGGCGGATCCAAGTAGCCGGGCGTCGGTCGAGTCAGTCCGTCTCGAGAACGCGACGATTCGACTTGAGCCCGAGAACGGGCGAGCGAGCGCCGCGACGACGACGTTCGGTCGCGGCGCGGCTGATAGCAGGGCCAAAACCAAGACTCGAAGGCGTGAAGGAGGCGATCAATGCGCGATGTGACTATCGTTGCGCCTCTCTCCTCATTGGGAGGCAAACGCTTCGAGCCCCAAGCTGAGCTCACTCTGCACGACCTCGCAACGACTGCGGCTGCCACCCTTCCAGGTGGACAGGATGAAGTTATCTTGATTCCAGAGATGCCTAGCCCACTGGGTCTCCCTGATTTCATCGCTTTGGCTGGGGGCACCACTGGATGCATCGCCGTCAGGCCGCGGGCGTTCAGCCGATTCTTGCCGAGGCAGATTGCCTCGTGCTCCATGCTCCACGCCGGACAAGCGCTGTCATCAGCGACAGTCGCGCGACGCATCGGCTGGTCTGTCTCCGCCCTCCAGCCGGTGCTGGCGCGTCTTGAGAAGGCTGGGTCGCTGAGCACGACCTCGCGCGGAACACCGAATCAATCCCGCTCTCGTGTCGATCGGCACCGTCTTTGCTTTTGTATACGAAAGATGTTTCTTGGCTACGGAACGCTGAGGCGTTCTGCTTCAATACAGAACCGCGTCGAATTATCATGCGCCCATGCGGTGACTGAGGAGCATGGTGGGGTCATCTCACGCGCATGGGGCGGAGCCGGGACAACTATCGGCTCGGTGTTTACGCTCGGGTAAAGGACTCCTTGCCCATGCGTCAAGCGTGTCGGGTGGGAAGACCGATCTGATTGCAGGCATATCCGCGGTGACGCGCCGACACGATCACCGCTAAGTTGACCGAATGAACGTCGCGAAGTACCACCACATCAACCCGCAATTTGTCTTGCGTCGCTTCGCCACCGTGGACGAGAGGATCCGAGTTATTCGCCTGCCAGGACGAACGGGCTACTCATCGCTCGTTAAGAACACCGGTGGTGAGAACCACCTCTACTCGATACCTGAGCATCCAAGTGGCGCGGATGTCTTCGAGAAGGCGCTTGGCGCGGGAATTGAGGGTGAGACATCAGCGATTTTCGACCGCGTCGGAGAAGGAGAGTGGCCGCTCCCACAGGATGCACGCGACACGCTCGCGGAGTTCGTTGCGTTGCAGATGCTGCGCGGTCCTGAGCGGCGGCGACAGATGGAATCGGCGGCGGGCGACATTCTCTCGAAGGCGGCTGGCCAACTGAGTAGAGAGGATTTCGCAAGGTGGGCGTCTGACACTGCGGGACGCGCTCTCACCGAGGAAGAGGTTGAGGAACGTAGGGCCTCCGTTTTCAGCCCCGACGGCCTGACCCTCCCGCAGACGGCTCGCGACCACATCGAGATGATGGGTGAGACGACTGGGGAGGTCGCCGGGTTCCTCGCCAGTCGTCCTTGGACGTTGGTCCCGTTCACAGACCGCTCGCTCATTACATCCGACGCCCCAGTGTCGTTGGTTGCCCACCAGCAATCAGGTTCAGGGCTGGGAGTGGGCGTCCGGACCGCTCGACTTGTGCTCTATCCGATGAGTCGCAGCATCGGCCTTGTGATGAGAGATCCTTTCGACGGTCGCAACCCGACGGACGATCTCAGCAACCTCGTTGAGAAGGCGCGCTCGGGCGTCCTCGACGACCGGTCACCTGGCACTGCGGATATCGAAAGATCTATGAATGCACGCACCGCGGCCCACGCGGCGAGCAACATTTATCATCACCCCGATGACGCTGAGTTCGTGCCGTCGGACTACCGGGAGACGCAGTGACCGACCGGATTCTTCGACGCCCAAGGCCTTGAGCCCAAGACCACGCAGTCGGTGACGCTTCAATCTACTCGCGCCTTTTAGGATGACATCGTGCACATACAACAAGTCCAGATCAAGCGACTTCTAGGCTTCGAGGCGCTCACGCTTGACGTGGACTCGAATCTTCAACTGATCGCAGGACCGAACAACGCAGGCAAGTCCTCGTTCATCCGTGTGCTCGAGACGTTCTTCTCCGATCCGACCGCAAGCGATTTCAGACAGCTGAAGCCCCTGAACGACTACTACGTCCAGGGCGGTCCCAGGATGTTGTCGAGCATCAAAGTCCATTTCGGTGGACTCACCGAAGCCGAAGTCGATGAGCTGAATGACGTAGTAAGCCGCGAGGGAACGTTCTGGGTTGAGATCACCTGCACGAGGAAGGGCAAGATCACCTACCGCACTTGGACAGGTACAGATGCGCGATCTCGCGAGATCTTCGAGTGGGTTCTGCAGTCGTTCGACTTCGTGAAGATTCCGTCCGTCAGAGTGAGCGGCGACGACGAACACGATGCAGACCGGTCGTTGGCGCGGCTTCATGACACCCTAGAAGGTGTGCTTATCCGATCGGGCAGCTCCCGTTCCACGCAGCTCCAAAAAGACTTTGCCAATGCAATGGAGCCGGTCGAGAATCTGGTGCGAGGGGTCCTCAACGAGTCAGTAAAGGCGGTGGCGGCCGAACTTCCGTTCCAGGATCCTGTTCTCGGAGTGGACCTACCGGCGTCTCAGCACGCGCTGCGCGGAATGCTCAGGGAAGCCGTGATCACCAGTCACGATGATGTCGTGGTGCCGATCGCCGAGCGCGGCACCGGATTCCAGTCGGCTTTGGTTCTCGGTATTCTTCGCTACGTCTCGTCGAAGAGCAGGCAGGCAGGCACCAGCGTTCTCTTCGCCATTGAGGAGCCCGAGGCGTTTCTCCATCCACAGACGCAGCGAGCGATGGCAAAGATCCTCAAGGACATCTCGGCGGAAGCCCAGATGCTCGTCACTACCCATAGCCCCGTGCTTGTTGACTCGTTCTCCGTTACACGGATCGCGCGCCTTCCCCTTAGCCCGGAGGGCATGACTTACTCGGCGTGGAAGCCCGACCTGGCAGTTGACGAAGAAGGACGGCTGACGCGTTACTGCGACGCCACCAACAGCGAGTTGGTGTTTGCCAGCTCCGTGATACTGGTCGAGGGGCACGGTGACAAGCTCGTCGTCGACTACTTGCTGGAGAGCATCACCGGTGGACCGGGTGGTCACTACGCCCTTGGTATCGCAGTGATCGAGGCTTCCGGGATCACGACGATATCGCACCTGCTCCGGCTCGCTCAGCTCTTTGGCGTCCGCGCCTTTGTGCTTACCGACAAGGACGGTGTCCACAAGAGCGGCGACAACAAACGCGCGCTGGTCGAGATTCTGAAAGCCAAGGATCCCAAACCGTCCGTGACCTTCCTCAATGGCCTGCGTGATCTCGCCGACCGGCCGGTGGCGACCCTTAAGGCAGCACTCGAGCACCAGCAGGAACTCAACACGATGCTGCAGCCGTGGGACGCGTTCGTGCTGAGCTCCGACCTCGAAGGCCTGCTCCTCGACGTCGTCCCGCAAGAGAAACTGGCGGAAATGCTCGGCCCTGATGAGGCCAGTGAAGTGAGCAAAGAGACCGCTGAGGAGTTCGCGACGGGGGCCGCGGGGCGTGAAGCGATGGCGGCCCACCTCGGCTCAAAAGGATGGAACTCTGATCGTAAGAAGTCCGGCAAGGCAAAGCCGCACATTCCGTCGGCGCTGCTGCGGCAGCATCTCGGCTCGGTCTCGAGCCAGCATCGCGCCATCAAACCGCTGATGACTTGGCTGAGGGCGATCGTAGTCGCCCATAAGCGCGCGCCGCTCTGACCATCCGATCTACAAGTTCGTCAAGCCTCGTGGTCAGCTAAGGGTTTAGCAACTACGGAACGTCGTGGAGTTCCGCTTCAACAACTGATAGCGTTCCGGCTTATCGGAAGGCGGGCGATGTCTCGATCGACAGCACGAACGGCAGCGCTCGCGTCCGTGGGGGTGGTGGCCCTGCTCTTGGTCGGGTGCGGCGCAGAAGGAGCCGCGGACACGTCGAGTGCTCCATCCCCGCCCGCGACCCGCGAGCCCGAGCCCGAGCCCGTGACGGCGGGGGCACCGGAGCCGACCACGACGGACCGCTGCGTCCGGATGTCCGAGGTCGTCAGCTACACCGACGACTGGCGGTGGGAGCGTCGGCAGCCGCTCGTCGACCTCGGCGCCAGGGAGTTCGCGCAGGGGGAGGTGACCCTCGATGACGACGGTCATGTCGTGACGTACACGGTCGCGCCCGGCGACGTCGAGGCGGTGATCGCCGAACGGCTCTGCGCCTACCCGTCCCTCGCCTTGCTGAATCACGTGCGCGATCTCTCCCCGGGGCAGGTGCTCTGGCTCACCCCGGATCCCGACTCGCCCTGGGTGCCGTACTTCAGCCCACTGGATGCCGAGGCCGGATTCGCACAGATCCCCTACCAGAACGCCATGACCGCGGCGGGTCTCGCGGTCGACGCGGGCGACATCGACGGCGTGCGTGCGATCTGGAACGACACCCTGGCGGGCATGTTCACCGACCCCGCCACCATCGAGGCCATCCAGAAGGTGGTCGACGCCGGGGACCCCGACGCGCTGCGCCAGCTCTTCTCCTAAGTCCGCCGAACCCGCGGCCGGAGCGAGGTCTGGATCCCACTCGGTTCGCCTGGGAGAGTGGTGGGATGCAGCAGGCAGAGACGAGTCGACCGCGGCTCCTGAGGAGAGCCCTGCCGGCGGTCGTCGTCGTGCTCGTGACATGGCTGCTCCTCTGGCTGGCTCAGGGAGTGCCGACCGTGTGCGCCCTCGCGTTCCCCTGCCCCACGCCGGACGTCCGTGTCGCCCCGGCCCTCCTCTTCGGCGGGCTGCTGCTCGTGCCGACGGCCGTCCTGCTTCTCACGTCCGGATCGCGCCACGGGCGGAGCGGGGTCCGCGCCGTGGCGTGGGTGCTCCTGGTCGGCCTGGCCGTCGTGGGCCTCGGCGCGGTGCTCTTCTCGGGCGGCTTCAGCATCGGTCTCGGTCGCTGACATGCGACGGCTCAGCGCCGCACACCCGCGTCCGGCCCATGCCGATCCTCGAACGCGCGGAGCGCGCGCCTCGCGCGGCGGGTCTCGACGATACCGACGATGATCCCGGCGGCGAACACGACGATGCTGAGAACGCGCCACAACCCGGCGGGCGCATCCAGTAGGAACGCGACCGTCCAGCCGACCGTCATCACCGAGGAGAACACGATCGCGTAGACGCCCCAGTTCCGCCGCCGTTCCAGCGCCATGCGCTGCTGGATGAGCGACGGCTCCGGTCCGCCCGCGGGCCCGCTCATACCCGGAGGGAGGAACCCTCGTCGCTCGCGGCCGGAATCGGGACCGCAGCGCCGGAGCGGGTGCGGAACCACAGGGTGAGCTCGAACAGGGCGCGCTCCATCGTGGAGGCGTCCGCGCCGTCGACGAGGTCGTCGAAGGAGTCGCGGAAGCCCGTGGGGGCGGCGGTGCTCCCCGTGCGGAACGACCGATAGCCCATCGACCAATCGGAGAAGAGCCGGGCGGTGATCGGCGTCTCCAGCAGGATGCGCATCGCGCGGTGACGCGGATCGTCGGCGATAGCGTCGACGAGTCGGCGCACGGCCTCGACCGGTCCTTCGAGGACCTGGAGGAAGCGTCCCTGGCGGAAGAGGAGGAGGCCCGTGATGTCGCGGGCCGCGTTCGACCGGCGGCACTGCTCGAGCAGCTGCTCCAGAGCGGTCTCCCGGAACGGCTGCGCCGCCGTGCTGGTGTAGACGAGGCGGAGCAGCCCGTCGGTCCTGGCCGCCGTCACCCCTGCACCAGCTCCGGAGCGCCGAGGGCGGCGTCGCCCTCCGAGGGGCCGGCGTGGGCGACGACCTCCGTGGTCGCGTCGCTCAACGTGGCGTGCAGACCGAGCGGCTGCGCGGACGCGGAGAACGCGGCGAAGCGGCCGTCGGGCTGACGGTCGACGTAGCCGAGGAAGTCTCCGCCGCGGCTTCCGACATGGAAGCCGTCCTCGACGCACGCCCAGAGGACATCCGATGCGGGGTGGGGGGAATCAGGCACGGCTCCACACTACGGCGGGCGGCCGACATCGCCGCGGGCCTTGCGCTGACCCGCCTCGATATGGCACACGCACCGAACGCCGCCTCAGTCGCCGGCGCGCGGTCGTCCCGGTTCCCGCCAGCGTGGCGGCACCGGGGTCGGGGTGATCGGCTCGACGCGGTCCGGCGTCGGCAGGCTCGACGGAACGCCGGCGTGCAGGACGAGCTCCTCGCCCGCGTGCCGGATCGTCACCGGATCGCCAGCGCTCAGCCGGTAGGTCGTCTCCGCCGGCGTGATGTCGACGTGCAGGATGCAGCCGTGCAGCCGCACGCCGAACGCGAGACGGGTCACCCCGTCCGGGAGCTGCGGCCGGAAGGACAGGCCGTCGTCTCCCTCCCGCATGCCGCCGTAGCCGGCCGTGACTCCCGTCCAGATGCCGGCGAGGGCCGCGATGTGCAGTCCCTCGTCCGTGTTGCCGTGGAGATCGTCCAGGTCGAGGGCCGCGAGCTCCGCGAGGTACGCCGATGCGAGCTCGAGATGACCCACCTCGGCGGCGATCACGGCCTGCGCGGCCGCGGAGAGCGAGGAGTCACGCACGGTGAGGGCGTCGTAGTAGGCGAACGCCCTGGCCTTCTCCTCCCACGTGAACTCCTCGTGCGCGGTGTAGAGCGCCAGCACGAGGTCGGCCTGCTTCAGCACCTGCTTGCGATAGAGGTCGAAGTAGGGGAAGTGACTGTGCAGCGGATAGTCGTCGGGGCCGGTGGCGTCGAAATCCCACCGGGCGTGCGCGGTGAACCCCGCCGACTGCGGGTGCACCTTCCGCTCCTCGTCGTAGAGCACGGTCATGCCGTCGGCGGCGGCCTCCCACGCGGAGATCTCGTCGTCGTCCACGCCGAGGCGGGCGGCGACGTCCGGATGACGTCGGACGGCTGCCGCGGCTCCGCGGAGGTTCCGGCGGGCGGAGAGGTTGGTGTAGACGTTGTCGTCGACCACGGCGGTGTACTCGTCGGGCCCGGTGACCCCGTCGATGTGGAAGCCGCCGTCGTCGTCCCGGCGCCCGAGGGACAACCAGAGGCGCGCGGTCTCGACGAGGATCTCCGTGCCCGCCTCCCGCTCGAAGTCCTGGTCGCCCGTCGTACGGACGTAGTGCATCACGGCGCCCGCGACGGCGGCGTTGATGTGGAAGGCCGCCGTGCTCGCGGGCCAGTACCCGGAGCTCTCGCGTCCGTCGATCGTGCGCCAGGCGAAGGACGCCCCGCGCAGGCCGAGCGTGCGCGCCCGCTCCCTGGCGTGATCCAGCGTCGCATGACGCCAGCGCAGTGCCTGGAGCGCGGCATCGGGAGCGGTCGAGGTGAGCACGGGGAGCACGAACGCTTCGAAGTCCCAGAACGTGTGGCCCTCGTAGCCCGAGCCGGTGAGACCCTTGCCCGGCACGGATCGAGCCTCGGCTCTCGCCGATGCCTGGAACACCTGGAACAGCGCGAAGCGCACGGCCTGCTGCAGCCGGGCATCGCCGTCGATACGGACGTCGCCGCACTCCCAGTACCGATCGAGGACGGCACGCTGTCCCGCCACGAGCGCGTCCCACCCCAGGCGAGCCGCTTCCTCCACGGCCTCCTCCGCGCGGTCACGCAGCGTCTGCGGTGCGAGGGACGCCGACCACTCGTGTCCGACGAGCTTGACGACCTCGAGCTCCTCGCCGGGGGCGAGGTCGACGCGGATGCGCGTGCGCGCCAGATCGTCGTCCACCTCGGTCGTCACGTCCGGCGTCCCCTCTCCGGAGATCTGCACGAGATGGTCCGCGCTCACCGCCACACGCAGACCGCTGCGGCGGGTGCGGTGCAACAGCGTGCTCCGCGCGCCGCGCTCCGATGCCGCGACGGCCTCCAGCGGACGGGCGAGGAGCTCCTGCACCCGCGGATCGTCATGGGTCACGGGAAGGGGCTCGTTCGCGAGCACCTCGGACAGCACGGTGACCGTGAGCGGAGCGTCGAGCGCCTGCACGCGGTAGCGCACGGCCGCCAGCGACCGGTGTCCCAGGGAGACCAGACGGGTCGAATTGATGTGCACCCGACGTCCCTCCGCTGACTCCCAGTCGACCTCCCGGTGGAGGGTGCCTTCGCGCAGGTCGAGGCGGCGGGTGTGCGCATGGACGGTCCCGTGCTCGACGTCGAACGGCTCGTCGCCGACCAGCAGGCGGATGAGCTGCCCGTTCGGCACGTTGATCACCGTCTGCCCCGTCTCGGGGTAGCCGTATCCGTCCTCCGCATACGGCATCGGATGCTCTTCGAACACGCCGTTGAGGTAACTGCCCGCCACACCCCGCGGATCGCCCTCGTCGAGATTGCCCCGCCAGCCGATGTGGCCGTTGGACAGACCGAAGACGGACTCCTCCTGCGCGAGATGGGCCGTGTCGACGCTCTCGATGCCGACGGCCCACGGCTCGACCGTGAAGCGCGCCGTCATCGGCGCGCTCCGGCCCCGAGACGCCTGTCCGCGGAGGAGCTGAGGATGCCGAGGAGCATGGAGTTCCCTTCTGCCGGAGACCGTGTGCCTCGACGGTATCCGCGCCGATGCACCGGCACGAGGGAGTTGCGCCGCGTCGACCCGGTCAGGTAGGCGGTCGGCGACGCGAGCGGCGCCAGGGCGAGAGCACCGCGCCGAGGAGGGCGACGACCGCTGCGGTCCGCCACCCCGGGTGCACCCGTGCCCAGGTGCTGACGCTGCCGCGTCCGCGGTGCGGCAGCCCGCCGCGCTGGTCGGTGTCGCGGAGCGGAGCGACGAGGTTCCCGAACTGCGCCGGAGCGGCGTCGGTGGTGTGCATCATCCGCGGCCCGAACCGGCCGAGGGCGGCATCGAGCACGCCCGGCATGACGCGCTGGACCCCGGTGAGCAGCAGGGCGCCGCCACCGACGTGGATGGTGCGTGCGGGGTGCACGGCGGCATAGAGGATCGCTCGTGCCACGGACCGCGGACGGTAATGCGGATGCGGCCCGCTCGGCCGAAACGCCATCCGGCTGCGGGCATGACGGTAGATCGGGGTGTCGATGACGGCGGGTCGGACCACCGTGATCGCGACCGGCGCGCGCTCGGCACGCAGTTCACGGCGCAGCGCGTCGATCGCTCCTTCCAGCGCGTGCTTGGAGGCGGCATACGCGCCGTGCCACGGCATCGCCACCACGGCCTCGGCCGAGCTCACGACGATGATCGTCCCTCCCGAGCGCCGGAGCGCCGGCAGCGCCGCCTGGACGCCGTTGAGCTGTCCCACGACGTTGATGTCGAGGACGCGACGGAACTCCTCGGGCGAGGTGTCGGCGACCGGCGCATAGAGGAGCACACCCGCGTTGCCGACCCAGGTGTCGATCCGGCCGAACGCGTGCGTGATCTGGTCGACCGCGTCCTGCACCGCCCGGCGGTCGGAGACGTCGCACACCATCCCGCGGACGTCCCCGCCTCCCGCGGCGATCTCCTCGACCGTCTCGGTCAGCGCCTGCTCACCGCGGGCGAGCAGGACGACGGATGCCCCCGCTCGCGCGAAGCCGAGGGCCGCCTCCCGGCCGATGCCGCGGGAGCCGCCGGTGACGACGACCACCTGGGCGTCGAGGGGCGGCCGCCGTGCGCGTGTGCGCGGCGACCGCCCCTTCCGCGAGACCGATGGCGGCATCTCACTCCTTGTGGAGCGCGTCCTGCGCGGCGCCGGCCACCTTCTCCACGACGTTCGGCAGTTCGGTCGTGCCGTAGAAGCGCGCGTCGGGGTGGGTGGGCGGAGGCATCTCGGCCGTGGTCGTGGGGCCCTCGTGGTAGCTGAACTCGCCATGTCCGTCCGGCGTCGGTCCGGATGCCCATGTGCCTTCCGCGGCGGCAGGACCGTCGCTGAAGTTGAGGTACTGGTACGACACGTCGCGGTGCTCCTTGGACAGCGGGAAGTTGCTGGGCACGGGCAGCTTCTCGGCGCCCTCGGCCTTCAGCTCCTCCGCGGCGGCGAGCCACTGGTTCTGGTGCATGGTGTCGCGCGCCAGCAGGAAGCTCAGCAGATCGCGCACGCCGTGGTCGTCGGTCATGTGATAGAGCCGGGCGACCTGCACTCTGCCCTGCATCTCGGCGTTCGCATTGGCCATGAAGTCGGCGAGGAGGTTGCCGCTCGCGGTGATGTACGAGCCCTGCCACGGGTTGCCGTTGCTGTCCACCGGGCGGGCGCCGGCACCGGCGACGATGCCCTGCTGCACGTCCGTACCGCCGACGATCGCGGCGACCGTCGGGTCGTCCTGCACGGCGTCCTCCGTGATGCCGAGCGGGGACTTCTCGAGGAGTTGCGCGATCATGACCGCGAGCATCTCGACGTGGCCCATCTCCTCGGCCCCGATGCCGAAGACGAGGTCGCGGTACTTGCCGGGGATGTGCATGTTCCACGCCTGGAACTGGTACTGCAGGGCGACGGTGATCTCGCCGTACTGCCCGCCGAGGACCTCCTGCAGCTTGCGGGCGTACACGGCGTCCGGGGCCTCGGGCGTCGCGGAGAATTGGAGCTCCTGTCGATGGAAGAACATATCGAGCCTTTCTCTTCTGGGGATGGGCTGGCCATGCAACGCCCGGTCGGCCGATCCACTCAGGGCCTTTCCAAACCCGGAGTCGCCTGGGACAATCACACTCGGCCCGCAGCGCCGCGACGATCGATAGCGGGTGCGCAGCGACGGCGTCAAGTCCCGTCCGGAGAACCGGTCCTCCGGGCAGGCTGTCCTCCATGACGGAGGAGACGGCGGCAGCGCAGGATGCGATCGGCGCCTTCCTCGGGTCCCACGTCGACGAGATGGTCGAGCGTCTGTCGGCCTGGGTCGGGATCCCCTCCGTGTCCGCGGACGCCGAGCGTCGCATGGACGGTGTGCGGTCTGCTCACTGGATCGCCGGAGAGCTACGCGATGCCGGCTTCACGACGACGCTGCTGCCGGCGGGGGACGCGGTCACCGTGTTCGCCGAGCGGTCGGGCGCGCCGGGAGCGCCGACGGTCCTCGTCTACACACACCACGACGTCCGCCACGCCAAGCCGGAGGAGTGGAGCGAGACGGCGCCTTTCACTCCGGTGCTCCGCGACGGGCGGCTCTACGGTCGCGGTGCGTCGGACGCGAAAGGCCAGGCGCTCGCGCACGTCTGGGCCCAGCGCGCGCTCGCCGCCGCGGACGGACCTGATGCGGGGGTGCACCTCAAGCTGCTCATCGACGGCGAAGAGGAGATCGGTTCGCCTCACCTCCAGGGGCTGCTGGAGGGAGACCCCGCACGGTTCGCGTGCGACCTCGTGGTGTTCTCGGACACCCTCCAGTGGGAGGTCGATTCCCCGGCCCCGGTCACCACCATGCGCGGGACGCTCACGGCGACCCTCACGGTGCAGGGCCCTGACCGGGACGTGCACAGCGGTGCCGCGTCGGGCGTGACGGTGAACCCCGCGCTGGTGTTGTCCCGCGTGCTCGCGCAGCTGCACGCCGAAGACGGGAGCATCGCGATCCCCGGCTTCTACGACGACGTGCCGCCGCTCAGCGAGGAGCGTGCGGCGGAGCTGGAGGCGGTGCCGTTCGACCCGGATGACTGGGCGCGGCGCACCGAGACCAGGGTCATCGTCGGGGAGGAGGGCTTCACGCCGAAGGAGCGCCTCTGGGTGCGTCCGGCCATCGAGGTGATCTCGCTGCTCGCCGGAGACCCCGAGGGCATCGAGCGTTCCGTCATCCCCCGGGAGGCCATGGCGTCGCTGAGCATCCGGACCGTGACCGGCCAGCGCAATCACGACGTCGCCGACCTGCTCCGCGCCTTCGTCGCCGATGTCATGCCTTCGGAGGCGACGTATCGCTTGGAGGTCGACGAGGACATCGCGCAGGAACCGTACGCCTCCCCGCCCGGGCCGATGCGCGACGCCCTGGAGCGCGCCCTCGCCCGCGGCTACGGCCACGCGGTGCAGGGGCGGATGGGGAACGCCGGGGGAGGTCCGGCGGAGTTGCTGTCCCGGGAACTCGCCGCCCCGGTGATCTTCCTCGGTACAGGGCTGCCCGAAGACCACTGGCATGCGAGCGACGAGAGCATCGATCTGCGCATGCTCGTCCGCGGCGCCGCGACGCTCGCGCATCTGTGGCGTGAGCTCGCCGCCGCCTCATGACTCCGCCGGGGGATGCGAGGAGGAGGCTCGTCCCCCGGCGGGCTACGCTGGACGCAGGCGCCACCGCCCGGTGCCCGGTCGCAGGAGCCCGGCGCGGACGACGCCTGCGAACCTGACACCGACGGCTTGAGGAGAACGACGCCGATGACCGACACCCAGACCTTCGAGCCCGAGGGCCGCGCCATCCCCTTCGTCGACGAGGGTGACGGGCCGGTCAAGCTCGTGCTCATCCAGGAGCGCGGCCTGGCCGCCGACGTGCTCGGAGTGGTCGGTCACTACCTCGCCGAGGAGGCCGGATTCCACGTGGTGCGGATCGGCCATCGCGCGGATGACGCCGACGTCTCGATCGACGACCGCGTCGCGGACGCGCTCGCCGTCATCGACCACCTCGGCCTCGGCGACACGTGGATCGGCGGACACGGCTTCGGCGGCACGATCGCACGGTCATTCGCGCTGGCTCATCCGGAGCGCGTGAACGGTCTCGCACTCCTCGGCGTGGAAGACGTGGAGACGCCCCTCGCCCCGGTGATCCCGGTGCTGCTGATCCAGGGGACGGCCGACGAGGTCACCCCGCCCGCGAACGCCGAGAGCCTGCGCGCCACGGCTCCGGAGCGCGCCAGCATCAAGGTCGTCGAGGGCGGGGATCACCTCTTCCCGATGACGCACCCCATCGAGACGGCCGTCGTGCTCGAGGAGTACCTGGACTGGGACTGAGGGTGACGCCGCGGGTCAGAGGTCGCTGAAGTCGTTCGCGGGGACCATGATCTGCGTGACGGTGTCGCCGTCGAGCACGAACATCGTGTAGATGATCCCGGTGGAGCCCGGGCGGGTCAGGGACTCGGTGTCCGGCACCTCGCGGCCGCCGAGCCCGAGTTCGCTCGCCGTCTCCGGGTCCTCCGCATCCGTCAGCGCCCAGGCATCGGCGGCGCGGAGCTCGGCGCGGGTGCTGCCGACGCGGAATCCGTCCTCGGTGACGACGGGGAGGCCCGCCACCTCGGCCGCGGTGACGGAGACGCTCGCCGGGGCCTCGCCGGTGCTGTCGGCCAGGACGCGCAGGCCCTCCCAGTCGTACGCCTCCAGCGTGGAGGCCTCGCCGGGGAAGATCTCCACGCTCTCCGGCTCGGGAAGCTGGCCGGTGACCTCCTGGAGGAGCTCGAGAAGGGCGGCGGCGTCCGTGTAATCGGCGCTCCGGTCTTCCGCGCCGGTGACCGTCAGACCGTCCAGCGTCACCACGATCTGCGCGGACGTGGTCTCCGTCGGCGTCGGCGATGCGCTGGTGGTCTCCGAGGGACGAGAAGACGCGGACGGCTCGGCCGAGTTCGCGGGAGCACAGGCCGTCACCGCGAGCGCGGTGGCGGCAAGGGCGAGAAGAAGAGAAGCAGGTCGTCGCATGCTCCGATGCTAGAGCGTTTGCGGCCGGGTGCCCCGAAGGCGCGGACCTCGTTATCAGAGCGTGCTCGGAGACGGACGGACGCCGCGGCCGGGGCGGCCGCGGCGTCCGAAGTCTGAGGTCTCAGGCGACCTGAGGGAGCACGGCGAAGGACACGGAGCCCTCGTCGTCCACGCCCGCGTCGAGGACCTTGTCGTCGAGCGCGGAGGCGGCGGCCTCGTCGAGGAACAGGCGCGTGCCCGACAGCTCGACGACCTGATCGGCGGGCTCCGGGTCGGCGGTCACGGCGACGGCGAGCCGGGCCGCGCCCGAATCGTCCTGCGCATCGGCGGTGTGGATGCGCAGCCCGGCGGCCGGCGCGTCGTTCTGTCGACTCACAAGGGTCGACACGATGGCGGTGGCGTTGTCGGTGAGGGTGAGCACGAGCTCTCCTTTCCGGTTGGGGCATGACGCGGTCGCGACATGTCCCGGCTACGATTCCCCATCGCCCCGGATCCCCTCGACCCCCTTGCGCCGACGGGGGCGATGCCCTTAACCTCGCAGCCGCTTGCGGAGGAAGACCTGGGCGGTGCCGTCGCCCTGCGGCACCCGTTCGCGCTCCTCGTATCCGCAGGACTCGTACAGCCGGATGTTCGCCTCGCTGAGGCTTCCGGTGAAGAGCTCGGACTCGCGGGCGTCGGAGGCCTGCTCCGCCGCCTCGAGGAGCTTCCGGCCGATGCCCTCGCCCTGCATGTCGGGGGCGATCGCGATCCGTCCGATCAGGAGCAGGTTGTCGTCCTCGACGAACCGGATGGCTCCGACCAGGCGGCCGTCGATCCGGGCACCCAGGCTGCGCTCCGACGTGAGCTCGGCCTCCATCTCGGCGAGCGTCTGGGTCAACGGCGGCATGTCGACGCTCCCGTAGATCGCCGCCTCCGACACGAAGGCCGCCCGTTGGATCGTGAGCACCTCGCCGGCATCCGCCGCGGTCAGAGGGGCGATGACCACCTCGGGTCGATCCTCCTGTGCTGCTGTTCCCACTGTTCCGCCTCTCGTGATGGCCGTGTCGCCTCCCTCACGTTCGGGGGTGCGCCCGGTGGGTGTCAACCCCCTCGAATCGGCCGCGTGGCGGGGTTACCTTGACGGCAGGAGGTCACACCATGGCAGACACGAAGTCCAAGAAGACCAGCAGCTCCCGCAGCAAGGACGGGGCGGCGAAGGCCGGCGTCAAGACCACGCGCCAGCAGAACGCGGAGAAGGGGTTCACGGCATCCCCGACCCTCGCGGCGAACCTGCAGGCCGTGCTCGTCGATCTGCTCGAGCTCTCGCTGCAGGGCAAGCAGGCGCATTGGAACGTCGTCGGACGGAACTTCCGCGACACCCACCGGCAGCTCGACGAGATCATCGAGGACGCCCGGACGTTCAGCGACACCATCGCGGAGCGCATGCGCGCGCTGCACGCCGTCCCCGACGGCCGCAGCGCCACGATCGCGAAGACGACCACGCTGCCGGAGTTCCCGACCGGCGAGGTGTCCACGACGGAGACCATCGACCTCGTGACCGCGCGCCTCGAGGCCGCGGTCGGGACGATGCGCGACGTGCACGACGCCGTCGACGAGGAGGACCCGACGTCCGCCGATCTGCTGCACGCCGTCATCGAGCGGCTGGAGCAGTTCGCCTGGATGGTGAGCGCGGAGAACCGCAGTCCCGCCGGTCGCTGATCGACCCGCTGTCCGACCGCCGCCCTCGTCGCGCTCACGCCGACGGGGGCGGCGGTCCGTCATGTGATCGCGCCCGCGCTCGGGCGCGCCGCAGCAGGCCGGGCAGCGCCATCCACAGTCCGACCACGAGCACGAGGGACGCGACGAGCGCGATGATCCCGGCGGTCCGGCTGACCGTGAAGTCGATGATGAGGGTCGTGACGCCGATCGTGAGGGCACCGATCACGAACAGGTCGATCTTCACCAGCCGCGCCGCCGTCCGGACGAGCTCGGGCTTCAGCCGGCTGCCGAACAGGGCCCGGTGGATGCCGACGGGGGCGAGGGCGAGGATCGTCGCGAGAGCGGCGAGGGCCACGAGGACGACGTACAAATCGCGCTGGAACTCGTCCATGTCGGTGAAGCGCGGCTGGAAGGCCACCGCCAGGAGGAATCCGGTGAGGATCTGGGTGCCGGTCTGCATGACCCGCAGCTCCTGCAGCAGCTCCTCCCAGTTGCGGTCCGCGCGCTCGTTCGGGGTCTCGTCGCGGCCGTCGTCGCGGTCGTCGCGCTCGTCCGCGGCGCCACGGGGTTCTGCTCTCATGGCGATAGTCTCGTGGGCACGATCCGCCGCTGTCCAGGACCTTGCGCGGCCCGGCGGAGACGCCTCAGGAAAGGACCCCGGATGACGCTGCCCCCGATCGACGAATGGTGGCCCGAGCTGTCCGACGAGGCGCGCCGAGCGGTCATCGGCAGCGGCTCGCGGCACCTCGATGAGGACGTCCGCGAGGAGATCAGGGAGATCACCGGAGCGGTGGTCGGGATGATCGAGTCGCTGTCCGACGACGACCTCGCGTACGCCCGAGACCACGCGCCGGCGGAGGAGTGAGGCGTCAGCCCTCCGGCCGCTCGGCCGTCTCCTCGCGCAGCCGCGGCTCCGTGCGGCGCTCCGGACGCACGCCGTGCTTGTCGGCGTAGAACGCGCGGATCCGGTCCATGTCGGCGGCCACGTCTCCCGTGAGGTCGATCGTCGGCCCGAGGCCGGTCGTCATCGTGTGGCGGTCGACGAAGCCGAGGGTGACCGGCATGCCGGTGGCACGCGCGATCCGGTAGAAGCCGCTCTTCCAGTACTCGTTGCCGCCACGGGTGCCGTCGGGGGTGACGACGAGGCCGAACACGGTCCCGGCGTGCACTTGGTCCACGACCTCGCCGACGATGCGTGCCGGATCCGCCCGGTCGACGGCGATGCCGCCGAGGCCGCGCATGATCGGGCCGCGCCAGCCGCGGAACAGGCTCTTCTTGCCCAGCCAGTGCACCTCGATGCCCAGCTGCCAGGCGATCGCGAGCATGAGCACGAAGTCCCAGTTCGAGGTGTGCGGGGCGCCGATCAGGACGGTCGGCCGCGTGGGGGCGGCGTCGGCGACGAGGGTCCACCGGCTGACGGCCCAGTACACGCGGGCGAGGAATCGTCGGAGCATCCGTCCAGATTAAGGGGAGCGGCCTATCGATCACCTGGCGGCTCGGCCGCGGAGGCGTGCGTGAGCGCCGCGGCGAGAGCGGGGTCCAGCCCGGAGACCTCCTCGACGGGGACGGCCAGCGCGAGCAGTGCCCTGCTGAAGTAGTTGCGCGCCGCCGCCGCCAGGGTGATGTCCACGATCTGCCGGTCGCTGAAGCCCGCCTCGCGCAGCTCCTGCGTGTCCGCATCGGTCATCGCCGACGGAGCCGTCGACAGGCGTGCGGCGAAGCGGATCACGACCTGCTCCTGCTCCGTGAAACCGCGGTCGTCTCCGGCGGCGAAGGCGGCGAGTCCCGCCTCGTCGACGACTCTCGCGCGGAGGGAGCGGCGGCCGTGGGCGAGCAGACAGTGCGCGGAACCGAGGGCCCGCGCCGCACCGAGGGTCGCGGCTTCGTAGACCCCCACGCCGATCGACGGGACGACCGCGCGGACGAGCGCCTCGAAGGCGGCGTGGGCTTCGGGGTTCACGGCCATGGCCCGGGTGTGTGCGAACACGATCCCGTCGTCGGCGAGGTCGCTCTCGTACATCGCCGCGACATGTCCGGTCGCGGTGGCCCGTTCGGGCGGGTGGATGATCATGGCGCCTCCTCGGCTCCGGGCGCGCGGCGAGGGCGTGCACCCCTCGCCGGGAACGATACGCCGCTGTCGGCTCCCAGAGAAGAGCGTGCGGCGCCCGGTGCTCCTGGCAGGCGTACGATCGAGGGATGACCGAATCGAAGCAGGAGAGCACCGGGCAGGACGCGCCGCTCGGGCTGCAGCCGCTGCCGGGTGCGATCGAGCTGCTCGACGGCGGTGCCGCCGGCTACTGCAGCAACGGCGTCTGCCACATCCCCGCCCCGAAGGAGCGGTGAGCAGCAGACGCCGTCGGTGTCTCTGCGCGGTCAGTGACCGCCGTGCGCCGCGTCGCCGATGTCATCGGCGGGCTTGCGCACCAGCGGGCTGAGCGCGACCGCGGCGAGCGAGATGATCGCCGCGATGAGGAACGCCGTCCGCGCACCGGGGGCACCCGCCACCGCCCGCGACAGGCCCTCGTCCTCGCCGGCGTGCAGGATGGCCGAGTACGTGACCGTGAGCAGCGCGACGCCGGCCGCGCCGCCGACCTGCTGCAGCGTGTTCAGCACGGCCGAGCCGTGCGAGTACAGCGAACGGTGCAGCGACCCCAGCGACGAGGAGAAGAGGGGCGTGAACGACATCGCGAGGCCGACCGACATGGCCGCCTGCACGATGATCAGCAGCCACCACACGGTGTGCTCGCCGACCGTCGAGTAGAAGAAGAGCGACGCCGAGACGAGGATCGTCCCGGGGATGAGCAGCGGCCGGGTGCCCTTCGCGTCGTACACGCGACCCATGATCGGCCCGAGGAGGCCCATCAGCACCGAACCGGGGAGCAGGATGAGGCCCGACTCCAGAGCGCTGAGTCCGGCGACGTTCTGCAGGTACTGCGGCAGCAGCGTGAGCGTGCCGAACATCGACAGCGCCAGGATCGTCATGATGATGACGGCCAGCGAGAAGTTCGCCGAACGGAACACGCGCAGGTCGAGCAGCGCATCGTCCACCCGCTGCAGCACGAGCTGGCGCCAGACGAAGAGGGCGAGCGAGACGGCGCCGACGACCAGGGCGATGACGCCGGTCGTGCCGCCCGCACCGCCTTCGCCGCCGAACTGGCTGAGGCCGAAGACGATGCCACCGAAGCCGAGCGCCGCGAGCGGGATGGACAGCAGGTCGAGCGGAGCCTTGCGGGTCTCGCCGAGGTTCGTCATCCACTTCGCCCCCATGCCGAGCGAGATCAGGGCGATGGGCAGCACGATCGCGAACAGCGCGCGCCAGTTGAACGCGTCGAGCACGGCGCCCGCGAGCGTCGGGCCGATGGCGGGCGCGAGCGAGATGACGAGGCCGACGCGACCCATCATGCGGCCGCGCGACTGCGCGGGCACGACGTTCATGATCGTCGTCATCAGCAGCGGCATCATGATGCCGGTGCCGGCGGCCTGGATCACGCGACCCACGAGCAGCACGGAGAACCCGGGCGCGACGAGCGCCACGAGCGTGCCGAGCGAGAAGGCCGTCATCGCGGCGATGAAGACCTGTCGCGTCGTGAAGCGCTGCAGGATGAAGCCGGTGGTCGGGATGACCACCGCCATGGTGAGCATGAACGCGCTCGTCAGCCACTGCCCGAGCTCGGGCGGGATGCCGAGATCGGTGTTCAGGTGCGGGATCGCGATGCCCATCGTCGTCTCGTTGAGGATGGCGACGAAGGCGGCGACGAGCAGCAGCCAGATGACCCGCATGTCCTTGCGGGGGATGCCCCCGCTCGATGCGGGGGGCGTCGTGATGGAGCCGGTATCGACGGCAGACATGGGCGGCCTCCAGGGCATCGGAGAGAAGAGGAAGGTGCGAGAGTTCGCGAGAGTCATTCAGCGTAACGGGTCGGACGGACATTTCATTCCGAAATCTGGGATATCGCTGAACGCCGAGACAGCGGAGCCGGTGTCCTGGGGGGTGAGTACGCTGGCGCCATGAGCATGGGCGGGATGGGCGGTGGTCCGCGGGGCGGTTTCCGCGGCGTGGACGAGGACGCCCAGCGTCGGCTCAACGCGGAGGCTCCGAAGATCGACGGACTCGGCACCCGGGTCGTCGCCCTGTTCAGCGCCTACCGGTGGCGCATCCTCTTCACCGGTGTCCTCGTGGTGCTCGGCGCGGGCATCGCGGTCATCCCGCCGCTCCTCGTGCAGCGCATCTTCGACGACGCGCTGTTCCCCGTCGACGGCGGCGGCCCCCACCTCTCGCTGCTCGGCGTGCTCGTCGGCGCGATGGTCGGCCTCTTCCTCTTCTCGGCGGTCCTCGGCGTCGCACAGACCTGGCTCACGGCCACGGTCGGCAACAGCGTCACGGGCGATCTCCGGGTGCGGCTGTTCGAGCACCTGCAGGCCATGGAGCTCGGCTTCTTCACCCGCACGAAGACCGGCGTGATCCAGTCCCGGCTGCAGAACGACGTCGGCGGCGTCTCGGGCGTGCTGACGAACACGGTCACCAGCATCCTCGGCAACGCGGTCACGGTGATCGCCTCACTCGTAGCGATGATCCTCATCGACTGGCGCCTCACCCTCATCGCCGTCGTGCTCATGCCGTTCCTCGTGCTCGTGCAGCGACGCGTGGGACAGGTGCGCGCCCGCATCGCGGGGGAGACCCAGGAGTCGCTGTCCGAGCTGACCTCCATCACCCAGGAGACCCTGAGCGTCTCGGGCATGCTGCTGTCCAAGGCGTTCAACCGCCAGCGCACCGAGTCCGAGCGCTATCAGCAGGAGAACCGCAACCAGGTGCGCCTCCAGGTGCGGCGGGCCATGAGCGGTCAGGGCTTCTTCGCGGTCGTCCAGGTCATCATGGCGAGCGTCCCCGCCGTCATCTACCTCGTCTCCGGATACCTCATCGCGGGCGGCACGGGAGCGATCACCGCGGGGACGATCGTGGCCTTCACGACGGTCCAGGCGCGGCTGCTCATGCCGCTCATGGGTCTCATGCGGGTCTCGCTCGATCTGCAGACCTCGTCGGCGCTGTTCGCCCGCATCTTCGAGTACCTGGACCTCGTGCCCGAGATCACCGACGCCCCCGATGCGATCGCCGTGGCCCAGGCCCCCGGGCCGCGTGGACGCATCGAGTTCCAGGACGTCGTGTTCCGGTATCCGGATGCCGCGGCCGACTCGCGTCCCACCCTGCACGGGGTCTCCTTCGTGGCCGAGCCCGGGCAGCACGTCGCCTTCGTCGGCCCCTCCGGCGCGGGCAAGACGACGATCCTGTACCTCGCACCGCGCCTGTACGAGGCCAAGGGCGGCGCGGTGCTGTTCGCGGGGGCCGACGTGCGCACCCTCACGCAGGAGTCGATCATCGACGACGTGGGCATCGTCTCTCAGGAGACCTACCTGTTCCACGCGACCATCCGGGAGAACCTCCGCTACGCGAAGCCCGACGCGACGGACGAGGAGCTGGTCGCCGCCTGCACCGCGGCCAACATCCACCACATCATCGCGGGCTTCGAGAAGGGCTACGACACGGTCGTGGGGGAGCGCGGGTACCGGCTCTCCGGTGGCGAGAAGCAGCGCATCGCGATCGCCCGTGTGCTGCTGAAGGACCCGCCGGTGCTCCTGCTCGACGAGGCGACCTCCGCCCTGGACACCGTGTCCGAGCGCGTGGTGCAGGAGGCCCTCGACGAGGCGGCCAAGGGGCGCACGACCCTGTCGATCGCGCACCGCCTGTCGACGGTCATGGGGGCGGACGTCATCCATGTGCTGGAGGCCGGGCGCATCGTGGAATCCGGCACCCACGCCGAGCTGCTCGCGCAGGGCGGCCTCTACGCCGAGCTGGCGGCGCAGCAGGTGGCCGCGTCGCGCGTGCTCGACGCGGAGATCGAAGCGGAGGCCGAGGAGGAGGCGGCGATCCGGGGCGGTGTCGAGGAGGGCGTCGAGGCCGGCCTCGCCGCGCGCCGTGCGGATCGCGAGCCGGAGGATTCCGCCGCCGCCGATGCCGTCGTGGCGCTGACGACGGGCGTCCCGCTGCCGACGGCATCGAGCACCGACGCCCGGCCGCGCCCGACCGACGGGTGACGACCGCGAGGGTCAGTGCACGGAGAGTCCGCCGTCGATGAACAGCGACTGGCCGGTGACGTAGGCCGAACCCGGACCGGCGAGGAAGACCGCTGCCGCGGCGAAGTCCTCGGGAAGACCGTTGCGTCCGATCATCGTCCGGGCCGCGAGGGCCGCGATCGTCGCGGGATCCTCCTGCAGGCGGGCGTTCAGGGGTGTGAGGACGAATCCGGGGACGAGGGAGTTGCTCGTCACACCGGTGCCGCCCCAGGCCTCGGCCTCCGAGCGCATGAGCGACTCGACCGCGCCCTTGGAGGCGCCGTACACCCCGCTGCCCACGAACGCGCGGTGCGCCTGCTGGGAGCTGATGTGGATGAGTCGCCCGAACCCGCGCGCGGCCATGCCCTGCGCCCAGCGCTGACCGAGGAGGAACGGGGCGAGCGCATTGACGGTCATCGTCGCGTCCCAATCCGCCTCGGTGATCTCGGCGTAGGGCGGACGGATGTTGATGCCGGCGGAGTTGACGAGGATGTCCGGCTCGCCGAAGGGGACGGCCGCGGCCTCCGCGACCGCATGGATGCCTTCGCGCGTGCTCAGATCGCCGACCACGCCCGCGGCCCGGCACCCCTGCGCGTTCAGCTCCTCGACGGTCTCGGCGATGCGCTCCGCGCCGCGGGCGACGATCACCGTGGCCGCGCCGGCCCGGGCGAGCGCCGTCGCGATGCCGCGGCCGATGCCCGAGCTGCCGCCGGTCACGACCGCGGTGCGGCCGTCGAGCGCGAAGAGCGAGGAGAGGTAGTCGGTCATGCGGGGGTCCTTCCGGCGGGGCTCACCACGCGAGGGCGGCGGCGAGGGTGGGGTCGGGGCGGGCGTCGGCGAACTCGGGAAGGGCACGCAGCTCGGCCAGGAACGCGGAGACCTCCGCCGCGTAGGCGGGATCGGGATGGGTGTCCGCGATCTCCCGGAGCGGCGCGACGTCCATCGCGAGGATGAGGTCGAGCCGGGCGGTCACGGCGGCGTGTGCGCCCGCCTCCTGCAGCACGCGGATGCCGCCGCGGAGCGCGGCGAGGTAGTCGCGGAGCACGGGGAGCTGCGCCTTGCTCTGGGTGATCGAGGTGCCGTCCGCTCGGACGCGCCAGCGCACCACGACGTCCGGCAGCACGTCGAAGGCGCGTGCCCGGGTGTACATCGTCTGCGCGACGACCTGGTCCTCGTAGGCCACCCCTTCGGGGAACCGCAGGTCGGACCACATCTCCGTGCGGCTCACCTTGGACCACGCGACGATGTTCGACACGGCCTGCGGGTGCTCCGCCAGAGTGGTGCCGAGGCGGGCCGGAGAGGTCGCCGCGGCCACCCACGGCTGCACGCGGCCGGGCACGTATCCTCGCCCCTGGGGACGCAGCCGCACGTAGGCGCCGGCGGCGAAGTCGCTCTCCGTGCGCTCGAGCGTGCCCACGAGGGTCGCCAGCGCGTCCGGCATCAGCTCGTCATCCGCGTCGAGGAAGCCCGTGAAGGGCGTGTCGACCCGTGCGAGGCCGACATTGCGCGCGGCGCCGAGCCCGACGGAGACCTCATGCCGCACCACGGTGAAGCGGGCATCCCTCGCGGCGGCGTCGGCGAAGATCGCTCCCGTGTCGTCGGTGGAGCCGTCGTCGATGAGGATGGCACGCCACCGCTCGTCCGTCTGCGCGCGGAGGGAGTCGAGAGCGGCGGGGGCGAACGCGGCGATGTCGCGTCCTGGCACGATCAGCGTCACGATCGGGGTGGGGGCGGTCACTCCGCCGAGTCTAGAGCCGTCCGTCAGCCGCGGACCGCGGCGACCGCCTCCGCGACCAGTGCGGCGAGGCGCTCGGGAGCGTCCGCCGGGAGCGCCGTGCGCCCGAAGGTGAACCGCACGGCCGTCTGGGCGACCTTCGGGGTGATGCCGCAGGCGAGCAGCACGGGGGAGGGCTCGTCGCTGCCGGCCGCGCAGGCGGAGCCGCTGGACGAGATCACCCCGCGGCGCTCCAGCTCCAACAGCACCGCCTCGCCGCTCACACCCGCGATCGTGAAGCTCGCCGTCGCGGGGAGCCGATGCACGGGATGCCCGGTCAGCGTCGCATCGGGCACCCGCCGGGTCACCTCGGCGATGAAGCGCGCCGTGGCCTCTGCCGCTCGGGCCGCAGCGGCCGCGCGCTCCTGCTCCGCGAGCTCGAGCGCCGTCGCCAGGCCGACCGCTCCGGCGACGTCCACCGTGCCGGACCGCCGTCCGCGCTCCTGGCCGCCACCGTGCAGGAGCGGCTCCAGAAGGAGGCGTCCGCGGACGACGAGCGCCCCGGTCCCTTTGGGAGCGCCGAGCTTGTGCCCGGCGACCGACACGGCGTCGGCATCCAGATCGTGTAGGGGCAGCCAGCCGGCCGACTGCACGGCGTCGACGTGGAGGGGCACGCGGCGGGCGCGGACGACCTCGCGGAGCGCGGCGATGTCCTGGACGGTGCCGATCTCGTTGTTCGCGTGTCCGACGGACACGACGGCCGTGTCGTCGGTGAGCACCGTGTCCAGGGCGTCCGGCCCGATCCGCCCGGTCCCGTCCACCGCGGGCATCGCGACCGTCACCCCGTGGAACCGCGCGAGGTACGCCGCCGACTCCCGGATCGACTCGTGCTCGATGGGCGACACCACGACGCGCCGCCGCCCGGAGGCGAGCGCTGCCAGCGTGATCCCCTTCACGGCGAGGTTGTTCGCCTCCGTGCCGCCGCCGGTGAAGACGACGTCGCCCACCCGCGCCCCGAAGACGCGGGCGACCCTGGTGCGGGCCTCCTCCAGCGCCCGCGCCGCCGTCTCGCCCGCGGTGTGGTGGCTGGCGGGGTTGCCGAACACCGCGGTGAGGTAGGGCTCCATGGCCGCCTTCACCTCGGGGCGTACCGGCGAGGTCGCGGCGTGATCGAGGTACAGCACGGACTCAGTCGATCCGAAGGTCAAGTCCGAGGTCCAGCGCCCGCGCGGAGTGCGTGAGGGCTCCGACCGAGATCACATCCACCCCGGTCTCGGCGATGGCGCGGACGGTGGTCAGGTCGACGCCGCCCGAGGCCTCCACGGTGGCGCGCTCGCCGATGAGGGCCACCCCGGCGCGCAGGTCGTCGAGGGAGAAGTTGTCCAGGAGCACCGTGTGGGCACCGCCGTCGAGCACCGCCGGGATCTGGTCGAGACGGTCGACCTCGACGACGACGTGGGCCGTGTGCGGCAGCCGCGAGAGCGCCTCGCGAAGAGCCGTCGCGAGGTCGAGCCCGGACCGCTGGAGCACCGCGAGGTGGTTGTCCTTCGCCATGACCGCGTCGGAGAGGGAGTACCGGTGGTTCCGGCCGCCGCCGGACACCACGGCGTGCCGCTCGAACGCCCGCAGTCCTGGCGTGGTCTTGCGGGTGTCGGCGATGCGCGCCCGCGTTCCCTCGACTTCGCGGACGTAGGCGGCGGTGAGGGTCGCGATGCCCGACATCCGCTGCACGAGGTTCAGGGCGACGCGCTCGGCGGTGAGGACCGCGCGCGCCGGTCCGGTCACGGTGGCCAGCACGTCGGAGGCGGTGAAGGCGTCGCCGTCGCCCACGTGCAGGTCGACCGTGACGTCGGGATCGGTGAGGAGGAACGCGGTGGCGAAGGCCTCGCCGCCGCTGAAGACCCCGTCCTCGCGGGCGACGAGGTCGGCCGTGGCCGTCGTCTGCGCCGGGAGCAGGGTGGTGCTGGTGAGGTCGCCCCAGGGGGCGTCCTCCTCCAGCGCGGCTCCGACGACGCGGTGCAGGGTGGCGCGGGTGAGCATCAGGCGGTCTCCAGGATCGGTGCGTGTGCCGCGGTCGGTGCGGCGGGGGCGTGGTCGTCGCGGTGGTGGGCGCCGACCGAGACGGGGCGGGCCAGGGCGGCGCGGATGGCGGCCTCGGCGACCCGCAGCAGGTTCCGGTCCTCGTGCGAGCGGACGTCGGAGGGGGGAGGCGTCTCGACGTCCCATCCGCGCACGATCTGGAGCGCGCGCTGCAGGCCCGATCCGGTCCTGTGCAGGCCGACCTCGTCCCACAGCAACCGCTGCAGCCCGGCGCGGTCGAACGGGGGGGAGAGGCTCCGGTGCGACATCCGCGTCCGCCGAGTCGGTCGGTGACGGAAATGGGGTGATGTCGACGGCAGCGGGCCACGGTCCGTCCAGCGCGGCGGCGGCCCTGGCCCCGAACACGGCCCCTTCGAGGAGCGAGTTGGAGGCGAGCCGGTTCGCCCCGTGCACCCCGGTGCGGGCGGTCTCACCGACGGCGTACAGGCCCGGGATCGTGCTCCGTCCGTGCCGATCGGTGACGACGCCGCCCATGAGGTAGTGCGCGGCGGGGGTCACCGGCACGGGCTCCGTGGACCAGTCGAAACCGCGAGCGCGCGTCACCCTGTCGATGGTCGGGAAGCGGCGGGCGAGCGCGTCCGCCCCCAGAGCCGTTGCATCGAGCTGCACGGGCGCTCCCTGCCGGGCGGCCTGCCGGGCGATGGCCCGCGCGACGACATCCCTCGGCGCGAGCTCCCCGTCGGGGTGGCTGTCGAACACGAACCGTCGCCCGTCCTGGTCGCGGAGCACTGCGCCCTCGCCGCGGACGGCTTCGGAGAGGAGGAAGACCGGGCTGCCGGGAAGCGTGGTCGGGTGGAACTGCACGAACTCCAGGTCGGCGACGGCGGCACCGGCGCGCAGGGCTGCCGCGATGCCGTCGCCGGTCGTCTCCGCCGGGTTCGTCGTGTGCGCGTAGAGCTGCCCCGCCCCGCCGGTCGCGAGGATCACGGCGTCGCCCCGGATCTCGGCCGTGTCCTCGTCGCGGAGGACTGTGATCCCGCGGACCCGTCCCTCCTCGAGGATGAGGTCGAGGAGCATCGTCCCCTCGCAGACGGCGATGGGCGCGCGACGCACCGCTGCGCACAGCGCCGCGGAGATCGCGGCTCCGGTGGCGTCGCCTCCGGCGTGCAGGATGCGGGCATGGGTGTGCGCCGCCTCGCGCCCGCGGGCGAGAGCGCCGCCCGGAGTCCGGTCGAAGGCGACGCCGCGGGCGAGGAGCTCGGCGATCCGGGCCGCGCCGTCCGCCACGAGCGCGTCGACCGCGGCCGGATCGCACAGACCCCCTCCGGCGCGGATCGTGTCGGCGGCATGGGCGTCCGCGTTGTCGCCGGGCCCGTAGCTCCCGGCCACGCCACCCTGGGCGAGAGGCGTGCATCCACCCCCGAGGTCGCCCTTCGTCACGACGGTCACCGTGTGCCCGGCCTCGTGAGCGTGCAGCGCGGCGGTGAGCCCGGCGATACCGGAGCCGACGACGACGACGTTCATCGTGCCCCGGCGGCCACCGGCGGCTTGGCGGCCAGCATCCGCTCGAGCGCGAGGCGAGCCGGATCGGCGATATCGGGGGAGACCGTGATGCGGTTTGGTGTGCGTCCGGCCACCAGCTCCTCCAGGACCCACGCGAGGTAGCCCGGATGGATGCGGTACATGGTGGAGCACGGGCACACGACCGGGTCGAGGCAGAAGATCCGGTGCTGCGGGTACTGTGCGGCCAGGCGGCGCACGAGGTTGATCTCGGTCCCCACCGCGAACGTCGTCGGCTCCGTGGCCTCGGCGATGGCGCGGCGGATGTACTCCGTGGACCCGGCCTCGTCGGCCGCGTCGACGACCTCCATCGGGCACTCCGGGTGCACGATCACGCGGACCCCCGGGTGCTCCGCGCGGGCCTGGTCGATCTGCGCCACGGTGAAGCGCCGGTGCACGGAGCAGAAGCCGTGCCAGAGGATCACCTGCGCGTCGACGAGCTCCTCCGCGGTGGAGCCGCCGAGCGCTCGCCGCGGGTTCCACATCGGCATCCGGTCGAGGGGCACCCCCATGGCCTTCGCGGTGTTCCGGCCGAGGTGCTGGTCGGGGAAGAAGAGCACGCGGCGGCCGCGGGCGAACGCCCACTCCAGCACCGTGGCGGCGTTGGACGAGGTGCACACGATGCCGCCGTGTCGCCCGACGAAGCCCTTGATCGCCGCCGAGGAGTTCATGTAGGTGACGGGGATCACCGGCACGCGGCCGTCGGCGTCCGGGGTGTCGAGGTCGCCCAGCACATCGGCGAGCTGCTCCCAGCACGCCTCCACCTGGTCGATGTCGGCCATATCCGCCATCGAGCACCCTGCGGCGAGGTTCGGCAGGATCACCGCCTGGTCGGGACGCGAGAGGAGGTCGGCGGTCTCGGCCATGAAGTGCACGCCGCAGAAGACGATCGCCTCCGCGTCCGGCCGCATCGTGGCGGCGGTGGCGAGCTGGAACGAATCGCCCACCTCGTCGGCGTGCGTCACGACCTCCTCGCGCTGATAGAAATGCCCGAGGATCACCACGCGATCTCCGAGCGCGGCCTTCGCCGCCTCGATGCGTCGGTGGAGCTCCGCCTCGCCGGCCTCGCGGTAGGCCGCGGGGAGCTCTCCCTGCCGGGGAGCCCCGGTGGGGATGACATCGCCCATGGAGGAGCCGGGTCCGTAGCCGGGGCGTGTGTCGAAGTCCCAGGGGCCGACGGCGAGGTCGGTCGTGCAGGTGGCGTCGGTGGAGACCCCGCCGACGATGGCCTGGATGGCGTGGTCGACGGACGGATCCGACGACGGGACGGCGGGCATCGGGACGAAGGTGGTGCTCATCGGGTTCTCGTTTCCTCCGGGCGGAGCGGACCGCGGTCGGCCAGCTCGAGATCGGTGTCGTCGCGGTACAGGCGGGCCGGGCGGTGACTGCCCGTCCGGAAGCGGTCGGTGCGGGTCAGGTTGCCGGCGGACTCGACCTGCCGCCGGAAGTTGGCGGGGTCGAGTGCGCGCCCCAGGATCGATTCGTAGGCCTCCCGGAGCTCGGCGAGCGTGAACTCGGCGGGCAGGAAGCCCTGGGCCACGCGGCTGTACCCGACCTTGTTCCGCAGGCGCCACAGCGCGTACTCGATGATCTCGTGATGATCGAAGGCGAGCGCCGGCAGATCGTCGACATCGAACCACTCCACGTTCTCCGGCGCGCGGCCCGAGGCCCGGTGCGCGGTGATCTGGGCCTCGACGTCGTCCTGACGCAGCAGCGCCCAGTACACGATCGAGACGACCCGCGTGGGGGAGCGGTCGACGGCGCCGAAGGCGTAGAGCTGTTCGAGGTAGGTGGGCGCGAGGCCGGTCGTCTCGGCGAGCGTGCGGGCGGCGGCGTCGACCGGCGACTCCTCGGGGGTGAGCCACCCGCCGGGGAGCGCCCACCGCTCGGCGAACGGCTCGCGGGTGCGGCGGACGAGGGGGAGCGCGAGCACGGGCGGACCGTCGTCACCGCGGCGCAGCGTGAGGATGACCGTCGAGACGGCGACGCCGATGTCCGCACTTCGAGTCATAGGTACCTTAACCTCCGGATTCGATCTTAGTGTCATCGAGACCTTTAGTGCGCGCCTATGACGAGGGAAGACGTCGAGTCCGAAACGTTATCTCCTGCCCGCGGGAAGGCTTGTCCCCCCGGGGTGGGTTTGTTAGGTTACTGTCCTAACAAACCCCTTCGAGGGCGGCCGCAGGCCACCTCCCGGGGTTCCCGTGAACCCGCCCGGGGTTCGGCTCCAACCGGAGAATCCCTCCTGCAGTGCAGCACCGAGAGGAAATGAAGAATGATCCGTAACGGAAAGCGCAAGATCGCGCTCACGGCGGTCGCGGGGGCCTCGGTCCTCGCCCTGGGCCTGACGGCCTGCGGCAGCGGTGGAGGCGGCGACGACGGCGGCAACGCCGACGGCGACCGCGCACTCCGCGTCTGGGCAGGAAGCCAGACGCCGATCACCGCGAACTACAACCCGTTCGCGCCCACCGTGCTCCACGGTGCGCTCGGTCCCATCTACGAGCCGCTGTTCTTCTACAACAAGACGCAGGACGCCGAGCCCGTCGGCCTGATCGGCGACTCGTTCGAGTACAACGAGGACGGCACCCAGATCACGGTGAAGATCAAGCCCGACCTGAAGTGGAGCGACGGCGAGCCGCTCACCGCCGACGACGTCGTCTTCTCCTTCACGTACGAGGCCAACAACCCCGAGGGCAACGGACTCGTCTCGGCCGAGGCGACCGACGACACGACCGTCGTCCTCACCTACGCCACCGCCCAGTACACGACCGAGTTCCAGCGGATGGGATCGAGCTACATCCTCCCGGAGCACATCTGGAAGGACGTCACCGACTTCGCGAACTTCGCGAACGAAGATCCCGTCGGCTCCGGTCCGTACGTCGTGGACAAGACCACGAGCGAGTCGTACACCCTGGTCGCGAACGAGAACTACCGCGGTGCGGACGAGCTCGCGGTCAAGAAGGTCCAGTACATCGCGGTCGACAACAACCAGACCGCGCAGGACCTGCTCGCCGCCGGCAAGCTCGACTGGACCGGCATGTTCATCCCGAACCCGGACGACGTCACGGGCAACGGCAAGATCGAGTGGATCAACACCCCGCAGGACCCGACCGTCCTCTACACCTGCTCGAACGCCGAGCTCGGCTGCACGGGCCCGCAGACCGACGTCGCGGTGCGCCAGGCGCTGAACGTCGCGATCGACCGCGCCACCATCAAGGACAAGGCGTTCGTCGGCCTGACCGGCGACATCTCGCCCGCGTACACGCTGCTGCCGCGCGACGAGAAGTGGCTCGCCGACCCGGCCAACGAGGTCAGCCCGCAGGAGGCGGACGCCGCCGAGGCCGGGGAGATCCTCGAGGCCGCCGGCTACACCAAGGGCTCCTCCGGGATCTACGAGAAGGACGGCGCTCCGGTCGAGCTCAGCCTGATCTCGGTCGACGGCTGGACCGACTACAACGACGCCGCGAAGCTCATCGCCGAGCAGGCCGAGGCCGCGGGCATCAAGGTGACCGCGTCGACCGTGCAGTGGCAGGAGTTCTCCGACGCCCGACAGGGTGGCGACTTCCAGCTCATCGTCGGCGGCGTCGTCGGCACGTCGGTCGCCGACCCGTTCCAGATCTACCGTGACTGGTTCGGCGGCACCGAGGTCGAGTCCACCAGCCCCGTCGGCACGGAGATCCCGGCCGGTCGCTGGAACTTCAGCCGGTACAGCAACCCGACGGTGGATGCCGCCATCCAGTCCGCGATCAGCACGAACGACGAAGCGGAGAAGAAGGAGCTGTACGGCACGATCCAGTCCGAGATCGTGCGCGACCTGCCGTACATCCCGCTCGTGATCAACGCGACGCAGACCTTCTACAACACGAAGGACTACACGGGCTGGCCGACGGAGGAAGACCTCTACGCCTTCCCGCCGTCCTGGGGTGCGATCGCGGCCGGCTACGTGCTGACGCAGATCAAGCCCGCCGGCTGAGTCGATGAGTCGGGGAAGTAGGAAGTCAGGACAGGTGACATGAAGTTCTATGCACGAAGGATCGGGTTCTACGCGTTCACGCTGTGGGCCGCGATCTCCATCAACTTCCTGCTTCCCCGGCTCATGCCGGGGGACCCCGCCGACATCATGATCGCCAAGATGCAGCGGGCCGGCGGAGAGGTATCCGAAACCACCATCCGCAACATCAAGCTCCTGCTCGGCGGAGACGACTCGTCCCTCTGGGAGCAGTACCTCGCCTACTGGGGGCGCATGTTCCAGGGCGATCTGGGCGTGTCGGTGACGAAGTTCCCCACTCCGGTCACGGAGCTCATCGCGGGTGCTCTCCCGTGGACGCTGGTGCTCGTCGGAACCGCGACGGTGATCTCGTTCGGGCTCGGCGTCGTGCTCGGTGCGTGGGCCGGCTGGAAGCGCGGCACGTGGGTCGACCATCTCATCCCCGCGACCACCGTGCTGCAGTCCATCCCGTACTTCTGGCTGGCGCTCATCCTGGTCGCCGTCTTCGCCGTGGGCCTGGGCTGGTTCCCCATCTTCGGCGGCTACGACGTCTTCGACTTCCCGGACGGCCCGGAGCCGACCTGGGCGTTCTTCTCGGATGCCGTCGCGCACTCGATCCTCCCGGCGATCACGATCGTGATCAGCTCGGTGGGCGGCTGGATGTTCGGCATGCGCAACATGATGGTCTCCACGCTCGCCGAGGACTACGTCCTCACCGCCGAGGCGAAGGGACTCCGGCCGCGACGCATCATGACGACGTACGCCGCGCGCAACGCGGCCATCCCGTCGATCGCGGGCTTCTCGATCACGTTGGGGTTCGTCGTCGCCGGCTCCATCGTCATGGAGCAGGTGTTCACCTATCCGGGCGTCGGCAAGCTCATGTTCCAGGCCGTCACCAACAACGACTACGCGCTGATGCAGGGGCTGTTCCTCGTGATCACCCTCACGGTGCTCGTCGCCAACTTCTTCATGGACCTCGTCTATGGCTTCATCGACCCGAGGGCTCGCCAGAATGTCTGACACGAAGAACCCGCTCCTCGTGGAGGAGCCTCCCACCGTCGCCCCCGAGGGCACGGTCGCCCTGGCCACGCAGCGTCAGGAGCGCCGGCGCCGCCGGATCCTGCCCAGCACGTCGCCGAAGTTCATCGTCGGCTCCGTGCTCGTGCTCGCCATCGTGCTCTTCGCGATCATCGCGCCGTTCTTCACGCAGAACCCGCGCAGCACCGACAACCCCGCCCTCGCCGCGCCGTCGGCGGAGCACTGGCTCGGCAGACCAAGCTCGGCAACGACGTGTTCGCGCAGCTCGCCGTCGGCGCGCAGGGGTCGCTGCTCATCGGTGTGACGGCCGGCGGCATCGCCATCGTGCTGTCCCTCCTCTTCGGCGTCCTGGCCGGGTACCTCGGCGGCTGGCGGGAGGACGTCCTCGCTCTCCTGACCAACGTCATGATCGTCATCCCCGGACTGCCGCTGGTCATGGTGATCGCCTCCTTCGTGCCGCAGCGCAGCTGGCAGCTCGTGGCCTTCGTCCTCGGCATCACCTCGTGGGCCGGCGCGGCGTACGTGCTGCGGCTGCAGACCCGCTCGCTCCGCACCCGTGACTACGTGTACGCCTCGAAGGTGGCGGGGGAGAAGTCCCTCCGGGTGATCCTCGTCGAGATCATGCCGAACCTGCTCCCGCTGCTGACCGCGCAGTTCCTGTTCGCGATCATCTTCGCCATCCTCGGCGAGGCGGGGCTGTCGTACCTCGGCCTCGGTCCGAACTCCTCGATCACCTGGGGCTCGATCCTTAACGACGCCCAGTCCGGTCAGGCCCTCGGCCGCGGTGCCTGGTGGTGGTTCGTGCCGCCGGGCATCATGATCGCGATCCTCGGCGCGGGACTCGCGCTGATCAACTTCGCCATCGACGAGGTCATCAACCCGAAGCTGCGCAACGCGCCCGATGCGGCCCGTCGTCTGCGCAAGGCCGCGAAGGAGAAGGGGGTCACCGCATGAGCGACGCCGTGCTCACCGCCAGGAACGTCTCGATCGAGTACGAGGTCGATCCGCCCGTCAAGGCGGTCCGGGATGTCTCGCTGACCCTCCACCGGGGCGAGATCCTCGGTCTCGCGGGAGAGTCGGGCTGCGGCAAGACCACCCTCGCGTACGGGATGAACCGGCTGCTCAAGGCGCCGGCCCTGATGACCGACGGCGAGATCGTGTTCCACGATCGCGACGGCCATGACATCGACGTCGTCGGACTCGACGGAGACGGGCTGCGCGCCTTCCGCTGGGACAAGATCTCGATGGTCTTCCAGGGGGCGATGAACTCCCTCAACCCCGTCATCTCGGTCCGCGCGCAGATCTTCGACATCTTCGACACCCACCGCCCCGGAATGTCGAAGAAGGCCAAGCAGGAGCGCGCCGAGGAGCTGCTCACGCTCGTCGGCGTGGACCCCGGGCGGCTGACGAGCTTCCCGCACGAGCTCTCCGGCGGTATGCGCCAGCGCATGATGATCGCGATGGCGCTGGCGCTCGACCCGCAGGTCATGATCATGGACGAGCCCACCACGGCGCTCGACGTGGTCGTGCAGCGTGGCATCATCCGGGAGATCATGCGCCTGCGCGAGAAGCTCGGCTTCGCGGTCATCTTCATCACCCACGACCTGCCCATGCTCATCGAGATCAGCGACCGCATCGCTGTCATGCTGCAGGGCCGGATCGTCGAGCAGGGCACCGCGGCGGAGATCTACCGCAACCCGCAGCACGAGTACACCCAGCGCCTGCTGTCGAGCTTCCCGTCCCTCACGGGCGAGCGAGGCGACTTCGTCCGCAGCGGCGGCGTCAACCAGGAGGTCATCCGATGAGCGTGGACGGGACGAGGCGCGGCGGCACCCTCGAGGCGAGGAACCTCGTGAAGGACTTCCACCTGCGATCGGGGTTCCGCACGAGCGTGCTGCACGCGGTGAAAGACGTGTCGTTCACCCTGGAGGCCGGGCGGACCACGGCTCTCGTCGGCGAGTCCGGGTCGGGCAAGTCCACCATCGCCCGGATGCTGATGAAGCTGGAGACGCCGACCTCGGGCAGCATCCTCCTCGACGGCGAGGAGTCCGGCACGCGGGGGGCGGCCCTCGAGCGCTACCGGTCGGACGTCCAGATGGTCTTCCAGGACCCGTTCGCCTCGCTGAACCCGTTCCACACGATCGTGCACCACCTGGAGCGTCCGATCCGGCTGCACCACCCCAAGCTCGACAGTCGCGAGGTGCGGGCGCGGGCGATCGAGCTGCTGGAGCGCGTGCGGCTCACTCCGGGCGAGAGCTTCGCCGAACGGCGCCCGCACGAGCTCTCCGGCGGACAGCGGCAGCGTGTGGCGATCGCGCGGGCCCTGGCCCCCGGCGCCCGGTTCATCGTGGCGGACGAGCCGGTGTCGATGCTCGACGTGTCGATCCGGCTCGGCGTGCTCAACCTGCTCGCCGAGCTGCAGCGGGAGGAGAACCTCGGCGTCCTCTACATCACGCACGACCTGGCGACCGCGCGGCACTTCTCCGACGACATCATGGTCCTCTTCCGGGGCGACGTCGTGGAGCGGGGATCGGCCGACGAGGTGATCCTGAACCCGCAGCACGAGTACACCAGGACGCTTCTGGCGGCGGCCCCCGAACCGGAGAACCTCGGCAGGCTCCGCGACGAGGTCAGGGCGGAGCTCGCGCTGGGCTCCTGAGCGGGCGGGGGAGACCGCTAGACTGAACCCACAATCGAAGACAGGCCGAACGACCGACGCGGGAGAGCCCCGGCGCATGCAGCCGGGCACCGAAGGAGCAAGCCTCCCCGCCAATCTCTCAGGTACGCGTACCGCGGAGGTCCGGCCGCTCTGAAAAGCGATCCCGAGCACCGGGGGATCCGCCGACGGTGAAAGCCCTGCGCTCGCGCGGGCGAAGCTCTCAGGCCCATGACAGAGGGGGAGTTCCCAGGGACGACGTCGTCGTCCCGCCCGACCCAGCCCGGGAGAACTCCATGTCCGACCCCCGCTACACCCCGTTGCGCGAGCGCCATGAGGCGCTCGGCGCCTCCTTCACCGATTTCGGCGGCTGGCAGATGCCGGTGCGCTACACGTCCGACCTCGCCGAGCACCACGCGGTGCGGCAGGCAGCGGGCGTCTTCGACATCTCGCACATGGCCGAGTTCACGGTCCGCGGCACCGGCGCGGCGGCCTTCCTCGACTACGCCCTCGCCGGGCGGCTGTCGGCGCTCGCGGTCGGCAAGGCGAAGTACTCCCTGCTGCTGACGGCGGAGGGCGGCATCGTCGACGACGTGATCGTGTACCGGCTGGCCGACGACGACTTCCTCATCATCTCGAACGCCGGCAACCGCGACGCCGTGCGTCGGGCTCTCACCGAGCGGATCGCGGACGCGGACGCGGGCGCCGTGGAGGTCGACGACGTCTCGGACGACTACGCGCTGATCGCCGTGCAGGGCCGCGGGCCGAGGAGATCCTCGCGGCGACGGCGGGCATCGCCTACGTCAGCATCCCCTGGGCGGAGCAGAAGTACTACGCGTGGGCGACCGCGTCGTTCGCCGGCGAGCCGCTGCTCCTCGCCCGTACCGGCTACACCGGGGAGGACGGCTTCGAGCTCCTCGTCCCGGCCGCCCACGCGACCGCGCTGTGGGACGCCGTCCTCGACGCCGGCGCGCCGCACGGGCTCGTCCCCGCCGGCCTCGCCGCGCGCGACACGCTCCGCCTGGAGGCGGGCATGCCGCTGTACGGCCACGAGCTCAGCCTCGACACCGCACCCGCCCAGGCCGGCCTCGGCCGCGTCGTGGTCGTCGCGAAGGACCGTTTCGTCGGCAAGGACGCTCCGGCGCCCGCCGACGATGCCCGCATCCTCGTCGGACTGACGGCCGAAGGACGACGCGCCGGCCGCGCCGGCTACGCGGTCGTCGACGCCGACGGCACCCCGATCGGAGAGATCACCAGCGGTGCCCTGAGCCCGACGCTCGGCCATCCCATCGCGATGGCGTACGTCGACCCTTCTTCCGCGGAAGAGGGAACCGCAGTATTCCTTGATGTGCGGGGGACCCGCATCCCCGCGACCGTGACCGCCCTGCCTTTCTACCGGAGGACAAAATGACCGACCTCAGCGCACTCCGCTACACCGACGAGCACGAATGGATCGCCGGTGACGGCGACACCGTGACGATCGGCATCACCGACTACGCCGCCGAGAAGCTGGGGGATGTCGTCTTCGTCGAGCTCCCCGCCGTCGGCACCGAGCTGACCGCCGGCTCCGTGGTCGGCGAGATCGAGTCCACGAAGTCGGTCGGGGAGCTCTACGCTCCGGTCGCCGGCACGGTCGTCGAGGTCAACGACGCCGTCGTCGACGACCCTTCGCTCGTCAACGCCGAGCCGTTCGACGGCGGCTGGCTGCTCAAGGTGTCCGTCGCCGCGGGTGCGCTGGACGGACTGCTGGACCGCGACGCGTACGTCGCACTCACGGAGGGCTGATCCGGACGTGGTTGCATTCGCCGATCGTCACATCGGACCGACCGAGGCCGCCCAGCGCACGATGCTCGACGCGCTGGGTCTCGGCTCCGCCGGCAACGGGACGCTGAGCCCGGTCGAGGAGCTCATGCGTCAGGCCGTCCCCGCCTCGATCTACACGGGACCGGAGGACGCGGTCGCCGACTCCCGCATCCCGGTCGCCGCGTCGGAGACCGAGGCACTGGCCGAACTGCGTGCCCTCGCCGCGCGGAACACGGTGAACCGCTCGATGATCGGCCTCGGCTACTACGGCACCGTCACGCCGCAGGTCATCCAGCGCAACGTGCTCGAGAACCCGTCCTGGTACACGGCCTACACGCCGTACCAGCCCGAGATCTCGCAGGGGCGCCTGGAAGCGCTCATCAACTTCCAGACGATGGTGGCCGAGCTCACCGGCCTCACCACCGCGAACGCGTCGATGCTCGACGAGTCCACCGCGGTCGTGGAGGCGATGCTGCTCGCGCGCCGGGCCTCGAAGACCTCCTCCAACGTCTTCGCAGTGGACGCGGATGCGCTGCCGCAGACGAAGGCCATGCTCGCGTCCCGGGCCGAGGCGCTCGGCATCGAGCTGGTCACGGTCGACTTCGCCGCGGGGGAGGAGCTTCCCGCCGAGCTCTTCGGCGTCTTCGTGCAGTATCCGGGGGCTTCGGGCCGCGTGTGGGATCCGTCCGCGGTGTTCGACGCCGCGCACGTCGCCGGTGCGCTCGCCGTCGCGGCCGCCGACCTCCTCGCGCTGACGCTCCTCACCGCGCCCGGTACCCTCGGGGCCGACGTGGCCGTGGGCACGACGCAGCGCTTCGGTGTGCCGATGGGCTTCGGCGGCCCGCACGCCGGCTACATGGCCGTGCGGGCAGGCCTGGAGCGGCAGCTGCCCGGACGTCTCGTCGGCGTGTCCGTCGACACCGAGGGCAAGCCGGCCTACCGCCTCTCGCTGCAGACCCGCGAGCAGCACATCCGCCGCGAGAAGGCGACGTCGAACATCTGCACCGCCCAGGTGCTCCTCGCCGTGATGGCCTCGATGTACGCGGTCTACCACGGCCCGGACGGACTCCGCGAGATCGCCCGCGACGTCGCCGCCAAGGCGACGCTGCTGCGCGAGTGGCTCGTCGAGGCCGGCGCCGAGGTCGTCCACGAGCACTTCTTCGACACGCTGACCGTGCGCGTCCCGGGCCGGGCGGCGGAGTACGCCGACCAGGCGCGGGGCGGCTACGGCATCCTCCTGCGAGTCGCCGACGCCGACACGATCGGCATCGCGGTGGACGAGACGACCACGGTGGCCGAGCTGCACCAGGTCGCGCAGGTCTTCGGCGGGAAGCAGGAGCGCGCCTTCGGCTTCGGCCTCGGCGACGCGGACGCGCTGCCGGACGCCCTCCGCCGCGAGGACGAGTACCTCACGCACCCGGTGTTCCACAGCCACCGCAGCGAGACCGCCATGATGCGGTACCTGAAGAGCCTGTCCGACCGGGACTACGCCCTCGACCGCGGCATGATCCCGCTCGGCTCGTGCACGATGAAGCTCAACGCCGCCACGGAGATGGCCGCCATCACGTGGCCGGAGTTCGCGGGCATCCACCCGTTCGCCCCGGAGGCCGACGTCCGCGGCTACCTGGAGCTCATCGACCAGCTCGAGGGCTGGCTCGCCGAGATCACCGGGTACGACGCGGTGTCGCTGCAGCCGAACGCCGGCTCGCAGGGTGAGCTGGCGGGCCTCCTCGCGATCCGCGGCTACCACCGCGCGAACGGCGACGACCACCGCATCGTGTGCCTCATCCCGTCCTCCGCCCACGGCACGAACGCGGCCTCCGCCGTGCTCGCCGGCATGAAGGTCGTCGTGGTGGCGAGCGATGCGCTCGGCAACGTCGACCTGGACGACCTCCGCGCGAAGATCGCCCAGCACGCCGACGACCTGGCGGCGCTGATGATCACGTACCCGTCCACGCACGGCGTCTACGAGGAGCAGGTCGTCGAGATCACCGGGGCGGTGCACGCGGCCGGCGGTCAGGTGTACGTCGACGGCGCGAACCTCAATGCGCTCCTCGGGTACGCGCGATTCGGCGACCTCGGCGGCGACGTCTCGCACCTCAACCTGCACAAGACCTTCGCCATCCCGCACGGCGGCGGCGGCCCGGGCATCGGTCCGGTCGCGGCGAAGGCCCACCTCGCGCCGTACCTGCCGTCGCACCCGCTCGCGCAGCGCGCCGAGCACTTCGGCGGCCACACGTTCGAGGGCGCGGTCATCTCCGCGGCCCCGTACGGCTCTGCGGGCATCCTCCCGATCTCGTGGGCGTACGTGCGCATGATGGGCGCCGAGGGCCTCCGGCGCGCGACCGCCGCGGCGGTCCTCTCGGCGAACTACATCGCCGAGCGCCTCGGCGGCCACTTCCCCGTGCTCTACACGGGGGAGAACGGACGGGTGGCGCACGAGTGCATCCTCGACCTGCGTCCGCTCAAGGAGGCCACCGGCATCTCCGTCGACGACGTCGCCAAGCGCCTGATCGACTACGGCTTCCACGCGCCGACCATGTCGTTCCCGGTCGCCGGCACCCTCATGGTGGAGCCCACCGAGTCGGAGGACCTCGACGAGATCGAGCGCTTCATCGAGGCCATGATCATGATCAAGGCCGAGGCGGACGCCGTCGCCGCGGGGCGCTGGCCTGCGGACGACAACCCGCTCGTGCACGCCCCGCACACCGCGGTCTCGCTCATCGTGGGGGAGTGGGCGCACGCCTACACCCGCGAGGAGGCCGCCTATCCGGTGCGCTCGCTGGTGGCGGCGAAGTACTGGCCGCCTGTCCGCCGGATCGACCAGGCGTACGGCGACCGCAACCTCGTCTGCGCCTGCCCGCCGATCGAGGCCTTCGCCTGACACGGACCCGCACGACGAACGGCGTCGCGCCCGCCTCCCGGCGGCGCGGCGCCGTTCGCGTTGCGCCATGTTTCGGCCATGTGACAGATGGTCACCACTCAGTAACAGTTCGTTAGCCGAACGTCCTGGACGCGCGACCCCCGGGTTACGCTCAGGTATCCCTGCGCGCTCGATGATGAGCCGCGCAGAATTCCCACGTCCACAGGAGGACAAAAGTGAAGCGCAACAAGATCGCCCTCGCGGGCAGCGCACTGTTCGTGATCGGCGCCCTGACCCTGGCAGGCTGCGCCAGCGGCGGCGGCAACGACTCCACGGAGGAGACGCCCTCGGGTGACCCGACCGCGACGATCTCGGTCAACAACACCGAGCCGCAGAACCCGCTCATCCCGACCAACACGAACGAGGTCGGCGGCGGCCTGGTGCTGCAGAGCATCTTCGCGGGTCTGGTCTACTACGACGCCGAGGGCGCCGTGCACAACGACCTCGCCGAGTCGATCGAGACCGAGGACTCCCAGACCTACACGATCAAGATCAAGCCCGACCAGACCTTCGCCAACGGAGACCCTGTCGACGCCGAGTCCTTCGTCAAGGCCTGGAACTACGGTGCCGCGCTCGACAACAAGCAGCTCTCGAGCTACTTCTTCGAGTCCATCGAGGGCTTCTCCTACGAGGAGAACGTGCCGGAGCTGTCGGGCCTCAAGGTCGTGGATGACCTCACCTTCACCGTCAAGCTCAAGCAGCCGGAGTCCGACTTCCCGCTCCGCCTGGGTTACACCGCCTTCTTCCCGCTGCCGGCATCGGCGTGGGACGACCTCGAGGCCTTCGGTGAGAACCCCATCGGCAACGGCCCGTACGTCTTCGCCGAAGAGGGCGCCTGGCGTCACAACGAGAGCATCGAGCTCGTCAAGAACGAGGACTACACGGGTCCGCGTGAGGCGCAGAACGGTGGCATCGACATGCGACTGTACGCCAGCACGGAGGCGGCATACGCCGACCTGCAGGGTGGCGAGCTCGACATCATCCAGGAGATCCCGGACACCGCTCTGCAGACGTTCGAGACCGACTTCCCGGACCGCACGGTGAACCAGCCAGCCGCGGCGAACGCGACCATCACCATCCCGGAGCGCCTCGAGCACTGGAGCGGTGAAGAGGGCCAGCTGCGTCGCGCCGCCATCTCCCACGCGATCGACCGCGAGGAGATCACCGACGTGGTCTTCAGCGGCACGCGCACGCCGATGAAGGACTTCACGTCGCCGGTGATCGACGGCTACTCCGAGGACATCCCCGGATCCGAGGTGCTCGAGTTCGACCCCGAGAAGGCCAAGGAGCTGTGGGCGCAGGCCGACGAGATCGCGCCGTGGACCGGGTCCTTCCAGATCCAGTACAACGCCGACGGCCCCAACCAGGGTTGGGTCGACGCAGTCGCGAACCAGATCAAGAACAACCTCGGCATCGAGGCTTCGGGCAACCCGATTCCGACCTTCGCCGAGCACCGGACGCTGATCACGGAGGAGAAGACGCAGACCGCGTTCCGCACCGGGTGGCAGTTCGACTACCCGTCGATGTTCAACGGCCTCGGCCCGCTCTTCGGCACGGGTGCCGGCTCGAACGACGGCGACTACTCGAACCCGGAGTTCGACAAGCTCCTCGACGAGGGCTCTGCGGCTTCCGACGTCGAGGCGGGCATCGCCAAGTTCCAGGAGGCGCAGGAGATCCTCTTCCAGGACCTCCCGGCCATCCCGCTGTGGTACACCAACGCCATGGGCGCTTGGGGCGACTCGGTGGAGAACGTCGAGTTCGGCTGGGACACCTGGCCGATCCTCTACCAGGTCACGAAGGACGGCGAGTAAGTCTGACAGCACGAACCTGTGAGGCGGTGACGGTCTTCCGTCGCCGCCTCACAGGCTGTGTTCGTCACACTCACTCCGCCTCCTGACTACGGGACAGACGCATGCTCGGCTACATCCTGAGACGTCTCCTGCAGGTGATCCCGGTCTTCTTCGGGGCCACCCTGCTCATCTACTTCCTCGTGTTCGCCATGCCCGGCGACCCGATCCTGGCACTCTTCGGCGACCGGACCCCGAACCCTGCCGTGGTGGAACAGCTGCGCGAGCAGTACCACCTGAACGACCCGTTCCTGGTGCAGTACTGGTACTACATCACCGGCGTCTTCCAGGGCGATCTGGGCACCACCTTCTCCGGCCGGCCGGTGTCGACCGTACTCGCCGAGACGCTTCCGGTCACCGGTCGCCTCGCGGTGATGGCCATCGCCATCGAGTTCACGCTGGCGATCATCATCGGCACGGTTTCGGCGCTGCGCAAGGGCAAGCTCTTCGACCACACGATGCTCATCGTCGCGCTCGTGGCGATCGCGATCCCGATCTTCGTCGTCGCCTTCCTGGCGCAGTACTTCCTGGCGATCAAGCTGGGCTGGTTCAAGCCGACCGTCGGGTCGGACAACGACTGGGGTGGCCTGTGGCTGCCGGCCATCGTTCTGGGCTTCAGCCTGTACGCCGTGAGCATGCGGCTGATGCGCAGCTCGGTCATCGACACGCTCAACCAGGACTGGGTCCGCACGGCGTACAGCAAAGGGCTCTCGCGCGGTCGCGTGATCCCCGTGCATGTCCTCCGCAACTCCCTGATCCCGGTGATCACGAACTCCGCGACGAACTTCGGCGTGCTGCTCGTCGGCGCGACCGTGACCGAGGGAATCTTCAACGTCCCTGGTGTCGGCAACACCCTGTACCAGGCCGCGATCCGCAATGAGGGGCCGACGGTGGTCTCCTTCGTCACGGTGTTCGTGATCCTGTACGTCCTGGTCAACCTCATCATCGACCTGCTGTACGGTCTGCTCGACCCAAGGATCCGCTATGCCTGACCCCACCACGCAGAACCACTATGTCGCTCCGGTCGAGACCGAGACCATCTCTGTCGACGCCGTGCGGATCGCCGAGAAGCCGCGAAACCTCTGGCGAGATGCCTGGTCGGACCTCCGACGGCGTCCGCTGTTCTGGTTCTCCGTCGTCCTCGCGGTGTTCTTCATCGTGATGGCGCTCTGGCCTACCCTCTTCACGTCGGCGCCACCGAACTCCGACTGCCAGCTCGGGAACAGCAACGCCGGCCCCACCGAAGGACATCCGCTGGGCTTCACGTTCCAGGGGTGCGACATCTACTCCCGCATCGTCTGGGGCGCGCAGACGTCACTCTCCGTGGGCCTCCTCGCCACCGCGATCTCCTCGATCCTCGGACTCATCATGGGCGCGTTCGCCGGTTTCTACGGCGGCTGGCTCGATTCGGTGCTCTCGCGGATCGGCGACATCTTCTTCGCCATCCCGTACATCCTCGCCGCCGTCGTCGTCATGACGGTCTTCTCCCAGTACCGCTCGGTGCCCGTGCTCGCGCTCGCCATCGGTGGCTTCGCGTGGGCGGCAACCGCTCGCGTCGTGCGGGCAGAGGTGCTGCGCGTCCGGCAGTCCGACTTCGTCGTGGCCTCCCGTGCACTCGGGCGGTCGAAGTTCCGCACGCTGGTGGGACACGTGATCCCGAACGCGCTCGCACCGCTGCTCGTGGTGTCGACGCTCGGGCTCGCCGCCTCGATCGTCGCGGAGGCCACGCTGTCGTTCCTCGGCGTCGGGCTGGGAAGCAACGTGATGTCGTGGGGCAACGACATCGGTGCCGCGCAGGCATCGCTGCGGGTGGCGCCCATGGCGCTCATCTATCCGTCGATCGCGCTCACGCTGGCCGTGCTCGCCTTCGTCACGCTCGGCGAACTCATCCGAGACGCCATCGACCCGAAGGCGAGGGCACGGCGATGACCGCACGAGCAACCGCGCAGATCCCGCTGCTCAGCGTCCGCGACCTCAGGGTCGCGTTCCGCACTCAGGAAGGGGAGAAGGAGGTCCTCCACGGAGCCAGCTTCGACATCTTCCCGGGTGAGACCGTCGCCATCGTGGGCGAGTCCGGTTCGGGCAAGTCCACCACGGCGAGCGCCATCGTGAACCTTCTGCCCGGAACCGGTGTCGTCACCGGAGGATCAATCACTCTCGACGGCCGGGAGCTGACGAAGCTCGGTCGCCGGGAGATGGAGGCCGTCCGCGGTCGCGAGATCGGCTTCGTCCCCCAGGACCCGATGTCCAACCTCAATCCGGTGTGGAGCATCGGCTTCCAGGTGAAGGAGGCGATCCGTGCGAACGGGATCGCCCGCGGCCGCGAGGCCGTGAAGGCGCGGACGATCGAGGTGCTGAAGCAGGCGGGGCTGGCCGATGCCGAGAGGCGTCTGCACCAGTACCCTCACCAGTTCTCCGGCGGTATGCGTCAGCGGGCGTTGATCGGGATCGGCCTCGCGGCCGACCCCAAGCTGCTCATCGCCGACGAGCCCACCTCGGCGCTGGATGTCACGGTGCAGCGCGTCATCCTCGATCACATGGCGACGCTCACGCGTGACAAGGGCACCTCGGTGCTCCTCATCACGCATGACCTCGGCCTCGCGGCCGAGCGTGCGGAGAAGATCATCGTGATGAGCAACGGCAATATCGTGGAGGCCGGGCCGAGCCGGCAGATCCTGGAGAACCCGCAGCATCCGTACACCCAGCGACTGGTCGGGGCCGCGCCCAGCGTGGCGTCGCAGCGCATCCAGGCGGTCGTGGAGGACCGGGGTATCGAGACGCTCGACGACCTCGCCGCCATCCCGCCGACGGTGCGCGTCACCGGGCTCACCAAGGACTACAAGATCCGTCAGGGGAACTTCCGCAGCGAAGCCTTCCGGGCGGTCGACGATGTCTCCTTCGAGATCCTGCGGGGGAAGACCCTCGCGCTCGTGGGCGAGTCGGGGTCCGGTAAGTCGACCGTGGCGAAGATGGTGCTGAAGCTCGAGGAGCCCACGAGCGGCACCATCGAGATCGACGGGCAGGATGTGTCCCGCCTCTCGAACGCGCAGGCGTTCGGGTTGCGTCGCCGCATGCAGCCGGTGTTCCAGGACCCCTACGGCTCGCTCGATCCGCTGCGCAACATCGGGAACACGATCTCGGAGCCGCTGCAGATCCACGGTGTGGGCGACCGCACCGCGCAGCGCGAGCGCGTCGAGGAGCTCCTCGACCAGGTGGCACTGCCCCGTGCGCTGGCCACCCGGTATCCGAACGAGCTGTCCGGCGGTCAGCGGCAGCGCGTCGCGATCGCTCGGGCGCTCGCCCTCAAGCCCGACATCGTCGTGCTCGACGAGGCGGTGTCGGCGCTCGACGTGCTCGTCCAGGACCAGATCCTGCAGCTGCTCGCCGAACTCCAGTCGGAACTGAACCTGACGTACCTCTTCATCACGCACGACCTCGCGGTCGTCCGGGTCTCCAGCGACCTGGTCTGCGTCATGGAGAAGGGCAAGGTCGTCGAGCAGGGCACGGTCGACGAGATCTTCGCGAACCCGCAGCAGGAGTACACGGATCGTCTCCTCAAGGCGATCCCGGGCGCGTCGATCCCGCTCGGCGGCCGCTGAGGTGGCATCTCCCGGACACCCCGAGGGCGCACGGACCTACCGTGCGCCCTCGGGCACCGTCGTCTTCGTCCTCAGCGTCCTGCTGGTGCTGTTCCTGCTCGGGGACACCGTCGTCAACGGCAGCATCGTGCAGGCGCTTCTCGTGGCGCCCTGGCTGCTGCTCGGGCTGTGGATCGTGTACGAGACGGCCTTCGTCTCCTTCGTCCGCGTGGATCAGGAGGGGGCCGTGGTGCAGAACCTGCTGCGTCGCACGACCTTCGGCTGGGCGCGTGTGCAGGACATCGACATGCGCTGGCAGCTCGAGTTCACGCTGGACGACGGCCGCACCGTGAGCTGTTGGGGCGGACCGGCCAAGGCACGTCCGCCTCGTCGCTCCCGTGATGAGGATGCTGAGGTGAAGGTGCCGTCGGCGCTCCGGGTGCTCACCGGCATCCGCGACCTGTGGAGCGCGGCACCCTCGACGGCGGACGCCCCGATCCGGCGCAGCTGGGACGGCCCGGCCCTCATCGCCCTCGCCGTCATCGTGCTGTGGGCCGTCGCGGCGCTCGTCGTCGTCAACCTCGGCTGAGCGCGCCTCAGCCGGGAAGACCGAACAGGGCGGGCCAGGTGGCCGCGGCCCAGGGATAGCCGACGAACGCCGCCGCGTCGATGAGGAAGTGCGCCACCAGGAACGGCAGCAGTCGACCGGTGCGGTGGTAGAGCCACCCGAACAGCAGCCCCATCGCGAGGTTGCCGATGAAGGCACCGGGCCCCTGATAGAGGTGGTACGTCGCACGGAGCACGGAGGTCGAGACGATGATCGTCCACGGCGACCATCCGAGCTGCCGCAGGCGGGCGAACAGGTACCCGAGCACGACGAACTCCTCCTGGAGCGATGCGCGGGCGGCGGCGAGCAGGAGGATCGGCACGGTCCACCAGTGCGCGTCCAGACCCGCCGGGTTCACGGCCACGAACAGTCCGAGCGCCCGCCCGCCGAGGTAGAGCGCCAGCCCCGGCACGCCGATCGCGAGGACGAGGAGCACGCCGCGGCCGACGTCGCCGGCCACCCGGGTGCCGTCCAGGCCGAGGCGCTCCAGGTGCGGGCGACGGCGCTGCCAGAGGAGGAAGCACACGAGGAGCACCGGCACCAGGGCGAATCCGATCGACAGCACCTGATAGATGAGGTCGAACACCTCCCGGTCGCTGCGGGAGGGGTTGAGGGTGGCGGTCTGATCCGCGAGGGGGGTGTCGTCGGTGAGTCGATAGGCGAGCTGCACGATCGCGTAGACCGCGGACTGGCCCAGACCCAGGGCGAGCACGATGGCGATCTCCCACCACAGGCGTGCCCGACCCTCACGCGGTTCGTCCCGCCGAGTGGGCGCGGTCGACGGCGTCTGCGGCGCCGGGGGAGTCGGGTTGGGGAGGGTCACGGGACGATGGTACGACGTGCGTTCAGGAACCCGATCCGCGCGTACGTTATCCTGGAACGTCGGCTTCCCGGCGCAACCCCACACTCTTTGAGGACCCTTGTATGGCGCACGCCCTCCGCTCTGACCTCCGCAACGTCGCAATCGTCGCCCACGTCGACCACGGCAAGACCACGCTCGTCGACGCGATGCTCCGCCAGACGGGCTCCTTCGGCGAACACTCGCACGTGGAGGAGCGCGCGATGGACTCCAACGATCTGGAGCGCGAGAAGGGCATCACGATCCTCGCCAAGAACACGGCGATCACCTACAAGGGCAAGCACGCCGGCGGCAAGGAGATCACGATCAACGTGATCGACACCCCCGGCCACGCCGACTTCGGCGGCGAGGTCGAGCGCGGCCTGTCGATGGTCGACGGCGTCGTGCTGCTCGTGGACGCGAGCGAGGGCCCGCTGCCGCAGACCCGCTTCGTGCTGCGCAAGGCACTCGAGGCCAAGCTCCCCGTCATCCTCCTCGTCAACAAGACCGACCGTCCGGACGCCCGGATCGCCGAGGTCGAGGAGGAGGCGCACGACCTCCTGCTGGGCCTGGCCTCCGATCTCGTCGACGACGTGCCCGACCTCGACGTCGACGCGCTGCTCGACGTGCCCGTGGTCTACGCCTCCGGTCGCGCCGGTGCCGCGTCGCAGAACCGTCCCGCCGACGGCTCGCTGCCCGACAACGACGACCTCGAGCCGTTGTTCGAGGCCATCCTCGAGCACGTCCCGGCCCCGGCCTACGACGACGAGGCCCCGCTGCAGGCCTGGGTCACGAACCTGGACTCCAGCCCCTTCCTCGGTCGCCTCGCCCTGCTGCGCGTCTTCAACGGCACGCTCAAGAAGGGCCAGACGGTCGCGTGGGTCCGCTCCGACGGCTCGACCAGCAACGCCCGCATCACCGAGCTGCTGAAGACCCGCGCCCTGGAGCGCTACCCGGCAGAATCCGCCGGCCCCGGCGACATCGTCGCCATCGCCGGCTTCGAGGACATCACGATCGGCGAGACCATCGCCGACCCCGAGGACATCCGCTCGCTGCCGGCCATCACGGTCGACGACCCCGCGATCTCCATGACGATCGGCACGAACACCTCGCCGCTCATGGGCAAGGTCAAGGGGCACAAGCTCACCGCCCGCATGGTGAAGGACCGCCTGGACCGCGAGCTCATCGGCAACGTGTCGCTCAAGGTCGTCGACATCGGCCGTCCCGACGCCTGGGAGGTGCAGGGCCGCGGTGAGCTGGCCCTCGCGATCCTCGTCGAGAACATGCGCCGCGAGGGCTTCGAGCTCACGGTCGGCAAGCCGCAGGTGGTCACCAAGAAGATCGACGGCAAGGTCTACGAGCCGTTCGAGCACCTGACCATCGACACGCCGGAGGAGCACCTCGGCGCGATCACGCAGCTCCTCGCGAACCGCAAGGGTCGCATGGAGAACATGACCAACCACGGCACCGGCTGGGTGCGCATGGAGTTCGTCGTGCCCTCGCGTGGTCTCATCGGCTTCCGCAGCGAGTTCCTCACGACCACCCGCGGCACGGGTATCGCCAACGCGATCTCGCACGGCTACGAGCCGTGGGCGGGGCAGATCACCACCCGCCAGAACGGCTCGATCGTGGCCGACCGCTCGGGTGTCGTCACCCCCTTCGCGATGATCGCGCTCCAGGAGCGCATGTCGTTCTTCGTGCAGCCGACCGAAGAGGTCTACGAGGGCATGGTCATCGGCGAGAACTCGCGCGCCGACGACATGGACGTCAACATCACCAAGGAGAAGAAGCTCACCAACATGCGCTCCTCCACGGCCGACAACTTCGAGTCGATGACGCCGCCGCGCATCCTCACGCTGGAGGAGAGCCTGGAGTTCGCGCGCGACGACGAATGCGTCGAGGTGACTCCGGAGAAGGTCCGCATCCGCAAGGTGATCCTCGACCAGACCGTCCGCGGTCGCGAGGCCTCGCGTCTCAAGCGTCAGGACGCGAACGCCTGATCGCACCGCACTCCTTTCGAGAGGGCCCCACGCCGCCGCCTGGCCGCGTGGGGCCCTCTCTCATGAAAATCCCAGGTGAGGGCTAGTTTTCGTTCAGGTTGATGACGCAGACTCGTTGACTTGCGCCCGGGGCGAGCTCCCGATGAGTCCCCGATATGGGCGTACGACGACCCGAAAGTCAAAGCCTTGCTTCAGAAGACCCGTGCGCTTCGGCGCGCCTCCGACGCGGCAGCCGCTCGCGCCACCGTCACCCGTACACCCCTCATCGCCCTCGGCGCCGCCACGGCCGCGCTCGTCGGCATCACCCTCAGCGTGGGCCTCGCCTCCGCTCCGGCGGCCGGAGCGGAGCGCTCCGACGCCACCTCCGCCGTCACGAGCCACGAGCTCGGCACCGAGCCCCTCACCCGTATCGCCGATCAGGCCGTCATGACGGTCTCGAACGCGACCGATGCGGTCGCCGCGGCGAAGAGCCTGTCCACGGAGGTCGCCGAGTCGGGCCTCGACGTGGGCGCGGCGGCGTCCGTGGACACCACCGCTCTCGAGGACGACCTGGAGACCCTCGCCGATCGATCCACCCTCCCGCTGGTCCTCATCACCGTGACGGCCGAGCAGGCCGAAGCCGAGACCGAGAAGGTCGTGACGGCCACCGCAGACCTCCAGAAGGCCTTCACGGCCGCGCAGGAGAAGAAGGCGGCAGAGGACGCCGCCCGCGCCGCCGAGGAGAAGGCGGCGGCCGCAGCGGCCGCGCTCGCCTCCGCGAACACGCCGGACGGGGCTCGGGCCACCGCACAGCAGATGATGGCCGACCGCTACGGCTGGGGCGGCGATCAGTTCTCCTGCCTGAACTCGCTGTGGAACAAGGAGTCCGGCTGGAACTACCAGGCGTACAACAACGACGGCGGAGCGACCGGCATCCCGCAGGCGCTGCCCGGCAGCAAGATGGCCTCGGCGGGTGCCGACTGGCAGACGAACGCCGCCACCCAGATCGCCTGGGGCCTGCAGTACATCGCCGATGCCTACGGCACCCCGTGCAGCGCCTGGGGACACTCCCAGGCCATGAACTGGTACTGAGCCGCAGAGCGGGCCCCCTCGCGGACGATTGCCCCTAGCCGTCACCCGACACGGACGCTACCGTGACAGGGAGACGGCTGGGGGCGTCGCGATTTCCGAGGAGGAATGGTGCTCGACCCCACCGTCTGGCTCGACGTCCCGCAGGAGGTCTCCACGGGCACGCTTCCCGGATGGGAGCGGGTGGACGAGCTCGTGCGGGAGGCGCACGCCCGGTACGCGGACGAGGTGTCCGGGGAGGTGGCGGACTACATCCCCGTCCTCGCCGCGGTCGATCCGGAGCTGTTCGGGCTCGCGGTGATCGAGGTGGGCGGCGGCATCCACGACGCCGGAGACGCGCTGCACGCGTTCTCCATCCAGTCGATCTCGAAGATGTTCGTCTACGCGCTGGCGATCCAGGAGCACGGCCACGAGCGGGTCCGCGAGATCGTGGGCGTCAACAACACCGGCCTCGCCTTCAACTCGGTCGTGGCGCTGGAGCTCAACGACGGGCATCCGCGCAACCCGATGGTCAACGCCGGGGCGATCGCGACCACGGCGCTGATGCCCGGCGCCACGGCGGTGGAGCAGTGGGAGCGCGTCCGCGAGGGGCTGTCCGCGTTCGCCGGACGACCGCTGAGCCTGGACGGCGAGGTCTACGCCTCCGAGGCCGGGTCGAACGAGCGCAACCGCGCACTCGGATGGCTGCTGCGCAGCTACGGACGACTGGCCGGCGATCCGGACGAGATCGTCGACGTCTACACCCGTCAGTGCGCGCTCAGCGTGACCGCGCACGATCTCGCCGTCATGGGGGCCACGCTCGCCGACGGCGGGGTCAACCCCGTGACGGGAGAGCGGGTGGTCTCCGCGGACGTCTGCCGTGACACGCTCGCCGTCGTCGCGGCGAGTGGGCTGTACGAGCGGTCAGGGGACTGGCTGTTCGAGATCGGCCTTCCGGCCAAGTCGGGCGTCTCGGGCGGCCTCGTCGCCGTCTCTCCCGGCAAGGGCGCCGTCGCCGGCTTCTCGCCCCGGCTGGACGAGGCGGGCAACTCGATCCGGTCGCAGATGGCGATCGGCCACCTGTCGCGGTCGCTGGGGCTGAACCTCTTCGCCTCCGCGCCCGCGCCCGCGCATGCCGGCGAGGCGCGTGTCTCGTCAGCCTCGGAAGGAGAGCGCTCATGACCCGCACGGCCCCCGCCCCCGCGAAGACGTCCTGGCTGCCGATGGTCAGCCTGTTCCTCGCACAGGTGCTCATGTCCTTCAACGTCGCAGCGCTGCCGATCTCCCTCGGCGGCATGGTAAGCGACTTCGGCGTCCCGCCGACCGTCGCGAGCACGACGATCGTGATGTACGGCCTCGCCGTCGCGGCGCTCGTGATGACCGGGGCCAAGCTCGGGCAGCGCGTCGGCTGGGTGCTGATCTTCCGCGTCGTCGTCGCGCTCTTCGCGGGGTCGGCCGTGATGATGCTCCTCGCCCCGACCGTCTGGTGGGCCATCGCCGGGCAGGCCGTGGCGGGAGCGGCCGCGGCGATCATCGTCCCCTCGATCGTGGCTCTGATCGCCGAGAACTACCGGGGCCCGCAGCAGGCCACGGCCATCGGCGCGATCGGCTCGGCACGCGCGATCTCCGGCGTCAGCGCCTTCCTCATCGGAGGGACGCTCGGGACGCTCGTCGGGTGGCGTCCGCTCTTCGTCATCGTGCTGGCGATCGCCGTCGCGGTCTTCGCGCTGAGCTTCACGCTGCGCGGCGATCGCGGCGATGCGGCGATCCGCATCGATCTCGTCGCGGCCCTCCTCATCGGCGCCGCGATCGTGCTGCTGACCCTCGGATTCAACAACCTGAACAGCTGGGGAGCGCTCGCGGCGGCGCCGTCCGCCCCGTTCTCGGTCTTCGGGCTCTCCCCGGCACCCCTCTTCATCGTGCTGGGGATCATGCTGGGCCAGGGGTTCTTCCTGTGGACGCGGCGGCGGATGGCGGAGGGCAAGGTGCCGCTGATCGATCTGAGCGTGCTGGGGTCGTCCCGGGAGCGCGCCGCGGTGTACGCCATGTTCATCGTCGTGGCGCTGGAAGCCTGCGTGAACTTCACGGTGCCGCTGTACATCCAGATCGTCCAGGGGCGGACGCCCTTCGACACCGCCCTCGCGATGATGCCGTTCAACCTCACGGTGTTCGTCACGGCGACGCTCGTCGTGCGGTTCTACACGCGCTACCCGCCGCGCACGATCGGCGTCTTCGGGTTCATCCTCACGACGGCGGCGCTCGTCTGGCTGTCCGTCGTGGTGACGAACAACTGGGAGACCGTGCCGACCATCGCCGGCCTCATCGTGTTCGGCATCGGCCAGGGCGCGCTCGTCACCCTGGTCTTCAACGTGCTCGTGACCGCGGCGCCGCCCGAGCTCGCCGGCGACGTGGGATCGTTGCGCGGCACCACGCAGAATCTCGCCTCCGCGGTCGGGACGGCGCTCGCCGGGGCGCTGCTGGTCTCGCTGCTCGCGCTCAACGTCGGACGCGCGGTCGTGGAGCATCCGGAACTGCCGCCGTCGCTGGTGTCGCAGGTCGACCTGAACGAGGTGAACTTCGTCAGCAACGACGAACTGCGTGCGGTCCTGGAGACCACGGACGCGACGCCGGAACAGGTCGACGCCGCGGTCGCCGTGAACGAGGAGTCGCGCCTGCGCACCCTCAAGCTCGGCCTGCTGATCCTCGCCGCGGTGAGCGCGCTCGCGATCCTGCCGGCGTCGCGCCTGCCGAACTACCGTCCGCACGAGATCCCGGACCCCTCGCCGGCCGGGCCGGGGGAGTGATCCTCAGCGGAGCTCGGAGATGAGCACGGCGCTCGTCCCGGGCGCGATGGCCTCGAACACGTGCGCCGCGTCGCCGGCATACGTCAGGTAGTCGCCCGGGTTCAGCACCACGGCATCCTCGGGCGGGCCGACCCGCGCCTGTCCGGCGATGAGGATCACGTGCTCGATCGTGCCCGCATGGTGGGGGTCCGAGCGTCGGGGGTCGCCGGGCTCCGCCTGGATGAGGTACACGTCGCGCCGGGCGCCCGGAGGGCTCGCGGAGAGGAGGGTGGCGCTGTAGGCGGCGGCAGAGGAGGGCACCCCCGCGAGGTCGTCGGCGCGGATGAGGGTGGGGGCGTTGGCCTGCTGGTCGACGAGCACCGCGAAGGGCACGCCGAGCGCGACGCCCAGCGCCCACAGCGTCTCGACGCTCGGGTTGCCGGCACCGCTCTCGAGCTGGGAGACCGTCGCCTTGGAGATGCCGGCCCGCCGGGCGAGCTCGGAGACGGACAGGTTCGCCGCCTCGCGCTCGCGGCGGAGCGTGCGGGCGATGCGGGTGCGGAGATCGTCCATGCGTTCATCATGGCAAACGATCGTTCGCTTGACTATGCATCCAGGCATGTTCAGAATGATGATCGTGTGTTCAGTGAAGCGAACGTCGTGGCGGAGCGGACCCCGATGACCGCCGAGCGCGAGGTGTGGCGCGAGGCGCTCGGCGTCGTGCTCGCGACGAGCGCCTACGGGATCTCCTTCGGCGCGCTCGCCGTGGCCGCGGGCCTCGACGTGTGGCAGACATGCGTGCTCAGTCTCCTGATGTTCACCGGGGGATCGCAGTTCGCCTTCGTGGGAGTCTTCACCGCCGGCGGACTGGCCGCCCTGCCCTCGGCGATCGCGTCCGCCGCCCTGCTCGGGGTGCGCAACGTCGCCTACGGGATGCGCATGTCGCCGGTCGTCGGCGGGGGACCGGCACGACGAGCGCTCGCCGCGCACTTCACGATCGACGAGTCCACCGCCGTGGCGATCGCGCAGGACGATCCGCGTCTGCGCCGGGTGGGCTTCTGGGTCACGGGTGTCGGCATCTTCCTCGGCTGGAACCTCACCACGCTCGTCGGTGCGCTGGTCGGCGACGTGCTCGGCGACCCGAAGGCGTGGGGTCTGGATGCGGCGGCGGCCGCGGCGTTCCTCGCCCTGCTGTGGCCGCGTCTGCGTCAACGGCAGGCGGTCGCCGTCGGGATCGCGGCCGCCGTGATCGCGGCCGCGCTCACCCCGTTCCTCCTGCCCGGACTCCCGGTGCTCGTCGCCGCTCTCGTCGCGATCGTCGTCGGATGGTTCAACTGGCTCGGAACGCCGCGACCCGCAGGCGCCGGCGAAGGGGAGGGAACCGCATGACCCTCTGGAGCGCCATCCTCCTCGCGGCCCTGATCTGCCTCGCCCTGAAGGCCGTGGGCTATCTCGTGCCGCCGAAGGTGCTCGAAGCGCCGCGCCCCGCCCGTATCTCCGATCTCCTCACCGTCGCGCTGCTCGCCGCCCTCGTCGCGGTGCAGTCGCTCGGCGACGGGCAGGCCATCACCGTCGACGCGCGTGTCCCCGCCCTGCTCGTCGCCGCGGGACTCCTCTGGCTGCGGCAGTCGTTCCTCGTGGTGGTGGCCGCCGCCGCCCTCGTCGCCGCGCTGCTGCGGCTGTTCGGTCTCGCCGCCTGACACGTCGTTCCGCCGGACAGCGCCCGGGTAGGATCGGGGGGTGCGCGGGAAGTGGTTGTCGAGGGTGCTGTCCTGGGTGGCTGCTGCCCTGGTGGGTGGGGTCTACGGCGTGGCCGGGACCATCGCACACAGCGTCATGTGGGGGCCGATCCCGATCGGCCTCATCGTCGCCGCCATCGCCTGCGCCGCGATCCTCATCGCCGTGCGGGCGCTCACCCATGACCGGGGCGCCGCCGTCGCCGCCGGACTCGGGATGCTGGGCATGATCGTGCTCATCTCGGGCGTCGGTCCCGGTGGCTCCGTCGTCGTGCAGGACACTCTCGCCGGGCGCATCTGGACCTATCTCGCCGCCGGCATCGTGCTGCTCGTCATCGCGTGGCCGTCGTTCTCCCGGCAGCCGGTCCGCCCCGCCACGCCGTCCTCGGAGGAACCCGAGGTCCACGGGTCGTAGACTGAGGGGGTGACGTATGTGATCGCCCTCCCGTGCGTCGATGTCAAGGATCGCGCCTGCATCGACGAGTGCCCCGTTGACTGCATCTACGAGGGCGAACGGTCGCTCTACATCCACCCGGATGAGTGCGTGGACTGCGGAGCGTGCGAGCCGGTGTGCCCCGTCGAGGCGATCTACTACGAGGACGACCTCCCAGACGAGTGGCAGGACTACTACAAGGCCAACGTCGAGTTCTTCGACGAGATCGGCTCGCCCGGAGGCGCCGCCAAGGTCGGCGTCTACCCGTTCGACCACCCGATCATCGCCGCGCTCCCGCCGCAGGGCGAGTAGGCCCGCTCCGTGAGCGTCCGCGACCTCGCCGACTACCCGTGGGACGCCGTGGTCCCGTATCGCGAGCGCGCCGCCCGGCACCCGGGCGGGCTCGTCGATCTCTCCGTCGGCTCGCCGGTCGATCCCACGCCGGAGATCGTCCGTCAGGCCCTCGCCGAGGCGACCGACGCCCACGCCTATCCGCAGACCGTCGGCACCCCCGCGCTCCGGGAGGCGATCGTCGACTGGTACGCCCGCCGCCGCGGCGTCCCGGACCTCCGGGCCGACAACGTGCTGCCGACGATCGGCTCCAAGGAGCTCGTCGCGCTCCTGCCCACGCTGCTGGGGCTCGGCGCCGGCGATATCGTGGTGCATCCTCGCGTCGCCTACCCGACGTATGAGGTCGGCGCGCGGGTGGCAGGGGCGACACCTCTCGCGGTCGACGACCCGGCGGAGTGGCCGGAGGGCGCCAAGCTCATCTGGATCAACACCCCGGGCAACCCCGACGGCCGCACCTGGACGGTCGACGAGCTCGCCGCGGCGGTGCAGCGGGCGCGGGAACTGGGCGCCGTGCTGGCCAGCGACGAGTGCTACGCCGAGCTCGGCTGGGACGGCCCCTGGGCGGACGAGGCTATCCCGTCGGTGCTCGACCCCCGGGTGACCGGCGGCACGCGGGCGAATCTGCTCAGCGTGTACTCGCTGAGCAAGCAGTCCAACCTCGCGGGGTATCGGGCGGCCTTCGTCGCCGGCTGCGCCCGCGTGGTCGGCGAGCTCCTCGCCACGCGCAAGCACCTCGGCCTCATGCCGCCCGCGCCGGTGCAGCAGGCGATGATCGTCGCCCTCGGTGACGACGCACACGTCGCGGCGCAGAAGGAGCTCTACCGTGAGCGGCGGGCGCTGCTGCTGCCCGCCGTCGAGGCTGCCGGCTTCCGCATCGACGGCTCGCAGGCCGGGCTGTACCTCTGGGCGACCGAGGGGCGCGACGCCTGGGAGTCGATGGCGCGTCTCGCCGACCTCGGGATCCTCGCGGGTCCCGGGCACTTCTACGGCGCCTCGTCGCCTGCGCACGTGCGGCTGTCGCTGACGGCGCCGACCGACCGCGTCGCGGAAGCGGCGCGACGCCTGCGCGGCGCGGATCTGTAGGATCCCTCCCTGTTACAGCCATCCCTTTGGCGGTTGTCACAGTAGGCCTGCGTGACGACTAGGCTGTAAAGGCGATTCGGTCGGCACCCGGCCCGGCGCTCGGCGCCAGAGATATCGCCAGTTCCGGCTTGATCAAGAACTTGCTGACGCCCGCGATGCCGGGGCGATCAGACAGAAGGAGGAGGTCCGCGTGAGCGCTGCGGCAGACCAGACGGCGAAGCTGACGATCGGCGACACCACCGCCGAATTCCCCCTGGTGCGCGGTACCGCGGGCCACGACAGCATCGACTTCTCGACGCTGACCCGTCAGACCGGCTACACCGGGCTCGACTACGGCTTCGTCAACACCGCCTCCACGAAGTCGGACATCACCTTCATCGACGGCGACAAGGGCATCCTGCGCTACCGCGGCTACCCGATCGAGCAGCTCGCCGGCAGCACCAGCTACCTCGAGGTCGCGTGGCTGCTCATCTACGGGGAGCTCCCGTCCGCCGGAGAGCTGGCCGAGTTCGACGAGAAGATCCGTCGGCACACGCTGCTGCACGAAGACCTCAAGCGCTTCTTCTCCGCGCTGCCGCACACCGCGCACCCCATGTCGGTGCTCTCCTCCGCCGTCGCCGCCCTGTCGACGTACTACGAGGGGCAGACCGACCCGCACAACCCCGAGCACGTCGAGCTGAACACCATCCGCATGCTCGCCAAGCTGCCGGTCATCGCCGCCTACGCGCACAAGAAGAGCGTCGGCCAGGCGTTCCTCTACCCGGACAACTCGCTCGGTTTCGTGGAGAACTTCCTCAAGCTGAACTTCGGCGTGAACTCCGAGCCGTACGAGATCAACCCGACCATGGTGAAGGCCCTCGAACTGCTGCTCATCCTGCACGAGGACCACGAGCAGAACGCCTCGACCTCCACGGTCCGCCTCGTCGGCTCCACGGGAGCCAACCAGTTCGCCTCCGTCTCGGCCGGCATCCAGGCCCTCTCCGGGCCCCTGCACGGCGGCGCGAACGAGGCCGTCCTCACGATGCTCGGCCAGATCCGCGACTCGGGCCAGAGCGTCTCCCGGTTCGTCGAGCGGGTGAAGAACAAGGAAGAGGGCGTGAAGCTCATGGGCTTCGGGCACCGGGTCTACAAGAACTACGACCCGCGCGCCAAGCTCGTCAAGGAGGCCGCGGACGAGGTGCTGAGCTCGCTCGGCGTCACCGACCCGCTCCTGGACCTCGCGAAGGAGCTCGAGGAGATCGCCCTCGCGGACGACTACTTCCGTGAGCGTCGCCTGTATCCGAACGTCGACTTCTACACGGGCGTGATCTACAAGGCGATGGGCTTCCCCACGCGGATGTTCACGGTCCTCTTCGCGATCGGCCGCCTGCCCGGCTGGCTCGCCCAGTGGCGCGAGCTCCAGCTCGACCCGCAGACGAAGATCGGCCGTCCGCAGCAGCTCTACACCGGGTCGCCGGAGCGCGCCTTCCCGACGCGCTGAGCGCGGCGCCGCAGACGACGAAGGCCCCCTCGCACCGGAGTGCGAGGGGGCCTTCGTCATCGTCAGGCGCGAGCCGGGATCAGCGTCCCTGGCCGCCGCGCGCGCCCTGGCGGCCCTGGCCGCCCTGGCGCTGCGCACCCGGCGCGCCCTG
>NZ_JBNFOC010000011.1:0-92084 GCF_057364585.1 Microbacterium sp. CFSPD4_SD4
AGGTCGGCGTAGTCCTGCACGGCGAAGGAGACGGCCGCGTCCTCGTCCACGACGACCGGCGTCGCACCGGGGACGAGCTGCACCTGCATGTCGTCGAACGCCGGGATGCGCAGGAAGCCGTAGGCGGCGACATTGCGTCCGTTCGCTGCCGTTCCGGTGAGCTGGAAGGGCACCAGGGCGCCTTCCTTCGGCGCGGTGCCCACGATGCGGTTCCCCTGCACCGAATAGCCCGGCTGCTCTCCCCACAGGCGCAGCCGCAGCGAGCCGACGTCGCCGGAGGGCCAGCGGACCCTGTCGGTCACGACATCGATGCCGCGGTCGGCGAGATCGTCGCGGTCGCGCGCGGTGAGCACGGTGTCCGCGATGACCGGCTGATCGGCGACCGTGCCGTCGGTGACGGTCACGACGATGAGGCCCTGCGCCGTGCTCCCCGTGCGCGACGACTTCACCGTGTAGAAGTACGAGTTGGTGCCGGCGGTCTCGCCGGCACGCAGCACGACCCGGCCGTCCTTCAGCGAGGTGTCCGAGTCGATCAGCGCGTTGAGCCGGTCGTACAGCGGATTCCCCTTGACGGGCGGCGCGTTCGGCACGAGCTCGGTGATCTCGAGCTCGCTCTGCGCCGGGTCGAGATCGTTCGAGCGCGGGTCCAGCACGACCGGCGTGCGGGATCCCGCCTCGACGCGGACGTAGTCGCTGAAGGTCACAGGGGCGGCGTCGTCCACGTCCGCATCGAGGACGCCGATGCGCACGGCCGCGCTCCCCTCCTCGCCCTGCGGATCACGGACGCTGTAGCGGAATGAGACCTGGCCGCCGGCGACGCCTCCGGCCGGCGCGCGGTACACGATCGCCTCACCGTTCGCCGAGATGGTTGCCGTGCCGCCGCCCTTCTTCGGCTGCTCGACGCCGGACAGCACCACGCGGTCGCCGTCGCCGTCCATCCCGGTCGTCGGCACCGGGATGGAGACCGTCTGGCCGCTCAGGACGCGGCCGGTGAGCGGCGTCGGCGTGGGGGCCCGGTTCGTGCCCGGCGGCACGACCGTGACCGTCACGACGCCGTCGTCCGACAGCGACGGATTCCGTTCGAGGGAGACGGAGTACGTCAGGCGGTACGTGCCGGGAGTCTTCGGCGCCAGATAGCGCAGTGCGTTGCGGTCGGCGAACACGAGCTCGTCCGGCTCGCCGGATCCGGTCACCTCCGGGAGCACGAGGAGCGGTTCCCCGCGCGGCGCCACATCGTTGGCCGCCACTTCGATGCGCGTGAGCGAACCGGCTCGCACCGTCACCGCATCCGGGAAGACGATCGGCCGGGTGACCGTCGACGGCGGAGTGAGGAACACGCTGACGGTGCCCTGCACGGCCCCGCCCGCGCCGTCTGCCACCGTGACGGTGGCCTTGCCGATCAGGCCGGGCTCGCCGTCCTCGGTCGTGCCGTTGACCCGCAGGCTCTCGTTGCCGACCACGCGCACGTTGAGCTGCGGCGTCGAGCTCACGGCGTCGGACAGCAGCAGCACCCGTCCGCTGGTGTTCTGCACCGCGCCGAGGACATCGACGGTCGTGTCCTCGCCCTCGCGGACGAACGCCGTCAGCGGCGCCATCGCGAGCGCCGCGGAGCCGTCGACAGCGGTGATCCGGATGACCGCGGACTGCTCGGCCTGGGTCGTGACGTCCTGCGCGGTGTAGGTGACCACGTACTGCCCCGGCTCGGCGGCGGTCAGATCGACGGTGCCGGAGGCCGCGTTCGGGGTGACCTCGAAGCCCTGTGCCGTCGCGGCGGTCTGGACGGCGTCGACGAGGCGGTACGAGCCCGACCCTCCGGACAGGTGATCGGAGATGCGCAGGGATTGCCGCTCGCCCACGCGCGCGGTCACCGCGACGGCCGACGCCTGCAACGCCGGACTGCCGCTGACCTGGACCTCGATGGTCTTCTCCGCCGTCGCCCCGTGCACGTCCTGCACGACGACCGTGACCGAGATCACGGCGTCCGCGGCATTGGGGTCGGTGTGCCGGATCGCGACACGGCCGTCGGCCATCGGGGCCACCATCACCGGGGACGAGGAGTCCGTCTCGTACGCGTCGCTCAGGACGAACGCATCGCCCTCGGGGTCCACCCATCCGGAGAGCGCCGAGACGATCGTGCTCCCGCCGGCGAGGATCTGTGGTGTCGGCCATTCCTGGGTGCAGGCGTCGACACCGCACCACACCGGGGCGGAGTTGACCCCGGGATCGACCACCGTCAGCGTCACAGTCGCCGGGGGCGACACGGCGGCGCCGTCGGTCACGGCGTAGGTGAAGCTCGTCTGCCCGGAGCCCGCCTTCACGTTCACGACCAGGGACTGACCGTTCGCCACGAGCGACAGATCCCCGAAGTCGGGGTCGCTCAGCCCGGAGGCGACCGAGTCCGGGTCGATCGTGAGGACGTCCTTCTTGTTCGGATCGTGATCGTTGAAGAGCACGGGGAGGATGACCTGCTCCCCGGCCCGCACGCCGAACGCGTCGTCGACGGCGACCGGCGGGAGCTGTTCCGCCACGTCCTCGACGACGATCGTGCCCTCCTGCTGCTCCGTGTCGTCTTCGATCTTCCACTGCTCGAGCGGGATCAGCACGCCCTCCGGCGCGGTCCAGATGAGGCCGGTGCCCTTCTCGACCAGCACCGCGCGATCGCCGTTGCCCTGGAAGACCGGGTCGATGGCGGCCGCGTCGAGCGTCTCGTCCGGGACCTGCAGCGGGGTGGTCTCCCCCGCGCTCCACAGGGTTCCGCCGCCGCTGTCGAGCCACGCCGCGTAGGTCTCCCCGCGGACCGTGACCGGTGCGGCGGGGACGCCGGAGGCCTCGGCCACCCGGTCGGCCTCCCCCGACGCGAGGTCCACGGAGACGAGGCCGTCCGAGTCGGCGACGAGCACCGCGTCGCCCTCGGCGGCACCGCGCTGCAGGCGTGCGTCCTCGGTGACGTCGAGGGTGACCGCCGCATCGCGCCCGGAGAGCCACAGTGCACCCGAGCTCGGCTGCAGCATCGCCCAGCGCTCGCCGACGACCGCGATCGCCAGTCCCTCGCCCGCCTCCGGCGCATCGGCCACGGGGGACTCGTCCCCGAGGAACCGGTGCTCGTCGATGTCGAAGCGGCGCACGGCCTGCTGGTCCGCCGAGTAGAGGACGAGCAGGCCATCCGGCGACAGCCCGATCGCATCGGCGGTGTAGGTCGGCGGGTCCTCCCCCTCCTCGACCTCGACCTCGGCGAAGGGGTCGACGAGGGCCGTGCCCGCTCCGGCCGCGAGGGTCGACACCGACACCTGCCCGGTGTCGGTGCGGTAGGCCACATAGGGCCCGGCGGAGAGGACGTCCCGGGTCCCGGCGGGCGTGGGCTGCGAAGCGAGCGGCGTCCCCTCCTCCGAGCTGTCGGAGAGCAGATCGGCCGGGCTGGCCGGATCGACGTCCCACCGCTGCCGGTTCCCCTGCGCGAACAGCACGGTGCTGGAGCCGCTCTGCCAGACCGCCTCGGGGTCGTCGACGTCGCGGACCGTGTCGATCTCGGCGAGTTCGGTGTTGACGCGGGCGTACTGCCCGCTGTCGCGCATGACCCAGACCGAGGGCTCGAGTCGCGGCACCTCCTGGGACTGATACCCCTGGGCCGTCACCGCGAGCGCCACGACGACCACGAGCGCGAGGATCCCGGAGACCAGCGCGATCAGCCGCCCCCGAAACGGGCGCGCGGCCTCCGCCCTGGCACGGTTCCCCGCTGCCATCAGAGGACCCCGGTGAGGAACAGTGCGGCGGTCCCGAGGCCCGCGATCACGGCGGCACCGATCACCGCTCCGACGATGCCGACGACCAGCGGCGAACGGCTGCGGCCGCGGGGGCCCGCGGGGATGTCGTCGCGGTCGCGCGGGGCGGCCTGGGCCTGAGCGGCGCGGGCGGCCCGACGGGAGTCCGGTGCGACCGTCGTGATGACCGGTCCGCGGACGGCGGTGTCCGAGAAGTTCACCGGCGCGGCCGCCGCCCACTCCGACGACGCCGCCTCGAAGGCCGTCGGCGAGATGCCGAGCTCATACTGCGCCCAGCGCAGCTTCTCCGCGAACTCCGCCATGCTCGCCGGCCGCTTCGCGGGGTCACGGTGCATGGCGCTCGCGAAGATGTCGTCGATGATCGGCGGGATGCCGGGGACGGGCACCGCGGTGTAGCGCGCCTTGATGATCCGGTCGGTGAGCTGATCGCGCGAGTTCGAACCGCGGTCGGCGCGTTCGAACGGACTGCGGCCGGCGAGCAGCGTGTAGAGCGTCGCGCCGAGGCTCCAGACCTCGCTGGGGATGGATCCGGACACGCGCTCCTGCAGCACCTCGGGGGAGCTCCAGGGCACGGACATCGCGATGGTCTCGCCCTCGCCCTCCTCGATGACGGCCGCGGCGATGCCGAAGTCGGCCAGCACGGGCGCGCCGAGCGAGTTGATGAGCACGTTCGACGGCTTGATGTCGCGGTGCAGCAGACCGGCCCGGTGCACGGTCTCCAGCGCGCCGGCCATGCGGACGCCGATGTCGAGCACCTCCGCGAGCGGGAGCGGGGCCTTCTTGTAGCGCGCGCTCATCGTGTCGGGGCAGTACTCCATCGCGAAGTACGGCCGCCCGTCCGCCGAGATCGACGCCTGGTAGATGGTGACGATCGACGGGTGGGCGCTCAGCCGCGCGGAGATGTCGGCTTCCACGTTGAAGGTCTGCAGCACCTCGGGGTTCACGGCATCCGCGAGCAGGACCTTGACGGCGACGACGCGGCGCGGCATGTCCTGTTCGTAGAGGAACACATCGGCGAATCCACCGGACCCGAGCGGACGCACATAGCTGTACCCCGCCAGCGTCGGCGGTGTCGCTGCCATGCGCGTTGCCACTCCTGCTCCTCACGGTCTGATGGGAGACCGCGCGCCTGCAGCCACCCGGCGTCGTGCGCCGGGGGATCCCCCGATGTGCCGAGTATATCGGGCGAGGGCGTGTGGCCCCGCGCTCTTCTCCGTCGAGGCGTCAGGCCTTCCAGCACCCCTCGATGTGGTCGTCCACCATGCCCGCGGACTGCATGAGGGCGTACATCGTCGTCGGCCCGACGAAGCGGAAACCCCGGCGTCGCAGTTCCTTGCTCAGCGCGGTCGACTCCGGCGTGACCGCGGGGACGTCGGCGAACTCGCGAGGCCGTGCTCCGGTCGCCGGCGGGGCGAACGACCACATGAGGGCATCGAGCTCTCCGTCCGCCATCGACTCCACGATCCGGGCGTTGCCGACCGTCGCGAGGATCTTGGCGCGGTTGCGGATGATGCCGGGGTCGCCCATGAGGCGTTCCACGTCCGCCTCGTCGAACGCCGCCACCGCCTCCGGATCGAACCCCGCGAACACCTCGCGGAACCGCGGGCGCTTGCGCAGGATCGTGATCCAGGACAGCCCCGCCTGGAACCCCTCGAGCGCCATCTTCTCGAACAGCGCGCGGTCCCCGTGCAGCGGCGTCCCCCACTCCTCGTCGTGGTACCGGCGGTATTCTGCGTCGTCGCCGACCCAGGCGCAGCGCGCGCGGGAGTCGGGCCCCAGGAGGAGGGAGGTCATCCCCTCACCGTATCCACCCCCACCGACACCCCCGGCCCCGGTCCCTCGTCCCGCGTCCCCCGTCCGAGTTCACTTCCGCCCCTCCCCCCGCCTCCCCAGGCCCGTTTTCCATCCCGCCCCGACGCCCACCTCCGACGGGGGATCGAAAAGGGCCCTTCGACGCAGATCCGCGGCCCCTTTCCCATCCCGCACCCGCCCCTCGGACGCGAGATCAAAACCGACCCCCCCCCCCCCCCGACACGGAACTCCGGCACCTTTCCCATCCCACACCGACCGCGGAGGCAGCGGACCGAGGTCCTCCGTGACGGATCAGGAAGGCGCCTCGGACGGACCGGACGGAACGGGCCGGGCGGAAAGACCGGAGCGCTCCGGGCAGCTCGGACGGGACCGGGGTCAAAAGGGTCCCTCGTGTGAGCACCAGAGGTGCGCTTCTGATCCCGCACCGGACGGGAGCGGGAGCGAGACGGGAGTGTGAACGGGAGCGGGACGGGACCGGGATGGATATCGCGCCTCGCGAGGGTGGGGGGCGCGCTTTTGATCCGGCACCGGGTGCGGCGGAGCGGGACCGGGACGGGGCGGGGTCAGTCGGCGAAGGTGGCGGCGTCGATGACGAAGCGGTAGCGGACGTCGGACGCGAGGACGCGCTCGTACGCGTCGTTGATGGCCGACGCGGGGATGACCTCGATCTGCGCCGTGATGCCGTGCTCCGCGCAGAAGTCGAGCATCTCCTGGGTCTCCCGGATGCCGCCGATGTTCGAGCCGGCGATGGAGCGTCGTCCGGCGATCAGCGACCCCGCGTTCAGGGCGAGGGCCTCCGCCGGAGCACCGACGCACACGATGGTGCCGTCCACGTCGAGCAGCCCGAGGTAGGAGCGGAGGTCGATGACGGCGCTCACGGTGTTGAGGATCACGTCGAAGGAGCCTCTCAGGTCGCGGAAGGTGTCGCGGTCGCCCGTCGCGAAGTAGCGGTCGGCGCCGAGGCGGAGGCCGTCGTCCTGCTTCGCGAGCGTCTGCGACAGCACGGTCACCTCCGCGCCGAGGGCATGCGCGATCTGCACGCCCATGTGACCGAGGCCGCCGAGTCCGACCACCGCGACGCGCGTGCCGGGGCCGACCTTCCAATGCCGCAGCGGCGAGTACGTGGTGATGCCCGCGCACAGCAGGGGAGCCGCCGCGTCCAGGGGCAGGGCGTCCGGGATCCGCAGCACGAAGTCCTCGGTGACGACGACCTGCTCGGAGTAGCCGCCCTGGGTGATCGTGCCGTCGCGGTCGACCGCCCCGTAGGTGCCGACGGCGCCCTGCGTGCAGAACTGCTCGTCGCCGCGGAGGCAGTACACGCACTCCCGGCACGAGTTCACCAGGCAGCCGACACCGACGCGGTCGCCGAGGGCATGCTTCGTGACCTCGGACCCCACCGCGGCGACCGTTCCGGTGATCTCGTGTCCCGGGGCGAGCGGGTACTGCTGCGGACCCCAGTCTCCGCGCACGGTGTGGATGTCGGAGTGGCAGATACCGGCGAAGGCGATGTCGATGAGGATGTCGTGCGGGCCCAGCTCCCGGCGCTCGATGACGGTCTTCTCGAGCGGGGCGGCTTCGGCGGGGGCGGCGTAGGCGGTGACGGTCGACATGTTGCTCCTCGGGTCGGTACTCGCCGAGACTATCCGCCCCCGCCGATGAATCCGCTGTCCGGAGGGCCGTCTGTGCAGCCCGGGCCGACGGCTCAGCGCTTCTGCCGCTTGAGGGTCTTCTCCAGGACGGGAGCCTGACCGGTCGCCTCGAGGTCGGCGTAGTACGCGCGGGCCTCATCCTGCCGCTGCTTCTCCGCACCGCTCGCGATGGGAGCCCGCACGTGCTCGGGCTCGTAGCCGAACGCGTCCACGAGGTCGAGCGCGTACGGACGCAGGCGCGCGCACAGCCGATCGATGTAGCTCGACACCGCCGCCGCCCGCTGGGTGGAGAGCCGCCCGTGGATGAGGTGCCAGGCGAGGTGCTTCTCGATGAGCTGCAGACCGAAGAGGTCGCGGAGCCAGGTCATGACCTTCTTCGTCTCGGCATCGTCCATCGCATGGACGGCGTCGGTGAAGGCCTCCCACTGCAGCAGCTCGCCGTGCGCCCTGGCCGCCTCGATGAGCTCGGCCTGGTTCTCGTTGAACAGCCGCGCCCCGAGCACCTTGTCCTTGCCGGCGGCCCGCAGCCGGGTCGCGATGTCGGCGACCATCTGCTGCACACGCCCCGCGAGGAGGTCGTGCTGCTGCTCCTCGCGCAGTCCGCGCTCCACCGACCGGGCGACCTGACCGAAGTCGGTCACCGCCTGGCCGAGCTGACGGAGCCCTGCGCCGTGGAACAGTTTGCCGGCCGTCATGCCGACGGCGTAGCGCGCGAGCGCTGCGGCGTCCTTGCCCTGGAACTGCTTCGCGTAGTCGGTCAGCAGCCGCTTGCCGACGAGCTGGAGCAGGACGTTGTTGTCGCCCTCGAACGTGACGTAGATGTCGAGGTCGGCGCGGAGTCCGACGAGCCGGTTCTCGAACATGAAGCCGGCGCCGCCGCACGCCTCGCGGGCCTCCTGCAGGGTGTCGAGCGCGTGCCAGGTCGACAGCGGCTTGAGCGCGGCCGCGAGCGTCTCCAGGTCTTCCCGGTCGTCCGGGGTGTCGGTGCGACCGGAGAAGACGCCGTCGAACTTCTGCAGGAACTCGTCGTGCGCGAAGATCTGCGCGTACGTGGTGGCCAGGCGCGGGAGCAGACGGCGCTGGTGCTTGCCGTAGTCCATCAGCACGACCTCCTGCCCGTCCGCCCCGTCGAACTGGCGACGCTGCGTGGCGTAGGTGATCGCGATGTGCAGGCCGAGCGCGGAGGCCCAGGAGGCGGCGCCGTCGAGCGAGACGCGTCCCTGCACGAGGGTGCCGAGCATCGTGAAGAAGCGGCGGCCGGGGCTGTCGATCGCGCTGGAGTAGGTGCCGTCCGCAGCGACATCGCCGTAGCGGTTCAACAGGTTCGTGCGCGGGATACGCACCTGGTCGAAGGAGAGACGGCCGTTGTCGATGCCGTTCAGTCCACCCTTGAGACCGTCGTCCTCGCGACCGATGCCCGGCAGATCCACGCCGTCCTCGCCGCGCAGGGGCACGTAGAAGCAGTGCACGCCGTGGTTGACGCCGTTCGTGATGAGCTGGGCGAAGACCGTCGCCGCGATGCCATGCAGCGCCGCGTTGCCGAGGTACTCCTTCACAGCTCCCCGGAACGGCGTGTGGATGACGAACTCCTCCGTCTCCGGGTCGTAGGTGGCGGTGGTGCCGACCGCGGCGACGTCGGAGCCGTGCCCGATCTCGGTCATCGCGAACGCGCCGGGGATCGACAGGTCCATGACACCGGGGAGCCACCTGTCGTGGTGCTCCTTCGTGCCGAGCTGCAGGATCGCGGAGCCGAAGAGCCCCCACTGCACACCCGACTTGATCTGCAGGCTCGGGTCGGCGGCCACGAGCTCCTCGAACCCGGCGATGTTGCCGCCGTTGTTCTCCTCGCCGCCGAAGCGCTTCGGGAACGCCCGGTGCACGCCTTGTTGTCGACGAGGAGGTGGAGCTGGCTGAGCACGCGCTCGCGGTGGTCGTCCTTGCCGAGCTCGTCCTTCCGCCAGAACGCGGAGTCCTTGATCATCTCGCGGGCCTGGCGGCGCACGTCGCCCCAGGTGCCCATGAGGGCGTCGTTCAGGCGGGCGACATCGATCCGCGGGGCGGTCGCGCTCTCGCGCGGGTCAGGTGTCGTCGAAGGGCGGACGGCGGCGTCGACCATGAGCGTTCCTCTCGGAGAGACGAAAGTGGATGCCTCTCATGGTAGGTGTGCGACAAAACCGCACGAAGTCCCCTGTCCGCATCCTCCAACGACTGGCCGCCCCGTCTGCGCCCGTCCTTGTCGGCTCGCGACAGGTTCCCCGTTCGGAGCTCCGTCGACCCACCCCGTTCCGTGCGTCCCGGCCCGTTGCGTGCGTCCGCACAGGGGTGGCTCGCGCGGAAGGGGGTGGGTCGGAGTCAGGAGGCAGCGATGACGGCGAGGACGCCGTCGCCGTAGGCCTCGCGCTTCTTCGCACCGATGCCGGTGATGCCATCGAGGTCGGCGTGCGAGGTCGGCCGATGCTCGGCGAGCGCACGGAGCGTGGCATCGCCGAAGACGATGTACGCCGGGACGCCCTGTTCTCTGGCGGTCTCGGCGCGCCAGGCCCGCAGCGCCTCGAACAGCTCCCGGTCTCCGGCGTCGAGGGCGTCGGCGGCACTCGCCTTCCGGGCGCGGGACGGCGACGACGGGCGTCCGATCGTGTCCTTCCGGAGCGGTACCGCGGTCTCGCCGCGCAGCACCCCGGCTGCGGCCTCTCCGGGTGCGAGCGTGCCGTAGTCGCCCTGCGCGACGAGGATGCCCCGGGCGAGGAGCTGGCGCACCACGCTCCGCCAGTCCTGGTCGGAGAGGTCGGCGCCGATGCCGTAGGTCGCGAGGGCGTCGTGCCGCTGCTGGCGGATGCGCTCGGTCGAGGCTCCGCGGAGGATGTCGATGAGGTGGCCCGCACCGAAGGCCTGATTCCGCTCCCGCTTGAGCCGCACGATCGTGGACAGCAGCTTCTGTGCGGGGACGAGCCCGTCGAAGGTCGCCGTGTCGTCGAGGCACGTGTCGCAGTTGCCGCAGGGCTGCGACTCCTGACCGAAGTACCCGAGGAGGTTCTGCCGGCGGCACTCCACCGTCTCGCACAGCGCGAGCATCGCATCGAGGTGCTGCCCCATGCGCATCTTGAAGGTGCGGTCGCCGGGACTCTGATCGATCAGTCGGCGCTGCTGCACGACGTCGCCGAGCCCGTACGCCATCCATGCCACGGACGGCTCACCGTCGCGGCCGGCGCGCCCGGTCTCCTGGTAGTACCCCTCGACCGACTTCGGCAGATCGATGTGGGCGACGAAGCGCACATCGGGCTTGTCGATGCCCATGCCGAACGCGATGGTCGCCACCATCACCACGCCGTCTTCACGGAGGAAGCGCGACTGGTTCGCCGCCCTCACCTCGGCGGGCAGACCGGCGTGGTACGGCAGCGCGTCGAGACCCTGCGCGGCGAGATAGGTCGCCGTCTGCTCGACGGACTTGCGGCTGAGCGCGTAGACGATGCCCGCCGCCCCCTCGGGCTGCGACCGGATGAACTGCACGAGCTGCTTGCGCGGATCGACCTTCGGGACGATGCGGTACTGGATGTTGGGGCGATCGAAGCTCGCCACGAAGTGCTTCGCCGCGTCGAGGTGCAGGCGCTCGGTGAGCTCCTTGTGCGTGGCCCGCGTCGCGGTGGCGGTCAGGGCCATGCGGGGGACGCCGGGGAACCGCTCGCCCAGGTCGCCGAGCGCGAGGTAGTCCGGCCGGAAGTCGTGGCCCCACTGCGACACGCAGTGCGCCTCGTCGATGGCGATGACACTGAGCGTGCCGCGCTGCAGGAGGGAGGTGGTCTGCGCGCTCGACAGCCGCTCCGGTGCGACGTAGATGAGGTCGAGCTCTCCGGCGACATAGGCGCGCTCGACCTCGCGGCGCTCCTCGATCGACTGGGTGGAGTTGAGGTACGCGGCCTTCACACCGTTGGCGCGCAGCGCGTCGACCTGGTCGTGCATGAGCGCGATGAGCGGGCTGATGACGAGTCCGGTGCCTTCGCGCACGAGAGCGGGCACCTGGTACGTGATGCTCTTGCCGCCGCCGGTGGGCATCAGGACGACGGCGTCGCCGCCGCCGATGACCTGCTCGACGATGGCCGCCTGGTCGCCGCGGAAGTCGTCGTAGCCGAAGACGGTGTGCAGTGCCTCGCGGGCCGTCGCATACCGGCTGGGTGTGGCGCGGCGGACGGTCGGCGCGGTGGTCACCGCGGTCGTCGGACCCGGACCCCAGTCGAGGGGCGGCTCGAAGCCCGCGCCCTGCGGCTCCCAGTCCATCGGCTCCGGCGGCTCGGTCGGCTCCCACCCGTCGTCCCAGGGCTGGTCGGATGCCGCGTCCGGCTCGGGGATCCATCCGTCGTACGGATCGCGGGGAGTCTGCGGCATCCCTCCAGCGTAATCACCCCGACGGACAGCGGCACGGCGACGTCCACAGGCCCGCACCGTCGATCCCGGGCGTAGGTTGGTTCCAGACGCCGGAAGGAGCATCCGATGACCGACATCACCGTGACCCGCAACGACGAGGCCTCCCGCTACGAGATCCGTTCCGATGACGTGCTGGCCGGGTTCGCCGAGTTCGACACCCGCCCCGGCGCGATCCGCTTCCTGCACACGGAGATCGACCCGGCTTTCCAGGGCCAGGGCCTGGCCGGGAAGCTCGCCGCGGCGGCACTGACCGACGTGGCGTCGACGGGCGACGCGATCGTGCCGCTCTGCCCGTACATCGCGAAGTACCTCCAGACGCACGAGGTGCCCGGCGCCGAGATCCGCTGGCCGCAGCGCCCGGGCTCGACGGCGGACGCCCCGGTGCAGAAGGAGTCGGCCGGCGCGGACGAGGACCCCACGGGCAGGGCGGAATGATCGGGCAGCGCCGCCTCGTCCTCGAACCCCGGGCGGTGCCGCTCGGCGGTGTGCGCGGCATGGAGGTGCTGCGGGTGCTGCCGCATCGCAACCTCCCCACCATCGGCGCATGGTGCTTCCTCGACCGGTTCGGCCCGGCCGAGACCCGGATGCGCGTCGAGCCGCATCCGCACATCGGTCTGCAGACCGTGACCTGGCCGCTGGTCGGCGAGATCCGGCACCGCGATTCGCTGGGCAGCGATGCCGACCTCCGGCGCGGACAGCTCAACCTCATGACGGCGGGCAACGGCATCTCGCACTCGGAGTACTCCATCGGCGACGAGCCCGTTCCGCTCGATGCGCTGCAGTTCTGGGTCGTGCTCCCGGAGTGCGCGCGCCACGGGGACGGCGGCTTCGAGCGGCACACCGACCTGCCGACGACGACCCTTCCGGCCGCGACCGGATCGGACGCCACGGCCACGGTCGTGCTCGGCGAGTTCGCGGGCGTGCGCTCGCCGGCGACCGTGCACACGCCGATCGTCGGGGCGGAGATCGTCGTGCCCGCCGGAACCACGGTGCGCCTGCCGCTGCGGCCGGAGTGGGAGCACGCGCTGCTCCTCGTCGAGGGCGACGCCGCCGTCCCCGAGCACGCGATGACCCGAAACGACATGCTCTACCTCGGCGATTCCCGCGACGGCGTCGAGGTGACCAGCAGTGAGGGCGGCTTGCTGTTCCTCCTCGGGGGTGAGCCGTTCGAGGACGAGATCGTCATGTGGTGGAACTTCGCCGGGCGCTCCCACGATGAGATCGCCACCGCCCGCGAGGACTGGGAGGCCGCATCCCCCCGGTTCGGCGTCGTCGAGGGGCACGACCAGCGCATCCCTGCGCCGCCGCTTCCCCCGGTGCGCCTGATGCCGCGCAGCCGCACCCTCTGACCCTCCCGCACAGGCACTCCCGCCGATTCAGGCACTCCCGCACAGGCACTCCCGCTGATTCAGGCACTCGCCACGCTCCCTGCCTGTTCTCACGTCACTGCCTGCCCTCGCGCGCAATCCCGCTGACGCGTCCGAACAGGCACCCACGCCAGTTCAGGCACCCACGCCAGTTCAGGCACTCCTGATCCTCCCTGCCTGTTCTCACGCCACTGCCTGCCCTCGCGCGCAACCTCGCTGACGCACCAGTTCAGGCACCCACACCAGTTCAGGCACTCCTGGTGCTCCCTGCCTGTTCTCGCGCTAGTGCCTGCCGCCGCGCCGGAGTCCTGTGGCCCGACCACACCTACCCTTCCCGCTCTTCAGGCACTCGCGCCGGCTCAGGCTCGATGGGCTTTCACCTGCCTGAACCCGCGCGAACGCCTGTTCCAGGAGACAGAGTCCGGGAAGCAGAAGCAGGCTCAGGCGCGGTCGGGTGTGTGCACGCGGGCGAGGAAGCGGTCCGTGCGGGGCGAGGGCCCACGAGGGTCGAGCAGCGACACGGCGACCGTGACCCCGGTCGCCAGCGGTATCGTCCAGGCGGCGGGCTGCGCGAGGTAGGGCGCCGCGACGCCGACCCCGTCCACCGCGGCGTGCACGAGCAGGGCGAGCCCGGTCGCGACGCCGCCGCACACCATGCCCGCGACCGCCCCGCGCGCGGTGAGGCCACGCCACCACACACCCAGCAGCACCACGGGCGAGAGCGTCGACGCCGCCACGACGAACACCACCCCCACGCTCGACACGAGCCCCGCGGGAACCGTGAGCAGCGCGACCCCCAGCGGCACGAGCGCGCACAGCACCGCGGACAGCCGGAAGGAGCGCACGGAGCCGGAGAAGACGTCCTGGCTGATGACCCCCGCGAGCGAGACCACGAGCCCGGCCGAGGTCGCCAGGAACGCGGCGAAGGCTCCGGCGACGATGAGCGCCGTCAGCAGCTCACCCGCGAGCCCAGGGAACACCCGCGACGGGAGCTGCAGCACCACGGTGTCGGCGATCCCCGGCTGCGCGAGGTCCGGGGCGGCGATCCGCGCCAGGAGCCCCATCGCGCTCGACACGGCGTAGAACGCGCTCACCATGGCGATGACGATCACGGTGGTCCGCCGCGCGGAGGCTCCGGTCGGGCTCGTGTAGAACCGCACCAGGACGTGCGGCAGCCCCATCGTGCCGAGGAGCAGGGCGAGCAGCAGCGACGCGGTCTCGTAGGCGTCGAAACCGGACGGCCCGGCCTCGGCGGGGAAGACGAGCGCGGGATCGAAGTCGTGCGGCCCGCCGCTCAGGGCGAACGCGATGCACACCACCGGCACGAGGAGCGCCGTGAGCTTGAGCCAGTACTGGAAGGCCTGCACGAAGGTGATCGCACGCATGCCGCCCGCCGCGACCGCCGCCGCCACGAGCACCGCGATCGTCACGGCGCCGACCCACTCCGGCAGCCCGGCGACCACGACGAGCGTGATGCCCGCGCCGTGCAGCTGCGGCACGATGTAGAGCCAGCCGATGATGAGCACCGCGAGGCTGGTGACACGGCGCGCGGCGGTCGAGTCGAGCCGGGCCTCGACGAAGTCGGGGATCGTGTACGCCCCGCTCCGGCGCAGGGGCGCGGCCACGAACACGAGCACGAGCAGGTACCCCGCGGCGTACCCGATGGGGAACCAGAAGCCGCGGGCGCCGTCCAGCAGCACGAGCCCGGAGAGGCCGAGGAAGGTGCCCGCGGAGAGGTACTCGCCGCTGATGGCCGAGGCGTTCCAGACCGGGCGCACCGTCCGCGACGCCACGAAGAAGTCGCTCGTCGTGCGCGACACGCGCAGCCCGTACACGCCGATGAGGAGGGTGGCGATCACGACCAGGGCGACCCCGACGAGGTCGAGCACGGCGTTCACTCGCGGTCCCGCAGGGCGCGGTACCGCCGCTCGTTGCGGACCGCCGTGCGCACATACAGCACCGCGAACACGAGGATCACCGGGTAGAACGCGAAGGCCTGGAGCAGCCACGACAGCGGCAGCCCGCCGAGGACGACGGCGTCGACCTCGGGGATGAGCGCGATCCCGAGCGCCAGGGCGACGACGACCACCACGAAGCCGGCGACGGTGCCCAGCGCGAGCCGGAGCTGGCTGCGCATCAGGGCACGGGCGTAGACGGCATCGGCCTCCGCGACCGGTGCGCCGGGCAGCGCGATCCCCCGCGTGGCGGCGGCGGAGCGGCGCGGCGGGGTGTCCGCGGTGACCCGCACCCGCTTCGGCGCCTCGGTCATCCGGTTCCCTCCCCCCGCACGAGCGCCTCCCGCACCGTCGCGACGAGCCTTCTGCTCACCGGCAGCACGGCCGTGCCGACGACGACGCCGGGTTCCCCACCCGAGAGCCGCGCCTCGGTCACCGCGGCGATCCGGACGAGCGTGGAACGGTGGATGCGGAGGAATCCCGCCGGCGCCCACCGGGCCTCGAGCTCGGAGAGCGGGATGCGCACGAGGTGGCCGGGCCCGTCGTCCTCCGTGTGCAGCCGCGCGTAGTCGCCCTGCGCCTGCACCCAGCGCACGTCGCTGCGCCGGACGAACCGCACGGACGCGCCCACGGTCACCGGCAGCACCTCGTCCTCGCCGCGCGGTGCGGCCTCCTGCTCGATCACCCGGTCCACGGCGCTGCGCAGGCGTTCCCGCCGGACCGGCTTGAGGAGGTAGTCCGCCGCGCGCAGCTCGAACGCCTCGACCGCACGGGCCTCGTCGGCGGTGACGAAAACGACCGCGGGCGGCTCCGCGAGACCGAGGAGCGCGCGGGCGAGCTCGGTGCCGAGCAGGCCCGGCATGTGGATGTCGAGGAACGCGATCCGCACCGCACGCGCGGAGAGCTGACGCAGCGCGTCGGCGCCGTTTGCCGCGGTGAGGATCTCGCCGATGCGCGGGTCGGCACGCAGCAGGTGCACGAGCTCATCGAGGGCCGGCTGCTCGTCGTCGGCGACGAGGACGTCGATCATGCCGCTCCTCAGTCGTCGTCCGGGTCGTGGAGGGGCTGCGATTTCGGGACTCGCATGCGCACCAGGGTACCCGCGCCGGCGTTGGTCTCGACGACCAGACCACCCCCGCTGCCGTAGACCTGGCGAAGCCGGGTGTCGACGTTGCGGAGACCCACGTGACCGCCCTCCTCGCGCGCCGTGAGCAGCGCGCGCAGGCCGTCCGGGTCCATGCCGACGCCGTCGTCCTCCACGAGGATCTCGGTGTGCGTGCCGTCGTCGCGGGAGGTGATGCGGATCTCGCCCCCGCCCTCTCCCGGCTCCAGGCCATGCCGCACGGCGTTCTCCACGAGCGGCTGCACGGAGAGGAAGGGGATGACCGTCGCGAGCGTCTCCGGCGCGATCTGCAGCGTCACCCGCAGGCGATCGCCGAACCGCGCGCGCTCCAGTTCGAGGTAGGAGTGGATGCTGCCCAGCTCCTCCGCGAGCGTGGTGAACTCCCCGTGCCGGCGGAAGGAGTAGCGGGTGAAGTCGGCGAACTCGAGCACGAGGTCACGGGCCCGGTCCGGGTCGGTCGTGATGAACGAGGCGATCGCGGTGAGGGCGTTGTAGATGAAGTGGGGGGAGATCTGCGCACGCAGAGCCCGGAGCTCCGCCTCGGCGAGCTGGGTGCGGGAAGCCTCGAGTCCGCCGAGCTCGACCTGCGCCGCACACCAGTCGGCCACCTCCTCCGCCGCCCGCACGAGCGCGGCCCGCACCGGGGACGCGAAGGCGACGACCACCCCGACCGGCACCCCGTCGACGAGGATGGGCGCGCCGACCGCCTCCAGGTCGTCCGTCCGAGAGGGCGCGGGGAACACCTGCCGCCGCCCGGACGCGCGCACCTGGGCGGCGATGCGCACGGCGGCGGATTCGAGCCCGTCCGCGGCACCGTCGAGGGTGACCGTATCGTCCTCGCCGACGATGGCGACCGCGGCGCTGCCTAGAAGAGTCCGCAGGTGCCGGGCGGCCTTGACCGCATCCGGGCCGGCCAGTCCTCCGCGGAGGTGCGGGGCGGCGAGACTCGCCTGATGCAGCGCCCGCAGCGCCCCCTGCTCCGCCTCGCTGCCGAGGTCGGCCGAGCCGCGGGCGAACCGCCGGGCGAGCAGCAGCAGCGCCGTGAGGGCGATGCCGCCGAGCGCGCCGAGGATCGCGGCGAGGACGACGTCGTTCATGCGCTCAGCCTAGGGACGCGCAGGCAGGGTCAGCAGCAGCGGGCACCGGGATTGCGGTCCTGGTCGTCCATCCGCTGACGCCAGAACTGCCGCTCCGTCAGCGGCTCCTCGTCCGGATGATGCCGACGGTGATGGGCGACGTACGTGGCGTACGCGGTGTCGCCCATCAGCGTCGTCATGTACCAGCGGATGCCGCGGCCGACCCGGCCGAGGGCGCTCCACAGCGCCCGCAGCGGGGAGGTCGCGGCATCCGTCCGATCCACCGTGGAGGTCATCTCAGTGCCGTGCCGCCGCGCGCTCTTCGGCGAGGATCGGCTCCCACTGCTTCTCCAGCTCGCGCTCCTCCGCGTCGGGGAGGAACCCGGCCGGGGCGAAGCGGCGGGACGGCACGGGCGGGTCCTCGGTGTTCTCGCCGCCGCCGTTGCGGATCGCCTTCACGGTCGCGATGACGGCCATGACGATGACGATGATCGCGAGCTCCACGAAGATGATCGACAGCGTGCCCTGCACCGCGGTGTTGCGGATGACGGCCTGCAGCACCTCCGGCGCGCCGAGCGTGGTGTCACCGGAGTTCAGCGCCTCCAGGTAGCGGAAGTGGTTCGCCCAGTATCCGATCGCCGGCACCGGCGAGAAGATCTTGTAGAGCGAGGCCGTGATGGTGACGACCGCGGTGAACGCGAGCGGCAGCGCGATGATCCACAGCCACCGGAAATAGCTGCGACCGCGCTTGGCGACGATGGCCAGCACCACGGCGAGCGCGATCGCCGCGAGGAGCTGGTTCGCGATGCCGAACAGCGGGAAGAACGTGTTGATGCCGCCGAGCGGGTCGGTGACGCCGAGGATGAGGATCGCTCCCCAGCCGGCCACCATGATCGCGGTGCAGATCCACACCCCGGGACGCCAGGAGACGTCGCGGAACTTCGGGAACCAGGCGCCGATCGAGTCCTGCAGCATGAAGCGGGCGACCCGGGTTCCGGCGTCCACCGCCGTGAGGATGAACAGGGCCTCGAACATGATCGCGAAGTGGTACCAGAACGCCATGAGCGCCTGTCCGCCGAGGGCCTGCTGCATGATGTGCGCGAGGCCGAGCGCGAGCGTGGGAGCGCCACCCGTGCGCGAGACGATCGACTCCTCGCCGACCGCCGCCGCCGTGCCGGTGAGCATGTCGGGCGTGAGGTTCACCCCGGTGAGCCCGAGCGAGTTCACGAAGGCGACCGCTCCTTCCACGGTGCCCCCGGTCGCGGCGGCCGGGGCGTTCATGGCGAAGTAGATGCCCTGGTCGATCGAGATCGCGGCGACGAGGGCCATGATCGCGACGAACGACTCCATGAGCATGCCGCCGTAGCCGATGAACCGGGTCTGCCGCTCCTTCTCGACGAGCTTCGGGGTCGTGCCCGACGCGATCAGCGCGTGGAATCCGGACAACGCGCCGCACGCGATCGTCACGAAGAGGAAGGGGAAGAGCGGACCGGCGAACACCGGGCCCATGCCGTTCTCGCCGAAGATGCTGACCGCGGGGACCGAGATCTCCGGACGCACGAGGACGATCGCGCCGGCGAGCATCACGATGACGCCGATCTTCATGAACGTGGAGAGGTAGTCGCGGGGCGCGAGCAGCAGCCAGACCGGCAGCACCGCGGCGATGAAGCCGTAGATGATGATGCCCCACGCGATCGTGGTGCGGTCGAGGTGGAAGATCGCCTGGCCCCACTCGGTGCCGGCGACCCAGCCGCCGCCGATGATGGCGGCCATGAGCAGCACGAAGCCGATGATCGAGACCTCGGTCACCTTGCCCGGGCGCAGATAGCGCAGGTACACGCCCATGAAGAGGGCGATCGGGATGGTCATCGCGACGGAGAAGACGCCCCACGGGCTCTCGCCGAGGGCGTTCACGACGACGAGCGCGAGGATCGCGACGATGATGAGCATGATGAGCAGCGAGGCGATGATCGCCGCAGTGCCGCCGATCTTGCCGAGCTCCTGCCGCGCCATCTGGCCGATGGTCCGGCCGCCGCGCCGCATCGAGAAGAAGAGCACCGTGTAGTCCTGCACGGCTCCCGCGAGCACGACGCCCACGATGATCCAGATGGTGCCGGGGAGGTACCCCATCTGCGCCGCGAGCACGGGGCCGACGAGCGGTCCGGCGCCGGCGATGGCGGCGAAGTGGTGACCGTAGAGCACCCGGCGGTCGGTGGGGACGTAGTCCTTGCCGTCCTGCTTCACCTCGGCGGGCGTGGCCCGGCGGTCGTCGGGGCGGGTGATGTACCTCTCGATGACCTTGGAGTAGAAGCGGTAGCCGATCAGGTAGGTGCACACGGCGGCGAACACGAACCACATCGCGTTCACGGTCTCGCCGCGCACGATGGCGAGCATCACCCAGGCGACGCCGCCGAGGAGGGCGATGGCCGTCCACAGCAGGATCTTCGGCAGGGTCCAGCGGCGGCTCTTCGCCTCGTGCTCCGCGGAGAGGGCGACGGGTGGGAGGTTCGGGTCGGTCTCGATGACGGGGTCGTCGTCGACGAGCCCGGCGCCGTCGCGGCGGCGCGACGAAGGTGCGGTCATGGGGTTCTCCTCTGGGGGCGCATCATTGCGTCTCCCCACGGTAGGGAGTGCGTCCCGCCGTCATGCCCGGATCCGAGGACGCTGCGACGAGCGGCGGGGGTCGTGCGACGAACGGAGGCCCGGACGATCTGCGCCCCCGCCCCGTCTGCACGACCCGGAGACGACGGCACGGCCGCACGAGGGATTCCCTCGTGCGGCCGTGACCGGGTCGTGCAACCGTTCCCGGATCACCCGGGGGCGTCGGTCTCCGGAGGCGCGGTCGGCTCCGGAGTCGGCTCCGGGGTCGTGGTCGGATCCGGGGTCGGCGTCGGCTCGGGAGTCGGCGACGGCTTCGGCGCGGGAGTCGGCGTCGGCGCGGCATCCGCGGGCGTCGTGACCGTCACCACGGTGCGCACGGCCGAGTCGCCGTACTGGACGAGTCCGAGGTAGCGGGTCCCGGCGGTCAGACCGGTCCAGCTCAGCTCGTAGCTCGTCTTCTCCCCGCGGACCGCGGCGATCGGGTTCGGCGTCGCGGTGAACGACCCCTCCCCGTCCGGCAGCACGGAGGCGTGGGTCATGTCCCACGTCATCGGCCCGGTGGTCGCGTACACGTTGGCGACGACGAGGTAGGTGCCCGCGGTCGGTGCGGGGATCGTCACCTGCTCGTCGGCCGAGCCCGTCGCCGACTGCCAGCGCTCGTAGTAGCGCAGGTCGTCGGGGCTCACGACCCGGTAGACGGTGAGGTCGAGATCGCTGCCCTCGTCGTCGGACGAGTCGAGGTCGAAGCGCGAGAGCGTGGAGCCCTCCGGCACGTCGACGATCCAGGACACGTCCTTGTTCGCGTCGCCCGAGTTCTCGTTGCCCGAGTGCCCCTCGACGGGGTTGTCCGGGTCGCTGAGGAGCTGGAACGGCGTGAGACCCGAGACGCCCAGCGCCAGATCGCCGTCGAGGCCGGGGGTGATGTCGACGGTCGTGCTGCCGTCGACGCCGCTGCCGGTGATCTCGGCCGGGGCATCCGCCGTGACCGGGAACACCGCGATCGGCGAGCGCACCGTGTTCTTCTTGCTCGTCCAGGTGAGCGACCCCGTGGCCCACTGCTCGACCGGCGCGGTGGTGCTGTCGAACGTGACCGTGAAGGTCTTCGTCTGCCCCGGCTTGTCGAAGGAGAGCTGGGACGGCGTGACGGTGACGTTCACGCCGGGGACGGAGGCCTTCGCCGTGAACACGCCCTTCTCGGTCGAGGTGACCGAGCGGGTGACGGTCTGCGCGCTGGCCAGGGACCCGATCGAGATCGATGCCTGGTTCAGATCGCTGCCGTCGATGGGGTCGATGCCGGGGAAGTCCGACAGCCCCTTCCCGTCGAGGAACGCCGCCCAGTCCTTGAAGCCGTTCAGGTAGAGCAGACCGGGGTTCAGGAACCGCGTCGCATCGACCTGTCCGGCACCCTGCTCGAACGGGTTCGTGTTCTTCGAGCCGTCGGGGAGCACGGTGTCGGAGGCGGTCGTCATCAGGGCCGACCGGATCTCGCCCGGGGTCGCCCGCGGGTGCTCCCCGAGGTACAGCGCACCGAGGCCGGCGATGTGCGGGGAGGCCATCGACGTCCCGGAGAGGATGCCGAAGGTCGGGTCCTCACCCGGGGCGTTGTGTGTGGCGGCGAGGATCGCCACTCCCGGAGCGGCGATGTCCGGCTTGAGGACGTCGGTGCCGTCGGCGAGGACCGGTCCGCGGCTCGAGAAGCCCGCGATCTGCGGGGTCGGCGTGGTCACACCGGTGGTGTTCTCACCGACGAGGGTGATCGGCCGATCGACGCCGCCCTGCACGTAGGCGAGCACGGCCGCACGGTGCACGGCGTTCAGGTGCACGGTCGGCACCGCGTGGAAGTCGTTGTCGAGGGAATCCGCGCCGCCGGGCACGTTCACCAGGACCATGCCGATGCCCCCGGCGTCCTTCACGACCTGGGACTTCTCCGCGCGGGCGTTGCCGCCGCGGTCGCAGACCACGATGTGTCCGGCGACCTTCGCCGGGTCGAGGGTGCCCGGCAGGCACAGCTGCGCATCCGCCGCACCGGGCGCCGCGGCATCCACGGCGGCGATGGAGGGTCCGGAGACGCTCTCACCGAACGGGACGGTCACCGAGGCCCCGGCCTGCTCGAAGCCGTCGAACTGCACGGTGCCCTCCCACGTCGGGATGGTGGAGGCGGCGACCGTCGTGTACCACGGCGAGGCGTGGTCGGCGGTGACCGGATCGGGGCCGTCGTTGCCGGCGCTGGTCGCGACGAAGACACCGGCGGCCGCGGCGTTGAGGAACGCGAGGTCTTCGGGAGCCATCACGGTGCTCGCGGCGCCGCCGCCGATCGAGTAGTTGATCACGTCGACACCGTCCGCCACGGCCTGATCGATCGCGGCCACGAGGTCGCTCAGAGCACAGATGTCATCCGTCGTCACGGTCGTGTCCGGGCCGACGTAGCAGGCCTTGTAGGCCGCGACCTTCGCCCCGGGCGCGACACCGGAGACCGTTCCGAAGTCGACACCCTCGACCTCGGCGTCCACTCCGAAGTTGCCCGCGGCGGTGCTCGCCGTGTGCGAGCCGTGACCGTCGCCGTCGCGCGGGGAGAGGTAGTCGTACTGGAAGTCGAACCCGGCCGCCTGGGCTCCCGCGAAGAAGTACTGCCCGCCGATGAGCTTCGTCGAGTAGTCGCGCTCGTCCCAGTCCTGACCATCGACCATCGCGCCGCGGAACTGTCCGCCGTCGGACTTGTCGAAGTAGACGTAGGTGCCGTCGGTGTACGGGTCCGTGCCCTTGTGCCGACTGTTCTGCTTCTTCTGCTGCTTGAGCTTCTTGCCCTCGAACGAGGGGTGCTCGGGCGCGATGCCGGTGTCGATCACGCCGACCACGACGCCCTCGCCCGCCTTCTTCACGCCTCCGGTCTGCTGCCACACCCCACCGCGGCCCTTGCGGTCGTCGCCGAGGCCGAGGTAGTCGGTCGAGGTCTGCGCGTCGGGGTGACGGATCTCGTCGGGATACACCCCGAGGACGTCCTTCGAGGCGCGGAGCTGGTCCACCTGCTCACCCGAGAGGTCGGCGCTGAAACCGTTGAGCACCACCTGGTAGGTCGTGTCCGGGGTGACGCCGACGTCGTTGATGAGGCTCTTCTGCTCCGACTCGAGGTGCTTGACGTAGCGCCGCGCGTCCTGCGACTGCGTCTCGAGCTGCTCGCCCTCGTCGGGCTTCGTCGCCTTCAGGCCCTTGACGTCGCCTTCGTAGCTGGCGAGGGGATCGGCCTTCATGATCACGATGTAGTGCCCGGGGGTCCCCGCGACCGGAACGGGGTGCGTCACCTCCCCGGTCGCTGCGTGGCCTGCGGTTGCCGTCGATGCGATGAACAGCGTCGCCAGGGTGGTGGCTGCTGCGATCCGAAGGGGTGTTCGACCCATATCTCGCTCCTGATGATCCGATGATCCCGATGCCGCGTCGTCGCCGCACCGCGGCTCACGATAGCCCCGCCGTTCGGCGCCGGATCGAGAACTGAACGATGGTCGCCCTCGATCGTGCCGATCGGTCAGGATGGACGGCGGCCGACTCTCCGAATGTCGCCAGTAGGCTGGAGACGTGGCCCGAACCTCCGTCCTGTCGACCAGAGTGCTGCTGATCTGCGCGGCGATCGGTGTCGCCACGGGCATCCTCGGCGGCATCGCCGGATGGGTCACTCCCCTCCTCCTGGCCAGCCCGCTGCTGTTCCTCTACGGCCTCGTGCTGGGCTCGCACGTGCTGCCGGGCATCATCGCGCAGGAGGTGCTGCGGCTGCCGTTCGTGGCGCTCATCACGCACGTGTTCGCCGCCCTCATCGCGAGCGCCTTCAACCCGGCGTGGTCGCTGCGGTTCATCGGCACCGCGCTGCTCTTCGGCCTCATCCAGGAGGGTGTCGCCGCCCTCACCCGCTATCGCTCCTGGGGCGCCTGGCGGTTCTTCGTCTCGGCGGTCGTGATCGGCGGCGTCGTGGCGGTCGCGGTGTTCTTCGCGGCGAACCTCGCGGTCATGCCGCTGTGGGCCCAGCTGCTGTACCTGGCGATCTCCGTGCTCGGTCCTGTGGCCTGGACGGCGATCGGCCTCGCCATCGGTTCGGCGCTGCGCACCGCCGGGGTCGCGCGCCGCTGATCGCGCACGGGCCCCGCTGGCAGCACAGGTAAGGCTCAGCTAAGTTAGAGGCACACCCTCCGTCGAGCCAGGGACGTGCCGTGCGCCCATCCGCACCCCTCCTCCGCGTGCGCGAGCTGACCCTCACCCACGCGGATGCCGCGCACCCGTCGCCCCGTGACGTGACCTTCGACATCGATCCCGGCGAGGTCGTGCTGCTGCTCGGCCCGTCCGGTTCCGGGAAGTCGACGCTCACGCTCGCCCTCAACGGCCTCATCCCGCACGCGCTCCCCGCGACGATGACCGGCACCGTCGAGACCGGAGGCGTCGACACGACCACCGCGCACACCGCGACGCTCAGCACGCACGTCGCCATGGTCTTCCAGGATCCGGACGCGCAGATCGTCACAGGGACGGTGTACGACGAGGTGGCCTTCGGCCCGGAGAACCTCCTCCTCCCGGTGGAGACCGTGCGCGCCCGCGTGGAGGAGGCGCTGCGGCGCGTCGGCCTGTGGGAGCGCCGCGACGACAACCCCGACCACCTGTCCGGCGGCGGGCGGCAGCGTCTCGCCATCGCCTGCGCCCTCGCGATGGGCTCGCCTCTCATCGTGCTGGACGAGCCGACCGCGAACCTCGACCCCCAGGGGATCGACGACGTGTACGCGGCGCTGACCGAGGTCGTGGCCGCCGGAGATCGCGCCATCCTCCTCGTCGAGCACAACCTCGACGCCGCGATGCGTTTCGTCACGCGCACCATCGTGCTCGACCGCGAGGGCCGGGTGGTCTTCGACGGTCCGGCGGCCGAGACCATCCGCGCGCATGCCGACGAGCTCGTGGCGATGGGGGTCTGGCTGCCCGCCGCGACGCTCGCCGCGCTCCGCCTCCGCGACCGGGGGATCGTCCTCGACCCGCTGCCGCTGACGCCCGAGGCGCTGGCCGCCGCACTGCCTCCCGGCCCCGGCGCCGCGTCCTCGGTGCCGGTCGGCGACCCTCGCCCCGCCGACTGGGAGCCCATCATCCGGGCCCGCGGCCTCACGGTCACACGGCGCCGCACCGAGATCCTGCACGGGGTCGACCTCGACATCGCCGTCGGGAGCCTCACCGCGATCGTCGGGGCGAACGGGGCGGGCAAGACGACGCTGATCCAGGCTCTCGCCGGGGTCGTGCCGCCGCCGAGAGGTCGGGTCTCCGTCGACGGCATCGACCCAGGGACGGCCTCCCCTCGGGAGCTCGCGGCGCGCATCGGCTTCGTGTTCCAGAACCCGGAGCACCAGTTCATCGCCGCCACCGTGTTCGACGAGCTCGCCCACGGGCTCCGGCTGCGCCAGGTGCCGGACGACGAGGTCCGCACGCGGGTGGCGGAGATGCTGGAGCGGTTCGGGCTGACGCACAAGGCCGACGTGCATCCGTTCCTCCTCTCCGGCGGCGAGAAGCGACGGCTCTCCGTGGGCACCGCCCTCATCACCCGTCCCCCCGTCCTCGCCCTCGACGAGCCCACGTTCGGGCAGGACCGGGCCCGAGCCGCCGAGCTCCTGCATTTGCTGGAGAGCCTGCGGGCGGACGGCACGACCGTGGTCATCGTCACGCACGACCTGCAGCTCGTCGCCGAGCACGCCACCGACACGGTCGTCCTCGCCGACGGGCGGGTGCGGGCCGCCGGTCCGACGGCGGCACTGTTCGCCGATCCCGCGATCCTCCCCTCCGCCGGCCTGCGCGTCCCCGCGTTGCAGCGTGTGCTCACCGCGGCCGGGTGGGAGGTGTCGCCATGACGATGACCACGCTCGATCCGTACGCACCGCTCACGGCCACCTCGCGGCGGCAGTTCCTCTACGGCCTCAACCCGCTGGCGAAGGTCGCCGGGTTCGCCCCCGCCATGCTGCTCCTCGTCTTCGTGCGGGACCTGGCCACCCCCGCTGCCTTCCTCGTGCTCGCCTACGCCCTCATCCTCATCGGGGCGCGGGTGACGGGGCGCCTCCTCGCGCTGCTCCTGCTCGGTCTTCCCGCGGGCATGCTCGCGATCGGCGTCGGCTTCTCGCTGTGGGTCGACGCGGCCCTGGTCGCCGACACCACCCCCGTCGTGACGATCGGCGACTGGACCCTCTACGGCGGTGCCCTCCTCATCGGGTTCGCTACGGCGCTCCGGCTCGGATCGATCGTCGCGCTCGCGCTCGTCGGCGGCCTCACCACCAGCGGCTCCGATCTCGTGCGTGCGAGCGTGCAGCAGCTGCGCGTGCCGTACCGCATCGGGTACACGGCCCTGGCCGCCTTCCGCTTCGTGCCCCGGTTCGGGCACGAGCTCGCCGTCATCCGCGCCGCGCACCGGGTGCGCGGTTACCACGGCGGCCGCGGCCCCTTCGCACGGATCGCCCGCGGCTGGGGGTACATCGTCCCGCTGCTCGCGGGTGCCATCCGGCATGCGGAGCGCGTCGCCCTCGCGATGGACTCCCGGGCGTTCGGTGCGCATCCGACGCGGACCGAGCGGCACCTCGTGCCGTTCCGCACGAGGGACACCGTCTTCACCGTGGCGATGCTCGCCGTGTCGGCCGCGATCTTCGTCGTCTTCTTCCCCTGGCAGCTCCCCTGAAAGGCGCCCGCATGGCATTCAGCAAGATGGTCAAGCCGGAGACGGCCGAGCTCCTGCACCTCACCGTGCTCCGCACCGAACGGCTCGCGCCGCACTGGGTGCGGGTGACCCTGGGCGGCGGCGAGATCGACCGCTTCCGTCCGATGGGCTACGACCAGTGGTTCCGGCTGTTCCTGCCGATCGGCGGGGAGGCCGGGCTCGAGCGGGTGCCCGCCAAGGCGAACCGGATGTTCGGGTATCTGAAGTTCCTCCGCATCCCCGACGGCGAGCGCCCCGTGATGCGCAACTACACCGTGCGCGCGTACCGCCCGGCCACGCCCGAGACCGGCGCCGAGCTCGACGTCGACTTCGTGCTGCACGGCTCGGCGGCCGACGGCACCGCCGGTCCGGCCTCCCGATGGGCGGAGACCTGCGCCCCCGGCGAGCACGTCCTCATCATCGACGAGGGCCTGACGTTCAACCCCGAGCGGGGCACCGACCGGGTGGTGCTCGTGGGCGACGAGACCGCCCTCCCTGCGATCGCGTCGATCAGCGTCTCCCTGCCGGCCGACGCCGCGGGCACGGCGATCATCGAGGTCCCGTCCGCGGAGGACGCCCTGGAGTTCGCGCATCCGTCGGGGCTCGGCGTGGTGTGGATCGTGCGGCCGCACGAGATCCCGCCCGGGGTTCTCGCCCTGGACGCCCTCGCTCGCACCGCTCTGCCCGATGCTCCGTTCCACGCGTACGCGGCCGGCGAGCAGGCCCTGGCCTCCGGCGTCCGCAAGCAGCTCGTCGGCGAGCGCGGCGTGGACAAGAACGCCGTCAGCTTCTGCGGCTACTGGAAGATCGGCGCCGCCTCCCCCGCCTCGAAGGCCGCCCGCGAGGCCGCCGCGGAGCCTCTCGCGTGAGCGGTGCGGAGGCGCCGCTCGGTTCTGCGCCCTCTTCGGCGGAGACTCCGACCTCGCGTTCGCGGCGGTTCCGGTTCCCGACCGCCATCCTGCTGACCTGCGCCGCACTCGGCGTCGCCGGCGGTCTGCTGCTCGCCCCGGCGAACTGGGTCTCGACGATGCTGTTCCCCGGGCTTTCACTCGTCAGCGTGGCTCTCGCCGGGCTCTGGCTGCTGCCGTCGGTGGTCGCGCTCCGCCTGCTGCGGAAGCCTCTCGTCGGGATCCTCGTCGGGCTCCTCTCCGGCCTCGTCATCGTGCCCTTCTCGGGCTACGGCTTCGGCAGCGTGGCTACGAACCTGTGGTGGGCGGCATTCACGGAGCTGCCGTTCCTGTTCGTGATGTGGCGGTACTGGGGCACCTGGCTGCACTACGTGGGAGCTGTCGTCGTGGGCGTCGTGTATCCCCTGCTCACGTGGGCCTCGTTCGACCTCGGCACGTTCACCCTCGCCGTACGGGTGCTCTTCTTCGTCCTGACGATCGCCAGCTGTGTCGCCGGTACCGCCCTCGGCATCCTCATCGCCGACCGCCTTCGTCGGGCCGGTGTCGGCGGGCGCCGCTGATCCCCTCCCCTGGCTCCCGGGCACAACTGCGGAGCTAAGACACGACACGCCGGGGCGGACGAGGCCGCCCCGGCGTGTCGTCCGGGATCTCCGAAGCTGTGCCCGGGGACGTCAGCGCTTGCCGGCGATCTGACGCCCGACGATCTCGCGCATGATCTCGTTCGTGCCGCCGTAGATGCGGTGCACACGGGCGTCGAGGAAGGCGCGGGCGATCGGGTACTCGGTGATGTAGCCGTAGCCGCCGTGGAGCTGGACCCCGGCGTCGAGCACCTCCCACTCGCGCTCGGTGGCCCAGAACTTGACCTTCGCGGCCTCTTCGGCCGAGAGCCTGCCGTCCTTGTACGCCAGGAGCGCGCGGTCGATGAAGGCCCACAGCGCGTCGACCGTGGCGGACATGTCGGCGATGGTGAAGCGGCTGTTCTGGAAGTCGATGATGCGCTCCCCGAAGGCCTCGCGGTCCTTCGTGTAGGCGACGGTCCAGTCGAGCGCGGCCTGTGCGGCGGCGGCTCCGGCCACGCCGATCGAGAGGCGCTCGAGCGGGAGGTTCATCATGAGCTGGATGAAGCCCTTGCCCTCGACGCCGCCGATGAGGTTCTCCTCGGGCACGAACACGTCGCTGAACGACAGCTCGGCGGTGTCGTGACCGTGGAAGCCCATCTTCGAGAGCTTCTTGCCGTTGTCGAACCCCTCCATGCCCTTCTCGATGAGGACGAGGCTGAACGCGTCGGGCCGGTTGCCCTCGCCCGTCTTGACGAAGGTCACGACGAGGTCGGCGGTCGCACCGGACGAGATGAACGTCTTGGCGCCGTTGACGAGGTAGCCGCCGTCGACCTTCTTGGCGGTGGTCTTGATGCCGCGGAGGTCGGAGCCAGCCCCGGGCTCAGTCATGGCGAGCGCGCCGACGACCTCGCCGGTGGCCATGCGGGGCAGCCATTTCTCCTTCTGCTCCTGCGTGCCCATGTGCACGAGGTACGGGACGGCCAGGTCGTCCTGGATGCCGAAGGCGCCGGCGAGCGAACCCGCTCCGGCTGCGATGACCTCTTCGTTCACGATCGCGCGGAAGCGGTAGTCCTGCAGCATCCCGGCGCCGCCGAACTCCTCGGGCACGGAGAGCCCGATGATGCCGGCCTCACCCGCGGCGCGCATCGTGGCGCGGTCCACCTCGCCGGCGGCGTCCCACTTCTCGATCGCCTCGTGCGTGACGTGGCGCTTGACGAAATCCTTGACGAGGTCGCGGAATGCCTCGTGATCCTCTTCGTAGATGTCGCGTTCCATGCCGTCCTCCCGAACGTGTCGTGCGTCGTTGCTCCGGCGAGTCTACGGCGGGGACACGGGGCAGGACAGGCGATTGTGAGAATGCATCCCATCCCGAGTGGGACTGGGTACCGCCTTTGTGGAAAGCCTCAGAGCACACCGAGCGCCACCGCGGACGCCCCCATCAGTGCTCGTAGTCGGGAGCGGCGGGCAGGCCGAAGAACTCCTCGAGGGTGTGGAAGCCGCCCTCGTGATACGCCGCCGCGAGCTCCGTTCCGACGTAACGCAGGTGCCAGGGCTCCGGCGCGTACCCGGTGACGGCGGTGCCGACCTGCTCGTAGCGCACGATGAACCCGTACTCCCAGGCGTGCGCGGCCACCCACTCGCTCTGCCGCGTCGCCCCGAAGCCGTCGAGACCGCCGCATTCGGCATCGCAGGCCACCACGTCGAGGGCGAGACCGGTCTGATGCTCGCTATGACCCGGCCGCGCCGAGCCGGCGTCCGCGTCGGCCTGCCCCTGGTCCCGCACGTGGGCCCCGTAGGTCGCGACCTGGAGCCCGTAGGACCGGTAGCCGTTGTTCGCGCCGATGCGGCCGACCCCCGCGGCCGCGGCGGCCTCCGCCATGCGCCCGACCGCGTCGGCGACCTCCGCGCGCACGCGGCCCGACGGCGTCGTCATCTGCAGGGGCACCTGGCCCAGTTCCGCGGGCTCGTAGGCGGCCGGATCGAGCGGACGGCCCTTGTTCACCACGACCCAGATCCGGGCGGGATCGCTGAGCGAGACGCAGGGCGCGTTCCCGGCGACCACCGCCTGACGGAAGCGCGCTCCGCCGCCGAACCCCGCGATGGTGGCGGCGTCATCCCCCGCCGCGATCGCCTCCTGCACCCCGGGGTCGGCACAGGGGTCCGCCGCGGGCGTCGCCGCGTTCTCCACGGTCGGCACCTGCATCACCGCGACCGGCCGCGGCATGTCCTCCGAGGCGACAGGGGTCGCGGCCGCCCCGGTGAGGGACAGCAGCACGCCCACCGCGGTCACCGCCAGCCCGACCGGGAGGGCGGGGCCGAAGATCGGGGAGCGCGGCGCCGCATGCTGAGCGTACGGCGAGGAGGGCATGGCCCCATTCTTCCATTCGAACATTGATGCCATACTCGCTTGACTTCGATTCGGTTCTTTGTTCGACTAGGACGATGCGGTGGCAGGGACAGAAGCTCGCGGACAGCGACGAGGCGGCGCTGCCCGGTCTCGAGAACCGGTCCAGCGTCCTGCGCACGGTGACGACGCCGGAGTTCGCCGGGATGACGTTCCACGAGGTGCTGTCGAAGTCCGCTCTCAACCACGTCCCCGGGGCGTCGCGCATGCCCTTCGCCTGGACGATCAACCCCTACCGCGGCTGCTCCCATGCCTGCACGTACTGCTTCGCACGAGGCACGCACGAGTACCTCGACCTCGACGGCGGTGCCGACTTCGACACCCAGATCGTCGTCAAGGTCAACGTCGTCGAGGTGCTCGAACGGGAGCTGCGCCGCGGGAGCTGGCAGCACGAGACGGTCGCCCTCGGCACGAACACCGACCCGTACCAGCGGGCCGAGGGGCGCTACGCCCTCATGCCCGGCATCATCGAGGCGCTCGCGGCGTCGGGCACCCCGATGTCGATCCTCACGAAGGGCACGCTGATCCGCCGCGACATCCCGCTGCTGAAGAAGGCGGCGCAGCGCGTGCCGGTCGACGTGCAGATGTCGATCGCGATGTACGACGACGCGCTGCAGAAAGCGATCGAGCCCGGCGCTCCGACCACGCAGGCCCGCCTCGACACGGTGCGCGCCCTTGCCGACGCCGGGTTCCCGGTCACGGTGTTCCTCATGCCGATCATGCCGCACCTCACCGACTCCCTCGCCGCGATCGACGACGCCCTGCGCCGCATCAAGGCCGCCGGAGCGCGGAGCGTGATCTACGGAGCCCTGCACCTGCGTCCGGGCGTCAAGCCGTGGTTCTTCCAGTGGCTCGGCGAGAACCGTCCCGACCTCGTGTCGTCGTACCGGGGGCTCTATCCCGGAGCGTCCGTCGAGGCGCCGAAGCCGTATCGGCAGTGGCTCGCCAAGCGCGCTCGTCCCCTCATCCGGATGCACGGACTCGACGGCCGGCACGAAGACGACTATCCGCGGCGCGGGTTCCGCCCGGGCCAAGGCCACGTGCAGACGGAGACCCCGGCGGCCGGGCCGGTGATGTTCACCCCGAGCGGCCGCGCTGCCGCGGCCCCTCCTCCCCAGCCGATGCTGTTCTGAGTCGGTCACGGAGGGGGTGCTGCTCCACGTAGGCTCGAGGATCATGGCGATCGGTTCGACAGTCCACACGTTCGAGATGCAGCTGGCCGACACCGATCGCGGGGTCTACGAGGACGTCTCGCTCCGCGCCGCCCGGCATCCCTCCGAGACCGACGCGTACATGCTCACCCGGGTGCTCGCGTACGGACTCGAGTTCGCGGAGGGCATCGCCTTCGGCGGCAGCGTCTCCGACACGGAGGAGCCCGCCGTGCTCGTGCGCGACCTCACGGGGCGGGTCACCGTCTGGATCGAGGTGGGCGCTCCCGATGCCGCACGGCTGCATCATGCCACCCGCCTCGCGGACCGGACGGTGGTCTACACGCACCGCGATCCCGCCAAGGTCATGGCGCCGTGGGCCGACAAGCGCATCCACCGGGCCGAGGACATCCGGGTCTACAGCTTCGATCCCGGCTTCGTCGACACCGCCACGCCCCACCTCGCCCGCCGCAACACCCTGACCCTCACGGTCACCGAGGGCGTCCTCTACCTCGACCTCAACGGTACGTCCCTGATGACGCCCCTCCACGAGCACACCCTCCCCTGACCCGGCCGGTGCGGAGTGCGAAAAGGCCCCGGAGACCGAAGTCTCCGGGGCCTTTCTGATCCCGAACGGGTCAGGAGGTGAGCTCGGCGGCGGATGGCACGCGGCCGGCGATCTCCTCGATCACGTCGTCGTCCAGGCGGGCCTGCTCGAACGGGGCCTCGATCTCGGCGCGACCGAGCAGCTCGGTCATCCGGCGCTGGCGCTGCCGAGTGATGAGCGTGACGACCCGGCCCGAGCGCCCCGCGCGACCCGTGCGACCGGAGCGGTGCAGGTACGTCTTGTACTCGTCCGGCGCGTCGGCCTGGACCACGAGGTCGATGTCGTCGACGTGGATGCCGCGCGCGCGACGTCGGTGGCCACGAGGACGTTCACCCGACCCGAGGTCAGCTTCTCCAGGTTGCGCGTGCGCTTGGCCTGGTTGAGATCGCCGTGCAGCGAGACGGCCGGGATTCCCGCGTCGTCGAACTGGTCAGCCAGCATCTCGGCGTAGGCGCGAGTACGGGCGAAGACGAGCGTCTTGCCCTCGCGGTCGACGAGCGACGTGAGGATGTCCGCCTTGTCGCGGTGCTCGATGACGAGCACCCGGTGCTCGATGGTGCTGGAGCCCTGGTCCTCGCCGGCGACCTCGAACACGGCGGGGTCGACGAGGAACTCGTCCACCAGCGCCGCGACCTCGCGGTCGAGCGTCGCGGAGAACAGGAGCTTCTGGCTGCCCTCGGCCGTGCGGCGGAGGATGCGCTGCACGGGCTCGACGAATCCGAGCTCGCACATGTGGTCGGCCTCGTCGAGCACCGCGATCCGGCAGTCGGACAGGTCGAGCTTGCCCTGGTTCATCAGGTCCTCGATACGGCCGGGAGTGCCGATGACGATGTCGACGCCCTTCTTCAGCGCGCCCACCTGGCGGCCCTGCGGCACACCGCCGTAGATCTGCGTCGTGAAGAGGCCGACGCTGCGGGCGATCGGCTGGATGGTCCGGTCGATCTGCAGCGCGAGCTCGCGCGTCGGGGCGAGGATGATCGCGCGCGGCGCCCGTCCGAACTCACGACGCTTGCCCGCCTGCGACTGCAGCACCCGCTCGACGAGCGGTGCCCCGAAGGCGATGGTCTTGCCGGAGCCCGTGCGTCCGCGGGCGAGCACGTCGCGCCCCTCGAGGACGGCGGGAATGCTCGCCGCCTGGATCGGGAACGGCGTCGCGGCGCCCATGTTGTTCAGGGTCTCGGTGATGTTGGAGCCCAGGCCGAGGTCGGCGAACGTGACGCCCTCGACCTCGACGGCCTGCACGGCCTGTGCCTCGAGGCGCTCGTGGACGACGTCATCGGCCTGCTCGAAGGCCGCCTTCGGCTTCGCGTTCCAGTCGCTCCGGGTCGGACGCTCGTCGCGACGAGGGCGCTCGTCCCGACGCGGCCGCTCGGTGCGGTAGGCCCCTCCGGTCGACGGCCGCTCGCGCCCGCCCTCGAAGGAGCGCTGCGTGCGGTCGCGGTCGAACGCGCGGCGCGCACGGGCGGCGTCGTACGAACGCTCGGTCCCCTGCTCACCGCCGCGGGTGCGATCGCCGCCGCGGTCGTCCCGCCGCGGACGGTCGTCGCGGTCGAAGCGCGGACGCTCGTTCCGGCGGTCGTCGAAGCGCGGGCGTCCGCCGTCGCGGTGGTCGCCGTCGCGGAACCCCTGTCGCTGCGAGCCGCCGCGGTCGTCGCGCCGCGGACGGTCGTCGAACCGTCCAGCGCCGGACCGGTCGTTGTACCGCGGACGCTCGGCGCGGTCGTCGAACCGGCCGCCACCGGCGCGGTCGTCGCGGCGGTGCGGGGCCTCGCGACGCCCGGACTCCGCACGGTTGCGGATGCTGCGGGCCTCGTCGCGACCGGCGCGCTCCTGGGAGCTCCAGCGGCGCTTCGGAGCACCGGACTCGGCCTCCTCCGGGCGGTAGCCGCGGTGCCCGGGGCTGCGGCTCCCGGGGCGACGGTCGTACCCGCCGGTCGCGCGACCCTCGCGGTCGTCGCGTGCGGGACGCTCGTCGCGAGCCGTGTCCCGACCGCCGGCCGGACGGTGGCGGTCGTGGAACGAGGTCTTCTTGGCGCCGTAGCGCGGCTCGAAGTTCGCGGCGGCGCGACCGCCGCGGGGCTTCTTGTTCTTGGGCATTCGGGTGTCCTTCTTGCGTTCTCGCACGAGAACAGCGCTGCGCGCACGCGCGAGCACTCCGATCCAGCGGAGTCCGGACGATCTGCGGCCGGGGCCATTCCTGTGATGGTTGATTCGCGTCGATCGACGCGCACCATCGGCCCCTGGACTCACACTTCACACACTGAAAAACGTCCGCGCCCTGCGCGGGTGTCCGAAGCCGACCGTCTCAGTCTACCCGGCATCCCTGGGAGACCCCCGCACTCCGGCGGCCTGCGGCACTACGATGTCGAGGTGAACTCCGTCTCTCCCACCGGCACCCAGGTCCATCTCCGTCTCGGCGACGTGACCGCGCAGATCGCCCAGGTCGGCGCCTCTCTCCGTGCCCTCCGGATCGGCGAGGTCGATCTCATCTCCCCGTATCCGCTCGACATCCCGACGCCGTCGTGCTCGGGCGTCGTGCTGACCCCCTGGCCCAACCGGGTGCGCGACGGCCGCTGGGACGACGAGGGCACCGTGCGCCAGCTCGCGATCACCGAGCCGAAGACGGACAACGCCAGTCACGGCCTGCTGCGCTTCACGGCGTACGCCATCGAGCAGACGGAGGGCGCCGCGACGCTGCGGGCGACCGTCTTCCCGCAGACCGGCTACCCGTACCTGATCGAGACGTCCGTCGCGTATGTCCTCACCGCGGACGGCATCGAGGTCACGCACACGCTCACCAACTGGTCCGACTCCCCCGCGCCCGTCGCGGTCGGCACTCACCCGTTCCCCACGATCGGCGATGTCGACCCGCACGACCTCGTCCTCCGGGTGCCCGCCCGCACCGCCTTCGAGACGGATGACCGCATGCTCCCGATCGGCACCCGTCCCGCCGATCCCGAGCTGCGCGAGGGCATCCGCGTCGGCGACGTCTCGCTCGACACCGGGTTCACCGACCTCGACCGCGACCCGGACGGCCGGGTGCGGCACACCCTCACCGCCCCCGACGGCCGGACCGTCACGCTCTGGCAGGGCGAGGGCTTCGACTTCGTGCAGGTGTACACGGCCACGAACTATCCCGGTACGCCGCTCGCCGTCGCGATCGAGCCGATGACCGCCCCGGCTGATGCCCTCAACAGCGGCCGCGGCCTGAGACGCCTGGCCCCGGGCGAGACCTGGACCGTGGAGTGGGGCCTCTCCTTCGCCTGACCGCGGTCCACCGGTCCGGAGAACACACGCGGAAGGGCCCCGATCCTCGTCTCCTCGACGGGACCGGGGCCCTTTCTCCGCGTTGCGGACGCGCGACTACTCGCCGTGGTTCTCGCGCAGCTCGCGCCGGCTGACCGGCGTGCCGTCCGTGTGCACGGGGACCGGGGCGCCATCGTCGTGCGGCTCGCCCTTCCGCGCGCGACGGCGCTCCCGCGCCCCCTCGACGAGGTTGTACAGGGTCGGCAGCACGATGAGCGTCAGCACGGTGGAGGAGACGAGCCCGCCGATCACCACGATCGCCAGCGGCTGCGAGATGAAGCCGCCGTGCCCGGTGATCCCGAGCGCCATCGGGGTGAGGGCGAGGATGGTGGCGAGCGCGGTCATGAGGATCGGGCGCAGACGCTTCTCCCCTCCCGCCATCACCGCCTCCGCGGTCGACAGTCCCTTCTCCCGGTACTGGTTCACGAGGTCGACGAGCACGATCGCGTTCGTCACCACGATGCCGATGAGCATCAGCACGCCGATCAGCGATGCCACGCCGAGCGGTACGCCCGTGATGATCTGCAGCAGGATGGCGCCGGTCGCCGCGAACGGCACCGAGATCAGCAGCAGCAGCGGCTGACGCAGCGACTTGAACGTCGCCACCATCACCACGTACACGATGAGGATCGCGGCGAGCATCGCCAGGCCGAGCTGCGCGAACGAGTCGGCCTGCTGCGAGGCGACGCCGCCGACCTCGGCCGAGGCGCCGTCCGGCAGGTCCGCGGCGGCGAGCGCCTCGGTGACCGACTGGGTGGCGACCGCGAGGTTGTCCGATGCGGGCGGCACGGTGACGGTCGCGGTGCGCCGTCCCTGCTCGGTGGTGATCGAGGTCGGACCGTTGCGCTGCTCCACGGTCGCGATGTCCTCCAGCGGCACGATGCCCGCCGCGGTGGGGATCGCGAGCTGCTGGAGGGCGTCGACGGTCGTCGGCGGCTCCGGGTTGACGAGGTACACGGTCAGCGCGGTGTCGTCGATCTCGACCGAGCCGATCTGCTGGGGACGCATCGTGTTCGACACGATCGATCCGACGGCGACCTCGGACAGCCCGACCTGGGCGGCGGCCTCGCGATCCACGACCACGGCGATGTATGGCAGCGCCTCGGCGAGGTTGTCGGTCACCTGCCCGATGCCCTCGCGGCCGTCGAGCTCGTCCACCACGGCGGAGGTCGCGGTGGCGAGGTCGTCGCCGCTCGCGGCCGACACGGTGATCTCGATGTCGCTGGAGCCGAAGCCGGCGGACGCCGCGACGGCGACCTCGCCGACCTCGTCGCCGAGGCCCTCGATCGCGTCCTGCACCTCGGCGCGCAGCTTCTCCTGGTCGGCGTCGCCGTCGGTGAGCACGGAGTACGTGATGCCCGCACCGCCGGAGAACGCGTCGCGCAGCGTGGAGCCGCTCGACCCGATGGAGGCCTGCACGTGCTCGATGCCGTCGATGTCGAGGAGCGCCTCCTCGACGGGGACGGCGGCGTCGGACTTCGCCTGCAGGCTCGCGGTCGGCCCGAGGTCCTGCGTCACGGTCATGGTGTTCTGACCGGAGTCGCTGAGGAAGTTCACCTTCATCAGCGGGGCGGCGGCGAGGGTCCCGGCGAGGACCACCACCGCGAGCGCGACCGTGATGCCCGAGTGCTTCAGCGTCCAGCCGAGGATGGGCCGGTAGCCGCGCTGCAGCCGCGTCGGCGGGGCGGCCGGGTCCTCCGGGTCGATCGCGTTCCCCTGGTCGTCGAGGAGCGGCTTGCCGGGCTTGAGGAACCAGTACGCGAGCACCGGGACGATCGTCAGCGCCACGAAGAGCGACGCGACCATGGCGATCGTGACGGTCATCGCGAACGGACGGAACAGCTCGCCCACCATGTCGCCCACGAACACGATCGGCAGGAACACCGCCACCGTCGTGATGGTCGAGGCGGTGATGGCGGCGGCGACCTCGCGCACGGCGAGACGGATCGCGTCGCCCTTGTCCGCGTCGCCCACGTAGTGGCGCTTGATGTTCTCGATCACCACGATCGAGTCGTCGACCACGCGGCCGATCGCGATCGTGAGCGCCCCGAGGGTCAGCACGTTGAGGGAGTAGCCGAACGCCTGCAGCCCGATGAAGGTGATGAGGACCGAGGTCGGGATCGAGATCGCGGTGACCAGGGTCGAGCGCACCGACATCAGGAACACGAGGATCACGAGCACGGCCATCACGAGACCGAGCAGACCCTCCGTGGCGAGGGTGTCGATGGACTGCACGATGAACGGCGCCTGGTCGAACACGACCGTGAACTCCGCGTCCGGAAGCGCCTCCCCGATCTCGTCGAGGGCCGCGATGACCCCCTGCGACACCTCGACCGTGTTGGCGGCGGGGAGCTTCGTGATGGAGATCGACAGGGCGTCCTCGCCGTCGACGCGGGAGATCGAGGTCACCGGGTCGGACACCTGCTCCACCGTCGCGACGTCGCCGATGGTGACCGCGGTGCCGACGAGCGGCAGGGCGGCGATCTCGTCGACCGAGGTGATCTTCGCTCCGGTCTGCACCGTGAGGGTCTCGTCATCCTCGGTGATCTCGCCGCCGGGGAACAGGGTGCCGTTCTGCTGGAGTGCCGTGCTGATCGCCTCGCTGCTCTGTCCGGCGGCGGCGAGCTTCGCGAGGTCGGGGGTGATGGTGATGCGCTGTCCGACGCCGCCGACGATCTCGGCCGCGTTCACCCCGTCGACGTCCTCGAGGTCGGGGATCGCGACGCTCTCGAGCTGCGCCTGGGCGTTGTCCGCGTCGTCGAAGCCGGTGACCGCCACCTGGATCACCGGGAAGTCGTCGATCGAGACCGAGAGCACCTGCGGCGTGACGTCCTCCGGCAGCTGCGAGGAGATGCGGTTGATCGCCTGCTGGATCTTCTGCTCCGCGGTCGCGAGGTTCGTGCCGTACGAGAACATCGCCTGCACGATGGACGCATTGGTCGTGCTCGTCGCGGTGGTCGACTCCAGGTCGGGAACCCCCTGGATGGCCGACTCGATCGGCGTCGAGACGTCGTTCTCGACCACCTCGGGCGAGGCGCCGGGGTACGTGGTCATGACCACGAGTGCCGGCAGCTCGAGCGACGGGATGAGCTCCTGCTTGAGGTTGGTCAGCGCGAGCCCGCCGAACACCGCGGCGACGATCGTCACGAGCGCGATGAGGGCGCGGTTCTTCAGGCTGAGGATGGCGAGTTTCGACAAGGCGTGGTCCTCGGTGTCAGGGGGTGGCGGTCGCTGCGGATGGGAGGGAGAGAGGTTCTCCGAGGATCCGCGCCAGTGCGGATTCGAGGAAGGACTGTTCGAGATCGACGTCGCGGATCTGCGTGCTCCACATGACGCCGTCGATGAAGATCATCGCCGCTCGGGCCCGGTCGGCGCCATAGGTCGGCTCCAGGAGGTCAACGAGGCGGTCGGACAGGTGGCGCGCGAGCTCGCGCAGACGCGGATCGTGGACGGCCGCCGTGACCACCGCTCGATCCGCCTGCACGGCGTGTCCGTCGTGGATGCTGTCGTGGACGAGCGCGGCGATGACGTCGGCCCCGGCTCCGCGGTCGGCGAGGGTCTGCCGCACCCCGTCGAGCCGGCATTCGATCTCGTCCGCGAGGGCACGGAAGGCGGCGCTGCGCAGGTCGTCGAGGGTGTCGAAGTACTGGGTGGTCGCCCCGAGCGGCACTCCGGCGCGGGCGGCGACCATGCGGTGCGTGATGGCGTCGGCCCCGACCTCGATGATGAGCTCGGCGGCAGCCGTGACGATCTCCCGACGGCGCGCTTCGGGATCACGCCGCCGACGCGCGCTCTCCGCCATCGCTCACCCCCTGGACATCCGTACATGTACGTTTGTACATTCGCTCCGGTGTGAACTCCCTGAGAGCCCCACCCCTCTCCCCCTCCCCCTCGCTGCGGGATCAGAAACGTGCCTGGGAGACGCGGTTCGGGTGCCCTATTGCACTCCCCTGCCGGTGGGTCAGGCGGCGGAGGAGGAGGGGGTGGAGGAGGGGGTCTGGCCGCGCTCGAAGTAGGCGACGAGCTCGGGGTCGAGCGGAGGGACGGAGATCGCGGAGCCGTCGCCCCGGAGGGACGCGGTCGCGAGGATCCCGGCGGCCACGGCCTCCCGCGCCGCGACGGGAGAGGTCGCCGTGAGACCACCGTGCCGCACGAACCGGAGGAACTCGGCCACGAGCAGCGCGTCGGCACCGTCGTGTCCGGCGTCGGGCACCTCGGGCACGATGAACACCTCGTCCGCGTCGGCCGCCCCGGCATGCCGACGGTTCCACAGCCTCACCTCGCTGCCGGCCACGTCGCCGAAGTTCTCGATGCGCCCCTCGGTGCCGATCACGGTGTAGTTCCGCCAGTAGTCCGGGGTGAAGTGGCACTGCTGGTAGGACGCGAAGATCCCGCCCTCCAGCCTCAGGTTCACCATCGAGATGTCCTCGACGTCGACGACGGGGTGGAGTCCCGTGAGCGCGGTCGGCGGCCAGTTGTCCATGCTGAACCAGTCGGGCATCCGCTCCCCCGCGCGGTCCCGCCGGTCGGTGATGTCGCCGTAGACGCTCAGGCCGCCCATCGCCGCCACCTGCTCGGTGTACGCGCCGGCCAGCCAGTGGATGATGTCGAGGTCGTGCGCCCCCTTCTGCAGGAGGAGTCCGGTGGTGCGGCTCCGGTCGGCGTGCCAGTCCTTGAAGTAGAAGTCGCCGCCGTGCCCCACGAAGTGGCGCACCCACACGGCCTTCACCTGCCCGATGCGCCCGTCCTGGATGAGCCCGCGCATGAGGGTGATCACGGGCATGTGCCGCATGTTGTGACCGATGTAGAGCCGGGTGCCGGTGCGTCGCGCGGTCTCCAGCATGCGGTCGGCGTCGGCGAGATCGATCGCGAGGGGCTTCTCGCAGAAGACGGGCACCCCGGCTTCCAGCGCCCGGATGGTCAGGGCGGCGTGCGTGTCGTCCGGGGTCAGCACCATGACCGCGTCGACGCCGGATGCGAGCAGCTCGTCGAGGGAGTCGGTGATGAGCGCGTCGGGGACGAGCGCCCTGGCGTCCTCGCGGGCGCGCGGGGCGAGGTCGCAGACGGCGGTGATGCGGGAGCCGTGCCCCGGCCGGTGCACCTCCTCCTGGAGAGTGGAGCGCGCGCCGAAGCCGATGATGCCGATGTGGAGGTCCAACAGAAGTCCTTCGTGACAGAGGGGGAGAGAAAGGGGGCGGCTCAGCGGCCGCGGGCTGCCGGGGCGTCGAGGTCGGTCGAGCCGCCGGGGACGAGGGCCCAGGGGAACTCGTGCAGCGCCCCGGGCGAGGGCTCGCTCTCGAGCGCCTTCTCGACGATGATCCGCGCCTGACGCTCGTAGAAGTCCGTGGGGCCGACGGTGGTGAGGGTGGGCGCGATGAGCCGTGCGTCCGGCGTGTTCCCGACACCGATCACCGCGACGTCGTGCGGCACGCGGAGCCCGAGCATATGCGCGGCGTTGATCGCGGCGATCGCGGCGAAGTCGGTCGTCGCGTACACGGCGTCCGGGCGGTTTTCCTGCGACAGCAGCTCGATCGCGGCGGTGAAGGCGCTGGCCTGGGTCTCCGCATAGGTCACGGTCCACGCCGGATCCGGGGAGATGCCGGCCGCCGCGAGCTTCTCGACGTACGGCGTGTAGCGCGTGACCTGGGTTCCCGCGAGGCGGACGGCACCCTCCGCGGCGATGCAGCCGATGGCCGTGTGCCGCTCCAGCAGGTGATCCATCGCGAGCTCGCACCCCGGGATCGCGTCCGAACGGATGACGTCGAAGCCGTCCGGCTCCAGGTGCTCCGAGAACACCACGAGCCGCTGGCCGCGCTTGACGAGGTCGCCCAGCCGTCGCGCGTCCTCCTCGTCCAGGCCGACGCCGTCGAGATACGCCACGTCGCTCTCGACACGGTCGAGGGCCGCGTGCCAGTCGCCGTCGGCGAGGATCAGCGTCGTCAGCCCGTGCCGGTTCGCCTCGGCGTTCACGGCGTCGGCCACCGCCAGCGACCACGGATCGCTCAGCATGTGCAGGGAGAGCTGCACCATGCCGCTGCGACCCGTGCGGATCGCCCTCGCGGCCGTGTTCGGCCGGTAGTTGAGCTCGTCCGCCGCCGCGAGCACCCGCGCCGCGGTGGCCTCGGCCACGCCCGCCCCGCTGGCCCCTGCTCGCCCGGAGAACACGTACGAGACGGTCGCGGTCGACACTCCGGCACGTTCGGCCACCATCCGCAGGGTCGGGCGGCGGCTCGGGGCGTGCTCACGCTGTGCCATGTCTCAGCCCTTCGTCCCGCTGAACGCGATGCCCTGGATGAACTGCCGCTGCAGGATCATGAACGTCACCAGCATGGGCAGGGTCGCCAGCAGGGCACCCGCCATGAGCACCGGGTAGTCGGTGCCGTGGATGCCGACGAGCTGCGAGAGTCCGACCGACAGCGGCATCTTCGCCGGATCGGTCGTCACGATCAGCGGCCACAGCAGATCGTTCCAGGACCACAGCACAGTGAACACCACAAGTGCGATGATGCCAGGCTTCGCGAGCGGAACCATGATCCGCCAGAAGGTCTGCCACGGATTCGCCCCGTCGATGCGCGCCGCCTCCTCCAGCTCGGCCGGCATCGAGAGGAAGAACTGCCGCATCAGGAAGGTCCCGAAGGCGCTGAAGATGCCGGGCACGATGAGCGCCTGCAGCGTGTTCAGCCAGCCGAGCGCCTGGATGATCTCGTACTGCGGCAGCAGGTAGAGCTGCGAGGGCACCATGAGCACCGAGAGGAACACGACGAACAGGGCGTTCCGGCCCGGGAAGGCGATGCGCGCGAACGCGTAGCCCGCCATGGTGCACAGGGCGACCTGCCCGACCGTGCGGCCGACCGTGAGGAGCACGGAGTTCAGGAACATCTGCCCGAACGGCATCGAGTCGAAGACCTCGGCGAAGTTGGTGAACACCCACTCGCGCGGAAGGAACGACGGCGGCACCTGCACCGAGTCGGACAGCGTCTTGAACGAGGTCAGCAGCTGCCAGACGAACGGGAACACCATGAGCGCGGCGCCGACGATGAGCACGACGTGGACGATCCACAGCCCGCGGTTCCGTGGGGTGCCCGCCCTCCGCGATCGTGCGGGGGCGGCACCGACGACCGCGCGGGTGTCGAGGGAGACGTCACTCATAGTGCACCCACTTCTTCTGCAGCCGGAACTGCACGATCGTCAGCACGAGGATGATCAGCAGCAGGAGGAAGGCGACGGCGGCGGCGTAGCCGCGGTCGTTGTCGAGGAAGCCCGCCTCGTAGAACAGGTAGACGACGGTGCGGGTGTTCGGCATCGCGGGGTTGCTGCGGCCGAGCATCATGTAGATGAGATCGAACACCTGCAGCGCCCCGATCACGCTGATGACGCTGACGAAGAAGATCGAGGGCGACAGCAGCGGGATCGTGATCGAGAAGAACTTGCGTGCGGGGCCCGCCCCGTCGAGGTCGGCCGCCTCCATGATCGTGTCGGGGATGCCCTGGAGCCCGGCGAGGAAGATGACGATGTTGGTCCCGAGGCCCGCCCAGATGCCGACGACGGCGATCGCGACCAGCGCGGTGTTCGGATCGGTCAGCCAGCTCCACCCCTCGATGCCGACCGCGCCGAGGGCCGCGTTCAGCACGCCGTAGTCGCCGTTGTAGATCATGCGCCACACGAGCGCGATCGCCGCGGGCATGGTGACGACGGGGATGAAGTAGAGCGTGCGGTAGGCGCTGCGGCCCTTGAGACCGGTGGTGTTCAGCAGCGCGGCGATCCCGACCGCGAGGGGGATGCCGATGAGCGCGATCACCGTGTAGACCGCGGTGTTGCGGAGGGCGCCGAGGAGCTCCGGATCCTGGAACAGCCGGACGTAGTTCTCGAACCCGATCCACTCCGCGCCGCCGAACGGCCCCGACTTCGTGAAGGAGATGATGAGCGTGCGCACGGTCGGCCACAGGTAGAACACGGCGAGGCCCAGGGCGGTGGGCCCGAGGAACACCAGAGCCCACCACGGCGAGGCACCGGGCGTACGGCGCCGCCGGCGGACCCCGGAGGGCGGGGCCTCCGGGGTCCGTCCGGCGGCGGGGGCGACCGCGCGAGGCGCGAGGACGGTCACGCGGTCACTCCTGCTCGGCGTCCAGCGCGGTCTGCATCTGCGCGGCGAGATCCTGCAGTCCGTCCTTCGGGGAGACCGCTCCGGACCACACCTGGGACAGCACCTCGCTCTCGATGCTCGTCCACGCGGAGGTGTTCTTCGACACGGGGTACGGGACGGCCGTCTCCAGCGCGTCGATGTAGACCTGCAGGTCGTACTGCGGGAGGGCGTCGACCCAGGCCTGCTGCGTGCCGTTGTACGCGGGGATCACGGTGCCGGTCTCGGCCTGGATCTTCGCGGCCTGCTCGCCGCTCGCGAAGGCGGCGAAGTCCTTGGCCTCCTCCACGTGCGCGCTCTTGGCGTTCGCGACGTTCCCGACGCCGTGGATCACGCTCTGGTTGCCCTCCGGACCCGCCGGCAGCGGCGCCACGTCGACGCTGCCCCCGATGTCCGCGTTGTCCGCGTAGGCGATGGCGGCCCAGGAGCCGTTCTGGAACATGGCGACCTTGCCGGACAGGAAGAAGTCCTCCGGGTTCGTGTCCGTCATCTGCTGCGCCGTGGGCGAGGAGCCGTCGGCGATGAGGTCGGTCCACAGCTCGATGCCCTCGAGAGCCTCGGGGGAGCCGTATCCGCTCTGGGTGCCGTCCGCGGAGATGACCTCGCCGCCGGCCTGCGCGATGGAGTTGTAGAAGTTCTCCTGGCCGTACTGGCTCGCGGCGACGCCGAACTGGCCCTTCGCCGGGTCGGTCAGCTTCGCGGCCGCGGAACGGAAGTCGTCCCAGGTCCAGCCCGCGCTCGGATACTCCACCCCCGCGGCGTCGAACAGCGCCTTGTTGTACCAGAGCGCGACGGTGTCGAAGTCCTTGGGGGCGCCGTAGAGCGCGTCGTCGTAGGTGTAGAGGTCGACGAGCCCCTGGGGGTAGTCGGCCGCGTCCACGTCGTCGAGCGGGGCGAGCTGTCCGTTCGAGGCGTAGAGCTGGAAGTTCGGGCCATTCATCCAGAACACGTCGGCGGCCGAGCCGCCCGTCACCGCGGTCTGGAGCTTGGTGAAGTACTCCTTGTACGGCGTGACCTGGATCTCGATCGTGACGTTCGGGTGCTCCTCGGTGTACGCGGCGGCGATGTCCTCCATCGCGGGCTTCTGGTTCTCGTCCCAGATCGCGTAGCTGAGGGTGATGTCGCCGCCCGACGACTCCCCGGTCGCGGAGGAGGAGCAGGCGGAGAGCGCCAGGACGGCGGCCGCGGAGGCGGCGAGGGCGCCCAGGGCGCGGCGAGAGGTGCGGGGCATCGAGGTCTCCTTTGACGGGTGCACGAGAAGGCGGTGCGCGATGTTAACCGTTTAGCGTTAAACGATTAGCAGCGAGAGTAGCGCGGCACGTCGGCTCTTCGCAAGCGTCGATCTAGAGCGCGGCGCCCAGCGCGAGCCCCAGCCCCGCGGCGAGGAGACCGAGCACGAGCATGCCGACCGCGTCGAACACCGCGGCGCCGCGCTCGCCGTCCCGCCACAGCGCGACCGCATCGAGCATCGCGGTGCTGAAGGTCGTATAGCCTCCGAGGAGGCCGGCGCCGAGCACGAACGCCGCGTCCGGCAGCGCCGTCGTCACGAGCCCCAGCGCGAACGAGCCGGTGAGGTTGACGACGAGGATCCCCCACGGGAACCGTCGGCCGGCGAGCCGCGCGACGCCGAGGTCGACGAGGTACCGCAGGACGGCGCCGACGCCCCCGGCGAGCGCGGCCGCGAGGAACAGCAGTGGACTCACGACACCCCTCCCCGGCGCGGGCGCCCCAGCCGGAGCCCCACGGCCGCCGCGAGGAGACCGAGGACGAGACTGCCCACGGCATACGCGGCGGCGAGGAGCGGAGCCGACCCCCACAGGGCCAACGTCCCGGTCATGAGGGCGCTGTAGGTCGTGAAGCCGCCGAGGACGCCGGTGCCGAGCAGCAGCCGCAGCTCCGCCGAGGCCGGGAGCCGCGCCGCCACGACCCCGATGAGCAGGGCGCCCAGCACGTTGGCCAGCAGCACCGCGAGGGGGAAGCCGCCGGGATCGTCCACGAGGAGTCCGAGGCCCAGACGCGCCGCCGTCCCGAGCGTGCCGCCGAGCGCGACGAGCAGGACACGACGGAGACTCACGCTCGCCACTGTAGTCGCCGCATGACAGCGCGACCGTCGGATGTCAAGGCGTTGGGGTGGGGGCGGGGACAGGCGTTGACTGTCGGCATGAAGCCCCTCTGGAAGGTCGACCAGGACGCACCCCACGGCACTCCCTTCGATCCCGGCGCGCAGCACGACGTGCTGATCGTGGGGGCGGGGCTCACCGGCCTCTCGACCGCGGTGCTCCTGACCCGCGCCGGACTCGACGTCGTGGTCGTCGACGCGGGGGACGTGGCGGAGCTGTCGACGGGCGGCAACACGGGCAAGCTCTCGCTCCTCCAGGGGCAGCAGCTCGCCACCATCCGCAGGCACCATCCGGCGGCCCTCGTCCAGGCGTACGTCGACGCCAACCGGGCCGGCATGGAGTGGCTCACCGGCTTCGCCGACAGCGCGGGCCTGAGCTACACCGAGCGGACCGACCACACCTACGCCCAGGGTCCGGACGGGCTCGAGGCGGTCCGAGCCCAGCACTCCGCCGCACGGGAGGCGGGGCTTCCGACCCGGCTGCTCACCGCGGGCGAGCTGTCGACGCCGTTCCCCGTCGCGGGCGCGGTCGCCCTCGATTCGCAGGTGACGATCGACCCGGTCGCCGTCGCCGACGCGCTCGCGAAGGAGTTCCTCGCGGGAGGCGGCACGCTGCACACCGGCGTCCGCGTGACCGGCGCCCACGCCCTGCCGGAGCCACGGGTGGAGACGACGGCGGGCCCGATGTTCGCCGAGCACATCGTCCTCGCGACGGGGACCCCGATCCTCGACCGCGGCCTGTACTTCTCCAAGGTCGCCGGGATGCGGTCGTACTGCGTCTCGTTCCGGGTCTCCGGCGGCGTGCCGGAGGGGACGTTCATCTCCGCCGACGGCCCGACGCGGTCCATCCGGCCGGTGTCCGCCGCCGACGGCCCCGCCGACACCGCGCAGCTCGTCGTCGGCGGCAACGGGCATCCGGTCGGCCGCTCGGACGGCGAGACCGCGGCGATCGACGACCTCGTGGACTGGACCCGCCTGCACTTCCCGGATGCGGAGGAGACCCACCGCTGGTCCGCGCAGGACTACCAGTCGCACAACCTCATCCCCTTCGTCGGCGCCCTGCCGCGCGGCCTCGGGCGCATCCGCATCGCCACCGGGTATGCGAAGTGGGGGCTGTCGAACGCGCCCGCTGCGGCCCTGCGGCTCACGGAGGAGATCATCGGGACGAAGCGCCGCGAGCGCCCGTCCTGGATGCTGCGCCTCGGCACCCGGCTCACCGTCCCCGCCGATCTCGCACGGGGGGCCGTCGAGGGGGCGAAGGTGGCCGCCGCGGCCACGAAGGGCTGGGTCGAGGCCGAGACCACCCCGGTCCCCGTGCCGCAGCCCGCGGAGGGCGAGGGCGTCGTGGCGAACCGCGGCGGTCGCCCGGTCGCCATCTCCACGGTCGACGGGGTGACCAGGGCCGTCAGCGCCGTCTGCACGCACCTGGGCGGCGTTCTCGACTGGAACGACGCCGAGTGCACGTGGGACTGCCCGCTGCATGCGTCGCGGTTCGCCGCGGACGGCACGCGCATCGAGGGACCGGCGCTGAACGATCTCCCGGAGGTGCCGCGGACGGTCGGGGGCTCCTGACTCAGGTCCGCGCCGGCGGCGTGTCCCAGCCCTGCTGCGGGGTGTCGCAGTCCTCGCGGAACACGTACTGCGACACGAGCTTGCGCTGGCTGCTGGACCAGTCGATCGCCGGGCGGCGCTGCTCGGGCGGCAGGTAGCCGAGCCGGTACACGGCCATGAGCTCGAGATCGTCGGGCACCCGCAGCAGCCGGACGATCTCGTCCCAGCGCCCCGGCACCTCCATCGGGAACGAGATGAACTGGATGCCCATGCCCAGCTCGACCGTGGTCAGCCAGACGTTCTCCATGGCCGCCCCCATGCTGAACACGGAGTAGAACGACGACAGCTGCCCGGGCCGGTACTCGCTCCGGTCGAGCATGACGCCCAGGAGCAGCGGCGATCCGGCGACGAGCTTGCGATTCTCCGAGCCCAGCGTCTTCGGCACGCCGAACGTGTTCATGAGCGTCTGGCCGCGCTTCGTGAACACCTGGGACGTGAAGGGCCGAAGCGGCGCGGGGAGCTTGTCGAACAGCATGCCGCTGCGCTTCTCCTCCATCTCCTCCTGGCTGAAGCGGAAGTACGGCTTGTACCGCTCGAAGAACGTGCCGTTCGACATGGCCTCCGTCATGCTCTCGCCGGAGATGCGCGCGATCTCGTCGATCGTGTCCCTGTTCTCGATCACCACGAAGCGCCAGGGCTGGCTGTTGAGCTGCGAGGGCGCGCGCCCGGCCGCTTCCAGGAGGATGCGCTGGTGCTCCTCGGAGACCGGGTCGGGCAGGAACGCCCCGTTCGTGGTCTTGCGGCGGCGGATGGCGTCGAGCAGTTCCATGCGGTCACTTCCGGTCGGAGGGGAGGCGCGAGACCACGAGGCCCGCGAGGACGAAGGGCGCCGCCGTGAGGGCGACGAGCGGGTGCCGCCGGGTGTGCGTCCCGGCGTAGGGGATCGCGGCCAGGGGGACGGCAGCGGGGAGGAAAGCGAGGGCGGCGCGACGGGTGCGCGGCGTGCGGGTGGCGAGACCCGCGACGACGGCGAGTCCGGCCGTCGCGCAGGTCAGGATGTAGAGGGCGTGGTGCACCCAGCGGAAGCGGCGCGTGTCGATGAGCCGCGCCGCCACCGCGGCGCCGAGGGCGCAGTTCGCCGCGTAGGCCGTCGCCGCCACCGCGAAGGCTCCGGACGCGGGGCGGTCGTCGTGCCCCCGTTTCCGTCGCCCCGTCATGGCACGACCCTACGCCCTCCCCTCCTCCCCCGATCCACCCCCTTGCGTGCGAGCCACCCCCTTGAGTACGACCGCAGCGGGGTGGGTCGCACGCAAGGGGGCCGCTCGACGGATCAGAGGGAGGCTTCCGCGTAGATGCGGAGCGCGTCGCGGACGAACTCCGCGCCCTGGGTCCCACCCGCGGACGTCGCGTAGTTCGCGCCGAAGCGCGGATCTGCGACGTACATCTCGCCGAGACCGATGACGTAGGCCTTGGCATCCGCGTCCGGTCCCTGCCGGAGCGCGGCGGCGGGAGTGCCCGGGATGCCCGTGAGCCAGGCCACGTGACGGCGCGCGAGCTCCTGCGCCTCGGCGGACGCGGGATCGATCCCGCTCTCCGCCGCGGCGATCCAGTCGCGTCCGAGGTCGGACACGCGCTGCTGCCACTCGGCGCGCTCGGCGCCGCTCATCCCGCGCCACCAGCGGTCGCTGTCGGCGTAGGCCTTCTTCCCCCAGCGGTCCTCGACCTCCTGCTTGTACTGCGTGTGGTCGAAGCCGTCGAACATGTTCTCTGCCATGAGGTTCTCACCTCCTCTCAATGCCGTGATGGTGGATTCGACCGACGCGATCTGCCGCGCCAGCCTGGTCTGCTCCTCGCGCAGCAGCGCGAGGTGCGTCTCGAGCGCCGACGCCTCCGCCGCCGAGCCCCCGCCCTGGGCCCCTGAGCCCCCGCCCTGGGCCCCTGAGCTTGTCGAAGGGCCCAGCACCTCCGCGATCTGCGGCAACCCGAGCCCGAGCTCCCGCAGCAGGAGGATCCGCTGCAACCGCACGAGCGCCGCTGCGTCGTAGTGCCGGTATCCGTTGGGCGCGATGCGCGACGGAGGCAGCAACCCGATGTCGTCGTAATGCCGCAGCGTCCGGCTCGTCGTCCCCGCCAGTCGCGCGATCTCCTGGATCGACCAGTCCTTCTCGCTCATCCCGCCCACCCTTCCGTGTCGTTCCCCTCCACCGTAGAAGTTGCCGTTACGTCAAGGTCAACCCCGTTCGAATCGCTTGATTGGCTCGATTTCCGGCCGATATGGGACCAATCAGGCGATTCGAAGGAAAGAGGGGTGACGGGATCGAGATATATCGTGTTATCGTGACGGCAACACGATATATCGTGAATCCCTCGACACAGGAGAAGCAGACATGACCGAGAAGTGGCTCATCGCCCCCGGCGAGGAACGCGTCATCGACATCGCCTCCGCGACCCGGCTCAAGGTGGGCCTCGTCGGCGGACAGGTCGACGTCATCGCCCACGACGAACCCGGCATCCGGATCGAGGTGCACGGCGTCACCACCAAGGACCTCCGGATCGAGTCCCGCGACGGCGAGGTCGAGATCGACCACCCGCAGCTCGGCTGGGACAACTTCCTCGAGGTGTTCCGGAACTTCGGCTCCGGCGGTCCGCGCGCCGAGGTGAGCGTGGCCGTCCCGCGCAGCATCGCCCTGACCCTCGGCGTCGTGAGCGCCGGCGCCCTCGTGTCGGGCATCCGCAACGACACGCGTCTCAACACCGTGTCCGGCGACATCATCGTCGACACCCTCATCGGCGACCTCAGCGTGAACTCGGTCTCCGGCGACGTGCAGATCCGCAACCTCACGGGCTCGCTCAGCGCCAACAGCGTCTCCGGCGACGTGGCCGTCACGGGTGCCATCCGCAAGGCCACGGTCGACATCGTCTCCGGCGCGACGCTGGTGGACGCGGCGGGCGACGTCAACACGATCACCGTGAACTCGGTCTCCGGCGGGACCACGGTGCGGCTCGACGAGTCCCTCGCGGCGAACTACGTCATCCGTTCGCTCAGCGGCCGCCTGCTCATCGACGGGGTCGAGCGCAGCTCGTCCGGACCGAGCACCTACAACGGCACCACCGGGGAGCTCGCGGGACGCTTCGTCGACCTCCGCGCCAACTCCGTCTCCGGAGGGGTCACGGTCCTCCGCCGCGCTCCGCAGACCATCGAGAACGATCCGGAGTGGGAAGCATGAGCCCCGCGGTCTTCTCCCACGGCGACCTGCGCCTGTACCTGCTGTCGCTGCTCGCGGAGTCCCCGCAGCACGGCTACGGCATCATCCAGTCCCTCACGGACCGGACGGGCGGCACGTACACGCCGAGCGCCGGCACCATCTACCCGCGCCTGGCGAAGCTCGAGGAGGAGGGGCTGGTCACCAAGACCGTCGACGGACGCACGACGATCTACGCGATCACCGAGGCCGGACGCGCCGAGCTGGCCTCGCGCCAGAGCGACCTCGCCGACATCGAGGCGGGCATCACCGACACCGTCCGTCTCATCGCGAACGAGGTGCGCCAGAGCGTGCAGGAGGCGATGAAGAGTCTTCGCGCCGACCTGGCGACGGCCACCAAGGACGACCGGGCGGCGGCGAAGAACAGGCCGCGCACCGCGGGCGACGATGCACGGCTGACCAGCCGCGAGGAGCTGCACCGCGCGGACGCCGTCGTGAACGCCTTCCGCGCACGCATCCGCACCGACCTGCGCACCCATGTCGCCAAGGGCGGCGTCCTCCCGTCGTCGGTGGTCACCGACCTCGAGAACGCGCTGGACCAGGCCGCCCGGAGCGTGACGGTGGCGCTGAGTCAACCGGACTCCTGAGCCCCTGGCATGACCGCACGAGGCCCCGTCGACATCCGTCGGCGGGGCCTCGTCGTGTGCGGATCACTCCGGCCAGATCTCCTTCTGCTCGTCCGGTACGGACTCCCCCAGGGGGACGACGAGCACGGAGCGGTGCTGGCGATGGGCGAGGCGCGCGGCGACCGAGCCGGTGAAGAACTCCCGGATGGACTCACCGATACCGCGCTTGCGGGTACCGACGACGATGAGCTGCGCGTCGAGCTTGTTCGCGAGCTGCTTGATGGCCAGCGCCGGGTCGCCGACGAGCTGCCGAGCGGTCCAGGTGACTCCCTTGCCGTCGAGCATCGTGGCCGCAGCCGCCTCGACGGCCTCGAACTCGGCAGCCCCCGCGTCGAAGTTGATGTCGATGGGAGCGGAGTGCACGTAGCCGTCCGGATCCTCGTAGGTGACGAAGCGCGTGATGTCGACGTGGGCCACCACGAGCGGGGCGTTCAGCAGCCGGGCGAAGCGGACGGCCTCATCGAGAACGTGCGGGTCCTGGTCGAGCTGCATCCCGACGATCACGGCCTTCTGCAGAGCGGCGTTCTGCGTGGCCTCATCGGACGGAGTGGAGGTGCTGTCGGTCATGGAGATCGCTCCCTTCGCCGGCCTGGCCGCGGCCAGGGTCTGTTCCCCGCGTGCTATCCTGAATGCTACTCTTACCGGCCTCGAGCCGGTGTCGTGAATGACTCGGGCGCCTGTCTGCCCGCAGCTTAACTCGTGAGGGGGTCTCAGGCATGGGCCGTGGCCGTCAGAAGGCGAAGCACACAAAGATCGCCCGCGAACTCAAGGCGTACAGTCCGTCGGTGAACTACTCGGCGCTGGAGCGCGAGCTCGCGCATTCGAGCGACTCCGACGAAGACGCCTACGTCGACAAGTGGGCCGACGAGTACGCAGACGAAGACGAAGACGAACTAGAGAAGGCGTAGCCCCTCGGTTCGAAACACCCGCACGGCTCGTGCGGGTGTTTCGTCGTACCCGGGCGGCGGTCCCCTCAGCGGGAGGGCCGCCGTGTCCCGCAGCGCACGACCGCGTCCCGACGCCGCCGATCGATGTCAGCGCTCCCTCTGAGGCATCCGAATTCGTCCCCGTCCCGCGATTCCGCGTCTTGTGAGCGCAAACATTTTCTGATTTGATGTGCATGTGATCGACGGCGCACCCTCGCCGCGTCCCCGCTTCGGGCGATCCGCAGGAACATGACCTCAAAGAGGAGAACAGCATGGCACCCACCTCACGCACCCCCCGCGTCGCCGCGGTCGTCGCCCTCGGCGCGGTGTCGGCGTTCGGACTCGCGGCCTGCGCCCCGGCTGCATCCGGGGGCGGCGACGCCGGCGGAGAGCCCGTCACCATCGAATACATGCACCGCCTCCCTGACGGCGAGGGCATGACCACGGTCGCGGAGATCGTCGACCGCTGGAACGAGGAGCACCCCGACATCCAGGTCAAGGCCACGAAGTTCGACGGCAAGGCCAGCGACATGATCCTCAAGCTCGAGACCGACATCAAGGCCGGGAACGGCCCGTGCCTCGCGCAGACCGGATACTCCGAGGTGCCGCAGCTCTATGTGAAGGGTCTGCTGGAGGACGTCGCCGCGGAGGCCGAGAAGTACGAGGACCACTACTCGGCCGGAGCGTTCAGCGGCATGCGGGTCGGCGACGCCATCGTGGGCCTCCCGCAGGACACCGGGCCCCTCGTCTACTTCTACAACACCGCGGAGTTCGAGGCGCTCGGCCTCGACGCCCCGGCCACGCTCGACGACCTGACCGCCGCCTCCGCCACGGCCGCCGCCGCCGGCAAGTTCGTCACCGCCTTCACTCCGGACGAGGCGCAGAACTGGCTCTCCGGACAGGCCGCGGCCGCCGGCGACACCTGGTTCTCCACCGAGGGCGAGGAGTGGAAGGTGGACGCCGAGGGCGCCGGCTCCGAGCGCGTCGCCGCCTTCTGGCAGGGCCTGCTCGACGGCAAGCAGACGCTCGCGACCGAGCGCTGGGGCGAGGGCTTCACGGCGGCGCTGAACGACGGCAGCCTCATCGGCCACGTCGGCGCGGCCTGGGAGGCCGGCTTCCTCCTCGACTCGCTGGACGGCACCCCGGCCGAGGGGAAGTGGCGCGTCGCCCAGCTCCCGGACTTCGGCGCCGGGGCGATGAGCGGCCCCGACGGCGGCTCCGGCGTCTCGGTCATGAAGGGCTGCGAGAACCCCGAGGCCGCCATGGAGTTCAACGACTGGTTCAACACGCAGGTCGACGACCTCGCGTCGCAGGGTCTCGTCGTCGCCGCGAAGGGTGAGGTGGAGACCCCCGAGAAGATGCTGCGGCAGTTCGGTGGCCAGGATGTGCTCGCCGAGCTCGGCACCGCCACCGAGAACCTCAACCCCGACTTCCCCTACGCCCCCGGCTTCTCGACCCTGGCGAACATGAACGAGACGGCCGCCGCGGCCGCCGCCGGCACGGCCTCGGTCGCCGACATCTTCACGACGGCGCAGGACACGGCCGTCGCGTCGCTCAAGGACCTCGGCCTCCCGGTCGCGGAATGACCGGACCGGACGGCATCATCGGATGAACGACGGCGGAGTGCACGGGCGATCGTGTACTCCGCCGTCGTCGTGAGAGCGAGAGGCACATCATGGCCACAGTGACCGAGACGAGGGCAGCGGCGCCGCTCCCTCCCGCGCGCCGCCCCGTCGCCCCGTCGACGAGGCGATCGCGGATCCGACGGGAGGGGCTGACCGGGTGGCTGTTCATGGCGCCGTTCGCGCTGCTGTTCGCCGTCGTCTTCCTCATCCCGATCATCGTGTCGGTCCGGTCGTCGTTCTTCGCGCAGGTACCCGCCGGCGGCGGCCTGTACGGTGGCGGCGAGCTCGTCGACACGTTCGTCGGCCTCGACAACTTCGCGGCCGCGACGACCGACGGCGCGTTCTGGGCCGGCATGGGACGGGTCGTGCTCTACGCGGCGTTCCAGATCCCGGTGATGATCATCGCGGCCCTCGCCCTGGCCCTGCTGCTGGACTCGTTCATCGTGCGCCGCCCCGCGCTGTTCCGCCTCGCCTTCTTCCTCCCCTACGCGGTCCCCGGCATCATCGCGGCGATGATGTGGCTCTACCTCTACACGCCCGAGGTGTCGCCCTTCCTGCCCTATCTGCCCGAGGGGACCGACCTCATGTCGCCGCAGACGATCCTCTTCTCGATGGCGAACATGACGACGTGGACCTACACGGGCTACAACATGCTCATCTTCCTGAGCGCCCTGCAGGCCATCCCCCGCGACCTCTACGAGGCCGCCCGCCTGGACGGCGCGACCGGATTCCAGATCGCGACCCGCATCAAGGTGCCGCTCGTGCGCGGTGCCGCCCTGCTGGCCGTGCTGCTGTCGATCATCGGCACGATCCAGCTGTTCAACGAGCCGGTCATCCTGGAAGCCGCGAACTCCTGGATGGGCAAGGACTTCACGCCGATGATGCTCACCTACAACACGATGATGGGCGAGCTGTCGCCGTCGGGCAGCGGTCCGGCGTCGGCGTACTCGCTGCTCATGGCCGGCATCGCGGGTGTGCTCGCGATCGTGTACGCACTGCTCCAGCGGCGGAAGGGCGACGCATGACCACCACACGACTCGTCACCGTGGCTCCGCCGACGAAGCGGCGCTCCCGGAAGCCGCAGGCGGCGGACGCCCCTCCCCCGTCGATCGCCCCCGGCCCCGCCGCGCGCACGTTCGGCATCATCGCCCTCGTCGTCGCCACGCTGTACTTCCTCGTGCCGGTGTTCTGGCTCGTGGTCGCCTCGACGAAGAACAACACCGACCTCACGTCGACGTTCGGCTTCTGGTTCGCCGAGCCGAACCTCGCCGCCAACTACGACAGCCTCATGGGCTGGACGCAGGGGCTGTTCTGGCGCTGGGTCGGCAACTCCCTGTTCTACTCGCTCAGCGCCGGGGTCATCGGCACGCTGTTCGCCGTGATGGCCGGCTATGCGATCGCCAAGTTCGCCTTCCCGGGGAAGAAGCTCGCGGTCGGCATCATCATGGCGGGGCTCCTGCTGCCCGTCGCCCTGCTCACGGTGCCGCTGTACATCGAGTTCCAGGAGCTCGGCCTCACGAACACGGTGTGGGCGATCATCATCCCTTCGGCGGTCTCGCCGTTCGGCGTCTTCCTCGGCATGGTCTACGCGCAGTCGTCGGTGCCGACGGAGCTGCTGGAAGCCGCCCGCATCGACGGCGCCGGTGAGGGCCGGATCTTCTTCACGATCGTGCTGCGGCTGCTCGGCCCCGCGATGGTGACGATCTTCCTGTTCATCTTCGTGGCCACGTGGAACAACTTCCTCCTCCCGCTCATGATGATCTCCAGCCCCGACCTCAAGCCGGTCACGCTCGGCCTCTACGGCATGATGAGCTACTTCTCCCCCGACAAGGGCGCCGTCATGCTCGGGGCCCTGCTCGGCGTGATCCCCCTCATCGCGCTGTTCTTCACGCTGCAGAAGTACTGGCGCTCGGGTCTCGCCGCCGGCGCCGTCAAGGGCTAGGCACCTCGACCGCGCACAGACCGGAGGCCGCCCGCGCGAGCCTCCGGTCGTGCGTCAGGAGCGGGCAGTCGAACACCGCGGCGAGCGCGACGTACGCGGCGTCGTAGGCGGTGAGGTTCGCCCGCAGCGCGAGGATCCGCGGCACCAGCGGGAGCGTCGGATGCAGGTCGACCGGGAGGCGGGCGAGGTCGCCGGCCGCGGATTCGAGCGCCGCGGCGTCGAGGACACCGCCGCGTTCGAGCCCCCGCAGAGCGCTGGCCACCTCCACCGGCAACAGCTCCGGGGCAAGCAGAAACTCGTCCTCCAGCCGCGACCCCAGGACACCGGTCGACGTTCCGGTGCAGACCAGGTCGACGACGATCGAGGCGTCGACGACGATCACCGCCCGGCGCGCCCCTCGTGCACGGCGGCGACGATGCTCTCCGGGGTGAGCGCGGTCATCTCCGGCTGCCGCGCTCGTCGGCTCAGGAACTCCGAAAGCGTCGGGCGCGAGGCGAGGCGAGTGAGCTCCGTCGACAGATACTGCTGAAGCGACTGTCCTCGCTCGCGCGCGCGTGCGGCGAGCACGGAATGCACGCCCGGATCGAGGTCGCGGATGAGGACGTTCGGCATGCTTACAGTATGCATGTACGGCTCCTTTCGTGACTACCCCTCGAGTATCGGGGAGCGGGGGCACGCTCTCCCGCCCCGGAACCGCGACCCGTGGAGAACCGGCAGACTCCCCGCCGCGTGCAGAAGAGGCCCGGGGCGAACCCCGGGCCTCTCGTGTGCAGAGGAACTCAGCTGCGTCGCCGTCGCCAGAGCGCCGCACCGAGTGCGCTCAGGGCGAGCGCGCCGACGGCGACCGCCAGCCAGGTCATCCCCTCCGTGCCGGTCGTGGCCAGCGCCCCACCCGCGGCGGTCGCGGCCGCGGTGACCGCCAGATCCGCGCGGGCCAGCTCGGCGCCCTCGGTGTCCGTCGCGACGAGCGCGTGGGCACCCGCGGGCGTGGCCGCCGGGATGAGGACGGTCGCGACCGCGCCGCCGTCGGCGGCGATCGTCACCTCGCCCACGCGGACCGGCTCCGAGTGGAGCCAGAGCTGCACGACCGCCTCGGGGTCGAAGCCGCGGAGCTGCACGCGGAGGGAGTCTCCTGCCACCGCGGTGCCGACCGACGGGGTGAGGACGGCTTTCTTCGCCGGCTTCGCCTTCTTGACCTTGAGGTCCGCGCCGGCCACCTCCGCGCCGGAGGCGTCCTTGACGAGGAAGCGGTGCTTCCCGACCGTCGCATCCGCGGGGATGAGCACGCGGGTGGTCAGCGCGCCGTGCGCATCGACCGTCGCGTCCGCGAGCCGCACGCCGTCCAGCCAGAACGAGACGGCGGCGCCGGGCGCGAAGCCTGAGAGCACGGCCTCGACCGTCTCCCCTGCGCGCACGGAATCCGCGCCGAGCGTGAGCACCGGATCGGTCTCCGGGGCGCACGCCCCGAGGTCGTCCGCTGGTCGCTTCTCCGGGGCGTGCCCCGTCTGCGGGGACGTGACACCGTACACCGCCATCTCCGCCACGGCCGCGAACGGCGTGCCCGAGATCGACGAGGTCGCCGTCACCCGCACGTATCGCGCGGTCGTCGCGGCGAAGTCGACATCCTGCCACTCCGCGACGTTCTTCCACTCACCCACCGCCACGTCGGTGAAGGTCTGCCCGTCGGTGGAGACCGCGACCTGGAAGCCCTTGATGGGGCCGTTCTGGTTCGCGCCGCGCCGCAGGTAGGAGATGCCGTCGACCGTCTCCGCGGAACCGAGGTCGAACGTGAGCACGTGCGGATACCCGGGGGCGTCGCTGCTCCAGCGGCTGTGCCAGAACGTCCCGGCATTGCCGTCGAGCATGTTCGTCGCTGTGCCGTCCTCACCCGCGGTCTCCTCGGAGCTCGCGGTCGCCGTGATCTGCGCGTTCGGGATGCGGGCGCGGGAGGCCACAGCCGCCTCCTGCGCGGTCTGCACGGTCCGCACGTCGCAGTCGACGAGGTAGGTGGCCGCGATGCCGATGCTCACGGCGGAGCCCGCGGCCGACGCCGGTGCCGTCAGCAGCCAGTCCGTCGTCACGCTCTCGCCGGGGGCGACCTTCGCGAACAGGTTCGACGACCCGTCTGCGACCTCGACGGTGTAGCCCTCCGGGAGGTCGAGCTGCACGCCGACGTTCTCCGCCAGGATGTCCTCGCTGTTGGTGAAGGTCGTGGTGAACGGGGTCTGCGCCCCGGGGCTCAGGGTCACGGCCTCGCCGGAGACGGTGGCGCACGGCGTGCCACCCTCCGTCGGACCGAGGTCGGTGACCGTGAAGTCGTCGAGGACGAAGTCGACGTCCGGGCCGCCGACCCGCTCCAGACCGACCCACGTGTAGTCGCCGCACCCCACGATCACGTCCTCCTGGAACGCGGTGGTCTCCAGGGCCTGCACGACGGGGGTGCGACGCAGGGTCGTCGAGGAGATCTCCCCGTCGAGCACGGCGTCGGTGCCGGTCAGCCAGCGGTAGGCCCCGCTCGCGCCGGCCTGGTAGTCGAACCCGATGCGGTAGGTGTGCCCGGCCTGCAGCGGCACCAGCGTGGGGTCGGTCCGGTAGACGACGCCGGAGTTCTCGGAGTGGGACATCAGCGAGTGCTCACCGGTGAGGGTGGTGTCCACCGCCAGCCCCGCGAGGGCTCCGCTGTCGAACGGCTTGGCTGTGTTGCGCCAGTCGCTCGTCGTGTACGGGTCGTGCCGCCGCGAGATGCTCGTGCGGGGGTCGTCGATGCCGTTGGCGTCGCCCTTCACGAACGGGCCCCACCCGGGCTGGTTGCCCTCGAAGTCGTTCGAGTACACCGTGCCGGCTGCGGCCGGCGCCGTCGTGTCCGCCATCACCCTGGCGTTGTCGATGCGCACCGCCGCGTCGCCGGCGACCGCCGAGACCGAGACGGTCACCTCGCCGGAGGCCGGCGCCAGGAACGACACCGATCCGCGCTGGTAGTACTGTCCGGCCTTCGAGTCGGCGCGCATGTAGTTGTACGTCGGGGACAGGTTCCAGGTGCGGCTCACGACGCCGCCCCCGGTGTCGACCGCGACGCTCACGTCGCGCGTGGCCGTCGGATCGATCTGCACCTGCGCGGAGAACGCGTAGCGCTTCCCGGGGGTGAGGCCGGTGACGGTCTGCGAGATCGCGGAGGGGGACGAGCCGAAGACCGCGATGTTGTCGCCCCGTGAGGCGTTCTTCGCCGCGCCGAGGTCCGTGCGCTCGATGGTCACGTCGCCCCGGGGGTTCCAGCCGTCGAGCGCGCCCGAGTTGAACCCGGGATCGGTCAGGCCCGCGTCGCGGTACTCGATCGCCGCCCGCTGCGCTCCGCCCTGAGGCACGACGACGTAGGCCGTCCCCTTCTCACCGGACAGCGTCAGCTTGCCGTCGACCGCGGTGACGGTGCGCACCTTCTCGCGGCCCTGGTCGCCGAGCGCGAACACGTCGAAGGTCGTGTTCCCGCGGAAGGCGTCCGTGAGACCGAAGGTCTTCTCGCCGCCGGAGGCCGTGAAGAAGTACATCTTGTCCGCGTCGACGGGCGAGCCCGACTCGGCGCTCGACGGCAGCGACTGCCACGGCAGCAGGTAGGAGTCGCCCCGCAGGACGGTCGCGCCGTCCATCGTGACGACCCGCGTGCCGCCGTCGATCCGGGCCGCCACGTCGTCGGTGAAGGTCGCCTCGACCCCCGCCTCGTACGTCTGCAGGTCGAAGTGCTGCAGGAACTTCGTCGGCAGGCTCTGCGACCAGATGTTGCCGATGAAGCCGTCCCAGTTGCGGTTGCCCACCCAGCCCTCGGCGTCGACGAGACGCTGCTGGCCGAGCAGGACGTCGTCGTTCCAGACGTCCGCCTGCGCGTTCTGGATGAACCGCACCATGGTGGAGTTGATGCCCTTGTTGTCCTTACCGCCATAGGCGAGGTCGTTCGGCCAGTGCGACCAGACCGTGCTGTCGACGAACTTGTCGCCCCACTCGGTCGCGACCTCGAGATCCATGGCGTTCAGCTCGTCCGCGAGCTCCTCGGCCACCCAGCCGTTGGAGTAGTACACGTCGATGTAGACGCCGCTGAGCCCCGGCACCTCGTCCCGCAGCTGCTGGAAGCGGTCGAGCACGCGTCCGGTGCCGAGATCGGTCTGCTGGTTGATGTAGTACGACTGGTCCAGCCAGTTCCAGCCCGGCTTGTAGGGCGGTGTGCCATCGAGGATCGCCGCGTCGAACGCGTCCGCCTGCGGGTAGATCTCCGTGGCGTTGACGTGCACGCTCATGTCGGCATTGAGCTTCGCCCCCTCGTCGACGAGGCGGTTGAGGTCGGCGAGGCCGCCCGCACGCTCGTTGTAGTTCCCGCCGTAGTCGGTGTTCGCGGAGTCGTGTCCCTCGCTGCCGAAGCCCTTGTTGAGCACCCACTGCCCGAGGCCGTCGGTCTGGTTCGCGATGCGCTTGGTGTTGTCGAGCACGAGGTCGAAGTAGTTCGTGGCGCTCGAGGCGAAGTTGAACGGGATGCGGCTGACCACGCGGTCGGCCACCCGGTCGGCACCGAGGCGCGGGGCGTCGACCTCGCGGTAGCGGATCGCGGCGTCCTGCCAGTCCACGGTCTCGTCGCCGTTGCGGTCGGCGGTGAGGAGCACCGTGACCTTCGGAAGGGCGTAGGTCGTCACCCGGCTGTCGACGGCGGAGGTCGGATGGATGAGCCAGGTGTTCGAGCCGATCTCCGCGGTCCGGCCGTCGGCCGCAGTCACCCGCGTCGTGAGCCGGGTGTTCCACGAGGCGGTGCCGCCGGAGGCCTGCGTCGTCGCGTTCGTGATCACGCTGCCGGCGAGGGTCCCGTCGCCGAGGAATGCGAAGGCCGCGCCCTTCGTCCCGGTGGCCGTCGCCGCTCCCACCGCGATGTGCTCATCGGCGTTCGTGGTGCTGTTCGGGCTGATCACGGTGCGATCGAGGACGGCGCCGTCCGCGGCCGTCGCGGAGAGGAACGCGTTGTCGGGGAGCGCCAGGGTGTTCACCGCGGCGGAACCGTCCACCCCGGTCACGGTGAACTCGACCGTGCCGTTCGCCGCGACGCGGATGCTGCTGCGCACCGTGACGTCGATGCCGGTCAGGGTCGAGACGTAGTCGACGCCGCTCGCCGTCGCCGTGGAGGTGGTGGTCGACGCATAGGCGGTGCCGTTGACCGCCCAGGTGCGCGGGGAGCTCTTCTGCCCGCCGAGGCGGTCATCGCCCACGCGGTAGCCGAGGATCTGCGGGAACGCGGCGGAGACGGTGGCGGTGGTGCCGCCCGCGGCGATCTCGACGGTGTCCCCGGTCTCCGGCTGCTCCGGCGTCTCCGGCTCCGTGACGATCGGCGGGAGCTCCTCGTCGGAGAGCACCTGGATCTCACCGGCGCCGCCGCCCGTGGTGCCCTGCGCGTCGATGACGAGCAGCGCGACGTATCGGCCGTCCTTCGCGGTCTCCAGCGTGATGCGCTGCTTCTCGTCATTCGCGGTGGGTGCGTGCAGTGTCGCGGCCGCGGCGGCGGCGCCCCATCCCCCATCGGCCGGCGAGGTGCGCGCGGCGTCGGCGTCATCCGTGACGTACACCTCGACGGTCTTGGCCGCGACGCTCTGCCCGCGCTTGACCGAGTAGTCCAGCGCCTTCACAGAGAGGGGCCGCTGCAGGTCGAGGGCGATCCAGTGCGGGAAGGGCGCGTTGGACGAGTACCGCGACGTCCACTGCGTCGCATAGTCGCCGTCGAAGGCGCCGAGAGCCGTGCCGTCGTGCGAGGGCGGCGCCGGATACGGATCCGATTCGCTGGACACCGCGTGCAACCGGTACTCCGTCTGCGGGACGGGGAGGAGATCGGCGGCCTGTGCAGCGGTCGCGGGGAGGAGCGCTCCGCCGAGCGCGAGAGCCGTCGCCAGCAGGGAGCTGATGGCGACGGCGGTGCGCGGCGGTCGGGAAGGTGTCGACACGTCTTGCCTCTCGAACGGTGCGACGGCCGGAGGAAAGGACGCCCCGATGCGCCGCAGGTGGATCATCGATCGGAACCGATGTTTGCGCTATCACCGTAGAGCGAGGGTGTGGCTTAAGACAAGAGTTGAACGCGAAGTATGCGCAAACATTGGCCGAAGGTCATCACCCGCGGCCCGTGTGCGGCTCAGGAGCCGATGAACTCCTCGGTCTCCCCGAAGGACGGCGCCTCCCGGATCTCCACCGTCGCCCCGAGGCCGTCGGTGTCGAGCACCACGATCTCGTTGCGCCCGGCACGCCACAGCGGCGCGGGGGCGTAGAGCGTCTCCTGCGGACCCACGCTCCAGTAACGTCCGAGCAGGAATCCGTTCAGCCACACCATGCCCTTGCCGCCGCCGGGGAAGGCGAGCCACGCGTCCAGCGGTTCAGCGACATCGAACCCGGCGACGGCGAGGCCGTCCTTTCCGCCCGACCCGGCGGCGTCCGCCGCCGGTGCCGTCTGCGGCAGGAGGCGATGCGTCCAGCCGTTCACAAGGCGGCGGCCGATCATCACACCGCGCATGATGCCCTTGCCCTCGCCGGTATACGGCCCGTAGTTGATGCGTCCGAGGCTCTCGACGACGAGCGTCAGCCGACCGGAGCCGCCGTCCACGGGGAGAGCGAGAGACGTCTCGCCGTCCCGCTCGAGCACACCGAGGCGACGGTCGTCGAGGAAGACGACCGCGCGATCGTGCAGGCCATCGATGGTCAGTGTCGCCTCGTCGGGGAACGACACGTCGGCCTCGTAGGCGACAAGGCCGTCCTCCGCCCCGAGCTGCTCGAAGGTGAGTGGACGGGGCGAGAGCGCGCCCGCCGCAGGGGTCGCCCGGACCACGTCGAGCAGAGCCGCCCGCGGCTCCAGGGGCGCGGACGCCGCGGACTGCCGCCGCGGCTGGTCGGGGACCGGCGGCAGCTCGTCCGCGTGGAAGGGGGCGAAGAGCGCGCGAAGCGCATGGAACTTCTTCCCGAGGGTGCCGTCCTCGCCGATCGGGGCGTCGGAGTCGTAGCTGGTCACCGTGGGCTGCAGCACGAGGTCGTGGTTCGCGCCGTTCCACAGGCCGAAGTTGGTGCCCCCGTGCGCCATGTAGAGGCTGACCGAACCGCCCTCGTCGAGGAGCTCGCGGATCGTCCCGCCCATGCTGTCCGCCGACCGCACATGGTGCCGCTCGCCCCAGTGGTCGAACCAGCCGCCCCAGAGCTCGCTGCACATGAGCGCCTCCCCGTGCCGACGCAGGGAGGCCGCCACCGGCACCCCGGTGCCGAAAGTGAACGTCGTCATCGCGCCCGGCACGCTCCCGTGCGCGATCATGTCCGGAGTGATCCCGTCGGCCGTCGTCAGCATCTCCACCATGCCCCGTCGCCGGAGCCCGTCACGCAGGTGGGCGAGGTAGGCGGCGTCGCTGCCGAACGATCCGTACTCGTTCTCGATCTGGATCGCCACGATCGGCCCGCCGTACGCGGCCTGCAGGGGCGCGAGCCGCGGAAGCAGCGCGTCGTACCAGGCATCGACGGCGGCGAGGAACGCGGGATCGCTCGTCCGCAGCGCCGCGACCCGCCCGGTGAGCCAGAAGGGGAGACCGCCGTTGGACCACTCCGCGCAGATATAGGGGCTCGGCCGGAGGAACACGTCGAGACCGACCTCGCCGGCCAGCCGCACGAAGCGCTCGACGTCCTGCCAGCCGTCGAAGCGGATGTCCCCTTCGACCCGTTCGTGGAAGTTCCAGGCGACATAGGTGTCGACCGTGTTCGCGCCCATCGCGGCGAGCCGGCGCAGGCGGTCCTCCCACTGGTCCGGGTGCACGCGGAAATAGTGGATCGAGCCCGACAGGATGCGGTGCGGCGCACCGTCGCGGAGGATCTCCCCGTCGCGCCAGGACAGGGCGGGGGCGCCGGGGGCGGCGGCGTCTGTCGGCGCGGCGACGGCGGTGGAGAAGCCGTCGGAAGCCGCGGCGAGAAGGTCGGACATTGCACTCCCAGCTGAATTGTTTGCGTTCACATTATCGCATCGCCGATGTCCGCGCTCCCTGGTTTTCCGCCGATGGATCGCTACCATTGGGGCATGTCCCCTCGCCGTCCGAAAGACGACCGCGCCCCCAGCCAGGTCGACGTCGCCCGCCTCGCCGGCGTCTCCACCCAGACCGTCTCGCGCGTGATGTCCGGACAGGACAACGTCCGCCCGGAGACCGCACGACGGGTTCTCGCCGCGGTCGAGGAGCTCGGCTACCGGGTGCACGCCGCCGCCGCGTCGCTCGCCTCGGGCCGCACCCGTGTGCTCGGCGTGATCGTGGTCTCGACCGATCGCTACTCCTCCGCCGCGCTCGGCGTCGGCATCCAGCAGGCCGCGGCGGCGAACGGCTACACCGTGACCACGGCGGCGGTGGCCGACCATGCCTCGGACGACGCGTTCCTCGAGGCCTTCGATCGCCTGGAGCGGCAGGGCGCGGAGGGCATCATCCTCGGTGTTCCGATCGCCCTGGACACGCCGGCGATGCGGGCGCGTACCGAACGGACGCCCGCCACCCGGAGTGAGCGCACCTCCCTCGAGGAGGACGCCCCGCTCGCGGTCGACCAGCGCGCGATCGCCCGCCTCGCCGTGGAGCATCTCCTCGACCTCGGCCACGAGACCGTGTGGCATGTCTCCGGCGACGACTACTGGACGGAGACGCAGCAGCGCAGCGAGGCCTGGGAGCAGACGCTCCGCGAGCGCGGCATCGTCCCGCCGCCCGTGATCCCGGCGGACTGGACCCCGGAGTCCGGGTACCGGGCGGGCCGCACGATCGCCGCGATCCCCGAGGCGACCGCGGTCTTCGTCAGCAGCGACGAGATGGCGTTCGGCCTCATCCGCGCCCTGCATGAGGCGGGGCGCAGCGTGCCGGAGGACATCTCCGTCGTGAGCGTCGACGACATCGCCCTCGCCGCCTACGCCTCCCCCGCCCTGACCACCGTCCGTCAGCCGTTCGAGGCCATGGGCCGCGCCGCCGCGCTGCGGCTCATCACCCAGATCGAGGGCCACGACCCGGTCGGCGAGATGCCCTCCACCGACCCGCAGCTCATCGTGCGCTCCTCGACCGCGCCGCCTCGCGTCACGCGTTGACGGCCATCGTCACCAGCGGCCGTGACGCCGCTCCCACTCGTCCTCGATCGTGCGGCGGCGACCGGCGATGATGCCCGCGGGCACCGAGACGACCAGCACCCCTGCCACCACGAGAAGCGGCACCTGCCACCCTCCGCTGGTGTCGTGGAGAAGGCCGACGAGGAGCGGGAACACCGCCGCGATCGCGTAGCCGATGCTCTGCACGAAGCCGCTGAGGGCGACTGCGCTCTCCGGCGTACGGGCCCGGATGCTCAGGAGCACGAGGCTCAGCGGGAACATGATCGCGGTGAGCCCGAAGATCGCCACCCACAGCGGCAGCGCGACGGTCGGGAAGAGCAGGAGACCGGCGAGCCCGACGAGACCGGCCACCACGGCCACGAAGAACAGCGGGCGGGTGGCCTGGAACCGCACGACGAGCACCGGCACGAGCATGGAGCAGGGCAGTCCGACGAGGGCGAAGAGCGAGAGCAGGAAGCCGGCGGTCGCCGGGGTCACGCCACCGAGGTCGACGAGGATGGTGGGCAGCCAGGCGAAGGCGACGTAGGCCATGGTCGACGACGTGCCGAACACGAGCGCGAGGGCCCACGCCAACGGCAGCCGCCAGAGCCGGCCGAAGACGCGGGGGCTCGCCGACTGCGTCGTGATCGGCCCGGTCGAGGCGGCGACCGCGTCGCGCACATCGTCCACGCCGTCGGTGGGGTCGGGAACCAGGAGCTCCGTCGGCACCGCGCGGTCGTCGCCGCGGGAGCGCACCAGCAGCGTGACCCAGGGCACGAGCGCGAGGGCGGCCACCACGCCCCACATACCCAGCGAGATCCGCCACCCGAGCGAGTCGGCGACGGGGACGGCGACCAGCGGCGGGAGGAAGGTCGAGACCGCGAGCGTCGTGGAGTATGCGGTCATCATGACGCCGAGCCGGTCGGCGAAGTACTTCTTGACCAGCGGCGGCAGCAGGACGTTGCCCGATCCCACACCGGCGAACACGACGGCGGTCGCGGCCAGCAGACTCCAGGAGTCGGGGGCGAGGCCGCGCAGCAGCATGCCCGCCGCCATCAGCACGATCGCCACGACCGCCATCCGCTCCAGCCCGAACCGGCGCTCGAACAGCGGGGTCAGCAGTCCGAACAGCGCGAAGCAGACGGGCGGAGCCGCGCCGATCAGCCCCACGATCACGGGGGCCACCGGGAAGTCCTCGGCGACGTGGTCGAGGACAGGAGAGAGCGAGGCGACCGCCGACCGCAGCGAGAACGCGACCAGCACGATCCCGATCAACGCGAGGGCGCGCCCCTGCCAGAGGGGTCGGCCCTGCGGCGAGCTCAGGGACCCGGACATCAAGAGGTCTGCGACCCCTCCACCCAGGCGAGGTACTCGTCGGTGACGGTGCCGGTGACGTAGCGGCCGTCGAAGCAGCTCATGTCGAGGTCTTCCAGTACGGAACCTTCGGTGATCGCGGCCTTCAGGTCGTCGACCTCCTGGTACACGAGGTGGTCGCAGCCCAGCTCCTCCGCGATCTCGGGGATCGTGCGGCCGTGGGCGATGAGCTCGTGCCGCGAGGGCATGTTGATGCCGTACACGTGCGGGTGCCGGACGGGCGGGGCGGCGGAGGCGAAGGTCACCGAGGCGGCTCCGGCATCCCGGGCCATCTGGATGATCTCCTTCGAGGTGGTGCCGCGCACGATGGAGTCGTCGATCAGCAGCACGTTCTTGCCCTGGAACTCCGTCGACATGGCGTTGAGCTTCTGACGGACGCTCTTCTTGCGCACCGCCTGCCCCGGCATGATGAAGGTGCGGCCGACGTAGCGGTTCTTGTAGAAGCCCTCGCGGTACTCGATGCCGAGCTTGCGGGCGACCTCCATGGCCGCGGGACGGGACGAGTCGGGGATCGGCATGACCACGTCGATCTTGTCCATCGGCACGTGCTTCGCGATCGTGTCGGCGAGCTTGTCGCCCATCCGCAGGCGGGACTCGTACACCGAGATGCCGTTCATGACGGAGTCGGGACGAGCGAGGTAGACGTACTCGAAGGCGCAGGGTGCGAGGTGCGTCTCGGTGGCGCACTGCTTCGTGAACAGCTCGCCCTCGTTCGTGATGAACACGGCCTCGCCGGGCTCGACCTCGCGCACGACCTCGTAGTCGCCGTTCTCCAGCACGAGGGACTCGCTCGCCACGACCCACTCGTCCTTGCCCTCGGCTCCGGGGACCGTGGAAGGGCGGCGGCCCAGGATCAGCGGACGGATGCCGAACGGATCGCGGAACGCGAGCAGGCCGTAGTTGGCGATGACGGCGATCACCGCGTACGCGCCCTCGATGCGGTCATGCGTGCGGGCGACGGCCTCGAAGATCCGGTCCGGGTCGAGGTCGACCGTGGAGGTCGTGGCCTGCAGCTCACCGGCGAGCACGTTGAGCAGCAGCTCGGTGTCGCTGGACGAGTTCAGGTGCCGACGGTCGCGCTGCGCCATGTCGGCGGCGAGCTCGCGCGTGTTCGTGAGATTGCCGTTGTGGATGAGGATGATGCCGTAGGGCGCGTTCACGTAGAACGGCTGCATCTCCTCTTCACTGGACGCGGTGCCCTTGGTGGCGTAGCGGACGTGGCCGAGACCGACGTTGCCCAGCAGTCCGCGCATGTCGCGGGTGCGGAACGCCTCGCGCACCATACCCTGGGCCTTGGCGTTGTGCATGACGCCGTTCGCCTCGGCGGTGGCGATGCCCGTCGCGTCCTGCCCGCGATGCTGCAGCAGCAGGAGGGCGTCGTAGATGTCCTGATTGACCGGGGCAGAGCCCACCATTCCGACGATGCCGCACATGGGCTCTTACTTCGCTCCGTCCGCGTAGGCGCCGACGAGGCGCACTGCTCCACCATCGACGCCCTTGGCGCCCTGTTCGAATTCGCCGGCCGGACGCGGGCCGAAGCCCACCGTGCCGACCTGCCAGGAGGGCATGCCCTCGGCGTTCAGCGCCGCGATCGCGGCGTCCGTCCTGTCCGCCGCCACCACGGCGAGGAATCCGATGCCGAGGTTCCAGGTGCCCTCGGCGGATTCCAGCGTGGAACCGGCGATGTCGCTCAGCACGCGGAACACCGGGCTCGGCGACCAGGTGCTGCGGTCGACCTCGACCCAGCTTCCCTGGGGGAGCACGCGCGCGAGGTTCGCCGCGATGCCGCCGCCGGTGACGTGGCTCAGCGCGTGGACCCCGCCGGAGGCCTCGATCAGGCGCAGCAGCGGCAGCGTGTAGAGGCGCGTGGGCTCGAGCAGAGCCTCGCCCCAGGTCGAACCGAAGTCTGCGGCGTTGTCGCCGTAGGAGATCCCGGCTCGGGTGATGATGTGGCGCACGAGCGAGTAGCCGTTGGAGTGCAGGCCGCTGGAGGCGACCGCGATGACCGCATCGCCGTCCTGCACGCGCTCCGCGCCGAGGATGGCGTCGGCCTCGATCACGCCCGTCGCCGCGCCGGCGACGTCGTAGTCGCGCGGACCCAGGAGACCGGGGTGCTCCGCCGTCTCGCCGCCGACGAGCGCGGTGCCCGTCGCGGCGCACGCCTCGGCGATGCCGCGCACGATGTCGGCGATCCGCTGGGGGACGACCTTGCCGCAGGCGATGTAGTCGGTCATGAACAGGGGCTTCGCGCCCACCACGACGATGTCGTCGACGACCATGCCGACCAGGTCCTGGCCGATCGTGTCGTGCTTGTCGATGGCCTGCGCGATGGCGACCTTGGTGCCGACGCCGTCGGTGCTGGTCGCGAGCAGCGGACGCCGGAAGTCGCGCAGGGCGCTGGCGTCGAACAGACCGGCGAAACCGCCGACACCGCCGAGCACCTCGGGGCCGTGCGTCGCGCGCACGGACGACTTCATCAGTTCGACGGCGAGGTCACCCGCCGCGGTGTCGACGCCGGCTTCGGAATAGGGGTTGGTGGGGGAGGCAGCCACTCGAACAGCCTACCGCCCGCGGGCGCCGTCGGCTCGCGGCCCGCTTCGAGCGCGGGGCGGATCGAGCGATACCGAAACGTCCTCATATGTAGCGTAATCATCCGCGCATGTGAGAGTCTGTCGGCGAATCGTGCGGGCTCGACGACCGGGTGTCCCGGAAAGAACAGGAGAGGTGGACTGTGCGCATACAGAAGAAGAGAACGGAGCGACGACGCAGGCGAAGCCGGGGCGTGGCGAGCAGCGCCGTCGCCCTCCTGGCCCTGGTCGGACTCGCGGTGCCGCCGACGGCGCAGGCGGCGGAGCTGGATGCCATCACGGCGGTGACGGTGGTGGAACCGACAGGCGACATCCACCTGTACGACACCCTCCGACTCGAGGCCACCTGGGCCGTTCCGGACAGCGCGCAACCGGGGGACACCTTCTCGCTCGCCTTTCCCACGACGCCCCGCTTCGTCGGGGTGGCTGCGACGTTCCCCCTGCGGGACCCCGCCGGCGCGACCGTCGGCACCTGCACCGTCGCGGCGACCGCCATCGCCTGCACGCTGAGCGACTACGTCCTCACGCATGACAACGTCCACGGCACCCTGTTCTTCCAGATGAAGGCGGAGGAGTCCACCGAGGAGGACACCGTGACGTTCACCACCGGGGACGGTGGTCCGATCACCGTGGAGATCCCCGGCGGCGGCGTGGGCCCCCAGCGCCCGGAGCCGGTGCCGACGGATGCGACCAAGTCGGGCGTGCAGACGACCGACGGGACGATCGAGTGGTACATCTGGGTCCCCGGACGACTGCTCGGTGGAGAACGCCCGACCCTCACGGACACCGCGACCCCGGGACTGAACCTGCTGCCCGACACCGTGGCGATCGGCTCGGTCGCGACCGACGCGTGGGCAGGCGGCCTGTTCGACCCGGCGGACTTCCACCCGCTCTCAGCGGGGTCGGACTTCGTCCTCACGCCGGGCGACGCCGGCTCGTCGTTCACCGTGGAGCTCACGGCGCCGGCGCAGGCCGACCGCCTGTATCGGCTGTCGTATCAGACCGAGCTGCCGGCGGATGCGCACAACGGCCAGGTGTTCGCGAACACCGTCTCCGGATCGAGCGTCACCACCACCACGGCGACCGTGACCGCGAGCGTGGCGGGCGGCGACGGCGAAGGGGACGGGCGCGGCGGGTTCTCGGTCGCGAAACGAATCGTCGGCGAGGGAGCATCCCTCGTCCCGGCCGATGCGACGTTCGCCGTCGACTACTCCTACCCCACCGCGGACGGTGCGGTGACCGGAACGCTCATGCTGCCCGCGGACGGCACCGCGCGCGACGTCGCGCAGATCCCGGTGGGCGCGGTCGTGACGCTGTCCGAGCACACCGCGGAGGCCGTGCCCGGTGTCGTGTGGGGAAGCCCGCAGTTCACCGGCGACGGGGTGACCGCGACCGACGGAGGCGCACAGCTCACGATCAGCGCGGATTCCGTCGTGACCGTCGAGCTGCGCAACCCGACCACGCTCTCCCCGCCATCCCCGACCACCCCGCCGACCACGGTCGAGCCACCCTCCCCCTCGGCTCCCGCGACGCCGCCCGCTCCCCCCTCCCGGGGCCTCGCGGCCACCGGCGGCGACGCCGGCGGCCTGATCGGACTCGCCGCCGGGGCGGTGCTGGCCCTCGCGGCGGGGGTCCTGCTCAGCCGGCGCGTCCGGACCCGCGCAGACTCCGCACCGGGACGCACCGGCATCGAGACCTGACCCGGCCCTCGGCACGCGAAGGGCCCGGTCCGACGGATCGGACCGGGCCCTTCATGTGGCGGGTGCGCGGGCATCAGTTCCCGCCGGCGACGTTGTCGCGGGCGTCCTGCGCACTGCTCTTGACCTCGTCGACCGCGTGGGTCGCGTCGTCACGGACGTGGGCGGCGGCACCGGCGGCCTCGTCCTTGACGGTGGCGAAGGCCTCCTGCGCCGGCTCCTTGAGATCCTGGCCGATGGTCTTGGCGACGTCGGTCGCCTCGTCGACGAGAGGCTGCGCCTTCTCCTTGATGTCCTCGGCCAGTTCCTTCTCCTTCGAGGAGGCGGGGATGACGGCGGCCACGACGAGCCCCGCAGCGAAGGCCATGAGCCCCACCGCCAGCGGATTGCCCTGCGCCTTGGCCACGGTGTGCCGTCCGGCGTCGGCGACCGAGGAGGATGCGTCCCCCAATCGGTCCCCGGCGTCGTCGGCGGCGCCCATGACACGGTCGACCGCCGAGCGCACGGCGCCCTTCATCTTCTGCGTCTGCCGGTGCACGACCTTCGAGGGGGTGACCTTGTCGGCGAGGGCATCGACATCCCTGCCGAACTCCGCTCGGGTCCGCTCGATGTCGGCGCGGATCGCGTCGGGTGAGTCGCTCATTTGTTCTCCTCATTCCTCTTCACCGCATCAGGGATGCGCTTGAGGCTGTCCACGGTGCGCGGAGCCCCTTCGATGCTCTTCAACTGCTTGCGTCCCATCACGAACAGGACGAGGGCGATCAGCGCCCAGATGACGGCGACGATCACGGCCGACCAGCCGAGGCCGGTGACGTAGGCGCCGAGGGCCCACCAGAGGGCGACCGACAGGAAGAACACGGCCATGAGTGCGCCGTATCCCGCTCCGCCGAGCATCCCCGCCCCCCGGCCCGCGCGCGTGGCGGACTGCTTGAGCTCGGCCTTGGCCAGCTCCAGCTCCTGCCGCATGAGGGTCGACAGATCGGTGGTGACCTCGCTGAGCAGATCGCCGAGTGACGTGGTCTCGGCCTTCTGCTCCGAGGGCGTGGGGGTGGCGTCGGTCATGGTCGCCCCTCTTCGTCGGATCCGCGGGTGGCGGCGTCGGTGCGGTCGTAGAGCGGGGTGTCCCCGTCGTCGACCGTCTCGCCGCGCGGCGTGACGCCCCACGGGGCGGTGCCGGCATCGATCCCGCTCATGCCGTCCGGCGCTCCGGGCACGGTGCCGTCGGTGGGCAGCGGCGGCTCACCGAGAGTGGTGTTCTCTGCGGTGCCCGCGCCTCCGACCACTCCCGCGGCGCCCGCGCTGCCGGGGACGGCGCCGGGCGTGGTCGCCGGGGCGACGACGGGACGCGGCGGGACCGCGGGGGCCGCCGCTCCCGCCACCGACGGGGAGCCGGAGCCCGATGCCGCGCCGGACGAGGCGGACTCCGCCGCACCCTCGGAGAGCGCCCTGGTCAGCCGGCCGGCGACGAGACCGGCGAGCGCAGCCACCGCGATGAACGTGCCGGGCTTCGCCCGCGCGTAGGACTTCACCTCGGTGAGCAGCGAACCGGGGTCGCGGTCGCCGATCCAGCCCGCGATGCCCTGGATGCGTGTCGACGCCTGGCGCACGAGGTCGGCGGCGACACCGCCGTCGGACCGCTCCGCCATCGTGCCCAGCTCCCCGCCCACGGACCGGAGTCCGTCCGCGACGCGGCGCTGCTGCACCGCCGCCTGCTCCGACAGCTCCGTCTTGGTCTGGTGGTACAGGTCGCGCACCTGATCCTTGGCTTCGTGGGCGACCGCCCCGGCTTCGGCCTTCGCCGTCTCGACGACGTCCGCGGCCTGGCCCTTCGCCGTGTCGGCGACACCCGCGGCCTCATGCGCGGCGGTCCGGACGGTGCCCGGAGACTCGGTCGTACCGCTGCCCGCGGCACCTTCTGCATTGCTCTGCGACATCGTTCTTCCTCTCGACTCCCGCCGACGGCCGCCGACGTGTGAGCAGGTTTACCCCCGGGTGCGGCGATCACAGCGAGGGTTGACGCGGCTCGCAGTGGGCATTACCGTGCCGGGACTCCGCACGGCTGCCGCACCCGCCTACGATGGGGGCCATGGCCGACAAGCCGCAGTGGCTCATCCGCGAAGACGCGAGCGTCCCCGTGCTCGTCGCGCTCGCCCTGCGCCAGCTGCTGGGCATCAGGGCGCCCCTCGATCTGCCGTCCCTCCGCGACCTGTCCGTGCGCGCGCCCGATGCTCCGGACGCCTCCCCCGAGGTCGAGACGCAGTGGCAGGGCTACTGGGACATGACCGTGGAGCCGCGGGCCCACCACTCCGGCGTCCCGCTCGAGCTGATCGACGGTTTCGACACCCTGGTGGCCCTCCCGGCGACCGGCGCCGAAGCGCTCTCGACCGCGATCCGTCCGCATGCCGGCACTGCGCTCCGGTATGCCAACGCCGCGCACGACCGATACGTCGGGTCGATGAAGAGCCACACGGGCGGAGACGCCTATCGGGCGTACGCGAGCGCGATCGCGGAGTTCGAACGCGATATCGGACGCCGCGCGCACTCGTTCGAGCTGAACGTGCAGGTGCTGCCGCTGTCGCAGCGCGGGATCTGGTGGATCGGCGACCTCACGGTCGCGGTGACCGATGGGCTCCGCCGGGACGTCGTGGCGTTCGACTCCGCCATCCGTCCCGTGATCGCCGAGCTCGCCTAGGCGCGGTCGGTCGTCGTGTCGTCCTCGTCGATGACGGTCTCCCGGTCGACCCTCACGACGCGGTCATGGCGGCGGGCGATCCGCTCGAGAACGAGACCGGCGACGCCACCCAGCGCCAGCCCGATCGGCACGGTCCACAGCAGCAGGAAGCCGAAGACCTGACCAGGCGGGTAGACGACGTCGAGCGCCTGCGACTGCTCGAAGCTGCCGACCATCGTGAAGATGCCGGCGGCGATGATGCCCAGCACGACCCCGATGCCCATGAGCACGCCGTACCGCGGTACGCGGCGCACGGTCGCTTCGACGGTCTGGTGGGTGTCGTGGGAGGGCATGCCTCCATTGTCCCACCCTCTGCGGGCGTACGCAGCCGCACACGGAACCGCCCTCCCCGATCACCGGGGAGGGCGGTTCCGGTAGCCGCCGGACTCAGACCTCGGTCGTCGTCTCGGCCGGCTCCCCCCTCCGGGTGCGACGCACGATCAGCACGCCGCCCGTCGCGGCCAGCGCCACGACCACCAGACCGCCCACGATCCAGGGCCACACCGGAGCTTCCTCGGTGGCGACCGGCGCGCTGATCGCGGTCACCGCCGCGTCCGCCTCGGCCTCCGGCTCGGACTCCTCCTCGGCGGGAGTGCCGCAGGCGCCGTCGACCGGGATCACGGCGGAGACCGGGTCGAGCTCCTCGCCCGCCTCATACGTGCCGAACGCGGAGGCACCGGCCGCGGTCAGCGTCGTGGGAACCGCATCGAGGGTCAGCGCGCCGTCGACGACGGCGGCGTCCGCGAGGGCGAACTCGGCGAGACGCACGCCCTCTTGCGCCACCGCTTCTCCCGCCTGCGTGGTCCCGGTCACGTCGAACACGAGGTAGCCGGTGTCGCCCGTGAGCTCGACCCGCGCGTTCGCCAGCGTCGTGTTCAGCGCCCCATCGTGGCCCGTGAAGGTGATGCTGCCGCCGTAGGTGACCAGGCCCGAGCCCGCCGCGTCGTGCAGCGAACCGGTGCCGTTCGACCACACGAAGGCGGGGTACTCGTAGGCCACGTCGGTGAGCGTCCAGCCGCCCCGCGCGATGCCCTCGATGTACGTGCGGAACGACTCCTTGTAGCCCCAGTGCAGGGTCGCCCCCTCGACCGTGCACACGCCGATCTCCGTGGTCGCTCTGGCGAGCGTGAACGCGAGACCGCGATCGACCGAGCCCTGGAAGGTGAGCGTGTGCTCGCCGTCCGCGAGTGTGGCCGGGAGGGCACCCGACCACGTCGCGACGCCCGCCGCGTCGGCCGTCACCGTGCCGAGCAGCACCGGGGTCGAGTACACGACGACCTTGATGCCCTCCTCGTTCGCACGGAAGCCGGAGGCGGAGACCGTGGCCGTCTTCCCGGCGGCGAGCGCGGCGAGGTTCTCCTCGTCGACCTCGATGCCGGCCGCCGTCGGCGCGGTCGTCGGGAGCGTGGCCTTCGGGACGACCGCGGCCGCCGCGACCGTTCCCGTCGTACCCGACGGAGCGGCGGCGACGGAGCCGATCGTGAACGAGACGGGGTTGAGCGTGGTGCCGTACCCCGAGAGGACGCGGTCGCGTCCGGCATCCGTGAGGGCGGCGGGTGCCGCCGTGTAGGTGACGGCGCCACCGGCCGTCGTGCGGACGGCGCGGGAGAGGTCGAGGGTCGCGAACGGCACCTGCGCACCCCCGCTCGTCACGAACAGCGTGGCGGAGGACGCCGAGGTGATCCGGATCATCGGATCGGCGACCGTGACGTCGAGCACCCCGTGGTGGCCGGTGAAGCGCACGGCACCGCGGTAGACGACACTGCCGCGTCCGGAAGCCGCGTCGAAGTCGCCGCCCACGGTCTGCCCGAACTGGAACTGGCCGCCGGACCGGGTGGCGCCACCGGACACGGCGATCGCGCCCTGGGCGATCGGGCCGGTGATGTAGTTCGTGAACGAGGACGAGATGGCCCAGCGCAGCGACCCGCCGGGGACGGTCGCGGCCGGCTTCGCCGGCGTCACCGGGGGCATCGGCGTGACCGGGGGCTTCGGCTCGGTCGGCTTCTCGCCGAGCAGTGCGCGCCACTGCGCGTCGGTGATCGTGACCGCTGCGCGCGCGTAGATGGTGTCGGCGGTCGGCATCGTGTGCTGCTGCCACACGATCGCCTCGTATGTCTTCGTCCGGTCGAGGTTCTTCGCCGCCGCGTTCAGGTCGACGGCGAAGACTCCGAAGCCGATGTTCCGGACGTACTGCATGGCGAGGAAGCCGCCGCCGGCGGTCACCTCGGACTCCGTCCCCGCCTCGATGAGCGCCACGTAGGCGCCGGTGACCGCGCCGAGCTCCGCGGCAGTGACCTTCACCGTGAGCCCGTCCGCGGCGGTGGCGCCGGTGACGGCGGTCGTGACCGACGGTCCGGAGGAGGGCAGCAAGGCGTTCCACTGCGCGTCGGTGACCGTGACGGTGGAGCGCGCGTAGATGGTGTCCGCGGTCGGCATCGTGTGCTGCTGCCACACGATCACCTCGTACGTCTTCGAGCGGTCCAGAGCACTCGCCGCCGCGGTCAGGTCGACGCTGAAGCCGCCGCCGGTGATGCCGCGCACGTACTGCATCGCGAGGAAGCCGCCTCCGGCGGTGACGTCGGCCTCCGTACCCTTCTCGATCAGCGCGGCGTAGGCACCGGTGACGGCACCGAGCTTCGTCGCCGCGGCCGTGACCGTGAGGCCGTCCTCGGCGGTCGCCGCGGTCACGGTGGTCGTCAGCCCCGAGGCGATGCGGTAGTCCAGAGCGACGCTGCGCTCCTGGTCGGCGTTGACGACACCGCCTGCCGGGTAGGTGTACACGCCGTAGGAGCCGGGCGTCGCCGGGGTGTCCTTGAGCGTGAGCGTGACCTGGAACGAGCCGTCGGGCGAGATGTCCACCCACTGGGCGCGGATCGCACCCTGGTACTGCGTCGGGACCTGGGTCAGCACATCCTCGGCGAGCGCCCAGGCCTGAGCACCGACCGAACGCGCCGAGGACGGCGCCCCCTGCGAGGGCTGCCACGTCGCGGCGAAGTTGCCGAAGACCACATAGGCGCCCTGGGGCAGATTCGACGGGATCGGGACGCCGCGTCCGCCGACGTTCGCGGCCGGGTCGTATCCGGTGCCCTTGACGACGATCTCGTCGCCGGCCTGGAGGCGAGCGCCCGCAGCGGGCGTCGTGCCGTCGGCGAGGAACACCTCGATGGCGGCTTCGGCGGGCGCCGGCTCGGTCTCGCCCGGGGCCGTCTCCCCGGGCTCCGTCTCCCCGGGCTCGGCCTCCCCGGGCTCGGTCTCCCCGGGCTCGGTCTCTCCGGGCTCCGTCTCGCCGGGAGTCGTCTCCCCCGGCTCCGTCTCGCCTGGAGTCGTCTCTCCCGGCTCCGTCTCACCCGGCTCGACGGGCGTCGTTCCGAAGACCGTGTCCCACTGCGCAGCTGTCACCGTGACGTCGCCGCGGCCGTAGATCGTGGCGGCTGTCGGCGCGGTGTGCTGCTGCCAGACGAGCACCTCGTACGTCTTCGTCCGGTCCAGGGACGCCACGGGCGCCTGCAGCGTGAAGGACGCGGCCCCCTGCTGCACGCTCGGGAAGGGCAGCGCGAACGCGGCGTAGCCACCACCGGCGGAGATGCCGCTCTCGGTGCCCGACACGATCAGTGCGGCATAGACGCCCGTCACGTCGGGCAGGCCCTCGGCCCGCACCTGCACGGTGAGGCCGCTGGTGTCGGCGGACGACACCGCCGCGGTGACGGTCGCCGCAGCCGCGTGGGCCGGTGGGCTGACCATCGCCCCGGCGGCGACGAGGACGAAGGAGACGAGGGCGGCGAGCAGGACACGCAGGCGTGTGCTCGCTGAGGGCGTATGTGCTGTGGCGTTCACGGTTCTCCGCGGCGCGCCGGGCGCGATCGATCGCGCGCCCCTGCGGCGCCGCACGGCAGTCGGGCGAGGGTGGACTTTGGTTAGGCTTGGCTAAGCAAGCCGCCGATCCCGAGCGTAGAGGGGCGCCAGTGAGGGCGTCAAGTTTTAGGATAGCCTTGCCTAATGCGACGCGCTCCTGCCCTGCTTCTCGCCGCCGCGTTGGCCCTCGGACTGGCCGCGTGCGCCGGGTCGGACTCCGGCCCCGGGTCGGCGGCACCCCCTGTCGACGACGCCTGCCCGCAGGCCTCGACTCCTCTCGCCGATCTGGACCTGGTCGCCGACGTGCGCGCAGCGACGGGCCCCTCGACCGCGTGCCTCGCGAGTCACGCGGTCGCGCCCGTCGATGACGACACCGCCCCGGCGCTCCCGGTCACCGTGACCGACAGCGAAGGCCGCGAGGTCGAGATCACGGATGTCGATCGCATCCTCCCGATCGACATCTCCGGCACGATCGCCTCCACGGTGTTCGCGCTCGGGCTCGGCGATCAGGTCGTCGGACGTGACGCGTCCACGCAGTTCCCCGGCACCGAGGATCTCCCGGTCGTCACCAAGACCGGGCACACGCTCAACCCGGAGGCCATCCTCGAACTGGCCCCGACCGTCGTGCTCACCGACACCACGATCGGCCCGAAGGAGGTCCGCCAGCAGCTGCGGGATGCGGGCATCGCGGTCGTCGTCATCTCCAGCGACCGCCGGATCGACACCACCGACGCGCTCGTGACGGAGATCGCCACGGCCCTCGGCGTCCCGACGCGTGGCACGGCGCTCATCGCCCGCCTCGACACCGAGCTCGACGCCGCCATCGCGGAGATCGCCGAAGTCACCCCGTCCGCCGCGACGGACCGCGCACGCATGCTCTTCCTGTACGTACGCGGGAGCGCCAACGTGTACTACATCTTCGGCGAGGACTCCGGGGCGGACTCCCTCATCGATGCGGTCGGCGGTGTCGACGTCGCGGAGGAGATCGGCTGGGAGGGCATGAAGCCGATGACCGCGGAAGCACTCGTCGCCGCGCAGCCCGACGTGCTCGTGATGATGACGGACGGGTTGGAATCGGTGGGCGGCGTCGACGGGCTCATCGAACGCATCCCCGCCATCGCCGAGACCCCCGCAGGAGCACACCGGCGGGTGATCGACATGGCGGACGCCGAGATCCTCAGCTTCGGCCCCCGGTCGGCCGATGTGATCAGCGCCCTCGCCCGGGCCCTGTACGCGCCGGAACCCGCCTCGTGACCGGCGAGGTCGTCACCCCGACGCCGACCCGGCATCGGGGACTACGCTTCGCGACGGTCGTCATCGCCCTCGTCATCGGCCTTCTCGTCACGGGCGTCGCGTCGATCACGAGCGGGCAGTACGACCTGTCGCCGACCGCGCTCCTGGACGTCCTGTTGCGCGGCCTCGGCATCGACACCGCCGGGACTCCGGCCGCGGCGACCGACGACGGCGTGATCTACAACCTCCGCCTCCCCCGACTGGTCCTCGGCCTGCTCGTCGGCGCCGCGCTCGCGGTCTCCGGCGTGCTCATGCAGGCCATCTTCGGCAACCCTCTCGCGGACGCCGGCGTCATCGGCGTCTCCTCCGGCGCGGCGCTCGGAGCGGCGGCCAGCATCACGTTCGGCCTGGCCACCTTCGGCATGTGGACCACGCCCGCCTTCGCCTTCCTCGGGGGTCTCGCGGCCGTCTTCTCCGTCTACCTCCTGAGCCGCTCCGGCGGTCGCACCGAAGTGGTCACGCTGCTGCTCACCGGCATCGCGATCAACGCCATCGCTGGCGCCGGCATGGCCTTCCTCACGTTCCTCGGCACGACCTCGACGCGCGAGCAGATCGTGTTCTGGCAGCTCGGCTCGCTGAACGGCGCCCTCTGGTCGAACATCCAGCTCGTCGCGCCGCTCGTTGCGATCGGGATCGTCGTCGCCCTGATCGTGGCGCCGGGTCTGGATCTCTTCGCCCTCGGCGAGCGCACCGCCCGGCACCTGGGCGTGCCGGTCGAGCTGCTGCGGATGGTCGTGATCGTCACGGTGGCACTGCTCGTCTGCGCCGCGGTCGCCTTCGCGGGGATCATCGGGTTCGCGGGCCTCGTCGTGCCCCACCTGATGCGCATGCTGATCGGCCCCGCACACCTCCCGCTCGTGATCGCCTCCGCCCTCGGCGGCGCGCTCCTCATCGCGGCCGCCGACCTCGTGGCGCGCACGGCGGTGCCGCTCGCGGACCTCCCCATCGGCATGATCACGTCCCTCGTGGGCGGCCCGTTCTTCCTCTGGCTCCTCGTGCGGACGCGGCGGCGGTCGGGAGGATGGGCGTGAGCCCGCGCCTGAGGGGCCAGGGGCTCACGGTGCGGGTCGGGGACGGACGCACCATCCTCGACGACGCGGCCATCTCCATCCACGCCGGCGAGGTGCACGCCCTCGTCGGGCCGAACGGCGCGGGCAAGTCCACCCTGTTCGGCGTGCTCGCGGGGGACGTCGCTCCGGTGTCCGGCACCGTCCTCCTCGACGGCCGTCCGGTCGCGGGTGTCCGTCCCCGCGACCTCGCCCGGCAACGCGCCGTGCTGCTGCAGGAGAACGCCGTCACCTTCCCCTTCACGGTCGAGCAGGTCGTGCGGATGGGACGCACGCCGTGGGCGCGGAGCCCGGCCGCCGAGGAGGACGACAGCGTCGTGGCGGCGGCGATGGCGACGACCGAGGTCACGGCGCTGCGGGAGCGCTCCGTCCCCTCGCTCTCCGGGGGTGAGCGCGCGCGGGTGGCGCTGGCCCGCGTGCTCGCCCAGGACACCGGGATCCTGTTGCTCGACGAGCCGACGGCGGCCCTGGACCTCAAGCATCACGAAGACGTCATGCGGGTGATCCGCAGGCGGGCGGAGGCCGGGGTCGCGGTCGCGGTCGTGCTGCACGACCTCAACGCCGCTCTCGCGCATGCGGACCGCGTCACTCTGCTCGCGGGCGGTCGGGTCTCCGCCACCGGCACGCCGGCCGAGGTCCTCACGGCCGCACGGATCGAGGAGGTCTACGGGCAGCCCGTCGATGTCTTCCCGCACCCGCACACCGGGGTGCCGCTCGTCGTGGCCCGGCGCTAGGGGCGCAGCGGGAGGACTCCCGTGAGATCCGCGCGCGTGCCCGAGGCGTGGATGCGTCCGGCCGTCGCGGCGTCCGCCCATGCCTCCGCGCCGGTCGCGACCGCGATCCAGGTGGCGGCGTCCATCTCCACCACGTTCGGCGGAGTCCCACGGGTGTGCCGCGGCCCCTGGATCACCTGCACGGCTCCGAACGGCGGGACGCGCACCTCGACGCTGTTGCCCGGTGCCTTCTCGTCGAGCAGCTGCAGCAGGTAGCGCACCGCGGTGGCGAGCTCCGGCCGCGCCGGCTTCGTCCCCGCGGCCTCGGCGTCGCGCACGGCACCGAGCGCCGCGCGTCCGTCGACGATGTCGATCTTCCTGGCCATCCCCCCACCCTAGATCCGCCGCGGCGGCCCCGGTCATAAGCTCGATGGCATGAGCATGCATCCCCAGGGCGCCCGCGCCGAGCTGCTCGCCGCCGCGGCCGACCACTCCTGGAGCGTGCCGATCCCTCCGCTCGGGGATCCGGGCCGCGCCCACGACGCCTCGGTCCTCATCCTCTTCGGCGTCCTCGACCGCATCCCCGCACCGACCGTCGACGCGGCCGTCGCGCGCGACCTCGACGTCCTGCTGCAGCGTCGCGCCCCGACCCTCTCCTCCCATCCGGGCCAGGTCTCCTTCCCCGGCGGGCGCGCCGAAACGGCCGATGCCGACGCCGTCGCCACGGCGCTGCGCGAGGCCGAGGAGGAGACCGGCCTCGATCCCGCGGGAGTCGAGGTGCTCGCCACGCTCCCCGTGATCCCCCTCGCCGCGAGCAACCACCTGGTCACCCCGGTGCTCGCCTGGTGGCAGTCGCCGTCGCGCGTCGTCGCCGTCGACCACGCGGAGACCGTCGAGGTGTTCCGCGTCCCCGTCGCGCAGCTCCTCGACCCGGCGACCCGCTTCACCTCGACCCTGTTCCGTGCCGGGCGCACGTTCCGCGGGCCCGCGTTCGACGTCGACGGCACGATCGTGTGGGGCTTCACCGCCATGGTGCTCGACGCCCTGTTCGACGCCACCGGCTGGACCGTGCCCTGGGACACGGCGGACGAGCGTCCCATCGAGCTCTGACCGGGACCGACCGAAACCCCGCGCACGCGCCTCGATAGGCTGGACGGGTGAAGATCCTCGTCCTCGGTTCCGGTGCCCGTGAGCACGCGATCATCCTGGCGCTGCGCGCCGAGTCCCCCGCGCACGAGATCCTCGTCGCCCCCGGCAACGCGGGCATCGCGCAGGACGCGACACCCGTCGCCCTCGACCCGCTGGACGGCGCCGCGGTCACGGCCTTCGCGAACGAGCACGCGGTCGACCTCGTCGTCATCGGCCCGGAGGCCCCTCTCGTGGCGGGCGTCGCGGACGAGCTCCGGGGCCGCGGCATCCCCGTCTTCGGGCCGGGCAAGGCCGCCGCGCAGCTCGAGGGCTCCAAGGCCTTCGCCAAGCGCGTCATGGACGCCGCCGGCGTGCCAACGGGCCGCGCGGTCCGCGCCGCCACGGTCGCCGAGGTCGAGTCCGCGTTCGGCGAGCTCGGAGCCCCCTACGTCGTCAAGGCCGATGGGCTCGCTGCGGGCAAGGGCGTCATCGTCACCTCCGACCGCGCCGAGGCCCTGGCCCACGCGGAGCAGTACCTCCCGGCCGGTCCCGTCCTCGTCGAGGAGTTCCTGTCCGGCCCCGAGGTCTCGCTGTTCTTCCTCAGCGACGGCGACACCGTGCGCGCGCTCAGCCCGGCACAGGACTTCAAGCGGGCCCTCGACGGCGACGCCGGCCCCAACACCGGCGGCATGGGGGCGTACTCGCCGCTGCCCTGGCTCGCGGAGCAGTTCGGCAGCGAGCAGGCGTTCGTGGAAGAGGTCACCCGCGACGTCGCCCTCCCGGTCGTCCGGCAGCTCGACGCGGAGGGGACCCCGTTCATCGGTCTCCTCTACGCCGGTCTCATCCTCACCCCGCAGGGCGTGCGCGTGATCGAGTTCAACGCACGCTTCGGCGACCCGGAGACCCAGGTCGTGCTGCCGCGACTGGAGACCCCGCTGTCCCAGCTCCTCTTCGCCGCCGCCTCCGGCACGCTCGAGGACCAGCCGGAGCCCGTGTTCCGCGATGAGGTCGCGATCACCGTGGTCCTGGCGAGCGAGGGGTACCCGGAGGCGCCGCAGACGGGGCGCCCGATCGAGGGTCTGGACGAGGCCGCCGCCGTGGAGGGTGTCCGCCTGGTGCACGCCGCGACCGCGAGCCCCGACGCCCCGGGGGGTTCGCTCATCGCGACGGGTGGCCGTGTCCTGAACGTGGTCGCCGTGGCCCCGGACTTCCGCACCGCCCGCGACCGCGCCTACGACGCCCTCGGCCGCATCCGCCTCGAGGGGTCCCACCACCGCACCGACATCGCTGCCCGCGTCGCTGACTGACCGACCCCGTTGAAGTAGCGCAAATGGCTGCATCCCGACCGGGAATGCAGCCATTTGGGCGATTCGAAGCGGATGCTTGACAAGCCTCACTTTCTTCAAGAAAGTAGCAGGATGCCGCTCCGCTCCGACTGGTCCTCCGCGTCCTGCCCGATCGCCCGCGCCGCCGATGTGATCGCCGACCCGTGGGTTCTCCTCATCCTGCGAGAGCTCTTCTCGGGCCGCACCCGGTTCGACGAGCTGCGAGACGCCTCCGGCGCCGCGGACTCGGTCCTGGCACGTCGGCTCGCCCTGATGACGGAGGCCGGACTCGTGACCCGGGACGACCGCGGCGAAGGACGGAAGGGGTACCGGCTCACCGCAGCCGGCGAGGAGACGCTGCCCATCCTGCATGCGTACGCACGGTTCTCCCGCCGCACCGACCCCGAGGGCCCGTGGGGACTGGTCGTGTCCTGTGCCCGGTGCGGGACCGCCGCCGAGTCCGCGGACTGGTGCTCCCGGTGCGCCGCTCCCCTCGACGCCGACAGCACTCTCTGGGCGCGACGGAGCATGGGCGGCGAGCCCTTCGCCCTGCACGGCGGACACGCCGCATGACCGCCGAGTCCGTCGACCGCCCCGCCAAGACCCGTCGCCGCCTCCACCCCGCGTGGACGGTCGCACTCGTCGCCCTCATCGCCCTCATCGGCGCCGCGGGATTCCGCGCCGCCCCTGGGGTGCTCATGGTCCCGCTCGAGGAGGAGTTCGGCTGGACCACGGCCGAGCTCTCCCTCGCCGTCTCCGTCAACCTCCTGCTCTACGGCCTGATCGCTCCTTTCGCCGCGGCGCTGATGCAACGGTTCGGCATCCGCGCGGTGACGGTCGTCGCGCTGTTCGTGATCGGCGCCGGGGCCGCGCTCAGCGTCTTCGTCGCGACACCCGGCCAGCTCATCCTCACGTGGGGCGTGCTGATCGGCCTCGGGACGGGATCGATGGCTCTGGTGTTCGCGGCCACCATCACCGACACGTGGTTCGCCACCCGGCGCGGGCTGGTCTCGGGCGTGCTCACCGCCGGCAGCGCGACGGGACAGCTCATCTTCCTCCCGGTGATCGCGGCCGCGGCGGAGGACATCGGCTGGCGCGGAGCCTCGCTCGTCATCGCGGGCGGCGCGCTCGCCGTGGTGCCCCTCGTCTGGATCTTCCTCCGCAACCGCCCGAGCGACCTCGGCGTCGCACGCTATGGCGAGAGCGCGGAGCCCATCGCCTCCGCTCCGCGCCCCCGCGGGACGGCGTGGGGTGCCGCTCGACTCGCGCTGACGACGCTCCGTGACGCCGCCCGCACGCGGACGTTCTGGGCTCTGGCCGCCGGTTTCGCTATCTGCGGCGCCACGACGAACGGCCTGATCGGCACGCACTTCATCCCGAGCGCCCATGACCATGGGATGCCGACGACGACGGCCGCCGGCCTGCTCGCGGTCGTCGGCGTGTTCGACATCCTCGGCACCGTGTTCTCCGGATGGTTGACCGACCGGGTGAATCCGCGCATCCTGCTCGCCGCCTACTACGCCCTCCGCGGCGTGAGCCTGGTGTTCCTGCCGAGCCTGCTCTCGGCGGAGGTGCAGCCGAGCATCGTGGTGTTCATCGTGATCTACGGCCTGGACTGGGTCGCGACGGTGCCGCCGACGATCGCCCTCTGCCGGGAGGTCTTCCGCGACCGCGGACCCCTGGTCTTCGGGTGGGTGTTCGCGGCGCACCAGATCGGCGCCGGCATCGCGTCCGTCCTCGCCGGGCTCGTACGGGACCACACCGGCCACTACACCGCGGCCTGGTTCGCCGCCGCGGGCCTGTGCGCCGTCGCCGCTCTCGTCAGTGCGACGATTCGTCGGCGACCGTCCCCGTTGAAGTAGCGCAAATGGCTGCATCCCGACCGGGGATGCAGCCATTTGCGCTACTTCAACGGGGTCAGAGGACCTTGGACAGGAAGTCCTGGAGGCGCTCGTTCTTGGGGGCGCCGAACAGGTCGGCGGGAGTCCCCTCCTCGACCACGACTCCGCCGTCCATGAAGACCGTGCGGTCGGACACCTCGCGCGCGAAGCCCATCTCGTGAGTCACGAGCACCATGGTCATGCCGCCCTCGGCGAGGTCGCGGATGACCTGCAGCACCTCGCCGACCATCTCCGGGTCGAGAGCGCTGGTGGCCTCGTCGAACAGCATGATCTCCGGGTCCATCGCGAGTGCACGGGCGATGGCCACGCGCTGCTTCTGACCGCCGGAGAGCGACGCGGGCTTCGCGTCCGCCTTCTCCGACAGGCCGACGCGCTCGAGCAGCGAGCGGGCGCGGTCGCGGGCCTCGACCTTCGTCATGCGGCCGAGCTCGACCGGGGCGAGCGTGATGTTCTCCAGCACGGTCATGTGCGGGAACAGGTTGAAGTGCTGGAACACCATGCCGATGCGCTGGCGCACCTCGTCCAGCTTCACGCTCTTGTCGGTGAGGTCGACCCCGTCGATGATCACGTGCCCCGACGTCGGCTCCTCGAGCTTGTTGAGGCAGCGCAGCAGCGTCGACTTGCCGGAGCCGGAGGGGCCGATCACGGCGATGACCTCACCGTCCTCGACCGTGAGGTCGATGCCCTTGAGCACTTCGTTGTCGCCGAACGACTTGTGCAGGCCCCTGACCTCGATCTTGCTCATGCGTTGGCCTTCCTCTCCAGGCGGTTCGCGAGCAGCGTCAGGAGCGTGATCACGACGAAGTAGATGATGGCGACGATCGTCAGCACCTGTGCCGAGAGATACGTCGAGGCGATGATCTGGCGCGAGACGAACGTCAGCTCGGCGAGACCGATGACGCTGATGAGCGAGGTGTCCTTCAGCGTGATGATGCCCTGGTTCACGAACGACGGGATCATGATCCGGAACGCCTGCGGCAGCACGACCTTGCGCATCGTCTTCCAGTGGCTGAGGCCGAGCGAGCGCGACGCCTCCGCCTGACCGGGGTCGACGGCCTGGATGCCGCCGCGGATGATCTCCGTCATGTACGCACCGGTGTTCAGCGACAGGGTGATCGCACCGGCCACGAACGGGTCGAACTTGAGGTCGGGGATCAGCTGCGGGATGGCGAAGAACACGAAGAACGCCTGGATCAGGATCGGGGTCCCGCGGAAGACGTAGACGTAGGCCGTCGCGATCCAGCGGAACGGCGCGAACTTCGACAGGCGTCCGAAGCCGAAGATGATCCCGAGGATGAACGCCGCGATCACCGCGACGATCGTGGCGAGGATGGTGAGCCACAGACCCTGCATGAGGGCCGGCCAGTACTTCACCGCGACCGAGATGATGTCGGTGGGCTGCGCCTCCTGCGCGTCGTCACCCGTCGCGAGGTAGGTGTCCACGATCTCGTCGTACTCGCCGGAGTCCTGCAGGTTGGCGAGGCCGGCGTTGAACATCTCCAGGAGCTCGGCGTTCTCGCCCTTGTTCACCGCGAAGCCGTACTCGCCGCCGAGCGCGGGCTCGCCGACGAGACGGAAGCCCGACCCCTGCTGGATGCCGTAGGCGAGCACGGGGAAGTCCTCGAAGTAGCCGACGGCCTGTCCGGCCTTCACCGCATCGACCATGTCGGTCGTGTCCTGGTAGGGCGTGATCCGGAAGCCGTACTCGTCGGCGTTCTCCTCGGCGAAGGTCTGCCCCTGGGTGCCGGTCTTCACCGCGACGGTCTTGCCGTCGAGGTCGTCGAGGGACTCGATGTCGCTGGACTCGAGCACCCCGAGCTGCACGCCGCTGGTGAAGTACGGGTCGCTGAAGTCGAAGGTCTGCTGTCGCTCCTCGGTGATCGACATCCCGGCCATGACGGCGTCGACCTGGTTCGACTGCAGCGCCTGCACCGCGGCGTCGAAGCCGAGCTGGCGGATCTCGACCTCGAAGCCCTGGTCCTCCGCGATCGCGCGCAGGAGGTCCATGTCGATGCCGACCAGGTCGCCGGACTCGTTCGTGAACTCGAACGGCGCGAAGGTCGTGTCGGTGCCGATGACGTAGGTCTCGCCGTCGTCGGCCGCGGTGGCGGGCGCGGCTCCGGCAAGCAGCGCCCCGGCGGCGACGAGTGCGGCGAGAGCGGTCGCGCCGGCGGTGCGGCCGAACCGCCGCAGACGGCTCGGCGGAGAGGATGGGTGGCGGCTCACGTCGAGTGCTCCTCGGGGTTCGGAAGGGCGACCCGGCGGCCGCCGACCATCCACCCTAACCCCGCTCCTCCCGCGCACCGGAATCTCGGCGCGACCCCGAACAGCGCCGGAACCCGCGTGGATACCGGCGTGTCGGGGTCATCGCGGTCACGCCGGAGGGGTCGCGGCGACGGCCTCGTCCTTCCGATCCTGCCCGCGGAGGAACAGCGAGGCGACCAGCGCGATGAGGATCACACCGGCGGGCAGCAGCAGCGTCTGGGACATGCCGGCCGCGAAGCCCTCGGCGACCTGCGGCGGCAGCGCGCCGCTCCCGGTGCCGGCCGGAGCGTCGGCCAGACCGGGGAGGTTCGCCTCCAGCCGCGACTGCATGAACGCGGCGATCGAGGCGGAGCCGATGACCGAGCCGATGGTGCGGGTGGTGTTGTAGATGCCCGCGCCGGCACCGGCCTGTCGCGGCGGCAGCTTGCGCGTGGCCGTGGTCGCCAGCGGCCCCCACATGCCCGCATTGCCGATGCCCATGAGCGCGGACGGCAGCAGGAACATCAGGATCGGGGTGTCCATCGTGGTCAGGGCCGAGTACCAGACCAGGGCGCCTGCGACGCAGAGCAGACCGGGGACGAGGATGATGCGCGGGTCGACGCGGTCCAGGATCTTGCCGGCGACCGGGGCGAGCACGCCCGACAGCACGGCCATCGGGATGAGCAGCATCGCGGCCTCGGTCGGGGTGAGGCCGCGCGCGGTCTGCAGGAAGAACATCATCGGCAGCGACATGCTCGTGACCGTGAAGCCGACCGCCGCGATCGCCACGTTCGCGCCGGAGAAGTTCCGGTCGCGGAAGAGGGCGAGGGGCACGAGAGGTTCGCTGCGGGTACGCGCCTGCTGCACGATGAAGAGCGCGAGCACCACGACGCCGGCGATGATGAGACCCCAGACCGAGATCGGTCCCGCGATGGTTCCCCAGTCGTACTTCTCGCCCTCCTGCAGTCCGAAGACGATGAGGAAGAGCGCGACCGCGCTGAGCACGACGCCGACGAGGTCGAACCGGTGCGGGTGGGTCTTCAGCTTCGGCACGAGGATCCAGGCGAGCACGAAGGCGACGACGCCGACGGGGAGGTTGACGAAGAAGATCCACTCCCACCCGAAGCCGTCGACGAGCAGACCGCCCGCGAGGGGGCCGACGAGCGTGGCGACGCCGGCCGTGGCACCCCACAGGCCCATCGCCGCGCCGCGGCGGTTCGGCGGGAAGGTGCGGGTGATGACGGCCATGGTCTGCGGCGTCATGAACGCGGCGCCGAGCCCCTGCACCGCGCGGGCCGCGATAAGGCCCTCGAGCGTCGTCGACAGTCCGCACCAGAGCGAGGCGAGGGTGAAGACCGCGAGTCCGATGAGGTAGATGTTCTTCGGGCCGAAGCGGTCGCCGAGTCGTCCGGTGATGAGCAGCGGCACGGCGTAGGCGAGCAGGTAGGCGCTGGTGACCCACACGACGTTGTCGAGGTTGTTCGTGTCGGGGTCGAGGGCGGCCTTGATCGCCGGGTTCGCGACGGACACGATCGTGGTGTCGACGAGGATCATGAAGAACCCGATGACGAGGGCCCAGAGCGCGGGCCACGGACTCTTCGGCGCGTGACCGGCGGCGAAGGGCCCCGTCTCGGGCCCCGAGGTCTGGCGGGAATCGGTCATTGCTGTGCAGCCTTTCGCTGGGCGCGGTAGCGGTCGGTGTCGTCGAAGGCGTCGGGGCCCCAGCGGAGCTCGTCGCCGTCGAGGCGGGTGAGGAGGGTGTCGAGCCAGCGGAGCTCGGCGTCGAGCAGCGCCTCCTGCCGTTCGATCTCGACGAGGACCTGCGGCGGGACCCCTTTGGTGCGGGCGGCGGCGAGGCCGTCGTGGTGCAGCGCGTACGAGGCGACGAGGGCCTCCCGTCGCTCCTGCAGCAGCGCGACGGCGTCGTCGCGGTCGAGGTTGTGCGACTCGGCGAGCGCGACGCGGGCGTCGGTCTCGCGGTCGATGCGCGGGAGGGCACGACGCACCCACGCGACCACCGCCTCCCGGCCGGCGTCGGTGAGGGTGTAGGTCGTCCGCTCCGGTCGGTTGCCCTCGCGATCCGTGCCGACCTCGTCGAGCAGACCGGCCCGCTGGAGCCGGGCGACCGTGTGGTACAGCGTGCCGTTGGTGACGGTGATGAGCCGGTCGTCGTGACGCGCGCGGAGCAGGCGCACCATCTCGTACGGGTGCATGTCGCTCTCGCGGAGCAGCGCGAGCACCATCACCCCGAGCGGCGTGAGTCCCGCCACCACATCCCTGCTCTTCCCCACCCACACTCCCCCGTCCCCTGCTCTGTCACCCCGTCGTATAGTCCACATGGACTATACACCCGCCCCTCCTCCGTTGAGACCCCGGTTTTCCGGCGAGACCCCGGGGTTCCGACGCGCACACCCCGGGGTCTCGACGCGAACGCGGGGTCTCGGCGCGGAAGAACACGCATCACGGGGATAATGGGCGGGTGAGCACACCGTCCGCAGGAAACGCGCAGGCCATCCCCGGGTGGCGACACCTCTACTCCGGAAAGGTCCGCGACCTCTACGCCTCGGAGGACCCGGCCGACACCCGCATCCTCGTCGTCGCGTCCGACCGGGTGAGCGCCTTCGACGTCGTGCTCTCCCCTGGCATCACCGACAAGGGCGCCCTGCTGACGCGCCTCAGCCGCTGGTGGTTCGCCCAGCTCGACGTGCCGAACCACCTCACGGACGGCGACCTGCCGGAGGAGGTGGCCGATCGAGCCATGCTCGCCCAGTCGCTCGAGATGCTGCCGATCGAGTGCGTCGTGCGCGGGTACATCACCGGCTCCGGCTGGGCCGAGTACCAGGAGCACGGCACCGTGTGCGGCATCGCCCTGCCGGAAGGGCTGCAGAACGGCGACCGCCTGCCCGAGCCGCTGTTCACCCCGGCCTACAAGGCGCCGATGGGCGAACACGATGAGAACATCACGTTCGACCGCGTCGTCGAGCTCGTCGGGGCGGACCGGGCGGCCGAGCTCCGCGACGCCTCGCTCGCGATCTACCGTCGTGCCGCGGCCATCGCCGAGGAGAAGGGCCTCATCCTCGCCGACACGAAGTTCGAGTTCGGGACCGACGCCGACGGCACCCTCCGCCTCGCCGACGAGGTCCTCACGAGCGACTCCTCCCGGTACTGGGACGCCGAGGCTTGGCGCACGGGGTCGACCCCGGCGGAGCGGATGGCGAGCTTCGACAAGCAGATCGTGCGCGACTGGCTCGCGGCGAACTGGGACAAGCAGGGCGAGCCCCCCGTGCTGCCCGAGGAGGTCGTGGCCCGGACGGCCGCCCGCTACCGCGAGCTCATCGACCGCCTCGGCGCCTGACGCCGCGCTCCCCGCCGCCTCCGGGCGCACAGGGAAAACTCAGGAATCGGTAGTGTTGCTCCAGCACTCCGCCCCCGATCCCGAACCCTGAGGAGCCCACATGGCTTTGTGGAAGCTGCACGGAAACGGCCGCACCGTCGAGCCCGGCGCCGTCGTCACCCCCGAGGAACGTCTGTCCTGGCCCGCGACCATCGCCATCGGCGCCCAGCACGTCGTCGCCATGTTCGGCGCCACGTTCCTCGTGCCGACGCTCACCGGCTTCCCCGTGTCGACCACGCTGCTCTTCAGCGGCATCGGCACGCTGCTCTTCCTCCTCATCACGAAGAACCAGCTGCCGAGCTACCTCGGCTCCTCGTTCGCCTTCATCGCCCCCATCACCGCGGCCGTCGCGGCGGGCGGCACCGGCTCGGCCCTCGCGGGCGTGGTCGCGGTGGGCGTGCTCCTCGCGGTCGTCGGTCTCGTCGTGCAGTTCGTCGGCCTCCGCTGGGTCGATGCCCTGATGCCCCCGGTCGTCGCCGGCGCCATCGTCGCGCTCATCGGCTTCAACCTCGCCCCCACCGCCTGGAGCAATTTCGCGCTCGACCCCGTGACCGCCACGATCACCCTCGTCGCGATCATCCTCTTCGCGGTGCTCTTCCGGGGCTTCCTCGGCCGCATCTCGATCTTCCTCGGCGTCGCCGTCGGCTTCATCTGGGCCGCGTTCAACGGCTCGTTCGAGGTGCCCAACCCGCTCCGTGGCGACAAGACCCCGGCGGAGCTCATCGCGGACGCCCCCTGGATCGGCCTCCCACACTTCCAGTTCCCGGACTTCGTCGAGCCGGGGACCTGGTCGACCATCGCGATGTTCCTGCCCGTCGTGCTCGTGCTCATCGCGGAGAACGTCGGTCACGTGCGCGGCGTCGCGACCATGACCGAAGACCCCGCGATCAACCGCCACACCGGTCGCGCCCTCATCGCCGACGGTGTCGCCACGACCATCGCCGGCGGCTTCGGCGGCTCGGGCACCACGACCTACGGCGAGAACATCGGCGTCATGGCCGCGACCCGCGTGTACTCCACCGCCGTGTACTGGGTGGCGGGTCTGTTCGCGATCCTCCTGGCGTTCTCCCCCAAGGTCGGCGAGGTGTTCAACTCGATCCCCGCGGGCGTGCTCGGCGGTGCGACGACGGCGCTCTACGGCCTCATCGGCATCATCGGCATCAAGATCTGGGTCGACAGCCGCGTCGACTTCTCTCGTCCGGTCAACCAGTACACCGCAGCGGTGTCCCTCGTGATCGGCATCGCCGGGTTCACGATGCAGCTCGGCGACTTCGCCTTCGGCGGGATCGTGCTGGGGACGGTCGCGGCGCTGCTGATCTACCACCTCGGCAACCTCATTGCCCGGGCGCGGAAGACGGGTGCCGACGACCCGAAGCCCCTCGAGTCCGTCGGCCCCCTCGGCGGCGACCCCGCGTAGGTCCCGCCCCGGCCCCTGATACGTGCGGGACGGTTTTCGCCCCTCCCGCACTCCGCGGAGGCCCGTTTTCGCACTCGCACCCGGTGCCGGAGGGGTGCGCGAGCCCGAGGCATTCACGGCCCGGATCGGCCTTGGTCGGCCGCGTCGCGTGCGGGATCGAAATGGGGCCCTGCCGGGCTGCGGGAGGGCCGGTTTTGCACTCTCCAGACAGGAACATCCGGCCCGCGCGGTGCGCGCGGGTCCGGCCCCCACGGTGCGGGGTCGAAAGGCTCCTCCCCAGCGAGCGGGAGGGGCGTAACCGCACTCGCACGCGAGGACCATCGCGGGCCAGAGGTTGCGGGACCAGAAAGGGGCGTGCCCGGCGGGCGGGAGGAACGTCATCGCACTCGCACGCGGGAGACGTTCCCTAGTCAGAGCGGGCGGGATCAGAAACGGGCGTGCCCGGCGCGTGGGAGGAACGTCATCGCACTCGCACGCGGGACGTTCCCGGGTCGGAGGGGGCGGGATCAGAAACGGGCGTGCCCGGCGCGTGGGAGGGACTTAATCGCGCTCGCACGCGGGGGGCGCTGCCGCGGTCAGAGCGTGCGGGATCGGAAAGGGGCGTCTGAGGGGTGCGGGAGGGGCGTTTTTGCACTCCGCACGCGGAGGGGGCGGGGCGGACGGGGC
>NZ_JBNFOC010000012.1:0-85457 GCF_057364585.1 Microbacterium sp. CFSPD4_SD4
GCCGCGGCTGCCGCCGCGGGCCGTCCGGATCCGGAAGCGCGACCTCGGGCCCGGCTTCGGCGCCGACACCGCGGAACGCCTGCACCGAGATGCCGACGGTGGGCGAGGCCTCGGCCGTCGACGCCTCCGACTCCTCGGTCGCCGTGCTCGCGTCCTCCTCGCTCTCGGTGGCCGGAGCGGCGGAGGGGGCGGGAGCGACGGCGTCGTCGCCGGACTTCTTGCGGCGGGAGAAGAGGGCCATGGGAGCCAGCCTAACCGTGTCTCCCCGCCCTCTCCGCCGCGACGTCAGAGCTTCTGGATCGGGGCGACCTTGATGAGCAGCTTCTTCTGCCCTGCCGTGTCGAACCGGACATGGGCGATGCGCTTGGCGCCTTCGCCCGTGACGGCGTCGACCCTCCCCTCGCCGAAGTCGTCGTGCCGGATGCGGTCACCGGCAGCGAGCTCGAGGTCGCCGTTGTCGCGCATCTTGGCGGTGACGCGGTTGGGGATCTTGTCCATCGCCGTGGAGAGCGGCTTGAGGGACTCGCGGGGCAGGGCCTTCACGCCGAAGCGGTCGCCGGACCCACCGGAGCGACGGGCGTTCAGCGCACGCGACTGCATGCCCCCGCGGGAGTTCACGTCGCCCGGGGACTGCCTCCAGTCGATGAGGGAGGCCGGGATCTCCTGCAGGAACCGGCTGGGCATGGCGACCGTCACCTCGCCGAACTGCGCGCGGGTCATCGCCAGGGACAGGTGCAGGCGCTTGCGGGCGCGGGTGATGCCCACGTAGAACAGGCGTCGCTCCTCCTGCGGTCCCCCGGGCTCCCCCGCCGAGATGCGGTGCGGGATGAGGTCTTCCTCCACGCCGGTGACGAAGACCGCGTCGTACTCCAGGCCCTTGGCGGTGTGCATCGTCATGAGCGAGACCGATCCGGACTCGTCGTCGAGGTCGTCCGCGTCGGAGACCAGCGCGACCTCGGTGAGGAAGTCGGTGATGGTGCCCTCGGGGTTGTTGCGCGCGAAGTCGCGGGTCACGGCCACGAACTCGTCGAGGTTCTCCACGCGGGCCTCGTCCTGCGGATCGCGGCTGGCGCGCAGCGCGTCGAGGTAGCCGCTCTTGGAGAGCAGCAGGCTGAGCCCGTCCGCCACGGAGGTGGGCGGCGGCACCTCGCCCGTCGGCGGCAGCATGATCGCGGTCGCCTCGGCGAGCACGGCGTCGAGCTGGGCGATGGCGGCCTGGATCTTCGGCCCGACGCCGAGCTGGCCCGGCAGCGACAAGGCATCGCGGAAGGAGATGCCGTGCTCCTCGGCGAAGCGGGCGATGGCGGTCTCGGTGACGTCGCCGATGCCGCGCCGCGGCTTGTTGAGGATGCGGCGCACCGCCATCTCATCGGCGGGGTTGGCGACCGCCACGAGATAGGCCAGCGCGTCCTTGATCTCGGCGCGCTCGTAGAACTTCGTGCCGCCCATGATCTTGTAGGGCACGGCCGAGCGGATGAAGATCTCCTCCAGCGCGCGGGACTGCGAGTTCGTGCGGTAGAAGACGGCCATCTCCGAGTACGGCATGCCCTTGCGGTGCAGGGCCTCGATCTCGTCGGCGACGAACTGGGCCTCGTCGTGCTGCGAGTAGCCGGTGAAGCCGATGATCTTGTCGCCCTCGCCGCGGTCGCTCCAGAGCTTCTTGTCCTTGCGGTCGAAGTTGTTGCCGATGACGGCGTTCGCCGCGGAGAGGATGTTCTGCGTCGAGCGGTAGTTCTGCTCGAGGAGCACGACCTTCGCGCCCGGGAAGTCGCGCTCGAACTCGCTGATGTTGCGGATGTCCGCGCCGCGGAAGGCGTAGATCGACTGATCCGAGTCGCCGACCACCGTCAGCGACGCCCCGGCCTCGCCGGCGCCCGGCGCCGGCGAGGGGTCGGGCTCGAAGATCATCATGCCGTTGGAGGCGTAGGGCTCGGGGGTCGCGCCGACGCCGGACACCGGACGGGTGAGCTCGTGGATGAGCGCGTACTGCGCGTGGTTGGTATCCTGGTACTCGTCGACGAGGATGTGCCGGAAGCGGCGGCGGTAGGTGTCGGCGACCTGGGGGAACGCCCGGAACAGGTAGACCGTCTGCCCGATGAGGTCGTCGAAGTCGAAGGCGTTGGCCTTCTGGAGCTGGCGCTGGTAGTCGGCGAAGACCTCGACGAAGACGCGCTCGGCCGGGTCGCTCATGTTGGCCTGTCGCGCGTAGGACTCGGCATCGGAGAGTTCGTTCTTGAGCTTGGAGATGCGCCCCTGGACCGCCGCCGGGGTGAGCCCGTAGGCGTCGGCCTCGTGCTCCTTGACCAGCCGCTTGAGGAGGGCGCGGGAGTCTCCGGAGTCGTAGATGGTGAAGTTCTTGGTGAACCCGAACTGCTGCGCCTCGCGGCGGAGGATGCGCACGCACGCGGAGTGGAACGTGGAGATCCACATGCCGCGCGCGGCGTCGCCGATGAGCCCCTCGACGCGCTCGCGCATCTCGCCGGCGGCCTTGTTGGTGAAGGTGATGGCGAGGATCTGGCTCGGCCACGCCTCGCGGCTGCGCAGGAGCGAGGCGATGCGGCGCGTGAGCACGCTCGTCTTGCCCGAGCCGGCACCGGCGACGATGAGCAGCGCGGGGCCGCGATACGTGACGGCCTCGAGCTGCTGGGGGTTGAGGCCGGCGAGGAGGTCGTCCTGCGCGGGGGCGCCGGAGGACTGCGGGCCGACGGATCCGGGGACGATGAGAGGGGCTTCGGTCATGACCTCTCGAGTCTAGGCGGCGGCACCGACATCGAGGTCCCCGCCGGGGAGGGATGCAGGCGACCGCCCGCACCCCTCCCCCGGTCAGGCGGTGCGCTTCCGACGGCGCAGCGCGAGGACCCCGGTCGCGAGGAGCATCAGCGCGAGCGCGGTGGCGGCCACCGGCAGGTCCGCTCCGGTCGCGGCCAGCCCCTCGCCCGCGGCGGTGACGCGCAGGTCGGCCCAGCCGAGGAGCGTCCCATCCGCCGCGTAGACGGCGATGCGGTGCGCGCCCAGCGGCGCGTCCATCGGAACGGTGACCGCGAGGGCACCCGTCGCCGAAAGCGTCCCCGCAGCCAAGCGGACCGGGTCGGAGTACATCCAGACCTGCGCCCGCGCTCCGACGGCATCCGCGCCGACCGTGACGGTGACCCGCTGCCCCCGTGCGGCCACCGCCGGATCGACGGTGACGCCGTGGCGGTTGCCGTCCACGAGCTCCGAGCCGGGAAGCGGCGGGTTCTCCCCACCAGGGTTCTCGCCGCCGGGGTTCTCGGCGCCTGTGCCGCCCGGCAGCGTGCCGGTGCGCAGCGCCTCCGAGGCGAAGCCATCGGCGAACCACCACACCGGACGCTGTCCGTCGACCGCGAGCGATGCGGGAGCCGTGGTGAAGCCCTCGTTGTTGATGTCGGGCATGCCCGCGGGCCGTGCGTAGTGGGCGATCCCGGGCTGGGCGGTCCCGTTCAGGCTGAGCTCGGCGGAGCGGCCCTGGCAGCCGTCGTCGCACACCGCCCACAGGGTGCCGCGGACGGCATCCCAGTCGAGCGCCATGACACCGGTGAGCCCGGGGGAGATCTCGGAGACGAGCGTGGCCGTGCCGTCCCCGGCGAGCGCGAAGGCGTAGACGTGCCCATTGTCCTCCACCGCGACGAAGAAGAGACCGTCGCCGTGTCCCGGATGCACGGCCGGGTCGTAGGCCGTCCCGGTGGTGTCGTCGAAGAGCTTTCCGTTCAGCGCACTGTCCGGCACCCACTGCACGGCCTCGATGCCGAGGTTCGCGCCGACCGCCGGGAGCATCGCCGTGAGATCCCATTCCCGCTGCGCCACGAGATCGCCGGCCGCCGCGTCCGGATCGACCTGCAGCAGCACGTTCTGGTTCACACCCTTGGCGCTGTTGTCGCGCTCGGACGCCACGTAGACCAGGCCCCTCCCGTCGACCGTGATGCCTTCGGTGTCCGGCCCTGCGGCGCCCGGGTTCCCGGCGTCCTTGGCGAAGCGCACGCGCTTGCCCTCGTCCCAGCCCGCGGCCTTCTCCACCGAGCCGTCCGCGTGGGCCTCGAGCTTCCAGATGCGCCCCTCGCCGTTGTCCACGGCCCAGAGGAATGCCCCGTCCGCGGTCTCCTGCACGTCGAGGCCGGAACTGTCCTCGAGGAACGTCGGCACGTCGTCGAGCACCCGCACCTCGGCCGACCCCGGCCAGGTGCCGACGGCGACCTCGCCCGCGCACACGTTCGGCGCGCCCTTCGTCGGCGTCGCGGTCGCCGCGAAGGCTCCCGTGGTGTCAGGGCAGCGGCCCCAGGAGGTCGCCGCGTGGCCCTCGCCCCAGGCGGTCTCGTCGATGAGCAGCTCACCGTCGAAGAGGCGGACGGCGTCGCCCGCGCCCAGCCCGAAGCCGAGGGCCGAACGCTCGATGACGAAGAAGCCTCCGGCCGGGATCGTCGTGCCGACGGGAACGGTGTAGGCGTGGGCGTCGTCGTCGTCCTTCACGACGGCGCCACCGATGTCGAGCGAGGCGCCGGTCGGGTTGACGAGCTCGATCCAGTCGTCCGGCGCCCCACCGTCGGACTCGACCTCGTTGATCCGCACCGGGTTCCCGCAGGCGTTGCGCTGCCCCTTCGTCGCTGCCGGCGCGTCGATGAACGTGCCCGTCCCGTCGGCGCAGCGCGCCCAGACGCCGTCGGCATGCGCGGAGTAGACGTGCTCGTCGATGGTGAGTCCGTTCGCGTCCCGCAGCGTCACGGTGTCGCCGTTGCCCAGCCCGAAGACGAAGTCGGTGGGCTGATCGAAGACCCGGTATCCGCCCGGGGGCAGCAGCGTCCCCGCCGGCAGCGGCGTCGTCTCCGAGGCGTGTCCGACCGGATCGCCGTCCATGACGGTCCAGCCGGACAGGTCGACCGTGGCGCTGCCGGTGTTCACGACCTCCACCCAGTCGGTCGCGTCGCCGTTGGACTCGATCTCGTTGATCGCGACGTCCGGGAGGACGCAGGAGTTCGCCGCTCCCGGGGTCGCGTGGGCGAGCACGAAGGCGCCGGCACCGTCCGGGCAGCGCGCGAGCGTGGCGGCGGCGAAGTCCCCGTCGATGGCGGCGTGTCCCTCCCAGGGCTGCGTGTCGTCGACGAGCGTGCCCGCGGTGTCGAAGAGGCGGATGCGGTCGGCGCTGCCGATCCCGATGGAGTCGCGGAACGCCGCCTCCACGCCGTCGACGAGCCCGATCGTGCCCTCATCGACGACGAGGAACGCTCCTGGTTCGATCGTGGCGCCCGGCAGGAAGCGCCACCGGTGGTCATCGGAGTTGTCGCGGATCTCGTATCCGGAGACATCGAGCGCCTCCGTCCCCGAGTTGTGGAACTCGACCCAGTCGGCCGGCTGCGAGTCGACCTCGTTGATGCGGATCGACCCCGCGACCGGCGCGACCCGGCAGTCGTTGGGCGCGCCCGGTGTCGCCGCCATGGCATGCGCCCAGGCGCCCGTCCCGTCGGCGCAGCGCGCCCAGACCGCCAGCGGCGCGGTGTTCGCGTAGGCGTAGGAATCGACCTCGACCCCCTCCGGGTCGTGGAGGACGACCTCGTCCCCCTTGCCCAGGCCGAAGGCGAAGTCCACGTCCTTCACCAGGACGAGGAACGCGCCCGGTGCGAGCACCGTCCCGGCCGGTGCCGCGCCGAAGCTGTCGCGCTTCTCGTCCGAGACCCGCCAGCCGGTCAGGTCGACGCTCGCCGAGCCCGCGTTGTAGATCTCGATCTGGTCGGCGAGCCCGGTCGGCGCGTCGTCGTACACGATCTCGTTGAGGACGAGCCCTGCTTCGCCGGTCGGCGCGGGCTCGCCGGGAGGGATGGCACCGGAGGCGGCGACGGGGGCGGAGATCAGGGCGGCGGCGCTCAGCGCGCACGCCGCCGTGACGGCGGCCACGGAGTGCAGTCGGGGCATGGGGGCTCCTGGAAGAAGGCTCGACTGAGCGCAGACGGGTACCCGTCCAGACCACCGCTGCCGCATGGCCGTCCGTCGACCCGTCGGTGGACGGCCGGTGAACGGTCGGTGGCGTCTTCCTCGGCCCCGACGCTCAGGCGATGCGGGTGCCCGGCGGCAGCCGCCGCGCGGGCGTCCGGGTGCGGGCCCATGCTCCCGCGAACAGCGCCCCCGCGAGCACGACCTGCACGCCGAGCCCGACGAACCAGCTCGGCACGGTCTCGTCGATCACCTCCTCGGCGGTCTGAGAGCCGCTCTCCGGATCGCAGTCGTCCCAGCGCTGCTCCAGCGGCGAGAGCTGCGCGCTGCGGACGCCCCACTTGATCTGCCCGTACAGATCGACCGGATAGCCGTCCTTGCTGAACTCGGTGGGGGTCGCGTCGGCGAGCACGACGAACGGGTTGGCGGCGAGCGCCCACCACACGAGGTCGAACCGCGGCGCCTCGTACGTGTAGCTCTCCCAGCTCTCGCAGTCCACGTTGCCGTTGTTGTCGTAGGGGCGGCTGTAGCTCGTCGCCTCGCTGCGCACGGCCAGGCCGCCGAGCGCGAAGACGATGATCGTGCCGATGACGAGTGCGGAGACCACGAGGTAGGTGGACGCGACGGAAAACAGCGGGCGGGCGATGAGGCCGCTCAGGCCGACGCCGATCGCGGCGACGATGACGATCTCGACGGCGAGGATGAGCAGCGCCACGAACAGCACGATCGGATCGGTCCCGCCCGCCAGCAGCGACGCCGCGAGGAAGGGAACCGCCACCAGGAGGAACGCGCCGCCCGTCGCGATCGCCGCGAGCAGCTTGCCCAGCATGATGTCGCCGGTCGACGCCGCGGTGACCTGGATCGGCGCGAGCGTGGCCGCCTCCCGGTCGCCGTTGATCGCGTTGCCGCTGAGCGTCGGCGAGACGAGCACGACGAGCAGCAGGACCACGTTGACGACGATGGACGACACGCCCGCCCCGACGTCCTCCCCCCAGGAGTACACGGCGAACGACAGACCGGTGACGCCGAGGAGCACCAGCGCGAAGACGCCGAGAAGCACGTACCAGCCGATGCTCCGCAGCCGCTGGGTCAGTTCCAGGCGCGCGATGACGCCGATGTTCGCCAGGCTCATGCTCCCGCCTCCGTTCCGTGGGGTGCCGCAGGCGGCGGGGGCGGCGGGGTCGTCGCCGCGAGCGGCTGCGGGTGCCGGAGCGCGAGGAACGTGTGCTCCAGATCGCTCTGCGCGGGTGCGAACTCCGCGACCGGCAGCCCCGCCTCCACGAGGAGACGCAGCGACCGGGCGGCGGCGTCCTCCCCGGGGAAGCCGACGAGGACGGCGCCGCGGTCCACGGCGAGGGACTCAGGTGCCAGTCCGAGAGTCGACGCGACCTGCCACGTGTCCGCGTTCAGGCGCTCCGCGGTGGCACCGGCGAGCCGCACCCGCCAGGCGCGGACCGTGCTCTGCGCCGGAGCGGCATCCACCACGGCCCCGCCGACGAGGAAGACGGCATCGTCGACGACCTCTTCCAGCTCGGACAGCACGTGGCTGGAGATGAGGACCGTGCGCCCTTCGGCCGCGAAGCGGCGCAGCAGCACCCGCAGCTGCACGCGGGCCTCGGGATCGAGGCCCGACGCCGGCTCGTCGAGAAGCAGCACCTGCGGGTCGTGGACGAGAGCGCGGGCCAGGCCGAGCTTCTGCTTCTGCCCCCGGGAGAGCACCTTCGCGGCGGAGTCCGCGAGTTCTCCCAGGCCGACGAGACCGAGGAGGTGCTGCGCCCGCCGCTCCGCGTCCGCGCGGTCGATCCCGTAGAGGCGGGCCGTGGTCACGATGGTCTCGCGGGCTGTGAGGGAGGGCCAGGCGCCGAGGGCGTCCGGCATCCACCCCAGCACGCGACGCGCCGCGAGCGGATCGGCTTCGGGGTCGATGCCGCCGATGCGGATCGAGCCGCTGTCGGGGGCGAGCAACGAGGCGAGCATCAGGAGCAGCGTCGTCTTGCCCGCGCCGTTCGGGCCCACCAGGCCCGTCACCCTTCCCGCCTCTGCGCGCAGCGTGGCCCCTCGCACGGCCTGCACGTCCCCGAACGCCCTGCTGACGTCGTCCACCACTATTCCGGTCATGCGGTCAGTCTGGCATCGCTGGGCGCGAGCGCCGGGGACCTCCGGGCTGATGCCCAGCCGCGCCGCCCCGCGGGTGACACAATCGCTGTATGCGCACGATCCTCAACATCATCTGGGTCATCCTCGCGGGCTGGGCGCTCTTCCTCGGCTACGTGCTGGCCGGCCTGCTGCTGTGCATCCCGATCATCACGATCCCGTGGGCCATCGCGTCCTTCCGCATCGCCGCCTACGCCATCTGGCCGTTCGGCCGCGAGGTCGTCAGCAAGCCGACGGCCGGCGTCGGCTCGTTCCTCGGGAACGTGCTCTGGGTCATCCTCGCGGGGTGGTGGCTCGCGCTCGGCCACATCGTGTCGGGACTGGCGCTGTGCATCACCATCATCGGCATCCCGATGGGCATCGCCGACTTCAAGATGGTCCCGGTGTCGCTCATGCCGCTCGGCAAGGAGATCGTCTCCACCCGTCAGGGCGCGTTCGACCGCACGCTCTGACCCCGACGGGTCAACTGCGGAAGAACGCCACGCCGAGATCGGGGTGGTCGACGAAGACGCCGTCCACGCCCTGCCGGGCGATCACGCCCCACTCGGCCTCGTAGTGCCCGAAAGCGCTCTTGCCTCCCGGACCGCGGTAGGGCGCCGCGAGGAAGGCGTTCTCCGGACGGCAGGTCCAGGTGAAGACGGTCAGGCCGCGGGCATGGGCATCGGCGACCAGCGTCGTGCCCGGCGCCGGGAGCATCTTCTTGTCGACGCTGATCCCGTCGACCTGACCGACGAGGCGATCCAGATTCCCGGGGGTCACGGTCTCCGGGTAGCTCAAGGCCTTCGATCCCTCGGCGACGAGCAGGTCGTACGGCTGTCCCGCCGCCTCGATCAGGTACACGAAGCTCGCGTCGACGCCCGCGGCGCGGAGCTGCCCGAGCACGGTCGACTCGAAGCTCTCCACGATCAGCGGCAGCTCCCCCGCCGCCCATCCGGCGTCGCGCAACTCCCGCGCGATGAGGGGCGCGAGGTCGAGTCCGATGCTCGCGAAATGCGTGGCGTGCTTCACCTCGAGCACGACGCCGATCGGCCGACTCTGCTCCTGCGCGGCCGCCCGCACGAGGTCGAGGACGTCGCGCAGGCGCAGGATGGGTTCCGTGCCGTCGAAGGAGGCGCTGGACGCCCGGAGCTTCGGCAGCCGTTCCCGGCAGCGCAGCGTGGACAGCTCCGCCCAGGTGAAGTCCTCCGTGAACCAGCCGGTCAGTGCGGCACCGTCCACGCGCCTCGTCGTGCGGCGATCCGCGAACTCCGGGTGATCGGCGACGTCCGTGGTGCCGGAGATCTCGTTCTCGTGCCGCACGACCAGGACACCGTCTTGGGTGGCGACCACGTCCGGCTCGACCGCGTCGACCCCCATCGCGAGAGCGAGCTCGTAAGACGAACGGGTGTGCTCCGGTCGGTGACCCGGGGCACCGCGATGCCCGATGACGAGCGGAGATTTGCTGGGCACGCTCACAGCGTAAGGCACCCCGGGAGTGTCGCCTCACGGGTATCGTGGAGGAAAGCGACCTACGACCCCCCTTTTGGAGTGAGGCCCACCTGATGAGCAACTTCGCTTTCAACAATCCTGCTTTCCAGCAGCAGGACCCGCGCAACGTCGCGACCTACCCGGGTGCGCCCCAGGGCGCTCAGGGCGCGCAGGCCGCGTCGCTCCAGCACGGCGCGATGGATGCCGCCGCCAACGCGCAGCTCGAGGGCATGTACGCCGCTCCCGCCGCAGGCGCCCTCGAGACCGACCGGATGTCCGTCGAGGACACCGTGTGGAAGACCGCCGGCCTCTTCGGCATCCTCCTCGTCACCGCCGTCGTCGGCTGGGTGCTGACGCTCGGCGGCCTCGACGTGCCGCGCTACGACCCGTACAACCCCGCTGCCGTCAACGTGCTGCCCTGGGCCCTCGGGGCGCTCGGCGGCTTCGTGCTGGCGATGGTCATCACCTTCACCTCGCGCAAGAAGGTCCGCCCCGCGCTGATCTTCGCCTACGCGGCCTTCGAGGGTCTCTTCATCGGCGGCATCTCGGCGTTCTTCGAGGTCCGTTGGCCCGGCATCGTCTTCCAGGCGACGCTCGCCACCGTCTCGGTCGTCGGCGTGACCCTCGCCCTCTTCGCGAGCGGCAAGATCCGCGCCTCGAAGAAGGCGACCAAGATCTTCATGATCGCGATGATCGGCTACCTGGTCTTCTCGCTCCTGAACCTCGTCCTCATGTGGACGGGTGTCAACACCAACGCCTTCGGGCTGTTCAGCCAGGAGATCATGGGCATCCCGCTCGGCCTCATCATCGGCGTCCTCGTCGTGATCATGGCGGCGTACTCGCTGGTGCTCGACTTCGACCAGATCCAGCAGGGCGTGCGCAACGGCGCTCCCCGCAAGTACGGCTGGCTCGGCGGCTTCGGCATCATGGTCACCGTCGTCTGGCTGTACGTCGAGATCCTCCGGATCATCGCGATCGCCCGCGGCAACAACTGACGCGATCCGTCGCGACGAGAGGCCCGTCTCCCTGGGGAGGCGGGCCTCTTGCCATATCCGGGAGGCCGCGCGCAAGGGGTTGGCACGCGATTCCGGAGCCGGGCACAGTAGGTGTCACGAGGCCCCGGCACCCCGGGGCTCCTGACCCAAGGAGCTGACCATGAGTTTTCTCGGCTTTCTTCTTCTCGGCCTCATCGCCGGAGCCATCGCGAAGCTGATCCTGCCCGGCAAGCAGGGCGGCGGATGGTTCATCACCCTGCTGCTCGGCGTCGTCGGCGCCCTGCTCGGCGGCTGGCTCGGCAGCCTGATCCTCAACCGTCCGCTCACCGAGTTCTGGGACCTCGGCACCTGGCTCCTCGCCATCGGCGGTTCGATCATCGTGCTGCTGATCTACGGTCTCATCGCCGGCCGCGGCCAGCGGGTCAACGACTGACGCAGACCCCACTCGACGCGCTCCGCGTCACCCACGCCCGTCCCTCACGGCTGCGAGAGCATCCGTGAGGGGCGGGTCTTTTCGTGCCGCAGACGGTCAGCGCTCGGCACCGCGCGCCTTGCGCTCCAGGAGCTCGCGCTCGCGGTCGTTGCCCGCCAGTGCCGCGGCGGTCGCGAACTCGCCGCGCGCCTCGCTCTCCCGGCCGAGTAGGCGCAGCAGCTCGCCCCGGGTCGCGGGGAGCAGGTGGTACCCGCGCAGCGCGCCGGACCCGGCCAGGTCGTCGAGCAGCCGCAGGGCGGAGGCGGGCCCGGTGGCCATGGCCACGGCGGCCGCGCGATTCAGCTCCACCACCGGGGACGGGGTGAGCCGGCCCAGCGCCTCGTAGAGGACGACGATGCGGTCCCAGTCGGTCTCCTCCACGGACGGCGCGACGGCATGGCATTCGGCGATGGCGGCCTGCAGACTGTAAGGCCCGCGTCCGCGGCCGAGTCCGTCCGCCCGCGCCAGGGCTGCTCTCCCCCGCGCGATGCGGCTGCGGTCCCACCGCCGACGGTCCTGATCGGCGAGCAGCACCGGGTCGCCGTTCCGGTCGGTCCGCGCCGGGAAACGTGCGGCCGTGAGCTCCAGGAGCGCGAGCAGGCCGTGCACCTCCGGTTCCCGGGGCTGCAGCGCGGCGAGCACCCTGGCGAGCCGGATGGCCTCGTCGCTCAGCTCCGGCCGCATCCACTCCGGACCGCTGCTGGCCGCGTGCGCTTCGTTGAAGATGAGATAGAGCACCCCGAGGACCGCGCCGAGCCGCGCCGCATGCTCCTCCCGCGGTGGCACCTCGAACGGCGCGTGCGCGGCCGCCAGCGTCTTCTTCGCGCGCACGATCCGCTGTTGCACGGTCGCCGTGGGGACGAGGAAGGCGCGGGCGATCTCCTCACTCGTCAGACCGCCCACGACCCGCAGCGTGAGCGCGACCTGCGCCTCCCGGGAGAGGACCGGGTGGCACGCGATGAAGAGGAGGCGCAGCACATCGTCGTCCACGGCATCCGGGTCCCACGGCAGCTCGTGCCCCTGCGCCTGCTCCTGTTCCAGGTCGTGCGCGATCAGCGCCAGACGGTCGTCCAGCCGCTCGCGGCGGCGCCATCCGTCCACCGCCTTCCGCTTCGCCACGGCCGTCAGCCACGCGGCGGGATTCTGCGGCACGCCCTCGGCGGGCCATTGCCGCAGCGCGGCGACCAGGGCCTCCTGCGCGAGATCTTCTGCCAGGCCGAAGTCGCCGACCATCCGCGTGAGTGCGCCGACGATGCGCGCGGACTCGATGCGCCACACGGCCGCGACCGCGCGCTCGGCCGCCTCCTGCGCAGAGGCGGCCGAAGTCGTCGCGGGGCCCGGGAAGCGGTCCATCAGCGGACGGGGGTCACGCCTGCTCGGCGCGGCGGGCCTGCTCCTCGCGCCAGCCCGCCTCCTTCTCGATCCACTCGTTGTCGGCCGGGAAGTCCTCCGGGCCGGTCACCCGGCGCACCTCGAGGAACGATCCCGGTCCGAGCGGCGCCCGGCTCGCCCATTCCGCGGCCTCCTCACGCGAGGAGACCTCGATGATCCAGAAGCCGTTGAAGAGCTCCTTCGTCTCCCCGTAGGGGCCGTCCGTGATGAGCGGCTTCTCGGCGCTGAAGTCGACGACGAAGCCCTCCGCCGCGTCGGTCAGGCCTTCCCCGGCGACGAGGACGCCCGCCTTCATCATCGACTCGTTGTAGCGGCCCATGGCCTCGATGACCTGCTCGAAGGGCATCTCCTGATAGGCCGCCACCGCGTCGTCGGTCGCGCGCATGATGAGCATGAACTTCATGATGTTCTCCTTGTTCCGAAGGGCCGTTCCTCGACCCTCTCATCACAGACGTCGAACGGGAACGGCGGAGATCGACATCGGGGCGAAAATTCCTCCCGGTCTTCTGCCGAGAGCCACATCGGCATAGAGTTTCAGTTCAACCCCTTTCAGTGGAAATTCTTTTCCAGATCGAACGAGGACTCGATGAAGAGACGCATCGCCGCCACCGCCGCGGCCGCCCTGCTCCTGCTGGCGCTCCCCACGACCGCCGGAGCGGCCCCCGACGAGGAGCCGCTGACCCGGTACGTCAAGGACGCCTCCGGCACCTACGGCTACGGCACGGAGCCCGTGCACACCTATCCGGGATCCGGCGAGCAGGTCGCCATCCCCACGACGCTGACGCCGGAGAACCGCCGCTTCTCCAGCGCCTGGGTCGGGACGATCGGCAACCTGAACTTCGGCAAACCCGCCGACGCGGCGGACTTCGACGCCCGCTACGCGACGGTGCTCGACGACTTCGCCTCCTGGAACATGAACGCCGTGATCTTCCAGGTGCGTCCGCTGCTGGACGCCTACTACCCGTCGGCGCTCAACCCGTGGTCCGAGTTCCTCACCGGCGCCCAGGGCGCCGATCCCGGCTATGACCCGCTGCAGCGCATGGTCGAGGCCACCCATGCCCGCGGCATGGAGTTCCACGCGTGGCTGAACCCCTATCGCGTGACCAACGCGAAGATGACCTCGCCGGGGATCCTCACCGCCCTCGGCCTCACCGCGGACCAGGTGAAGGCACTCTCCATCCCGCAGTACATCGCGGCACTGAACGACGCCGGCATCCTCGCCGACGACAACTTCGCCGTGCAGCACCCCGACTGGGTCCTGTCTTTCGAGGAGAAGCTGTTCCTCGACCCCGGCCAGCCCGAGGTCCCCGCGTACGTCGCGGCCACCGTCGCCGAGATCACGGAGAACTACGACGTCGACGCCATCCACTTCGACGACTACTTCTACCCGTACCGGATCACCGTCGACGGTCAGAACGTGTTCTTCGGCGCGCAGGGCGAGGACCGGGCGACGTTCGAGGAGTTCGGCCTCACGGCGGGCTATCCCGACACCGTCGCCGGCATCGAGGCGTGGCGGCGCGACAACATCACGGGTCTGATCACCCTCGTCGGCGACGCGATCGACGCCGGCAACGCGGCCCGCGGCACCGCCGTGCAGCTCGGTATCAGCCCGTTCGGGATCTGGGAGCACGAGGCGCTCGACCCGGCCGGATCCCACACGCCGACGAGCTCGTCGCAGACGTACAGTCAGGCGGTCTTCGCCGACACCCGCGGGTGGGTGCAGGACGAGCTGATCGACTACATCGTGCCGCAGATCTACTGGAGCTTCGATCAGGCGGCCGCCCCGTACGGGGAGCTGGCGCAGTGGTGGAGCGACGTGGCCGCCGGCAGCCGCACCCAGGTCTACGTGGGGCATGCGCTCTACAAGCACGTCAACAACGGCGGCTGGGAGCAGGCCTGGATGAATCCGGAAGAGGTGCCGAATCAGATCCGGTACAACCAGAAGCTCGACGGCATCGAGGGCAGCGTCCTGTTCAGCTACAACGACATGAAGCCGAGCGACCTGGCCGCTCTGCCCGCGGATCAGCAGCCCAAGCACGAGGCGAAGAACACCGCGATCGAGCTCCTCGAGGGCGAGGCCTTCGCCCACCCCACGCTCGTTCCGGCCAAGCCCTGGCTCTCGGACGGACAGGTGGCCGCCCCGGTGGCCCCCGAGGTCGTCGACGGCGAGCTCCGCTGGCAGGCCGGCGACGCGCGGGAGGCCCGCCAGTATGCGATCTATCGCGGTACCGGCGATCCGGCGCAGATCGTCACCACCCCGGGCGCGCTGGTCGACACGGTCTGGGCAGGCGGTGCGGCGTCGTTCCGCTTCCCCCTCCCCGCTGACGAGGCCCCGGCCGCCGCGCGCGCCGCGACGGAGACCTGGGTGGTGACCGCGCTGGACGCGGCCGCCGTCGAGAGCGCGCCGGTGGCTGTCGCGGTGGACGAGCCGGTGGATCCCACCGATCCGGGAACTCCGACGGATCCCACCGATCCCGGCACGCCGGAGGACCCGGACTCCGGGGGTGACGATGACGCCGCCGCCTCTCCCGTCGGCGGCGCGTCGCGCGGCGACCGCGGCGACCTCGCCGCGACCGGCGGCGATGTCCCGATGATGGCGCTGCTCCTGGGCGGACTGCTGCTGACCGCCGGCGCCGTCACGGTCGGAGTGACCGCCTTCCGGCGGCGCACGCGATAGGACCGTCGACCGCCGGGGCGTCGTCCGCGACTCTCCGGCGGTCGACCGGGTCGCGGACGGTCAGCGCCGCGAGGGAGCGCGGACGGCCGCGGCGATCGTCGCGGTCAGCGCCTCCACGGAGCGTGCAGGGCTCCACGCCGCCGCGACGAGCGGCGCCTCCGCGCGGAGCGCCGCGAGCCGGTCCGGATCGGTCAGGAGGTCCCGCAGCGCCTCCCCCAGCGCCGTGACGTCACCGGCGGGCACGAGCACACCTCCGCCGGCGCCGAGCACATCGCGGATGCCGTACCGCACGTCGTACGACACCACAGGGGTGCCGTGCAGCAGCGCCTCGACCACGCCGAGCGGCTGTCCCTCGAACGCGGTCGAGGTCACCAGGACGGACGCACGATCGAGCACGGTCGCCGGATCGGCGGTGTACCCGCAGAGCCGCACGCGGTCGGCGCCGTCGAGCTCGGCGATCAGCGCCGCCAGCCGCTGCTCCTCCGCACCCGTGCCCCAGATCTCCATCCGGGTGCCCGGCACGTCCGCCGCCAGGAAGGCGCGGATCGCGTGGTCGACGCGCTTGCCCGCCGCGAGTCGGCCCAGCACGACGACGAGGCCGTCCTCGCGCAGACTCTCCCGACGTTCCACGGGCTCGATGGGGTTCGGCACCACGACGTGGTTCGCGGAGGAGCCGAATCGCGCCACCACGTCGTCGCGCTGCGTGGCCGTCGGCCAGATCACCGCGTCGAAGCGGTCGGCCAGGCGGAACCACCGCGTCCAGAGCGTGTTCATGGGTGCGTCCGGCGTGTAGGGAGCCTCGACGTGCATGGTGTGGATGGGGTGCAGGATGCGCACGCGCGGGTCGCCCCAGTCGGCGACCAGTTCGCCGAGCTGACGCGATTCGCAGATCACGACGATCGGCCGGTCGCCCAGCGCCGCCGTGACGTGGTCGAGCCAGGCACCGTAGAGCCCGCGGAAGCCGTGCAGCGCCCCGACGACCGCACCGCTCTCGTCGTGGACGAGGACGGGCTCGTCCGTGAGGTGCCAGTCCGGGTCGCCGGGGATCACCGGGAGGGCCACGAAGGGACGACCCTCCGGGTCCGCGAGCACCCGGTACTCCACATCGGGGTCGGCCGTCACCGCGTCATCAGCCGCGTCCCGCAGCCAGGCGGCGGCTCCGCCCTCCGGGGCGACGGCCTCGTCGAAGAGGTTCCGCAGACGATCCGGGTCCGCAAGCGCGCCGCGGTCGGCGAACACGCGGCGATGCTCGGCGTGATCCGCGCGCGTTCCCGGATCGAAGGTCAGCAGCTGCGGACCCCGGCCCTCGCCGGCGCCCGCTCCGGCGAGCAGCCGGGCTCGCGCGAGTGTCGCGATCGTGTACCCGCCGTCCAGCCCGGGGATCAGACGGCTGGACAGCACCAGGTACTCGGCGTCCGGGAGGACCGGTGCCGAGACCGGGGGCATCGCGCCCCCTACTCCCACTCGATCGTCCCCGGCGGCTTCGACGTGACGTCCAGCACCACCCGGTTGACGTCGCGGACGCCGTTGGTGATCCGGTTCGAGATCTTCGAGAGCACGTCGTACGGCAGACGGGTCCAGTCGGCGGTCATCGCGTCCTCGCTGGAGACCGGACGCAGCACGATCGGGTGGCCGTAGGTGCGGCCGTCGCCCTGCACGCCCACCGAGCGCACGTCGGCGAGGAGCACGACCGGGCACTGCCAGATCTCCTGGTCGAGGCCGGCCTTGGTCAGCTCCTCGCGGGCGATGGCGTCGGCCTCACGCAGGATCTCGAGACGGTCAGCGGTGACCTCACCGATGATCCGGATGCCGAGACCGGGCCCCGGAAACGGCTGACGCCCGACGATCGCCTCGGGGATGCCGAGCTCGCGGCCGATCGCGCGGACCTCGTCCTTGAACAGGGCCCGCAGCGGCTCGATGAGCTCGAAGTCGAGGTCGTCCGGAAGACCGCCCACGTTGTGGTGCGACTTGATGTTGGCGGTGCCCGCACCGCCGCCCGACTCCACCACGTCCGGGTAGAGCGTGCCCTGCACGAGGAACTTCACCGGCGCGCCGCCGTCGGCCTTCGCCTCCTCCACGAGGTCGAGCTGCACCTTCTCGAACGCGCGGATGAACTCGCGGCCGATGATCTTGCGCTTCTCCTCGGGGTCGGTCACGCCCTGGAGGTGACCGAGGAAGGTCTCCGCGGCGTCGACCGTGATGAGCCGCACACCGGTGGACTCGACGTAGTCCTTCTCGACCTGCTCGCGCTCCCCCTTGCGGAGGAGACCGTGGTCGACGAAGACGGCCGTGAGCTGGTCGCCGATGGCCTTGTGCACGAGAGCGGTCGAGACGGCGGAGTCCACGCCGCCGGACAGCGCGGAGATGACCCGGGCGTCGCCGACCTGCTCACGGATGCGCTCGATCTGCTCGGCGATCACGTTGTCGGGGTTCCAGTCGGACGCGAGGCCCGCACCCTTGTGGAGGAAGTTCTCGAGCACGCGCTGACCGTGGTCGGAGTGCTTGACCTCCGGGTGCCACTGCACGCCGTAGAAGCCGCGCTCCTCGTTCGCGAAGGCGGCGACCTTCGTGGCCTCCGTCGTCGCGAGCACCTCGAAGCCCTCCGGTGCCTTCGCGACCTGGTCGCCATGGCTCATCCACACGTTCTGCTCGGTCGGCTGCCCGCTGAGCAGCGTGCCGCCGTCACCGGAGATGACGGCATCCGTGGCGCCGTACTCGCGGAGGCCGGTGTGCGCGACCTCGCCGCCGAGGGTCTGGGCCATGTACTGGAAGCCGTAGCAGATGCCGAGCGTGGGGACGCCGAGGTCGAAGACCGACGGGTCGAGCTTCGGCGCGCCCTCCTCGTACACCGACGAAGGTCCGCCGGAGAGGATGATCGCGACGGGGTTCTTGGCGGCGATCTCCTCGGCCGTGGCGGTGTGCGGCACGATCTCGCTGTAGACGCCGGCCTCGCGGACGCGGCGGGCGATGAGCTGCGCGTACTGGGCGCCGAAGTCGACGACGAGCGCGGGGCGCTGCTGGGTCTCGGACTGTTCGGTCAACGGACACCTTCCGGGGCGATCGCGGAGGCCTCGGCGGCCTCCCGGGTGGCGAGATAGGTCTTGACTTCACGGGCGACGATCGCCTCCATGAAGAACGACAGCAGCGGGATGACGCCGCCGAGGGCGAGGAGGATGAACCGGCGGAACGGCCAGCGCATCAGGCTCCACATGCGGAAGCACGCGAAGAGGTAGACGACATAGAACCAGCCGTGGGCGACGAGGATGAACAGCGAGATGTTGAAGCCGTCCCCGAGGGAGGTCATCTCGCACGAGTTCGTCCACGGCGCGAACAGCGACCACCACTGGCAGTCCGGCCCCGCGATGACGCCAGCGAACCAGAGCGGGCCGCCCGATCCTCCGGCGAAGAGCTCGAGGTGGATCGGCGTGTACTTCAGCACCATCTCGGCGAGCAGCAGGAGCAGCATGACTCCCGTGATGATCGACGCGATCTGGTAGAACTTCAGCGCACCGCGGATCGCCGGAAAGCTGGCGACTTTCGGTTCGGGCATGCCCCCAGTCTAGTCGGCGCGCAATCCTCCCGAATCCGCCCCTCACCGGCGGTCACCGCCTGACCGGACGAATTCACCACCCATGATGGTGAGCGCGTTCCCCGACAGCGTCGACGAGTCGATCCGCGTAGGTGAGGCCGTCGTCGTCGGCCAGGAGGTCGGCACGCGCGGCCACGAAGGCGTCGGCGACCCCACCTCGGATGCGTTCGACGGCCTCCCGGGCCGTCCGCGCATCGACTCCGAGCGTTTTGGCCGCTTTCAACCAGTGCGTCATCCCGATACGTGCCATCACCCGCTCGCCACCGATGGACACCGCGGAGGGCATCGGTTGATCTCCCCTGTAGAGCGCGTTGCTTCCGAGGTCATAAAGGGGCGCCAGCCGCATCTGCGTCCCGAAGTGGATGACCGAGTAGTTCTTGGCGTGCGCATCGGTATTCGCCGCAGCGCACGTGAACACGAGCGCTTCGAACAGCTCGTTCGCCGCGCGGCGCTGCTCTGACGGCGCGAACGCCCGCAACACGCGGGCGAACTTCTCCAGCCCGGGACCGCCGTCGGATTGGTACTTGAGTGCGGGATCGACGCTGAGTGCCTGCGCGAAATCTTCCTGATGGAGCCGGTGGAGCCGGTCGCCGGTCCGGAAACGGTCATAGCGCTCCGCCACGAAGACGAAGTCACCGCGGTCCGTGACCAGGAGCCCGTGGTCAGCGACCTGAAGCCCCAGATGACGCCCTGCCCGCATGGTCAAGAACTCGTTGACGTCGTGACGGCCACCACGCGCTGCAGGTTTGAGAATGTGCGTGGTCGGCGTCGAATCACGCGGAAAGCCCCATTGGCCTTCGTCTGAGCGGTACAGCGCAAGCTTGGGCTGGGCTCCGGCGAGGCTCCAACGAAACTCGTCGTACCTCTCGGACCAGTCCCCCGCGGAATCGACGACGGACGCGACGAGTTCGCCGAGGTCTTCGACGAAATGCACGTCGCCCGTACGCACTTGAGCATCGTCGGATGCTTCGCCCGGAGCCAGCAGCTGGAGCGCACCGGCTGTATCGCGTCCGACGTGTCGGAGGAGCGCCATCGGGTTGCGGGGACTCGTATGATGCGCAGCAGCGATGGCTTCCAGCGTCGCAGGGTTGTCACTCAACAACCCTTGCAGGAAGGGCCTCGCTACTCGGTTACCGTACACCGCACCGGGTACGAGGGGCATCGAGATCGAGAGGGGCGTCGCCACGGGCGACAGTCCATCGTCGTACGTGAAGCTGATCGCGCCCTGCGCGTTCTGAGAGAACACGCCCGTGCGCTGACCGTCGACGAAAGCGACGAGATCGACCTGGGCAGAAGTAGCTTTCATCGCCCGTCGTCCTTCTGGTTCCGTAACGTACTCAAGTCGAACGCGGAGTCGCCTCGCACAGACTCCTGAACACTCAACTGCAGCCCGAGAGACTCGACAACCTGCAGAACACGGCGAAGCGTCGGGTTGTCGAGATGCCCGGTCTCCAGCTTCACCAACCACAGCCTGTCGACAGCCGCCCGCTCGGCGAGTTCGGTCTGACTCCACCCTCGGCGCAAACGCGCGGCCCTCAGGACGGCGCCAAGCTGTCGCGGCGAGTGGAATGGCTGACTCTCCATGACACCTCCACGTGTGTGTTTAAACACACTAGCCCATCTGTGTCATAAAAGTAACACTTCACGGTGTGTGTTTAAACACACCTCTCAAGCATGCCGCGGAGCACACAAGCGGGAACGACGGAGGCCGCCGGGTCGCCCCGACGGCCTCCGCCTCGTCATCCGCCGATCGGCATCAGAACCATCCGGTCAGGAGGTCCCACAGCCAGTCGACGATGTCCTTGATGATCCCGCCGATGCCGCCGGCGCGGTTGACGGTGACGGTGGCCGTGGCCTCGTCCCCGTCGGCCTGCGCCACCGCGACGGTGTACTTGCCGGGCTGGGCGTTCTTCGGCACCGTCACCGAGGTGCTGAACGTGCCGTCCTCCCGGACCTGCACCGTGCCCACCTGGACGCCCTGGCCCTTCTTCGGCCGGAGCTCCACCGTGACGGTCTCGCCGGGCTGGTAGCCCTCGCCGGTGACGTCGAGCTTCTTGCCCGCGGCCACCTTCGAGGAGCCGAGCGCGATGGTCCCCGCGAACTCCTCCTCGCCGGCGATCGTGAACGGCACCTGCACCGTCGTGCCCGTCGCCGGGACCTCGACCGTGAGCTGCTGCTCACCGAACACCCCGGACGGCACCGTGAAGGTGAGGGTGGCGCGGCCGCCCTCGTCGGTGGTGTCCACGATGGTCGGGTCGACCGTGCCGGCCGCGAGCTGGGTGTCGCCGAGCGACAGCGTGACCGCTCCCGGCGCCGCCTCGCCACCGCTGAACGCCAGTGAGGAGAGCGAGACCGTCACCTGGTCGCCGGCGCGGTAGCCGTCGGCGTCCGCCGGACTGACGGTCACACCGACCGCACGCTGGGCGAGGTCCGGCGAGGCCGTCTTGTTCGCGTCGAACCAGTCGACCATCGACTGGAGGTCGATCTTGCCGGTGTCCCGCTTGCCCGCCCCCTCCTTGAAGGTGGCGAAGTTGTCGCCGCCCGCCGCGAGGAAGGAGTTCGCCGCCACCGTGTACTCCCCGTTCGGGTCGATCGCGGTGCCGTTCAGCTTGATCGAGGTGATCCGCGAACCCGCGGCCGCCGTCGGGTCGTACGTGTAGACCAGACCCTCGGAGACGCCGAGCTTGAGGAACGGTCGGGCCGATCCGGCCGGCTGCCACTGCTCCTCCAGCACACCCTTCAGCTGCGTGCCGGTGAGGGTCAGCGTCACGAGCGTGTTGGCGAACGGCTGGACGGTCGCTGCCTCCCGATAGGTGACGTTGCCGTCGGGGTCCTCGGGGTTGCTCGACGCGTAGGTGAGGTTGGCACGGATGCCACCGGGGTTCATGAGAGCGATGTCCGCACCCGTGGACCACTTCTGCACGTCGGCGACGAAGTTGCCGATGGTGGACTCGCCACCGCGGTTCTCCGAGCCGTTGGTCTGCCGCGCGCGGTTGAAGTCGGCGGTGATGTCGCCCACCTTCACCGCTCCCAGCACGTCGGCCTCCGCCTTCGCCTTGTCGACGATGGCCTGCACCTCCGGCACCGCCGGGTACAGCGGCTTGCCCGCGGACGTGAGGGGCTTGATCTCGTTGGTGATCGAGAGCAGCTCCTTCGTCTTCGGGTCGACCTGGATGTTCATGAGGCCGAGGTTCTCGCCGTACTGCCCCGCCGAGACGACCGGTCGGCCGTCGATGACGTGGTTGTAGGCGAGGTGCGTGTGCGCCGAGACGATCGCGTCCACGTCGTCGTCGACTCCGTAGACGATCTCGCCCAGCGGCGAGTCCTCGGTGATCGCGGACAGCGCGGTGCTCTCCGCACCCTCGTGCACGAGCAGGATCACGACGTCCGCTTCGCCGTTGGCCGGATCCCCGTCACGCAGGTCGTCGGCCACGGCGTTCACCGAGTCGGCGATGCTGCGCACCTCGAGATCCGCGATGCCCTCGGGCGAGACGAGCGAGTCGAGATCCTCCGTGACGGCGCCCACGAAGCCGACGCGCACGCCGTCGAGCTCCTTGACCCACGCCGGGGCGAGCGCGGGCTCACCGGTCTCCGTGAGGAACACGTTCGAGGAGATGTACTCCCAGTCCGCGCGCTCCTGCACCCGGTCGCGCAGGTCTTCCCAGCCCTGATCGAACTCGTGGTTGCCCGCGGCGCTCACGTCCAGGCCGGCGGCGTTGAGCGCGTCGATCGTCGGGTTGTCGTCGTTGATGAAGGAGGTGAACGTCGACGCACCGATGAGGTCGCCGGCTCCGGCGAAGATCGTGTTCGGGTTCGCTGCACGGAACTGCTGCACCGCCCCCGCGAGCACGGCGGCGCCGGCCGCAGCCCCGTCGGCCTCGATACGGCCGTGGAAGTCGTTCACCGTCACGACGTCGATGTTCACTGGCGGGATCTCCGAGGAGACGCCGACGAGGATCGGGTCGTGGTCGCTGGACCGGTACGGGGTGCCCTCGTCGGTGGCGCCGAACGCGTAGCCGCGGTCGCTCCACTCCGGCGAGTTGATGCCCCACACACCGGCGCCCGTGATCGAGGAGACGAGCGACGGCGAGGCGATCACGTGGTCGAGCGAGCCGAGCTCCCCGTCGAACGTGTACGTGTACTGCCCTGCGGCCTTGTCGGCGGCCACGTCGCTCCACCCCTGCGAGGTGAACACGTCGATCGGGTCTTCCTGCCCATAGGCGTTGAAGTCGCCGATCAGCAGCATGTCGCTGCTGCCGCTGCTCTCGGCCAGCTCATCCGTGAAGGCGAGGATGGCCTGCGCCTGCTTCACCCGGTCGGCGTTGAAGAACCCCTGGCCGTCGGCCGGCTCCGCGCCGGCACCCTGCGGCGGGGACTTCGACTTCAGGTGGTTGGCGACGACGGTGACGACGCGGCCGTCGATGTCGAACGCCTGCGCGATCGGCTCGCGGGCGTTGCCCCACACCGACTCGTCGGTGACGGTGGCGCTATCGCCCACGGTGCTGACGGCGTCCTTCTTGAAGATGATCGCGTTGGTGATGTAGTCCGTCGTCGCCGGGTCCTGCAGCGCCTTCGGCGTGCGCACGTAGTCCCAGACGTCCGCGCCCGCGTCGGCGTTGAGGCCGGCGACGAGGTCCTTCAGGGCGGTGTCGACGGGTTTGCCGAGCTTGACCGAGTTCTCGATCTCCATCAGCGCCACGATCTCCGCGTCGAGGCCATTGATGGCCGAGACGATCTTGGACTTCTGGATCGCGAACTGGGCGGCGTTCGCCGCACCGCGGGCGTCCGCGTTCTCGCTCTTCAGCGTCGTGAAGTAGTTGTAGACGTTGAACGACGCCACCTGCGCGTCGCCGCCCACCTCGGGGGCCTTCTCGGGGCGCGGGTTCGTCGGCTCGAAGGTGACCTTGCGCTCCGCCGGGGAGGCGTCGTCGATCGGGACGACCGGCTGCAGGCGCCAGTCGTCGAAGCCCCACTGGAGCACGTAGCCGTTGGACCCGAAGTCGACGGTGTCGCCGTTGCGGACCACCGTGTCCTCCGTGAAGTACGGCTGCTGGCCCGGGTGGCCGTTGTTGGTCACCTGGATGGACCAGGCGTCGTCGAGCAGGATGCGGTTGGCGCGGTTCTCGGCCGCGATGGCGGCCGCGTCGGCCCCGGGACGCGTGGTCTCGGTGCTCTTGACGTTGAGGTCGTCGCCGGCGTTCAGCCACAGCGCCCCGTAGTTGTACAGCTGGTGGCTCGACGCGAGCCGGTAGGTGCCGGTCGGGGCGACGTACATGTTCTCGTACTGCTCGCGGTCGGCACCGCGCACGGTGTCCGGGAGCGGCGTGAGGGCCGGCACGCCCACACCGGCGGTGACGACGGAGACGTCGGCCACCGCGGCGGGAGCGATCTGGGTCTGGCCGTAGTACTCGCTCACGGTGCCGGTCACCGAGACGAGGTCGCCGATCTCGAGCGTGGGGGCGAGCGCGTTCAGGAAGACGAAGACGCCATCCGAGGCGCCGGGAGTCGCGTCGGTCTCGCCGCCCGAACCCTGCGTCTGGATCACGATGCCCTTGTAGCCGCCCGTCCGGTGATCGGCGGTGACGACGCCCTCGACGCGGACGCGCTGTCCGGCCAGCGGCGAGACGTCGCCGGTGCCCTGGACCTCGGCGATCGTGGCGGTCGTGGGCTCCGTCCCCGGCTCCTCGCCCGGGTCGGTGCCGGGATCGGTGCCGCCGGAGTTCTGCGGGGTGATGGTCGCCGACAGCGCGAAGTCCGTCTTGTTGTCGTCCGCGTCCGCGCCGTCCGTGCGGTTCAGCGACCGGACGTCGGTGTTGCTCGTGGGGGCGGCGGCGGCCGCCGTCTCGAAGGTGTTCGAGGTGCCGTAGCCGAGGAGGTCGATCACGCCGTCGACGCCGACCGTCGAGCCGGGAGTCAGGGTGACCGCCGCGGTGCCCTCGACGAGGGCCAGCGTGCCGTTGGTGCCGCTCGGGCTCAGCGTCGTCGTGGCGTCGGGGGTCGGGAGGGCGGCGCCGTTGGTGCCGTTGCTGTTCCCCTGCACGAGGAAGTAGCCGCCCGCGGGGATCGTCCCCTTCAGCGGTGCGACGCCGTTGAAGGCGCCGGTCCCGGTCGCGGAGCGGTACTGCAGGGACAGGCCGTCCAGGGTGACGGGCGCCGTCGTCGGGTTGTACAGCTCCACGAACTTGTTCGTGAACGCCGCCCCGGCGCTGCCGCCGGACAGATACGCCTCGTTGATCACCACCCCGGTGCCGTCGGTGTTCGCCGACGCGGGCGCGGCCACCAGCGAGCCGAGGCTCAGGGCGGCGACGCACGTCGCGGCGAGAGCGCCCACGCGCCCTCGGATTCTGCGGTGCGAGACGGGGGTCAGGGTCTCCCCGTGCTCAGGAGCGGACATCATCGGTGCTGTCTCCTCGATCGTGTTCCGGCGCTGCTCAGGACGCTGTCATCGCACACATCGGGAACTCCCAGCGTGCGCACATGGAGCGAGCATACGGAGCGGTTCAGACATCCTCAACGGAGTTTTCCCATTGGTCACCGAGCGCTCACCGAATGGCCGCGACACCCCCTGACGAAGGTTCACACCGGGCCGACCCGACGCGCAGAAGCGCAGCATCCGACGCGCGGATGCGCAGCGGGTGTCAGGGAGCCGCGGAGCCCTGCGCCTCGTCGAACTCCTCCACCTCGCGCTCCCAGGCGTCCTTCGCCAGGCGGTACCAGAGGTAGAACGCGAAGCCGGCGAAGATGACCCACTCGGCGGCGTAGAACACGTTGAGCCAGTTGACCGGCGACTGCTCGTCGGGCGCCGGGGAGGCGATGTCCACGAGTCCCGCGGTCGCGGTCGTGGCGGCCAGGTAGGGACGGTAGACGTCGAGCTGCTCGGTGTCGTGCCAGCGGCTCAGGAGAGCGGCCGGCGACATCCGGTCCATCTGCTCCGGATCCGAGCGCGGAGGCACCGCCGGCCCCTCATCCGAGATGATGCGCCCCGCGACGGGGACCACGCCGCCGTCCGCCTCGGCTTCGAGGCGCTCCACCGCGGCATCGGCGGCCTCGCGATCCGGCGCCCAGCCGATCGCCACCGCCAGCGAGACGCGCTCGTCGACGCGGAGCTGACCGGTGACCCAGTACCCCTCGGCGCCGTCGTTGAAGCGGCTGCCCACGACGAGGAAGTCTCCGGGGATCCAGACACCCTCGGTCTCCACGCGCTGTCCGACGAGGGGCTCGGGCAGGTACTCCCCCGGCTCCACGACCTCGTCGAGCGGTCGGACCTGCTCGGTCGCCCCCGGCGCCGGAGGATCGGTCTCGATCGCCCGCTCCAGCTGCCACTGGCCGAGCCAGGCGAACACGCCGGCGACGACCAGGCACAGCAGCAGCATCGCGACCCAGCGTCCCCGCAGCATGACCTCACGGAGGGTCGGCGGGAAGGGAGCAGGTGCGGTCACGGTGATGCGGAGACCTCAGGCCTCGTACGGAGCCAGCACGACCTCCACCCGCTGGAACTCCTTGAGGTCGGAGTATCCGGTGGTGGCCATCGACTTGCGCAGCGCGCCGATGAGGTTCGCGGTGCCGTCGGCGACCGGAGCGGGGCCGTAGAGGATCTCCTCCAGCGTGCCGATGCCGCCCACCTCGACGCGTCGTCCGCGCGGGAGCTTGGGGTGGTGTGCCTCGGGACCCCAGTGGAACCCCTGGCCGGGGGCGTCCGTGGCACGGGCCAGGGCGACACCGAGCATGACCGCGTCGGCGCCCATGGCGAGCGCCTTCACGATGTCGCCCGAGGTGCCGACGCCGCCGTCGGCGATCACGTGCACGTAGCGCCCGCCGGACTCGTCGAGGTAGTCCCGACGCGCGGCCGCCACGTCCGACACCGCGGTCGCCATGGGGGCGTGGATGCCGAGGGTGGCACGGGTGGTGGACGCCGCACCGCCGCCGAAGCCCACGAGCACGCCGGCCGCGCCGGTGCGCATGAGGTGGAGCGCCGCGGTGTAGGTCGCCGCTCCGCCCACGATCACCGGAACGTCGAGGTCGTAGATGAACTTCTTGAGGTTCAGCGGCTCCGCCACGCTCGACACGTGCTCCGCGGAGACGGTCGTGCCGCGGATGACGAACAGGTCGACCCCGGCCGCGGCGACGGTGTCGTAGAACTCCTGCGTGCGCTGCGGAGTGAGGGAGCCGGCGACGGTGACGCCCGCCTCCCGGATCTCGGCGAGGCGGCGGGTGATGAGCTCGGGCTTGATGGGCTCGGAGTAGAGCTCCTGCATGCGCACGGTCGCCCGGTCCTCCGCGAGGCCCGCGATCTCGGCGAGCAGCGGCTCTGGGTCCTCGTAGCGGGTCCAGAGCCCCTCCAGGTCGAGCACTCCCAGACCGCCGAGCTGCCCGAGCATGATCGCGGTGCGCGGGCTGACGACCGAGTCCATCGGCGCACCGAGCACCGGGATCTCGAAGCCGAAGGCGTCGATCGTCCACGCGGTGGACACGTCCTCCGGGTTGCGCGTGCGCCGCGAGGGCACCACCGCGATGTCGTCGAACGTGTACGCGCGACGCGCGCGCTTTCCTCGGCCGAGCTCGATCTCCATGGTCACCCGTCCAGCCTACCCGGCACCCGGCGGCCTCCGCGGCGGTCAGCGCGCACGCGCCACCCGCCGCTCGTCCCACACCGGCTCGTCGGACTCGTAGACCTCGCCGTCCGTGCCGAACACGAGGAACCGGTCGAAGGAGCGCGCGAACCACCGGTCGTGCGTGACCGCCACCACGGTGCCCTCGAAGCGTCCGAGCGCCTCCTCCAGCGCCTCGGCCGACTCCAGGTCGAGGTTGTCGGTGGGCTCGTCGAGGAGGAGCAGGGTCGCGCCGGAGAGCTCGAGCAGGAGCACCTGGAACCGCGCCTGCTGTCCGCCGGAGAGCGATTCGAACGGCTGCTGGGCCTGGCGGACGAGGCCGTATCTGTCCAGAGCCGAACTCGCCGCGTCGCGGGGCATCCCGTCACGGAGGTCGTCTCCCCGGTGCAGGATCTCGAGCAGGGTGCGACCGACGAACTCCGGGTGCGCGTGGGTCTGCGCGAAGAGCCCCGGCACCACGCGGGCGCCCAGCACCGCACGCCCCGTGTGCGCGACGGGACGGAGCTCCTCCGCGGCCGCGGTCACGTGCCCGAGGGACGGGTCCGGGTCGGTGCCACCGCGGGCCAGCAGCCGCAGGAAGTGCGACTTGCCCGAGCCGTTGGAGCCGAGCACGCCGACGCGGTCGCCGTACCAGATCTCGGTGTCGAACGGACGCATGAGGCCGGTCAGCTCCAGCCGCTCCGCGACGACGGCCCGCTTGCCGGTCCTGGCGCCGCGGAGGCGCATGTCGAACTCCTGCGCCGGGGGCCGCTCCTCGGGCGGGCCCGCCTCCTCGAACTTCCGCAGCCGCGTCTGCGCCGCCTGGTAGCGGGACGCGAAGCCGTCGTTCGCGGCCGCCTTGACCTTGAGGTTCGCGACGAGGACGCGGAGCTTCTCGTGCTGCTCGTCCCACCGCCGGCGCAGCTCATCGAGCCGATCCATCCGGTCGGTGCGCGCCTGGTGATAGGTGGCGAAGCTCCCGCCGTGCACCCAGGCGGTCGACCCCGCCGCGCCGGGCTCCAGCGTGATCAGCCGATCGGCGGCCCTGGCGAGGAGCTCGCGGTCGTGCGAGACCAGCAGCACGGTCTTGTCGGTGGCGCGCAGCCGCTCCTCGAGCCACCGCTTGGTCGGCACGTCGAGGTAGTTGTCCGGCTCGTCGAGCAGGAGCACCTCGTCCGGGCCGCGCAGCAGCGCTTCCAGGGCGAGCCGCTTCTGCTCGCCGCCGGAGAGGGAGGTGAGCTCGCGGTAGCGCGCCCGCTCGAACGGCACGCCGAGCGCCGCCACGGTGCACTGGTCCCACACGGTCTCGTGCTCGTAGCCGCCGGCGTCCGCGTACTCGGCGATCGCGGAGGCGTAGGCCATCTGGGTGTCGTGCTCGTCGCGGTCGATGAGGGCGTTCTCCGCGGCCTCCAGCGCCTCCGCGGCGGCACGGAGGCGGGTGGGAGCCACCCGCACGAGCAGCTCGTGCACGGTCTGGCCCGGCTCGCCGTGTCCGACGAACTGGTCCATGACGCCGAGTCCGCCGTCGATGGTCACGACCCCGTCGTCGGCCGGCTGCTCGCCGCGGATGATCCGCAGCAGCGTCGTCTTCCCCGCCCCGTTCGGCCCGATGAGAGCGCTCGTCGAGCCCGCCCCGACACGGAACGACACCTCGTCGAGAAGCGGTCTGCCATCGGGAAGCGTCAGCGAGACTCCGGATGCGTCGATGTACCCCACAGGCGTGGCCGTCCTTCCGCCCGCGGACAGCGAGCCGACCAGGCTATCAGTCCGCGGGGCTCCGCGACGACCGGGACGAGCTACGGTCGTAGCTGCTCGATGCGCCCGCCGTCGCCCCATGCCCGGTCCGCGGTCAGCACCGCCGCGTCCATCCGTTCGGCGAGCGCCAGGCACAACCGGTCTCCGAGAGAGAGCCCGGTGCCCCGGGCCCAGAGCGCTGCCGCCCTTTCCGCGTCGCGATGCGAGACGGGCTCGATCGTCAGACGATAGCTGAGGAGGAGTCCGGAGGCGATGCCCCAGTCGGCCCCGGCGGCGCGCACCTTCTGGGCCACCTCCGACCAGTTCGCCGCACCGATGACGCCGCCATCGAGAGCCTGCTCCACGCGGGCGGCACCGGGCTCGTCCTGAAGGAATGCCAGCACAGCCGACGCGTCGAGGACCGTCACGCCGCGTCGTCCTGCGCAGCGGCCGCGCGGCGCTCGGCGAGCAGAGCCTCCAGGACGCTCTGCCCCTCGAGCTGACTGCGGATGAGCGCCTTCGCCTGTTCGCGAGTGAGGAGGACGACGCCACCCTCCGCTTCGATCATCAGGAGGGGAACGCCCTGATCCCAGTGCTGCCGCGCGCGCAGCTCAGCCGGAATCACCAGACGGCCGCGGTCTCCCATCGGAGCGACGAAGGTGGTATCCATCAACCCACGATACCACTGCCCGTCCTCGCGTGGTCAGTCCGCGCGGCTGAGGGTCTGCAGCACCTCGGTCTTGGGAGCCGCCGGGAGGAAGAACCGGAACTCGGTACCCACCCCCTCCTCGCTGGTCACGTCCATGGACCCGCCGTGGGCCAGCACGATCGCCCGCGTGATAGTGAGCCCCAGCCCCACCCCCGGCACGGCATTGCGGGTGGCCGTCGAGGCCCGGAAGAACCGGGTGAAGAGCATGCGCTGCTCGTCCTGTGGGATCCCGACCCCGGTGTCGGCGATGGCCACCTGCACCCCGCCGTCGAGGCGACGCACGGCGGCCGTCACCCGACCCCGCGCGGGTGAACTTGATGGCGTTCGAGAGGAGGTTGTCCACCGCCTGCCCGAGGCGTCCGGGATCGACGAGCAGCGGGATCGGCTCGTCCCCGACCTGCAGGTCCAGCTCGATCCCCTCGCGCTGCGCGTGCGGTCCCGCCGAGGCCACGGCCGTACGCACGAGCGCCGCGACGTCCGCCTCGTCCCGTTCCAAGGGGAAGCGCCCCGACTCCACCTGCGCCGTGAAGAGCAGGTCGCCGACGAGGTTCAGCAGGCGTTTCGCGTTGCGCTCGATGATGCCGACGAACTCCTGCTGGTCCTCCGTCAGCGGCTGACCCGGATCGTTCTGCAGCAGGTCGAGGAAGCCGATGATCGCGCTCAGCGGCGTCCGCAGCTCATGGGAGATCATCCCCACGAACTCGTCCTTCATGCGCGCGACCTCGACGGCTCTCGTCTCATCGGTGAGCACGAACAGGTAGCCCTGCTGCGCGCCGGACGGATCCTTGTGCGGCGTCACGGTCACCCGGGCGGGTACCGTCGTGCCGCCCGCGGTCTTGACCTCGATGTCGCCGTCGACCGTGTTCCCCGCGTCCGCCTGGGCGAAGAGCTCGCAGAGGCCCTCCGGCACGTCCGCGCGCTCGTCGGGCGCACCGGGCACGCGCGGTGCGCGCGCGACCCCCTCGCGTGCGGCGGTGTCCTCGGCCAGCATGGTCAACGCCGACGACGAGAAGAAGCGATCGACACGTACGTCGTCGAGAGCCTCGTCGTGAGAGAGCCCGAGCAGGCGGACGGCCCCGGGGTTCCAGGCCGTGACGCGGCCGTCGCGATCGGTGCCGATCACGGCCTGCGCGGTGATCGACGCCCACAGGCCCTCGAACGAGTCGAGCAGCACGCGGTACTCGTGCTCCTTCTGTCGCAGCTGCACGATCATCGAGACGTTCTCGGACAGCGCCTTGGTCCGCTCAGTGACCAGCTCCTCCGCCTGCTGCACCCGCAGGCGCTGTTGCCGGGAGAGCTCGTTCACCACGGCCGCGACGGCCGCGAAGACGAGAGGACCGACGACGCCGCGGAGCCACACGACCGCGTTCGTCGGCGGTTCGATGACGTAGGGGATCAGGAGCGCGAGCGACGTGAACGCGCCGACGACGAAGACCCAGCGGATGCCGGGCGCCGCCGCGATCCAGATCACGGGGAGCAGCACGAGCGCGCTGAAGAGCGAGGCCGCCCCTCCCGTCCCCGCGCGGAAGAGCCCCAGTCCCAGGATGTCGACCATCGGGACCAGGAGCACGATCCAGCCCTCCCGGATGTGCAACGCGCTGAGCACTCCGGCGTGGAGCGTCGCGACGAGGACGATCGCGAGGCCGGCGAGGGCGAGGGTGAGATCGGTGAACGGCAGGCTGGGGATGGCCCAGGTCATCACGCCCGCGATCACCGCGGCGACGAGCGTCGGGACCTGCTTGATGATCGGGTTCGGGTTGTCGACGACCCGGTACCAGCGGTTCTCGGCGCGCTCCAGCGGTGTCGCCCTCATCGCGGAACCCGTTCCACGGCGCGATGGAGGTCGGCCCCGGTGATCGGCTTCGGCAGGGCCGCGTCCGCCGGCGGGTACTCCGCGACATCCAGCACCGAGCTGACGATGAGGAAGCACTCCGGATAGCGTTCGTGGATCAGGCGGCAGCAGGCCTGCCCGGAGATGCCGGGCAGCAGCAGGTCCAGGACGGCGACCTGGGGGTCGATGTCCGGGAAGGCGGCGATGGCAGACTCCGCATCGGGCGCGACGAACACGTCGAAGCCCTCCCGGTCGAGGTACCGCCCCAGGAGGGTCGCCTGATCCGGAGCGTCCTCGACGACCAGGGCGAGCGGCCGTCCGGTCATCGCAGGAGCAGCTCTCGGACGACGACGATCACGACCACGACGGCGAGGGAGATGAGCGCCTGTGGGATGAGGCGGCGCTCCTTCCGGGCGTCGGCCGCGATCTCCTCCACCTCGGCGTCGTGCGATGGTGCGTCGGTCATGAGTCGACCCGTCCGATCTTCTCGGTCTTGATCCAGGAGGCGTCCGCGCGACGCCACTCCTTGAGGTACGAGTCGGCGGTGATCGCGCACAGCAGCGATCCGTACCCGCAGACGTAGAGCAGCAGGCCCGCGAAGAAGCGTCCGGCCGGAAGCGGCTCGACCGCCCGCGCGAGCCAGATGCCGAGCATCGACACCGGCCCCCAGAGGGCGAACGCCATCAGCCACAGCACCCGCGTCTGCTCCGTCGACTCCTGCCCCGCCGCGCCGATCAGACCGTCCAGGGCCCAGGGGAACAGCGCCAGGGCCATGAGGATCAGCGCCCCGAGCCCTGGGAACATGATCGCCTCGCGCCAGGACTGCCGCCCGATGCGCGGATCGAGCTGGACGGAGTAGAGCATCGAGAAGATGTAGATGGCCGCCGCGGCGATCCACATGAACCGGAACACGAACTCCGCGACGTCGCTGTGCAGGAGCAGGAGGACGATCATCGCGGTGGCGGCGAGGAGCAGGAGCGCCGGCATCAGCAGGATCGTGAACCAGGCCAGCCCGAAGGGGATGCTGCCCAGGTTGTGGTCGCGACTCGGACGGAACCAGAGCTTCTTGTAGATCGAGGTGAGCTGCACGTTGCCGCGCGCCCAGCGCAGCCGCTGCTTCCAGAGACTGTCGATCGTCCGCGGCTCCTCGGCGAGCACCACGGCGTGCGGTTCGAACACCATCCGGCGGCCGTGGAGCTGACTCTCGAAGGTCGTCATGGTGTCCTCGGCGAGCGTGCCCGTCGGGATGCGTCCGCCGATCGCCTCGAGGTTCGCGCGGGAATGCAGCTGGGCGCCCCCGGCGAGGCAGGCGATCGCTCCCCCGACGTTCTGCGTGCGCCGTGCCGAGAGCTGGCCGATGACGTACTCGATCGCGATGAACCGGGTGAGGTAGTTGCGGTCCCTGCTGCCCTCCGCGATGTAGGCCGTGACGGCCCCGACCTCCTCGTCCGCGAGGTGCCGGGTGAGCTTGCGCAGGGAGTTGCGCGCGAAGATCACGTCGGCGTCCATGATGAGCACCGCCTCGGTCCACGGGTCGGCGAGCACGACGTCGAGGCCGTGGTTCAGCGTGTGCGCCTTGCCTTCGCCACCCTTCTCGCGTCGCAGGTGGACGACCCGCCCCGGATAGGTCGCCGCCTTCTGCTGCACGATGGCCGGGGTGTCGTCCGTGGAGGCGTCGTCGACGACGAAGACACGGAGGCGCTCGGCGGGGTACTCGAGCTGGAGCAGCCGCTCGATCGCGGGGCCGATGACGAGGCCCTCGTTCCATGCCGGGATGACCACGGCCACGTTCGGGTGGTACGGGGCGGCCTTGCCGTAGTGATTGCGGAAGGCGTGCAGCGGCAGCATGAGGAACTGCAGACCGGTGTTGACGACCGGCAGCGTGCCGATCAGCACGCAGAGGAGGAGGATGACGACGACGACCGTCTCGATCCAGGTCAGTTCGGGCATCAGCGTCCTTCCGTCCCGGTGAGCAGCGGGACGATGCGGGAATACCGGCCGACGTCTGCGGCCACGTGGCTGTCGGTGGAGGCCACGATGCCGGCGCCCGCGCGCTCCAGGGCGTTCAGCGCCTCCGCCCCGGGGCACACCCATTTCTCGTTGACCTCGACGAGCGTGTCCGTCTCGGCGGCGGCTCGCGCCCACGCGTCGAGGCGCTCGCCCCCGAGCTCCTCCTCCGCGAGGCCGATCTTCGGCAGGATCGAGAAGCAGTGCGCGAGCTGGTTGCCCGGATGGCGGCGCATGGTGGCGATGACGGCGTCCACGAACTGGTCGAGGACGTCGGCCGGCGCCCAGCCCGCGGCGATGCGCTCGCGGACCGCGGTGGGTCCGAGCGGCCCGTCCACGCCGGGGAACTGATGATCGGCGATGAGGATCCGGTCGATGCCCGCCGGAAGCGCCGGGATGTCGAGCGCGCCCGAGGCGTCGAGGATCTTCGCCTCCACTCCGGTGAGCACGGTCAGCCCGTCCGGGACGGACAGGCCGCGGACGGCGGCGAGGTACTCCGGCACCCAGGTCGTGCCCTGCCGCACGTGGTCGACGAGACGGACGGTGTCGAGACCGACGGCCGCAGCCGCGGCGACGTTCTCCTCCAGGGTGGAGACCGCGTCGTCGGAGAACGTGGAGTGGACGTGGTGGTCTCCGCGCAGGGCGGGATGACTCACAGCTCCTCCTGGTGACCGGCGTGCGCCGACACGAGCACGTCGTCGACCTCGACGATCACGTCCTCCAGGAAGCGCACGGAGGCGACCTCACGGAAGGGCACCTGCACCGGGATCTCCCGGCCGAGGAAGAGATCGGCGACGAGCGACGGGATGTCGACCCCGGCGGCGATCGTCAGCGGGAGCGCCCCGGGGAAGCGCGGGTTGACCTCGAGCAGCACGGCCCGCCCGTCCCGGTCGCGGCGGAGCTGCACGTTGGCGACGCCGACGAGGCCGATCGCCCGCGCGATGGCGGCGGCGGTCTCCTCGAGCTCGGGGTCGCGGAGGGTGCGGCCGGCGATCGCGACCCCGGAGTCCACCCGGGCACGGGTGCGCGGCACCGCCGCGACCACGCCACCGGAGGCGTCGGCGATCACATCGACCGAGTACTCCTCGCCGGGGAGGAAGTCCTGCACGATCAGCCCCTCATCCGTGGGGAGGGCGGCGAGCGCCTCCGCGTCGGGGACGAGGCGCACGCCGCGGCTGCCCGCCCCCTGCCGGGGCTTGGCGAACACGGGGAACTCCCACGCGACCTCCGCGGCATCCGGGCCGGCGAGCACGGTGCGCGGCACACGACCGGTCGGCGCGCAGCGCGCCGCGAGGGCGAGCTTGTCGAGGGCGGTGTGCAGCGTGTCGGCGGGCGGCGCGGCGAGGACCGCGGGGGCCAGCTCGTCCCGGCGGTCCGCGAGCGCGATCAGCTCCACGTCGACGGTGGAGACCACGAGGTCGAGACCGTCCTCGGCGACCATCCGCGCGATCGCCGGCACGAAGTCCGCGTCCCGCCCCGGGGGAACCAGACGACGCTGCGCCGGCGGGACGAGGTAGATGCCGCTCGCCCAGCCGTCCATGTCGGCCGCGAAGACCGTCAGATCGGACCGGCGCAGCAGGGAGCGGATCACCGCGACTCCGGCGGGGCCCCCGGCTCCGGTGACCAGTACGCGCTTCGTCATCAGCTCTCCCGTCGGGTCAGTTCATGGGCGCCGATGAACTCGGCGGTCTCGCGCACGACCTCCAGCGGCTCGACGGCCACGCCGCCGCCGAACCGCGACCAGTAGCGGGCGGTGGCCGTGACGAACTCCGGCGCGAGGTACTCCCGGTTCGCGGCGGCCTGGGACTGGAAGCACTCCAGCAGCCGCAGCTTGTCGTCGAGGAAGCGGTCGATGCGGACGAAGCGCGTGGGCCGGTAGTCGATGGTCGCGGAAGGGCTCTGGTAGCACGCGACCGTGCCGACGCGGCGCGTCGCGACGATCGTCGCCTCGTTCACCGCGCGGTGATCCTGGTGGCGGTCATGGTGCGAGTGCGTGTAGACGATGGTCGGCTGGATCTCCTGCACGACCTCCTCGATGAGGCGGACGGTCGACCCGCCACCGGAGATCTCGGTGTCGACCAGGTCTTTCACGAACAGCCGGGCGCCCACCTGCTCGGCGGCGGCGAGGGACTCGTGCTGGCGGCTGTCCGCATCACCGCCGCGCGCACCGCGGGAGAGCGTGAGGATGGTGATGCGATCGCCGGCGGCCGCATGGGCTGCGAGGATGCCGCCGACACCGATCTCGACGTCGTCCGGGTGCGCTCCGATCGCGAGGACGACCTCACCGGTCTTCGCCTCCGCTGTCCGGCGCCGGGACTCCTCGACGAGCCGGGTGACCGACTCCACGAGCCGGGCGTTGTCGAGCGGCTTGGTGAGGAACTCGTCGGCCTGCGCCCGGAGCGCGGAGACGGCGTACTCGACCGAGACGTGCGCCGTCATGACGATGACCGGCACGGTGGGCATGAGGCGGCGCAGCTCCGCGAGGAGCTCCAGGCCGCTGAGTCCCGGCATCTCGATGTCGGTGACGACGACGTCGGGTTTCACCGCCGCAGCTTTCTCGAGCGCCGACCGGCCGTCGTCCGCGAGATCGACGACGCAGCCCGCACGCCTTTCCAGGACGGTCTTCACGAGCAGGGCGACGTCGTGGTCGTCGTCGACGACGAGGATGCGAGGGGGGACCTCAGCCATGTACAGCTCTCCTTGGGGAGATTCCCTGCCGAGGGGATTCGGCGGTGCGACCGCGGTGCCTTCATCACCGGGCCGCAGGGAAAGTCGAGCGGGGTACGTCGATTCTGGCACAGGGCTCCACCCCCGGCCCGCAGCGCTTCAGCCCGCGCGCGCCGCCCGCTTCTCCTCCTGGTAGAGCCGGATCGCCTCGTACCGCTCCGCCGATCGCGCCCGCCTCTTCGCCGCCTGCTCCTCGCGGTTCTTGGGCGGCGCCGAGGTCACGAGATCATCGAGCAGCCGCCGCGTGGCCACGGCGATCTCGGCCACCGCGCGATCGAAGACCTCACGGTTCGCCCGCGACGGCGCCGTCGTCCCGGAGATCTTGCGGACGAACTGGAGCGCAGCCTCGCGGCACTCCTCGTCGGTGGCCGCGGGCTCGAGGTTGTTCAGAGGCACGATGTTTCGGCACATACCGGCACCGTACGCGCGGCTCACGGGCCGCGAAAGGGGGATGGCATGCCCGTCCCGCCGTCGCTACGCTCTGGGCTACGACCGGAACCGAGGAGAGATCATGACCGACGCACCGCCGCCCGACGCCCCGCCGCCCTACAACCCGCCGCCGCCCAGCAGCACGCCCTCGCCGTATCCCGCCGCCTCCGCTCCCCCGCCCGGCACCGCCTCCGCGCAGGACGTGCCGACGTCGCCCCCGGGGCGGGTGCTGTCGATCATCGGCCTCGTGCTGGCGTTCCTGCTGCCGCCGGTCGGCCTCATCCTCAGCATCATCGCCGCCGTGCAGCTCGGCAAAGCGAAGGCTCCCAAGGGCATCGCGATCGCCGGCATCATCGTCGGCGCCGTCCTGACGATCTTCGCGATCATCGGCATCATCCTGCTGGCGACCGTGCTGGCCGGCGTGATCGGGACGTGCGCCGAGCTGGGCCCCGGGGTCTGGGACGTCGGCGGCGTCACCTACCGCTGCGGCTGACCGCACCGCGAACGGCGAGGGGCCGGATGCAGCGCATCCGGCCCCTCGTGCGTCCCCCTGCGGGGGTCGCGGTCACTTCTTGTAGTTCGGCGCCTCGACGACGATCTGCACGTCGTGCGGGTGCGACTCCTTGAGCCCGGCCGAGGTGATGCGCACGAACTTGCCGCGCTGCTTGAGCTCCTCGATGGTGCGGGCGCCGACGTAGAACATCGACTGCCGCAGGCCGCCGACGAGCTGGTAGGCGACGGCCGAGAGCGGGCCGCGGTAGGGGACCTGGCCCTCGATGCCCTCCGGGATCAGCTTGTCGTCGCTGGGCACGTCGGCCTGGAAGTAGCGGTCCTTCGAGTAGGACGTCTGCTTGCCGCGCGTCTGCATGGCACCGAGCGAGCCCATGCCGCGGTACTGCTTGAACTGCTTGCCCGACTGGAAGACGATCTCGCCCGGCGACTCGTCCGTGCCGGCCAGGAGCGAGCCGAGCATCACGGCGTCGGCACCGGCGACGAGCGCCTTCGCGATGTCGCCCGAGTACTGCAGGCCGCCGTCGGCGATCACCGGGACGCCGGCGGGGCGCGCCGCGAGCGAGGCCTCGTAGACGGCGGTGACCTGCGGCACGCCGACACCGGCGACCACGCGGGTGGTGCAGATCGAGCCGGGGCCCACGCCCACCTTGACCGCGTCGACGCCCGCGTCCACGAGCGCCTGCGCGCCCTCGCGGGTGGCGACGTTGCCGCCGATCACGTCGATGTGGGCGAACGACTCGTCGGCCTTGAGGCGCTTGACGAGGTCGATCACGCCCTGCGACTGCCCGTTGGCGGTGTCCACGACGAGCACGTCCACCCCGGCGTCGCGGAGGGCCTCGGCGCGCTCCCACGCGTCGCCGAAGAAGCCGATCGCCGCGCCCACCCGCAGGCGGCCCTGGTCGTCCTTGGTGGCGAGCGGGTACTTCTCGCTCTTGTCGAAGTCCTTGATGGTGATGAGGCCGGCGAGCTTGCCGTCCTCGTCGATGAGGGGCAGCTTCTCGACGCGGTGCTTCGCGAACAGCGCGATGACCTCGCCCGCGGCGACGCCGACGGGGGCGGTGACGAGGTTCTCCCTCGTCATGACGTCCTTGACGAACGTGCTCTGACGCTCGAAGCCGGAGACGAAGCGCATGTCGCGGTTCGTGATGATGCCCACCAGGCGACCCTCGTCGTCCACGACCGGGAGGCCGGAGATCCGGTACTTGGCGCACAGCGCGTCGACCTCCTCCACCGTCGCGTCCTGCGTCGTGGTGATCGGGTCGGTGATCATGCCGGACTCGCTGCGCTTCACGCGGTCGACGTGCGCGGCCTGGTCGGCGATCGAGAGGTTGCGGTGCAGGATGCCGATGCCGCCCTCCCGGGCCATGGCGATCGCCATGCGGGATTCGGTCACCGTGTCCATCGCGCTGGAGAGCAGCGGCGTCGCGACGGAGATCCGTCGGGTGATCCGGGACGACGTGTCGGCCTCACTGGGGATGACGTCGGTGTGCCCGGGGAGCAGCAGCACGTCATCGTAGGTCAGTCCGACGAAGCCGAAGGGATCGTGCTGGTCCATGGAATCTCCTCCTGCGCGAGTGGCGCGGATCCGGGTGCGAATGGGGGGTCGACGTCGGCCGGTGCGCGGGCGTGACCCGTATGGAGATTCTAAGCGAGACACGCCCGAGAACATTCCCAGGGCCCTGTCGTTACCGGACCGTTGGCCGGGACGATAGGTGATTCGCCGATCGCCCATTACGCTCAAGTGCGTCGTCCATCCCCGCGGTTCGACCCGAGCCCGCGGAGACAGCACTCACAGTGGAGGTTGCGTGGGACCCACAGCACTCGCCGGACCGCGAAAGCGCCCTTGGGCCTTCGCCTTCTTCGGAATCCTGATGGCGCTCGCGGCATCGCTCCTGCTCCCTCCCTCAGCGGCCTCCGCCGAGACCACGGACGACGGGCAGGAGGTCACCGACTTCTACTTCGCCGGCGTCGTCACCAACGGCGACGAGCCCGTCGAAGGCGTCGTCATGACGATCGAGGGCAACGGCTTCGACGCCGAGACCGAGACGGACGCCGAGGGCAAGTGGCGCCTCTACGTGCCGGAGAAGGAGACGTACACCCTCACGGTGGACGAGTCCACGCTTCCGGACGGCGTGATCGTCGACGCGACGCAGCTTCCCGAGGGCATCCAGCCCGTCGCCGGCACCACCGCCTCGTTCGAGCTGGAGTTCGGTCTCACCGGGACGAAGATCGTCAACCTCTTCCTCGGCGAGGGCGAGCGGGTGACCGTCTCCTTCCTCGATCAGCTCCTGTCGCGCCTGGTGGGCGGTCTGAACTTCGGGCTCCTGCTGGGGCTCGCCTCGATGGGCGCCGCACTCATCTACGGCACGACCCGGCTGTCGAACTTCGCGCACGGCGAGATGGTGACGTGGGGCGCGGTGATCACCCTCGTCGTCACCTCCTTCTGGCAGCTCCCGCTGTGGGCCGGCATCATCGCCGCGGTCATCGGCGGCGCGGCGCTCGGCTGGGCGCTGGACGCCGGCATCTGGAAGCCGCTGCGGCGCCGTGGTCTGGGCGTCGTCCAGCTCATGATCGTCAGCATCGGCCTCTCCCTGGCCCTGCGCTACGGCCTGCAGTACATCATCGGCGGCAACACCTACCAGCTGCCCGGCGCGAGTCCGGAGCCGATCCGCCTCGGTCCGATCTCCCTGTCGTACATCGACATGATCGGCATGGCCACGAGCATCATCGTGATCCTCGGCGTCGCGTTCTTCCTCACCCGCACCCGCACCGGGAAGGCGACGAGGGCGATCTCGGACAACCCGCAGCTCGCCGCCGCCTCCGGCATCGACGTGGACAAGGTCATCCGCGTCGTCTGGATCCTCGCCGGTACCCTGGCCGCGATCTCCGGCATCCTCTGGGCGTACTTCCGCCCCGGCGTGAAGTGGGACATGGGCATGCAGATGCTGCTGCTGATGTTCTGCGCCATCACGCTCGGCGGCCTCGGCTCCGCGATCGGCGCCCTGATCGGCTCGATCATCGTCGGCCTCGCCGTCGAGGTCTCCACGCTCCTCGGAGTGCCGACCGACCTCAAGTACGCCAGCGCCCTCGTCGCGCTGATCATCATCCTGCTCGTGCGACCGCAGGGCATCCTCGGACGCAAGGAAAGGTTGGGCTGACGCATGGACTTCGGAAGCATCTTCGGCAACACCGCCTCCTACCTGTTCAGCCCGACGACGATCGCCTACGCGCTCGCGGCCACCGGCCTCGCGGTGCACTTCGGGTACACGGGTCTGCTCAACTTCGGCATGGCGGCGTTCATGGCGATCGGCGGCTACGGCTACGCGATCTCGATCCTCACCTTCGGATTCCCGTGGTGGCTGGGCGTGCTCGTCGGCATCACCGGCGGCGCGCTCTTCGCCCTGCTGCTGGGCATCCCGACCCTGCGGCTGCGCGCCGACTACCTCGCCATCGCGACCATCGCGGCCGCCGAGGTCGTCCGCCTGATGTTCGTCACCGAGCTCTTCAAGGACTGGACGAACTCCGCGGGCGGTCTGTCCGGGTACCACCAGAGCTTCCGCGACGCCAACCCGTTCCCCCCGGGGACCTATGGCTTCGGCCCGTGGACGTACAACGCCAACGACCTCTGGGTGCGGGTGTTCGGTCTGCTCACGCTCGCTCTGACGATCCTCGTGGTCTGGGCGCTCATGCGCAGCCCGTGGGGCCGGGTGCTCAAGGGCATCCGCGAGGACGAGGACGCCGTGCGCTCGCTCGGCAAGAACGTCTTCGCCTACAAGATGCAGGCGCTCGTGGTGGGCGGTGTGATCGGTGCGCTCGGCGGCATCGTCTTCGTCCTGCCGTCGGCGGTCATCCCCGGCAGCTACTCGACGTCGCTGACGTTCTTCCTGTGGACGATCCTGCTCCTCGGCGGCGCGGCCACGGTGTTCGGCCCGACGCTCGGCGCCGTCCTGTTCTGGGTGGTGTTCGCCTTCCTCGGCGCGCTCCTCCCCGCGATGGCCACGGCCGGCTACCTGCCCATGACGAGCGCTCAGGCCGACGTGGTGCGCTACATCCTCATCGGCATCGTGCTGATGCTCATCGTCGTGTTCCGCCCGCAGGGCATCCTGGGGAACAAGAGGGAGATGACCTTTGTCAAGTGAGAACGACGCGGCCGTCACGCCCGCGAAGAGCGCTCCCCGCGCCAAGACCACCGGCCTCGCCGCGGGTCCCGTCGCCCCCGGAGTCAAGAAGGTCGACCCGATCCTCGTCGTGGACGCCGTGCAGCGGCGCTTCGGCGGCCTCACGGCGGTCGACGTCGACCACCTTGAGATCCCGCGCGGCGCCATCACGGCGCTCATCGGCCCCAACGGCGCCGGCAAGACCACGCTGTTCAATCTCCTGTGCGGCTTCGACAAGCCCAACAGCGGCACGTGGTCCTACGACGGCAAGAACCTGTCCGGCATCCCGTCGTTCAAGGTCGCCCGGATGGGACAGGTGCGCACCTTCCAGCTCACCAAGTCGCTGTCGCTGCTGACCGTGCTGGAGAACATGAAGCTCGGCGCGAAGGACCAGCGCGGCGAGGGCTTCTGGGCAGGGCTGTTCCCCTTCCTCTGGCGCAAGCAGGAGCAGGAGATCGAGCAGCGCGCCCACGAGCTCCTCGTGCGCTTCAAGCTCGACGCCAAGGAGCAGGACTTCGCGGCGTCGCTCTCCGGCGGGCAGCGCAAGCTGCTGGAGATGGCCAGGGCCCTCATGAGCGACCCGAGCCTGGTGATGCTCGACGAGCCGATGGCCGGGGTGAACCCCGCCCTCACGCAGTCGCTCCTCGATCACATCCTCGACCTCAAGGACCTCGGGATGACCGTGCTGTTCGTGGAGCACGACATGCACATGGTCCGTCACATCGCCGACTGGGTGGTCGTGATGGCCGAGGGGCGCGTGGTGGCCGAGGGGCCGCCGGAGACCGTCATGGAGGACCCCGCGGTGGTGGACGCCTACCTCGGCGCCCACCAGGACGTGGACCTCGGCGCCGTCACCGGCCGTCTCCCGGTGATCTCCGACGCCGACGCGGAGCGCATCCGCGAGCAGATCGAGACAGAGGTCGAGGCCGAGGTCGAGGCCGAGGACGCCGCCGAGGAGGGCAAGGCATGAGCACCGCAACCCCCGCCGAGGGCGCCGCCCGGGCCGACGACGTGGTCGTCGAGCTGAAGGACGTGCACGCCGGCTACCTGCCGGGAGTCAACATCCTCAACGGCGCCAACCTCGTCGCCCGCCAGGGTGAGCTCATCGGCATCATCGGCCCGAACGGCGCCGGGAAGTCGACGCTCCTCAAGGCGATCTTCGGCATGGTGAACGTCCGCGAGGGCGACATCACGGTCAACGGCGAGAGCATCGTCGGTCTCAAGGCCGACAAGCTCGTGCGCCGCGGTGTGGCCTTCGTGCCGCAGACGAACAACGTGTTCCCGTCGCTCACCATCCAGGAGAACCTGGAGATGGGCCTCTACCAGAACCCGAAGATCTTCGCGGAGCGGCTCGAGTTCGTCAGCAGCATCTTCGCCGAGATCGGCAAGCGCCTGAAGCAGCGGGCCGGCTCGCTCTCCGGCGGTGAGCGGCAGATGGTGGCCATGTCGCGCGCGCTCATGATGGACCCCTCGGTGCTGCTGCTGGACGAGCCGTCCGCCGGCCTCTCCCCCGTGCGACAGGACGACGCCTTCATCCGCGTCTCCGACATCAACAAGGCGGGCGTCACGACGATCATGGTCGAGCAGAACGCCCGCCGGTGCCTGCAGATCTGCGACCGCGGCTATGTGCTCGACCAGGGCAAGGACGCCTACGAGGGCACCGGCCGGGAGCTGCTGAACGACCCGAAGGTCATCGGCCTCTACCTCGGCACCCTCGGGACCGACGCGGCCTGAGACGCGGCCCAGGAACGACGAAGGCCCCGGATGCCGAAGCATCCGGGGCCTTCGTCGTCGCTGCGTTACTTGATGCGCGAGGTGACGTTCTCGGAGTCGAATTCGTAGACGCCGATGGCAGCGCCCTTCGGGTCGTTGTTCTCGTCGAACGTGATCTCACCGGAGAGGCCGTCGTAGTCCGGCGTGCCGCCGTCGTTGATGATCGCGGCGCAGTCGGCGTAGTTGTCGCACTTCTCGCCGTCGCCGTCACCACCGGAGACGGTGATCATCTCCGCGGCGATGTCCGGGCCCTCGACCGAGCCGGCCTTCAGCGCGGCCAGAGCGATCAGCACCACGGCGTCGTACGCCTCGGCCGAGTACGTCACGGCGTCGATCGGGTCGTTGCCCTCGGCCGTCCAGACCGCGTTCAGCTGGTCGAGGAAGTCCTGCGGCAGCTCGGCGCCGGCGCGGGTGCCCTTCGAGCCCTCGAGGCTGACCGACACGTCCGCACCCCAGTCCTTGAGGTTGCCGTCGACGAGGTACAGCGACCCCGTGTCGACCCCGGCGTTGCCGAGCAGCGGCGCGATCGTGGCGAACTGGTCGTAGGAGACGACGGCGACCGCATCCGGCTTGGCCGCGGCGATCTCCGAGACCTGGGCGTTGAACTGTCCGTCGCCCTGGTTGTACGAGGCGTCGGCGACGACCTCGCCGCCGGTGCTCTCGAAGGTGGCCTTGATCGCCTCGAACAGCCCCGTGCCGTACGGGTCGTTCTGGTAGATGATGCCCAGCGTCTTGTGACCGTCCTCGGCGATCTCGTTGCCGAGCACCTCGCCCTGCAGGTTGTCGCTCGGCGCGGTGCGGAAGTACAGCGGGTTGATGCCCGTGAAGTCCGGCGAGGTGTTGGACGGGGACACCGTCAGGATGTCGGCACCCGCGTTGCCGTCGAGGATGAGCTTGGTGACGCTCGAGGACGCCGCGCCGATCATGGCGGTGATGCCGTCGTTGCGCAGGTTGGTGATGGAGGTCTCGTAGGCCTTGTTGTCGAGGTCGCCCTCGTCGGCCGTGCTGAGGTCGATCGTGATGCCGGCGTCGGCCTCGTTGATCTGGTCCACGGCGAGCTGGACGCCGGCCTCCATCGGCGCGCCCAGGAACGCGAGCGTACCGGTGGCGGGCAGCAGCGAACCGAGCTTGAGCGTCAGGTCGGCGGCGGGCTTGTCGCCACCCCCGTCCGACGGCTCCGCGTTCGGCGTGCTGCTGCAGCCCGCGATGATGAGGGCGGAGGCGCTGACCAGCGCGATCCCGGCGAAGATCCTCGCGCTGCGCGAGCCCTTCAGTGCGTTCATGATGCTCCCTTGCGTAAACGAACGTGGATGGTGACCACAGTCGGGTGCTCTAACACTAGGGCGTGCGCCCCGCGCGCAGGAGGGGCAAGTATCTCGGTGCGTTAACGATCCAGGACCGCTGTTTCCGCCGGTGGGCGGGCGGGATCAGAGCCCCGCGGCGGGGGTGTCCCGACGGCCGCGCCGTGCGGCGAGGAGCAGATCGACGACGAAGACCGCGATCGCGATCCACACCAGGACGAACCCGATCCAGCGCTCCGGCGGCATCGGCTCGTGCAGCACGACGACCCCGATCAGGAACTGGAGGATCGGGGTGAGGAACTGCAGCATGCCGATGACGGCGAGATCGACACGACGCGTGCCGGCCGCGAACAGCAGCAGAGGGACGGCCGTCGCCACTCCCGCGAACGCGAGCAGCACGGCATGCGGCCAGCCCGCGGTCCCCATGGTGAGGCCGGCCGGCGTCGTCGCCACGATCACGAGCTGCACCACCGCGATGGGGATCAGCCAGAACGACTCGAGCGTCAGCCCGCTGACCGCGTCGACGGCGGGGCCGATCTTCTTCTTGATGAGCCCGTACAGGCCGAAGGAGGCCGTGAGCGTCAAGGCGATCCAGGGGACGTGGCCGTACGCCACGACGATGACCACGACCGCGATGGCCGCGATACCGACGGCCACCCACTGCAGCCGGCGGATGCGCTCCTTGAGCACGAAGACGCCGAGCAGCACCGTCGTGATCGGGTTGATGAAATAGCCGAGCGCCGTCTCCACCACGTTCCCGCTCAGCGTGCCGAGGACGAAGACCTGCCAGTTGACGTAGATGAGGAGGCCGGCCAGGGCCGTCCACCCCAGCAGCCGCGGACTCCGGACGATCGCGAGGAAGGCGGCCCATCCCCTCGTGACCGTGAGCAGCAGGAGACAGAAGACGAAGGAGAGCAGCACCCGCCAGGCGACGACCTCCCACGGACCGGTGGGCTGCAGCAGGAGGAAGTAGAGGGGCAGGACGCCCCACAGCAGGTAGGCGCTCCCGGCGTAGGCGACGCCCGCCGTCCGGGTGGCGCGGGTCGTCTCAACGGTCACCGCACAACCCTATGCCTGCGCCGCCGGGCGACGCGCCGTTCGGGACGCAGAAGAGGGCCCGGATGCCGATGCATCCGGGCCCTCTTCTGCGGACCGGGTTCCCGTCCGGCGAGCGGAGGGAACCGGGTGTGCGATCAGCGGACGACGACCGCCAGGACGTCGCGAGCCGACAGGACGAGGAACTCGTCCGCGCCGAACTTCACCTCGGTGCCGCCGTACTTGCTGTAGAGCACGCGGTCGCCGACGGCGACGTCGAGCGGAACGCGGTTGCCGTTGTCGTCGATACGGCCGGGGCCGACCGCCACGACCTCGCCCTCCTGGGGCTTCTCCTTGGCGGTGTCGGGGATGACCAGGCCACTCGCGGTGGTCTGCTCGGCCTCGACCTGCTTGATGACGATGCGGTCCTCGAGCGGCTTGATGGAAACCGACACGGTCTACCTCTTCTTTCTTGACGCTGACACGAAAGACTCGTTCGCACTCTCAACCCGAGAGTGCTAATGCCAGTGTAGGCGGTCGGCTGGCACTCATGCAATGCGAGTGCCAACCCCGATCCGGCGGCGACCGGGTCCTAGGGTGGGAGGGTGGAGATGTCCGAGCTGCGCGCCCTGCTGACCCCCGCCGGCCTCGAGCTGCTCGATGCGCTCGGGCCGGTCACCTCCACCGCCGAGGCGGCCGCAGCCGTCTCCCGGCTGCGCGCCGCCGGCCACTCCCCCGACCTCGTCTCCGCCGTCGTCGGCCAGGCGCACCTGCGCGCCAAGGCCACGGCGAAGTTCGGCCCGTTCGCCGCCCGCATGCTCTTCACCCGCGCGGGCCTCGAGCAGGCCACACGCCTCGGAGTGGCCGCCCGCCACGCCAGCGGATCCGCCGGGCCGGCCTCACGAGCGTCGCCGACCTCGGCTGCGGGATCGGCGGCGACGCCCTCGCGTTCGCCGGCGCCGGACTGGCGGTGCACGCCGTGGACGCCGACGAGGTGACCGCGGCCTTCGCCGCCTACAACCTCGCCCCGTTCGGGGAGGACGCCACAGTACGCCACGCGACCGCGGAGGAGGCCCTCGGAGAACCGGTCCCCGGCCAGGCGATCTGGATGGACCCCGCCCGCCGCACCTCCGGGCACAGCGAGACCCGGCGCGTCTCCGCCGACGACTACTCGCCGTCGCTCGACTGGGCGTTCGCCGTCGCCGCGCAGCGCCCCACCGGGATCAAGCTCGGCCCCGCCCACGACCGCGACCGCCTGCCCACGGACGCGGAGACGCAGTGGGTCAGCGCCGACGGGAGCGTGGTCGAGCTCGTGGTGTGGTCGCGCGAGCTCGCGAGGGAAGGGGTGCGGCGCTCCGCTCTCGTCATCCGCGGCGAGCGCTCGCACGAGCTCACCGGATCCGCGGATGCCGAGGATGCTCCGGTCCGTGCGCTCGGGGCCTTCCTCCACGAGCCGGACGGGGCCGTCATCCGGGCCCGGCTCATCGGCGACGTCGCCCGCAGCCTCGATGCGGGGATGCTCGATCCGCGCATCGCCTACCTGACCTCGGACGCCGCCCTGACGAGCCCGTTCGTGCAGTCCTTCCGCGTCCGGGAGACGCTGCCGATCACGCCGAAGACGATCAACGCGGCCTTGAAGACCCACGGCATCGGCCGCATCGAGATCAAGAAGCGCGGGGTGGACGTCGATCCGGCGGCCTTCCGGCGCAAGCTGACCCTGCGCGGCGACGCCGAGGCGACCCTGATCCTCGCCCGGTTCGGCGATCAGCGCCGCGCGATCCTCGCCGACCGGGTGCCCGCCGCGGACTGAGAGCGTGTCAGCCCTCCGGGTCGCGGCCCGGGATGTCGACGCGGATCGGATCCCCGGGCGGGCCGGTGGTCACGAGGTAGGACTCGCCCGTCGCCGCGTCGACGACGGCGGGGCCCGAGGTCACGGTGAGATAGGGCGTCTGCCAGCGCGTGAAGTCCACCTCGATGACGGATGCCGACAGCAGCTCCCCGGTCTCCTGGTCGACGTCGAGCAACTGCACGCGGAGCCCGGACTGGACGGCTTCGTCGATCGTGGCGCACTGGCGCGAGCCGTCGGCGTCGACGATCAGGCAGCGCTGGGAGGGCCCGCTCTCCGTGCTGCGGTCGCCGAGCCAGACCGGCTGCTCGCGGAACGACCCGAGGACGGAGAGGTTGAGGTCATAGCCGTCGCCGACGAGCTCTTCCGCCCTCGCGCGCTCCGCCTCGCCGAACTGGGCGACGAGCGTGGAGCTGCCTCCCCAGCGCTGGATGCTCACCATCGGCTCGTCCGTGGTGGAGAAGAGCATGACCGCCGTCACGCTGTCGAAGGAGAAGGAGCTCTCCTCGTCGTCCGCGGAGGAGACCGGCACGGGGAGCGAGGCGTACAGGCCCGTCCCCACCTCCTCCCCGGCCAGGCAGGTCGACTGGGAGTCGGCGCCCACGTCGAGGATCAGGCACCGGGTGGCCCCGTCGTCCTGTGTGGCGAACCAGGCGAGCGCCCCCTCCGCCTCTCCCACCGGGCGGACGGAGCCGGGATCGTAGTCCTCCCCGGCGAGTTCGATCCGCCGGTCCTCCTGCGCCTCCGTCAGGGGGAACGCGTCCGGTCGCGGGGCGAACAGCGCCCACCCGGCCCCCACGCCGATCGCGAGGAGAGCCGCCGACGCCACGAGCACCGGCACGAGAACGCGGCGGTTCGCGGCCGGCGCCTCGGACGCGGAGATGTCCTCCGTGTCCTCGGGCGCGGCGTCTTCCGCGACCGGCCCTTTCTCCGGCTCCGGGAGAGCGTCCGCGACCTCCTTCGCACCGCCGGGGTCCGGGGGTGCGGACGTCGCCGGCTCCTCGGACGCGGATAGAGCCGTGCGGCGGCGCTCCGCCTGGAGCTCCTCCAGCCGGAGGGCTGCGGCAGCGTCGAGCCCGCCGTCACGGCCGTATGCCGCACGCTCCAGCGCCCGGCGCTCCGCGTCGTCGTCTCCGGACTGGGGTCGGTCAGTCTCCTCCCGCACCGACGTCGCTCCCTTCTCGGATGATCACGAAGGACGGGGAGCCACCGCCCGGCAGCTCGTAGGTCGTCAGGCCGCCGGTCTCCGCGTCGGTCAGCTGCAACCTCAGCCGACCGTCGTGCTCCTGCAGCGTCTCCGTCGTCTCGCAGGCTTTCGGCGCGTCCGGTGTCGCCCCGTCGTAGACGAGGCACTGCCGCCCCGTCTCGGCCTCGGAGGCCGTCCAGATCGGGACGTCGCGGTCGTACCCCACGACCCAGATCGAGTGGGGGTCGAAGCCGTCCTCGACCAGACGCGCGGCCGTGCGGGTCTCTTCCTCGTTCGCATAGGTGATGCCGCTGCCCTCACCGGAGCCGTACTCCGAGACGCCGACGGCCACCGCCGGTTCGCCGTCGGGCGTGAGGAGCAACTGCGCCATGACCTGTCGGGTGTACTCGTCGTCCCGCTGCGTCGTCACCTCGCCCCACAGTCCTTCCTTCTGGACGGCTTCCCGCTGGTTGCAGCTCGGCGTCGTGCTCTCCGCCGATCCGAGGACCAGGCAGACGCTCGCCCCGCCGTTCTGTGTCGCCATCCAGACGACCGCGCCCTCCTCCGTCGCGACGGCGCGCACCGATCCGGGGTCGTACTTCCCGGATGCGATGAGTTCGGACTGCCACCCCTGCTGCTCGGCGCTGAGCGCGACCGCGGCACCGCCGGTCCGGCCGAAGGCGAGCCACCCGATGCCGAGCCCCAGGAGGACCATGACGACCGCGGCGAGCGCGAGCATCCCGCGCGAACGGTGCCGCGCCTCGGTAACGGCGGGGCGGTCGGTCCGGGTGGCGTCGTCCACCCTCTCGTCGTCCAGCACCACGGGAGCGTCGTCTCCTGTCGGAGTCTCGCCGTCGTCCGGCACGGTGGCGAGGGAGTGCCGGGACCGCGGAGGACCGGGCTGCCGGGTCTCCTGCACAGAGCCGGCCATCGGATCCGACGTGCTCGGTCCCGGAGACGGACGCCGCCGGGCATCGTCGAGCTGTCGCAGGCGCGCGGCCTCCGCGTCCGTGAGGCCTCCGCCCGGGCCGAAGGCCTTGCGCTGCAGGGCCCTGCGCTCCTCGACATCGTCGTCGTCCGTCATGGCCATCCCGCCTAGCCGAGTCTCTCGAACTGCATCCCCGCCCAGACCAGCCAGCCGAGGCTGTACACGGTCGCGCACAGCCCCAGCACGAGCGCCCAGCGCGCGATCGCGCGGTTCTCGACGGGGCGGCGCAGCGACATGATGGCGGCGATCACGGCGACGACCGCGACCGGGATCCCCCAGCCCACGAAGAACGATGCGCCGAGCGCGACGATCGCCGCAAGCAGCGCCCACGGCGCCAGCCGCGTGTCGTCCACGGGCACGGGCTCGGACGCCGGCTCCCAGGCGTCCTCCTCCCCGTGGTCGAGGTCGGGCCCGCTCACGACCACGGGCTCGATGCCCACCGGGCCCGTGGGGAGCTTCGTGTAGCCCTCCCGCGGAGCTCCGGGAAGGCGCGCGGTCCCGGCCGGGCGCTCGACCTGCCCGCTCGCGCGCTCGACCGCGCGCGGGGGCGACCCCGTCCGGTTCCGGTTCCTGCGCGAGCCCGGTCACGCCGGCACCGCCTCCGCGACCTGGATCTCCGTGACCGGCAGCGTCGAGTCCGCGCCGAAGCCGAGGGTCGAGGCGGGACGCCCCGATGCGATGAGCTCGGCGGCGAGCGCGGCGATCATGGCGCCGTTGTCCGTGCAGAGGGACAGCGGCGGGATGCGCACGGTGACCCCGGCCTCGGCGGCCCTCGACAGCGCGACCTCGCGGAGCCGGCGATTCGCGATCACGCCGCCCCCGAGCAGCAGGCGCGGCACCCCGAGGTCGGCGCAGGCGTTGAGCGCCTTGGTGACGAGGACGTCGACGACGGCCTCCCGGAAGCTCGCGGCGACGTCGGCGATCGGCAGCTCGCGCGCGTCGGCGCCCGCGGCGGCGTTCTCCGCCTCGAAGCGCTCGACCCAGCGGGCGACAGCGGTCTTCAGCCCGGAGAACGAGAAGTCGTAGCGATGCTTCGCGAGGTCCGAGGCACGCGAGAGCCCGCGCGGGAAGCGGATCGCGTCCGGGTCTCCGCCGACCGCGGCCCGGTCGATCTCGGGGCCGCCGGGATACGGCAGGGACAGCAGCCGGGCGACCTTGTCGAACGCCTCGCCCGCGGCGTCGTCCACGGTCTCGCCGAGCAGCTCGACATCGGTCGTGAGGTCGCGCACGTGGAGCAGGGAGGTGTGGCCGCCGGAGACCAGCAGCGCGATCGTCGGGTACTCCAGCGGCGCCGCATCCGGGGTGAGGATGTCGGCCGCGATGTGACCCACGAGGTGGTTGACCGCATACAGCGGCTTGTCGAGGGCGACGGCGAGTCCCTTCGCCGCTCCCACGCCGACCATGAGCGCTCCGGCGAGGCCGGGGCCGCTCGTCACCGCCACCGCATCGAGGTCGGCGAGACGGACGTCGGCCTCGGCCAGGGCGGCGTCGATGGCCGGCTGCAGCGCCTCGAGGTGCGCGCGGGCGGCGACCTCCGGCACGACGCCGCCGTACCGGGCGTGCTCGTCCATGCTGGAGGCGATCGTGTTGGACAGCAGCGTGCGCCCCCGCACGATGCCGATGCCGGTCTCGTCGCAGCTCGTCTCGATGCCGAGCACCAGGGGCTCACTCATGCGGTCGCCTCCTCCGGCGTATCGGCGGGCGCCGGGTGGCGGCGCAGGTCCAGACGCATCACGATCGCGTCGACGTCGTCCGGCTGATAGTAACGGGGGCGCCTGCCGATCTCCTCGAAGCCCTCCGTGCGATACAGCCCCTCGGCCGCCGGGTTGTCGGCGCGCACCTCGAGGAACACCTCGTGCGCGCCCCGGGCGGCAGCCGTCCGCAGCAGGGCACGCAGCAGCGCGCGCCCGCGCCCCTGCCCCCGGACCTCGGCGAGGAGGGCGATGGTCTGGATGTCGGCGTCCGCGCCGCCCTGCAGGGCTCGGACCCCGCCGTAGCCGACGATCGCCCCGCCCTGCTCGTCGACGAGGTAGCGGCCGTGCGGGCTCGCCAGCTCGCTCGCGATGGTCTCCCGGCTCCACGCGTCGGTCGGGAACGAGCGCTCCTCGATGGCCATGATCGCGTCGAGGTCGTCCGGCCGCGCGTCCCGGAGCGTCATGCGCCCACCTTCTTCGGGGCACCGGGCAGGGTGACGTCCGGATGCCGCAGGTAGAGCGGCTCCTCGCCGGCGAGGACCCTGCCGGCGGCGAGCGCCCGCGCCCCCACCCGGGCGAGGTCGACCGCGGACAGCGTCGTCACGTCCACCCGGCGGAGGCCCGCGAGATGCTCGTCGGCGTCGGCGGCGCGCACGAGCACGGTGTCGGCGATCGTGCGCGGGATCCCGTCCTCGTCCTGCCCGTCGAACACGGTGACGGCGACCTCGCGGCGGCGGGCGTCGGTGACGACGGCGAACGGTCCGGTCACGGTGGCCTGGATCGTGAGCGCGGCCGCCGTGTGGCTGGGGACCGGGACGACGGGGACGCCGCGGCCGAGGGCGAACGCCCGCGCGGTCGCGATGCCGATGCGCAGCCCGGTGAACGGGCCGGGGCCCATTCCCGCCACGACGTGCGTGATGCCGTCGGACCCGCCCTCGCGGAGCACGTCGCGCACCAGGTCGCCGATCACCTCGGCGTGGCCCAGCGGGTCGGCGGTACCGGCCTCGGCACGACGCGTCCCGTCCGGGTCGATGAGGGCGACGGCGGTGCCAAGGGAGGTGTCGACGGCGAGGATCACCTCTCCAGGGTAGTCGTCACCCCGCCCGTCACGGCCGGCGATCCGACCCCGCACGGGTCAGCCCAGCGGCGCCCGCACGGGGTAGTCCTGGCCTTCGAGGATGACCTGCGCCGCCGCTCCCGTCGCCCGGTTCACGACGACCGGTGCCAGCAGGTTGACGCTGACGCCCTCGGCGGCGGGGTGGGCGACCACGAGCACGAAGGCGTCGTCCGCCGAGGAGAGAGCGAGGTCGGCGACCTGCGCGTCCGTGAGGGTCGGCGCGTACTCCGTGAGGACGGTGTTCGGGTCGACCAGGTAGAGCCGCAGGGCCTCGTCCTCGACCGCCCGCATCGCGAAGAGCCCGTCGGCGCCCTCGACCGGTGCGAGGGCGAAGTCCACATGGGGTGCCAGTCCGGGCGGCGGGGCCGTGAAGGTGAGCGCGGCGGTCATCGCAGGAAGTCCATCAGCGACGGCTGCAGCACGCGCGCGTTCACCGCGAGCGCCGAGCGGTACACGAGCTCCTGCGCCTGCAGGCGGATGAGCACCTCGACCGAGTCGACGTCCTCGACCGCGGCGCGGCGGGACTCGAGGGACACGGAATTCTGCACTGCCGCCTCCTTGGCGCGTTCGATCTGAGCCTGCCTGGTGCCGACCGCGCCCTGCACGCCCAGCATCGCCGTGCGGCGGTCGTCGATCTCCGCGAGCCGTGGTCCGACGTTGGTGCCGGAGCGGAGGTCGGCGACGATGCGGTCGACGAGGGCGAACACCGAGTCGTCGCCCGTGCCGAACACCGCCGCCCCGTCGGTGTCGACGCGGACGGCCGCCGCATCGGACACACGTCGCGTGACCTCGGAGCCGGCGACGCCGCTGTATGAGTAGTCGGCGGCGAAGGCCGCCGTGTCCGAGGTACCCGCGAACACGGACCGCCCGAGCAGCCGGGTGTTCGCCTGCGAGAGCAGCTCATCGCGGATGCCCTCCAGCTCCACCGCGAGGGCCTCCTTCGCCGCGGCGTCCAGCGCCCCGTCGTTCGCTCCCTGCGCGGTGAGGTCCCGCACCCGCGAGAGCAGCGAGGTGCTGGAGGTGATCGCCGTGTCGGCCGCGGTCACCCACGCCAGGCCGTCGTCGATGTTGCGCGCATACTGCTCGGTGCGGCGCTGCTCGGCGTGCAGGGCGAGGGCGGCAGCGGCCGCGGCCGGATCGTCCGAGGGCGCGGCGAACGCCTTCTGCGACGTGGCCTGCTCCTGCAGACGGGCGAGCTCGGAGAGGTTGGACTGCAGCTGGCGCATCGCCGTCTGCGTCATCGTGGTCTGGGTCACGCGAGAGATCATGGGGCTCCTCCGGTCAGCGTCCGACGACGCCCGTGCGGTTGATGAGGACGTCGAGGGCCTCGTCGACGGCGGTGAGCACGCGGGCCGCCGCCTGATAGGCGGTCTGGTACGTGAGGAGGCTGATCGTCTCCTCGTCGCCGTCCACGGCCGCGACCGACTGCTGGGCGCCGACGGCGCCGACCGCCGCCGCATCCGACGCCTTCGCACGCTGCACATCGGCCGCGGTGGACACGCCGAAGCGGGTCACCTGGTCGGTCCACAGCGCATCCGGAGAGGTCGCGCGCTGCCCGATCTGGGAGATGAGGTCGGCGTTGGTCGCGTCCTTGGAGCCCGCTCCGGGCGCGGCGAGGGCCAGGTCGGCCGCCGAGGTGACGGCCACCTGCAGCCCGAGCGCGGCGGAGCCGGTCGCCGGCAGCGTGAAGAAGTCGCCCCCGGGCTGTCCGGACGCCGTGACACCGGCGCGGTGCTGCGCGTTGAGCGACTCCGCCAGCGCCGTGGCCACCCGGTCGTAGGTGGCGGCGAGCTGTGCCAGCATCCCGCCGTCGGCGGCCGGGGCGAGCACCGCGAGCGAGCCGCCGAGCTCTCCGCCGTCGACCACGAGGGGAAGATCCGGGACCGACTCCCAGACCACGCCGACGCGGGGTGCGCCGTCGATCGTCGCCGCGCCGGTCAGGGCGAGGTGACGCGCGTCGCCCCCGGAGACCAGGGCGTTGCCGCCGAGGCGGACCGTGAGCGTGCCGTCCGCCTCCACGGTGGCGGTGCCGCCGGCGAGCCGGGCCACGTCCTCGGCGAGCAGATTGCGGCGGTCGGTGAGCTCGTTGGCCGAGCGGCCCGAGGCCAGAGCGTCGCGGATCTCGGTGTTCAGCACCGCGATCTGGTCGGCCGCGGCGTTGACCTGGCTGACGGTGCGCTCGGCCGTTCCCCGTGCGGCCGTCCACTGCGCGGCGACGGTGCGATAGCCGCCGGAGATGTGGGCGGCGAGCTCCTTCGCCGACTCCAGGATGCTCGCGGCCGCGGCCCCCGAGTCGGGGGTGTTGGCGAGATCCTGCCACCCCGCCCAGAAGTTCGTCAGCCGGTTCGCGAGGCCCTTGTCCGTCGGTTCCGCGAGCGCCGACTCGGCGGTCGTCGCGGCGAGCGCGCGGGTGGCCCAGTAGCCGGAGGCCCCGAGGGTGTCGCGGACCCGGGCGTCGAGCAGCGCGTCGCCGAGGCGGGACACCCCGTCGATGGAGACGCCGTGTCCGGGGAGCGCGCCCATGCTGAAGCGCCCCGTCTGCGCGACGGCGGCGATGGAGGAGGTCTCGACGCGCTGCCGCGTGTACCCCTCGGTCTTCTGGTTGGCGATGTTCTGCCCCACCACATCCATGCCCCGCCGCGCGGCGGCGAGGCCGCTGGCGGCGGTGGTCAGTCCACTGAAAGTCGACATGAATCCCTCTCGGTCACATCTCGGTGTCGATGATGCGGGCGGCATCCTCGCGGGCGCGGTCGCCGCGGGTGGTGTATTCGCCGCTCTCCTGGCCGAGAGCGGCGATGGTCTCCTGGGTGGCGCGGAGTACTCCGCTGAGCTGCTCCGCGGCGGCGTCGCGCATCTGCTCGACCTCCGCCGTCAGCTTCACGAGCGCGCGCATGTGGTCGGTGAAGACGTCGCCCCAGGCCCCGTCCGGGGCGTGCTCGATGAGCTGGCCGATCGTCGCGTCCTGAGGAGCCCCCCACTCCTCGGCGACGCCGGCGACCTCGACGGCCCTGGCCAGGCTCGCGGCGCGCAGGCGGTCGAGCACCTGATCGATCTCCCTGGCCGCGAACTGGATCCAGTGCGACCGGCCGGCGGCGAGCAGCAGCTGTTGCTCGTCGAGCTTGAAAAGCAGCATCTCGAGCAGCTCGCGCTCGCGCCAGAGCTGCATCGATAGTTCGTTGGCTCCCATGATCCCCTTGTCCCCAGCGATCCCCCGCCCCACGCAGGTGCGATCGGCCCGCCTGTTAACGGTTCATAAATCTCTATCGGCCACCGCGCCCCTAAGGTTACTATGTGGACTGGCGGCGGTTAGTGCTCCCCATGGACATATCCCGGACCTTGTGATATGACCATCTACCCCTCGCCATGGAGCTTCCGGAGTGCATCCAGAGAGGTGGATCATCCCCCATGTCGTCGCGCGCTGAGCGCAACCGCCTCGTCGAGGCCAACCTCCCCCTGGTCGGCTACCTCGCTGCAGACACCCATGCTCGGGCTACCCATATCCCCCGCGAAGAGCTCGCCGCCGTCGGCGCGCTCGCCCTCGTGACCGCCGCCGACGCCTACGACCCCGCGCTCGGCGTCCCGTTCGGCGCGTACGCCCGCCGCCGCATCCTCGGCGCGTTCGCCGACGAGATGCGCGCCATGGACTGGGCATCCCGCGGCATCCGCAAGCGCATCAAGGAGACCGTCGCCGTCCGCGACACCCTCACCGCCGCCCTCGGTCGAACGGCGACCGCCACCGAGATCGCCACCGCCATGGGCTCACCCAAGGAGGCGGTGGTGGAGGCCCTCGCCGACGCCGCGCGCACCGTCGCCCCGCTCGACGACCCCGCCACGCGGGACCTCGTCGCCGACATCCCTCTCCCCGAGGAGTCCGCGCTGGTCGGCGAGCGACGAGAGGTGCTCGAGCACGCCATCACCGCTCTCCCCGAGCGCATGCGGCGCATCGTCGTGGCCGTCTACGTCGAGGAGCGCCCCGTCAAGGAGATCGCCGAGGAGCTGGGCGTGACCCACTCGGCCGTCTCGCAGCAGCGGGCGGAGGCGGTGCGCCTGCTCCGCGACGCCCTGGACCGCTACTTCGCCGAGGGCGGCACAGAGACCACGACCACCACCCGCGTCTCGCCCGCCGCGCGGGATGCGTACTTCGGCCGCATCGCCGAGGCCGCCGGCGTCCGGATCGGTGAGGTCTTCCGCGCCGCCGCCCCCGCCTAACGCGTCCGCATCCTCCGCCGATAGGTGAGGGCAGGAGACCACGGATGGTCTCCTGCACAACACATCACGGAGGAAACCCTCATGGGTATGCAGATCAACACCAACGTGGGCGCGCTCAACGCCTACCGCAACCTGTCCAACACGCAGAACGACCTGTCGAAGTCGCTCGAGAAGCTCTCGAGCGGTCTGCGCATCAACCGCGCCGCGGACGACGCCGCCGGCCTCGCGATCTCCGAGGGCCTGCGTTCGCAGGTCAACGGCCTGAACGTCGCGGCTCGCAACGCCCAGGACGGCATCTCGGTCATCCAGACCGCGGAAGGCGCCCTGACCGAGGTGCACTCCATCCTGCAGCGCGTGCGCGACCTGACCGCTCAGGGTGCGAACGACTCGAACAACGCGAAGTCGCGCGAAGCGATCCAGACTGAGATCGGCGCCCTCGCCGACGAGCTCACCCGGATCGCCGACAGCACCAACTTCAACGGCATCAAGCTGCTCTCGGGCGGCACGACGCTGACGTTCCAGGTGGGTGCGGGCGCGGTCGCCGCCGAGGACCAGATCTCGGTCGGCCTGACCAACTTCGCCAACCTCGGCACCACCATCGAGACGCTCGCCGGCACCATGACCGACGCGGCATCGTACGGTGCGGCTCTGGCGGGCATCGACACGCAGATCCAGGCGGTCTCGACCGCACGTGCCGGCTACGGTGCGCTGCAGAACCGCTTCGAGTCGACCATCAACAGCCTCAACGTGTCGGCCGAGAACCTCGCCGCCGCCGAGAGCCGTATCCGCGACACCGACATGGCGTCCGAGATGGTCAAGTTCACGTCGGCGAACATCCTGTCGCAGGCGGGAACGGCCATGCTGGCCCAGGCCAACCAGGCCAACCAGGGCGTGCTCCAGCTGCTGCGCTGATCCGCGCCGCCGCACGGAATCACTCCGGGGGTCCGGGTGACGGCTTCGGCCGTCGCCCGGGCCCCGCCGCACACAGAAGGGAAGCCGCATGTCGCTCTCGCTCGACGGCCTCGTGTCGGGGCTCAAGACCACCGAGGTCATCAAGGCCCTCATGGACGTGCACGCCATCCCCCGCACGCTGCTCAAGGCCAAGATCGACGACAAGAACGTCGTCATGACGCAGCTGCGCACCCTCAACACGGCCGTGCAGAACCTCGCCGCCGCCGCCGAGAAGGCCGCAGCGCCCGGCGGTCTCGACCGCTTCACCGGCAGCGCGTCGTCCGAGTCGGTGAAGGTCGCCCTGCGCACCGGCGCGGCGCCCGTGTCGACCGACATCGTCGTCGACCGTCTCGCCCAGGCGCACACGGTGGTCTCCGCGTCCGCGAGCCGCTGGCCCGCCGACCCGCCCGTCCTGACGCTCGAGGACGCCACGGGGAAGCGCGTCCAGGTGCAGGCCGACTCGACGTCGATGCAGGACATCGCCCAGGCCATCAACGACGCCGACACCGGTGTCCTCGCCACGGCCGTCCCCGCCGGCAAGGATGCCGACGGCACCCCCGTCTACCGCCTGCAGCTCCGGGCCGAGGAGTCCGGAGAGGCAGGACGCTTCCGCGTCTACGCGGGCGACCTCGCCGCGGTGGCCGCCGGCACCGCCACGGACGTGTCCACGGAGCCGGGCGCCGCTGTCATCGCCACAGGCACGGATGCGCAGCTGCGCCTCTGGGCCGGCACGGCGGCCGAACAGGTCATCACCTCGTCCGGCAACACGTTCACCGATCTCTTCGAGGGCGTCGACGTGACGGTCTCCACCGTCTCGACGACCCCCGTCACGGTCACCGTCGCCGTCGACGCGAGGCCAGGACCAAGGCCTCCGGCGAGTTCATCGCCCTCCTCACGGACATCTTCACCCGCATCGACAACGGCTCGAAGGCGACGGTCGCCGCGGGACAGGGCGAGAAGACCACCCTCGGCGTCTTCACCGGCGACAGCACCATCCGCGGTCTGCGGACGGCCCTCGCCGACGCCGTGCAGCACCCCGTGGACGGCGTCTCGCCCTCCACGATCGGCATCTCGACCGACATGTACGGCAAGCTCACGTTCGACGAGGAGAAGTTCTCCGAGGCGCTGGCGAAGGACCCCGCGGCCGTCGGCGCGCTCTTCTCCGCGGTCGCGGCACGCGTGGAGCAGACGGCGACCTCGTACTCGGACAAGTACGACGGGCTGCTCACCTCGCGGATCACGGGTCAGGAGAGCGAGGTCAAGAGCCTCGGCGAGCAGATGGAGCGCTGGGACGTGCGCCTCGCGCAGCGCAAGGCGTCGCTGGAGCGCACGTACGCGCGCCTCGAGGTGATGCTGTCGCAGATGCAGTCGCAGTCGTCGTACCTCGCCTCCCAGATCAACGCGCTGCCGAGCAGCCGCTCCGGGTCGGACTCGTGAGCATGAACGCCGCCCTGCGTGCCCAGCAGCGGTACCGCGAGGACGCCATCCTGTCCGCCCCGCCGGAGCGCCTGGTCACGATGCTCTACGACCGGCTCCTGCTCGACATCGAACGCGCCGAGACGGCGCAGCGGGCGGCCGACTGGACCGAGGCCAACACCCAGCTCCAGCACGCGCAGGCGATCGTGGCCGAGCTGTCGTCGTCCCTCACCGACGACTGGAGCGGCAGCGCCGGGCTGCGCTCGCTGTACGTCTTCCTCTCGCAGACGCTGATCGGCGCCAACATCGGCCGCGATCCGGAGCGCACGCATGCCTGCCGCGAGCTCGTCGTGCCGCTGCGCGACGCCTGGCACGCCGCCGCCCTGGCCGTCGTGGAGGGCCGCGCATGACGGACGAGGACTGGGCCGCGCTGCTCGACCGGCTCGAAGCGGACGCCGACCGGATCATCGCCGCGCCGGCGGGAGCCGTCGAGGTGCACGACATCATCCCCTGGGCGCCGCCGTCCTCCCCGCTCCCCCCGCACCTGGCCGATCGCGCCCGTGCGGTGATCGACCGGCAGCACGCCGCCATGGAACGCGCCCGGTCGGAGCTCGAGGGGCTGCGGCAGCACCTCGGTGCCGTCCGGCGCGTGCCGGCACCCCGCTCTCCCGATGCCCCCGCCTACCTCGACGTGGACGGGTGAGGAACCCTCCTAACGAAACCGCACGGACGGCCGACAGTCCCCCGAGAGCACGGATGGCTCGCAAGACTCGGCCAGGGAACGGCCACTTCACCCACACACGGGGAGCCGGTTCGTGTTCGACTCTGTGACCATCACCGCACTGACCAGTGCGCTGAACGGCCTCTCGCTGCGCCAGCGAGCCATCGCCGACAACATCGCCAACATCAACACCCCCGACTACCACGCCAAGCGCGTGCAGTTCGAGGCCGCGCTCGCCGACTCGATCGCCGCCGGTGACGGGGACGTGTCCGCCACGGTCGGGACATCCCTCGAGCCGACACGGCTGAACGGCAACAACGTGAACCTCGACACCGAGACCCTCTCCAGCATCGACACCATGCTCCGCTATCAGTTCGCGACGCAGGCCGTGAACGGATCGTTCTCCTCGATGCGCACCGCGATGAGGACGTCATGACCTTCGACGCCATCGGGATCGCCGGCACGGGACTGACCGTGCACCGGAAGTGGCTCGACGCCATCAGCGACAACATCGCAAACATCAACACCGCGACGTCGACCGACGGCGCGGCGTTCCGGGCGCGCTACATCCTGGCGCAGACCAGCGACCAGTCCCCCGGGGTCTACGTCGCCGGGACCGTCCAGGGCGACGCCGAGGGCCGGCTCGTGCACCAGCCCGACCACCCGCTCGCCGACGCCGACGGCTACGTGCGCTACCCCGACATCGACCTGGGAGACCAGATGAGCCAGCTGATCCTCGCGCAGCGCGGATACCAGGCGAGCGCGGCGATCGTGGACCGCGCCCGCACCTCCTACGAGGCGGCGCTGCAGATCGGGCGGAACGCGTGAGCGCCGTCGCCGGCATCGAGGCCGTCGCCTCGTCCCTCGGCATGACCACCTCGCCCGTGACGGGTGCGAAGACCGGCGACGACACGGCCTTCGCGAACAGCGTCACCGGGGCGATCGACGAGCTGCGCTCGCTGCAGTCCGAGTCCGACACCCTGAAGGTCGCCGCCGTGACCGGCGACCTCGACGACATCCACGCCGCGATGATCGCCTCGTCGCGCGCCGCGGTCACCCTCGAACTCGTCGCCGCCGTCCGCAACAAGGGCGTCGACGCGTTCAACGAGATCATGCGGATGCAGGCCTGATGCCCCCGGCAGTGACCGGGGCGTTCCAGCGGATGCGGCGGGTGATCGCCGGATTCTCGCTCGCGCAGCGGACCATCGCCATCATCGGCATCGCCGTGCTCGCACTCGGCATCATCGCCCTGTCCAGCTGGCTCACCCGCCCCACGTACACACCGCTGTTCTCGGGGCTGAACGCCACGGACGCGAACGCCGTGGTGGAGCAGCTGCGCTCCGCCTCCGTCCCCTACGAGCTCGCCGACGGCGGCGCCACCGTGCTCGTCCCCGAGAAGGACGTCTACGACCAGCGGCTCGCGGCCGCGTCCGCCGGACTGCCGAGCGCCGGATCGGCCGGGTACTCGCTGCTCGACGACATGGGCGTCACCACGAGCGAGTTCCAGCAGTCGGTCACCTACAAGCGCGCGATCGAGGGCGAGCTCGCCGCCACGATCTCCGCGATCGACGGCGTCTCCGCGGCCTCCGTGCAGCTCGCGATCCCCGAGGAGAGCGTCTTCGTGTCGGAGACCGTCGACGCGACGGCCTCCGTGTTCGTGGAGACCGCCGGACGCACGACGCTCGACCAGAAGCAGGTCGAGGCCATCGTGCACCTCACCTCGGCCGCCGTCAGCGGCATGAAGCCGGAGAACGTGGCCGTCGTCGACCAGACCGGGCGGACGCTGTCGACCGTGGGCGGCGGGGCCACCGGCGGCCTCGACCAGCAGGCGAGCGACTACGAGGCCCGCGTGGCCGCGAGCGTGCAGCAGATGCTGGACACCGTGGTCGGCCCGGGCAACGCGACCGTGACGGTGGTCGCCGAGATCGACCGCTCGGTGAACGAACGCGTCGAGGAGACGTACACGCCGGCCGAGGGCGCACCCCCTCTCACCGAAGAGGTCCGCGAGCAGAACAGCAACGGCTCCACCTCCGAAGCCGGGGTCCTGGGTCCGGACAACATCGCCGTGCCGAACGGGAACGGCGACGGCACCTACCGGTCCTCCGAGGAGACGCGCACCAACGCGGTGAACAAGGCCACGGAGAGCACGTCCACCCCCGCCGGAAACCTGCTGCGGCAGTCGGTGTCGGTCGCCGTGGACGCCGGCGCGGGCGGAGACCTCAGCTCCGCGCAGCTCAGCGACCTCGTCGCCACCGCAGCCGGCATCGACCGCACCCGCGGCGACGAACTCGCCGTCGAGCTCGTCGCGTTCAGCCAGACGGACGCCGAGGCCGCCCAGGCCGCGCTGCAGGCGGCGAAGGAGGCCGAAGAGGGCGCCCGTCAGGCCGCGCTCCTGAACACCGTCATCATCGCCGCTGCCATCGCCATCCCGCTCATCGCCGCGATCACCGCGCTGATCATCCGGTCCCGACGGAAGGCGGCGGGTGTGGAGGAGTTCGACCAGCTCTTCGGTGACCGGCCCGCCGAGCTCGCCGCGCTCTCCGCCGACGCACCGACGGCCGTGCTGGAGGCGCCGACAACCCCGCTCGCCTTCCTCGAGCCGGTGCCGGATCTCGACCCGGACCCCGAGCCCGAGCCCGCGCAGATCAGCCTCGAGCGCCGCCGTGCCGAGATCGACGCCCTCACCCGGCAGGACCCGCAGCGCACGGCCGAGCTGCTGCGCACGCTCATCGACGACAGGTCACGGGCATGAGCGGACTCACCGATCGGCAGACGGCCGCCATCGTCCTCATGAACCTCGACCGCGCGCAGGCCGTCGAGGTCATGAAGCATCTCTCGGAGACCGAGGCCGAGGCCGTCGCCACCGAGATCATCGGGCTGCAGGACCTCGATGCGGAGACGACCGCCCAGGCGCTGGGACAGTTCCATCGCATCGCGGCCGGGCACCTGCCCCCGGCCCGCGGCGGGCGCGACATCGCCGCCGGGCTCCTGGAGGCCTCCTTCGGGTCGGAGCGGGCGGCCGCCGTGCTCGGCCGCGTGGGCTCCACGTCGATGAGCGCCTCGTTCGACTTCCTCGCCTCCGCCGACGCCGCCCATCTCGCCACGCTCCTGGACGGCGAGCTGCCGCAGACCGTCGCACTCGTGCTCGCGCACCTCCCCGCCGATCAGGCCGCCGCCGTGCTCGCCGCGCTGCCCGACCCCGCCCGGACCGACGTCGCGCAGGCCATCGCCACCATGGGCACCGCCTCCCAGGAGGCCATCGCCATCGTCGCCGACGCCCTCAAGGCGCGGACCGGCAGCCTCGCGTCGCGGGACAGCCCCGAGGTGCTCGGCGGCGTCGAGCCGCTCGTGGAGATCATCGGCCGCTCGGGGGCCACCATCGAGAAGGCCCTGCTGGCGAGCATCGAGGACCGCGACAGCGCCCTCGCGGAGGACATCCGCTCGCGCATGTTCACGTTCGCGGACATCGTCAAGCTCGACGACCGGGACACCCAGCGCGTGCTGCGGGGCATGGACATCCGGTCGCTGGCGCTGGCCCTCAAGGGCGCCCAGCAGCCGATCGTCGACCTCATCCGCCGCAACGTGTCCGAGCGCAACCGCGAGAACCTCGACGAGGAGGCCAGGTCGCTGGGCCCCGTGCGCGTCTCCCAGGTCGAGGAGGCGCGGGCCGAGATCGTCCGCACGATCCGGGCGCTGGAGGCCGCCGGGGACATCACCGTGCAGCGGGCCGACGAGGACGAGTATGTCTACTGACGCCTTCGCCCCCGCCGCGTTCCCCCGGCTCGGCGGCTCGGACCACCGCGGGGAGCAGGAGCGCGCGCGCCGCCGCGGGTACGCCGAGGGCCACGCCGCGGGCTTCCGGGCGGGCACGGCCGACGCCGAAGCCGCGCACCGCGCCGCCGCGGCCGAGCAGGCGGAGCGGGAGCGCCATCGCGCCGAGGAGATGGCCGCCGCGGTGGCGGCCCTGCACGCCGCGGCACGCTCCCTGGCGGAGCGGGAGGCGGAACTGGAGGCCGCCGCGACGACCCAGGTGCTCTCCCACGCGATCGACCTCGCGGAGCTCCTCCTCGCGGCCGAGCTGAGCGATGCGGGCACCGCGGCGGCCGCTGCGGCCCGCCGCGCCCTGAGCGCGACCGCGCCGGCCGCGGTACGCAGCCTCCGCGTCCATCCGGAGGATCTCCGGCTCCTCGCCGCGGAGACCGGAGACGACCTCGCCGCATTCCCGCTCGTCGCCGACGACACCCTCGCCCGCGGCGACGCCGTGGCCGTGCTCGCGCACGGCGTCATCGACGCGAGGGTCGAGACGGCGTTCGAGCGCGCGCGCCGCGCCCTCGCGGAGGGCACGCCGTGAGCTCCTGGGCGGCGGTGCTCGAGGCGGCGCGGCCGGAGCGCATCGGCGAGGTCTCCCAGGTGCGCGGACTCAGCGTGCAGGTGCGCGGGCTCGACGGCGCCATCGGGGACGTGGTGACGCTCGACGGCATCGACGCCGAGGTCGTGGCGACGGGCGAAGACGGGCTGCGCTGCATGCCGCTCGCCCCGGTCGCCGGACTCATCGTCGGCGCCCGGTGCGCGGCCGGGGCGGCCCGGTGCGCGTTCCCACCGGACGCGCGCTGCTGGGCCGGGTCCTGGACGGCCTCGGGCGTCCCATCGACGGCAAGGGTCCGCTCGCGGCGCCGCAGGTGAGCCTGGATCACGACACCCCCTCGATCATGGAGCGCGATCGCATCGACACCCCGCTCCCCCTCGGCGTGCGCGCGCTCGACACCCTCGTCAGCGTCGGCCGAGGTCAGCGCGTCGGCCTGTTCGCGGGATCGGGCGTGGGCAAGTCGTCGCTGCTGTCGATGATCGCGCGCGGCACCGAGGCCGAGGTCACCGTCATCGCCCTCGTCGGCGAGCGAGGCCGCGAGGTGCGCGAGTTCATCGAGGACGACCTGGGCCCGGAGGGACTCGCGCGCTCCGTCGTCGTCGTCTCCACCTCGGATCAGCCGGCGATGGCCCGCATCCGCGCCGCCTTCACCGCCACCCGCATCGCGGAGGCCTTCCGTGACGAGGGCGCACACGCCATCCTCATGATGGACTCGCTGACCAGGGTCGCCATGGCCCAGCGCGAGATCGGGCTCTCCGCGGGCGAGCCGCCGGCCACCCGCGGCTACCCGCCCTCCACCTTCTCCCTCCTCGCCGGGCTGCTGGAGCGCGCCGGCACCGACCGCACCGGCTCCATCACCGGCATCTACACCGTGCTCGTCGACGGCGACGACCACAACGAGCCCATCGCCGACACCGTCCGCTCGATCCTCGACGGCCACGTCGTGCTGGATCGCGCCCTCGCGCTCGCCGGTCATCACCCCGCGATCGACGTCCTCGGATCCGTCTCCCGCGTGGCCGGCAAGGTCACGAGCCGGGAGCGCCGCGACCACGCCGCCACCCTCCGTGCGGTGCTCGCGGCGCGACGCCGGGCGAACGACCTCATCGACATCGGCGCCTACCACGCCGGTGCCGACGCCCGCATCGACGCGGCGATCGCGCACGAGCGCGTCATCTCGGCGTTCCTCACCCAGCCGCTCGACGAGACGAGTCCGATCGAGGAGTCCTGGATGCGGCTGGAAAGCCTGGTCTCCGCCTTCGAGGGGGTGTCATGAGCAGAGGGTTCTCCCTCGCCGGTCTCCTGCGGGTGCGGGAGATCCAGGAACGCGCGGCGGCGCAGCGCCTGTCGCGCGCGGTCATCGACGCGCAGCACACCGAAGCCAGGGACCGGGTCCTGCGCGCACATCTGGCCGGCACCGATACGGAGGCCGTGGACGTGCGTGCGCTCGCCGCGCTCGCCGCAGCCCGCGTCTCCGGTCGCGCCCTGCTCGCCGATCTCACGGCGCTCGCCGACCTCCAACAGGAGACGGTCGCCGAGGCGCGGTCCGCGCACGCCGACGCCCGGCGCACTCTCCGCGGTCTCGAACGGCTCGCCGACGACCACGCGGAAGCAGTGCGGACGGCAGACCTGCGCGCAGAGCAGGCGGAACTGGACGAGATCGCCTCCCGATCGCGGACGGAGAACCCGGCATGACCGCCCTCGACCTCCTCGCGGCTCTGGACGTGCGCCCCGTGCGCCCCACAGCCCCGGTGCCCCGCGGCGCCCCCGGAGCCGCCACGTTCGCCGATGCCGTGCGTGATGCCGCGCGGAAGACGGAGCCGGCCGGCCCCGAGTCGCCCGAGGGGACCGCGGCCGACGCCGCCACCGGCAGCGACGGCACCACGGCAGCCGTTCCCGCCGGCGGTGCCGTCGCCACGCCGCCTCCGCTCCCCGCCCCGTCGTCCTCCGGGTCCGCGATCGCTCCGCCAGCGGTGCTGCCTGTCGCTCCGTCGGATGCCGACTCGACCGCGGTCCCGACGCCGCCGCACGGAGAGGACGCCCCGGCTCCTCCGTCTCCCGCGGTCCGGCCGCCCCGGCATCGACGCGCTCGCACTGCCCGCCAGCAACGGGCCAACCCTGCCCGCCATCGACGCGGCCGCCCCTGCGGCGACGTCTCCTCGTGCGGATGCGGTGCCCGCGGCGGCCGGCAGGGCGCCGGACGCCGCACCGATCGAGGCCGGAGCGGTCCGGTCGGCAGCCGCTCTCCCGTCGTCGGCTCCGACGACGGCGCCTCCGACGATCGAAGCGGTCGTGCCGTCCCCGCCCGCCTCGTCCGTCGACGCAGCGGCGGGTGCGCGCGCCGGCGCCGACGGCGGGACGAGCACGGGGTCGGAAGGCCGGATGTCCCGCCTCGCCGGTCCGGCGCCGGACGGAGCGACGGCCACGCTCGAGCCCCCGACCGAGGCCACGACCGTCCCCGAGACCTCCTCCCAGCCCCCGACACCCTCGGCCCCCGCGCCGGTCACCGCCGCGCCGGCGGGCCCGACGAGCATCGACCCGGTCGCGGCCGGTCCGCCACCACGCCGAGCCCGGTCGCCGCCACGGCCACCGCCCCCGTCGCGCCGCCGAGCACCGTCCCCGCGCCGGTCCGCCCGGCCCTGCTCCCCCAGGTGGCGGCCCCGGTGCTGTCCTTGGCCCAAGCCCCCGACGGCGACCACCGGATCACGCTCACCGTCTCGCCGGAGAACCTCGGTCCCGTCACCGTGCGGGCCCACATCGCCGGCTCCACCCTCCGCATCGAGCTGCAGGCCCCGAGCGAGATCGGCAGGGACGCCCTCCGCGCTCTCCTCGTCGATCTCCGCCGGGACCTCGCGGTCGCCGCGCCGCACGCCACCCTCAGCCTCAGCACCGGGGACGGCTCGTCCTCCTCGCCCCAGCACGGCGCGACGACGCACGGCCAGACCGGGAACGGTGACCAGGACACCCCGCGCCCGCAGCCCGTCCCGCGTCCCCCGACCTCGGCACCGGCCGCATCCCCGCCCCCGCCCGCACCGCCCGCCGCGCCCACCGGCGGCATCGACGTCTACGCCTGACCAGAGAGGACTCCATGACCACGGTCGACTCCATCACCGGCACCCTGCCCCCGGGTGCCACGCCGACGTCCGGTGTGCAGACCGGCAGCACGACGCCGGCGACCGAGCGCAAGAAGACCCTCGACTCCGAGGTGTTCCTCAAGCTGCTCGTGACCCAGCTCACCAACCAGGATCCGAGCTCGCCGATGAACACCAACGAGATGATCTCGCAGACCACGCAGCTGGCATCCATGGAGCAGCTGACGGCGCTCGCCTCGACGAGCACCGAGAGCTTCGCCCTCAGCATGCGGCAGACCGCCGCCGCCCTCCTCGGGCAGGAGGCCCAGTACGTCGACGCCGACGGCATCACCCAGAAGGGCATCGTCACCGCGGTCTCGTATGCGGGTGCCATCCCCACCGTGACCATCGGCGAGAAGTCGATCCCCCTCGACGCCGTCTCCGGCGTCTCCCTCGTCCCCGGCACCGCTGCCTGACCCCGCTCCCCAGAAAGGCACCACCATGCTCCGTTCCCTGTTCTCCGGAATCTCCGGACTCCGCTCGCACCAGACCATGCTCGACGTCACGGGCAACAACATCGCCAACGTCAACACGACCGGCTTCAAGGCGTCCTCCGTGCAGTTCCAGGACTCCCTCTCGCAGCTCCTGCGCAACTCGATGCTGCCGCAGCAGGCGACCGGCGGACAGAACCCCGCCCAGGTCGGGCTGGGTGTGCAGGTCGCCGGCATCAGCACCAACTTCGCCGGAGGCGCCCCGCAGCCGACCGGCGTGCCCACCGACCTGATGATCTCGGGCGACGGCTTCTTCGTCGTCCGCTCCGGCGGCGAGACCCTCTACACCCGCAACGGCGGCTTCACCTTCGATGCGAGCGGTCGTCTCGTCGGCGCCGGCGGGGCCCTCGTCCAGGGCTGGACCGCCCGCAACGGGGCCATCGTCCCCGGTCAGGGCATCGGCGACATCACCCTCCCCGTGGGCGCCCTCAGCCCGGCCGCCGCCACCACCACGGCACGGGCCACCGGCAACCTGCCCTCCGGCGCCGCGGTCGGCGAGACGCTCGTGCGCGACATCAAGACGTACGGCGCCGACGGCTCCGCGTCCACCCTGCGCCTGACGTTCACGCGCAGCGCGACCGGGTGGGACGTCACCGACGGGGCGGGTGCGAGCACCGCACTGACCTTCACCGACGGCGTGCAGAACGGCGCCGGCAGCATCGTGTCGGGCGGCGTCACCGTCGACCTGTCCGGTGTGACCGGCTTCGCCGACGTCAGCGACATCGCGATCAAGGAGCAGAACGGCAAGCCGGCCGGCACGCTGAGCTCCTACGCGCTGACCAACGACGGCAGCCTCGTCGGCACGTTCAGCAACGGCGACACCCAGGTGCTGGCCCGCATCGCGCTGGCCGGGTTCGTGAACCCCGGGGGCCTGGAGAAGGTCGGCTCCTCGCAGTTCCGTCCGAGCGGCAACTCCGGTCAGGCCGAGCTCGGACAGCCGGGCACCGGCGGTCTCGGGGGCATCATCAGTGGCGCACTCGAGATGTCGAACGTCGACCTCTCGCAGGAGTTCACCAACCTCATCGTCGCTCAGCGCGGCTTCCAGGCAAACGCCCGCATCATCACCACGAGCGACGAGGTGCTGCAGGAGCTCACGAACCTCAAGCGCTGAGCCCTTCCCGCGAGACCCCGTCTTCGCGTCGAGGCCCCGCCGTATTCACGTGGATACGGCGGGGCCTCGGCGCGTAACCGGGGTTTCGGCAGGGTCAGACGTAGATGCCGCGCTGCTCCATGAAGCGCACGGGGTTCGTGTACCCGCCGTTGATGTAGACCTCGAAATGCAGGTGGCAGCCGAACGAGCGGCCGGTATCGCCGGCATACGCGATGACCTGACCCGCCCGCACCCACTGGCCGCTGCGCACGTTGATGCCGCCCGGCTTGATGTGGGCGTACCCGGTGCTGATGCCGCCGCCGTGCTGGATGCGGATGTAGTTGCCGTAGTTCCCGTTCGGTCCCGCGTAGTCGACCGTGCCGGAGTTGGCGGCGTAGATCGCGGCACCACAGCCGTTGGCGAGATCCGCACCGTAATGGAAGCTCGACGAACATCCCTGAGGACCGCAGATGGGGGTGCGCGGGCCGTAGCTCGAGCTGCGTGCGCCGCCGTGCGGACGTACCCATCCGCCGCTGCCCGCTGAGCCACCGCCACCGCCACCACCGCCGCCGCCGCTCGTCCCGCGGCCGGCCGCTGCGGCAGCCGCGGCCGCCGCAGCGGCCTCGCGCTTGCGGCGGGCTTCCTCTTCCCGTCGGCGCTTCTCGACGCCCGCCTGATACCCCGCGACCGTCTTCGTCGTGGTGTCCTTGAGCGCGGCCAGCTGGGCCTTGAGGGTCTCGAGGTTCGCCGCCTGCTCGTCGAGCGCCGCCTGCGCGGCGTCCGCCGCCTGCTGCGCCGCGACCATCTTCTGCTCGGCGACCTGCTGCAGGCGGTCACGCTCGTCCCGAGCGACGTCGGCCTGAGCGGTCAGCGCCTGGGCGGTGTCGCGCGCCGAGACGGCGTTGTCGTAGGTCGTCTGGTTGTACTCGAGGAATTTGTTCATCGTGCCGAGGCGCGACAGCAGCTCGTCGGCGTTGGCACCCGACCCCGCGAAGAACAGCTCCAGGGCGGTGTCGTCCCCGCCGCTGCGATAGAGCTGGGCGGCGATCTGACCGGCCTTCTTCGCGGTCTCGTCGGCGAGCGCCGCCTGCTCATCGGCCTGAGCCTGCAGCGTCTCCGCCTCCGTGATCGCCGCGAAGTACGCCTGCTGCGCCTCATAGAACTCATCCGACGCGACCTGCGCGGCCGCCTGGGTCTCGGCGACCTTGCGCTCGAGCGACTGGATCAGCCCCTGGATCCGGGTGACCTCGCCGGCCTTGGCCGCCTCGTTGTTCTTCGCGCGCTGCACGTCGTCCCAGCTCGGGTACGACGCGGCATGCGCGGCCGTGACCCCCGAACCGACGCCGAAGGCGGCGAGCGCGACGACGCCCAGCGCGCCGATCCCGAAGGCATGGCGCCGGCTGACCGGCTGGTTCCACAGCGCGCCCCGTTCGGCAGGGGTCGGCGCGCAGCCGCACTCCTCGGCCGCCGTCGCCGCGGCCTTCTCCACGTTCCGATCCCGCACAAGGCTCCCTTCGCCCGCTGCTCATCGTCCCCCGCCCCTGGTCCCTATCGGCGACGACGCGCCCGCCGTGAGAAAGATCCCCGCTCGGTCCGACCCCGCGCTAACGCGCCGCAGCACCCGGCCGACAGTCCTCTCCGACAGCCCAGGACGGGCCGTCGGTTCCCCGCTCTCGGGCGGGGCGAGCTTTTTCCAGGATGGAGCCCATGATCGTCCTCACGCGCCTGAACCGTTCCCGGTTCGCGGTGAACCCCGACCTGATCGAACGTGTCCAGGCCACGCCGGACACGACGATATGATGGTCGACGGCGCGACCTTCGTCGTCACGGAGACGATGGACGACGTGATCGCCCGGATCACCCGCTTCCGCGCCGGGATCCTCGCGACCGCGGCCGCACTGGTCGCGGCCGGCGACGAGGTCGGCGCTCCCGCCGTATCCGTCACGGGAGGGGACGCCTGATGGATCCGTCTCTCATCCTCGGGCTCGTCCTCGCGTTCGGCGCCCTCATCGCCATGATCAACCTGGAGGGCGCGACGATCGGGTCGCTCCTCCTGCCCGCGCCGATGGTGCTCGTCTTCGGCGCCACGATCGCGGTCGGGCTGGCCAGCGGCACGCTGCGCGACGCCCTGCACGCCGTGAAGTCCCTCCCCCGCGCGTTCCGCGGGGAGCGCCGCACCGCGCAGAGCACCATCGACACGGTCGTCGGCTACGCGGAGAAGGCCCGCGCCGAAGGGCTCCTGGCGCTGGAGCAAGGGCTGGACGAGGAGAAGGATCCGTTCCTGCGGCAGGCCCTGCAGAGCATCGCCGACGGGACCGACGCGGAAGACCTCCGCGTACTGCTCGAGGACGAGCTGTCGTCCACGGCCGCCCGGAACCGTACCGCCTCCCGCTTCTACATGACCCTCGGCGGCTTCGCCCCGACGGTCGGCATCATCGGCACGGTCGTCTCCCTCACCCACGTGCTGGAGAAGCTCGACAAGCCGGACACGCTCGGACCCATGATCGCCGCCGCCTTCGTCGCCACGCTGTGGGGCCTGCTGTCGGCGAACTTCATCTGGCTCCCGATCGGCGGCCGCCTGCAGCGTCTGGGCGAGCTGGAGCTCGAGCGCATGACGGTGCTCATGGAGGGCATGCTCGCCGTCCAGGCCGGCGCCGCCCCCGCGCACGTCCGCGAGCGCCTGAGCGCGCTCGTCTCCGACCGTTCCCCCGGCCGCTCCCGCCGCCGCGAGCAGCCGGCGGAGGCGGCGGCCGAGCACGAGGACCTCTTCTCATGAGCGTGCGCACCCGACGCCGCGTCCAGGAGTCCGAGCACAGCGGGCCGGACGAGCGCTGGATGGCGTCCTACCTCGACATGGTGACGGTGCTGATGTGCATGTTCATCGTGCTCTTCGCCATGTCGACCGTCGACCAGGAGAAGTTCGAGGCCCTGAGCGCGTCCCTCGCGACCGGCTTCGGCCAGGAGCCCTCCGACGACATCGACGTGACCAGCGGCGTCGTCGTGCCGCCCGAGCTCGTGGACGACGAGGGCGAGGACTTCGCCGACACCGGGCTGGAGGCCGCGCAGCGCGAGTTCGACGAGCTCTCCGCCCTCCGCGAGCGCCTGCGCCAGGTGCTGGCGGACCGGGGGCTCGAAGCCGACGTCACCTTCACGATCGACGAGCGCGGTCTGACCATCGGACTCGTGAGCGCGGAGACCTTCTTCACCACCAACAGCACGGACCTCAGCCCGGCCGCGACGCAGGTGCTCGATGCGCTCGGATCGGTCCTCGTCTCGGCCCCCAACGAGATCTCGGTGGAGGGGCACGCGGACGCCCGCGGCTCGGTCGCCCCCTTCCCGACCAACTGGGAGCTCTCCGCCGGGCGCTCCACGCAGGTGCTGCGCTACCTCGTGGAGGCCGCCGGCCTGCCCCCTGCCCACCTCAAGTCCGTCGGGTTCGGCGACACCCGCCCGGTCGCCGCCGGCAGCACGCCGGAGCAGCTCGCGGAGAACCGCCGGGTGGACATCGTCATCCTCTCCGATGCCAGCGAGGAGGTGCGAGCGCTGATCCCGGCCGCGGGTGCCGCGCAGACCTCCCCCTGACCCGTCCCTAACGCACGCCGCTCACCGCCCGATAGTCGGGTTCGTGGTGATGGATGACGGCGTGCGCTCTCGGGCGCGCGCGGAGACGGCGATCGCCGACGTCGAGGTCTACGACTTCGGACGCGCGGCGACGCTGTCGCGCGAGCACGCCCGCACCCTGGAGCTCGCGTTCGAGACGTTCGCCCGGCAGTGGTCGGCCCAGCTCTCCGGCAAGATCCACGTGCGCGCCACCATCGCCGTCGAGCACGTCGGCATGCTCACGTACGGCGAGTACGCGCAGTCGCTTCCCACCACGACGACCATGATCGTGTGCGCGCTCCCCGATTCGGACGAGCGCATGATCGTCCAGGTGCCGATCCCGACCGCGACCTCGTGGATCGTGCAGATGGTGGGAGGACGATCGACGTCCACCGCCGAGGACCGCACCTTCACCCCGATCGAGCAGGCGCTGATCCGATCGCTGATAGCCGACGCCATCGACCACCTCACCGGCAGTCTCGACGGCCTGCTGCCCGCCGGGGTGGCCGTCGCCGGCATCCAGTACAGCTCCCAGTTCGCGCAGGTGGCCGCCGCCGGGGAGCCGGTGATCGTCGCCCGCCTGTCGATGCGCCACGGCGGCCGGACGGTGCCCGCCAGCATCATGCTCCCCGCGTCGGTCCTCGCCGGGTTCGCGGTACGCGCCTCCGACGCCGACCGCACCGAGACCCCGGGACTGGTCCGGCGGCAGGTGGAAGCCGCCCCGGTCGAGGTGGCGCTGCGGCTGGCCCCCCGCACGGTGCTCCCCCGCGAGGTGCTCGATCTCGCCGTCGGCGACCTGCTGCCCCTGCCGCACGCCGCCGACCGTCCCCTGCTCCTCACCGTGGGCGACCAGACGGTCGCGACCGCCGCCGTCGGCAGCGCGGGCGCCCGGCTCGCCTGCGTCGTGACCGCCACCGTCCCCGAAACCGCCCCCGCTCAGGAGTCCGCGTGATCAGCACCACCGCTTACGAGTCCGCCGTCGCCGCCGCGTTCGCGGCCCGGCTGCCCACCGCCGCACCGGTCACCGCGCGCGCCTCGCAGGTGTCCGGCGACACCGGCGACGCGGTGGTCGCGCAGTTCGTCGGCGAGGCGAGCGCCCAGCTCGCCGTGCAGCTCCTCGACGCCGACGTGCTCGTCGACGGCCTCGGGGACCGCCCGCTCACCGACCGGCTGCTGGACGCGCTCGAGGCCGCGGCGACCGCCCTCGGTCCGGGCCTGCTCGGCGAGGCCGCGGTCGGCGACGCCTCGGCCGTCTTCGCCGACCCGCAGACCCAGCTCTTCGACCTCGTGGACCACACCGAGCGGACCATCGGCCGCCTCGCCGTGCGGATCACCCACCGCCCCGCGCGCCCGACCGGGGCCGACGGCCGCCTGCACCGCATCGCGGGCGTCGAGATGGAGCTGACGGTGGAGATCGGCCGCACCCGCATGGCCGTCCGCGACGTGCTCGACCTCGAGCCCGGCCGCATCGTCGAGCTCGATCGCTCCGCGGGCGCCCCCGCCGACGTCAAGCTCAACGGCCGCACGATCGCGCACGGCGAGGTCGTCGTCGTCGATCAGGACTACGCGGTGCGGATCACCCGCATCCTCGAGAACGTCGAGGCCTGACCCTGGACGACCTCCTGCTCGCGCTGCGGGTCGGGCTGTCGCTCGCCGCCGTCCTCGGGCTGCTCTGGTTCCTGCAGCGCCGGGTCTCGAAGACCCAGGCGCGGCGCCGCGACGCCGAGGCGATCACGGTGCTCGGGCGGCAGGGCATCGGTCCGAAGGCGCAGCTCGTGGTCGTGCAGACCGACGACGCCCGCTACGTGCTCGGGGTCACCGAGCACGGTGTGAGCGTGGTCGACGCCTTCCCCTGCGGCCGGAGCCCGCGGACTCAGAGGTCGGGCACCCGGCGGCCACCCGCACGGCCGACGACGCCGAGTTCGACCGCATCCTCGCCGCCGCCGCACTCACGAGCGCGCCGCCGGCGGTCGCCCCGGTCCCGGAACTCCGTCGCCGCGTGCGGCACCGCAACGACCCGCTCCGCGGCTCCATCCTCTCCCCCGACACCTGGCGGCAGACCGCCGAGGCCCTCCGGCGCGCACGATGACCGCGACCCGTGCCGTCGATCGCGGTCGCGCCTCGCGGCTGCTCGTCCTCGTCGCGGTCGCGATCCTCCTCGCCGTCGTCCTCATCGCCCTCACCGGCACCGCCGCGCACGCGGAGGTCACCCCGGACGACGGCGAGGGCGTGACGATCGACATCAACGGCATCGACGGCGGGCCGTCCGGCTCGATCCTCACCCTCCTGGGGATCACGCTGCTGTCGGTGGCCCCCGCGCTGCTGCTGATGATGACGTCGTTCACGAAGATCTTCGTCGTCCTCGCCATGACCAGGAACGCGCTGTCCCTCCCGACGATCCCGCCGAACCAGGTGCTCGCGGGCCTGTCGCTGTTCCTCTCGCTGTTCATCATGTGGCCCGTGCTGACCGAGATCAACACGCTCGCCGTGCAGCCGTACATCGACGGGGCGCTCACGTTCACGCAGGCCGTGGACGTCGGGCAGGCCCCCCTGCGGGAGTGGATGCTGCACTACACGCGCGAGGAGGACCTCGCGCTGATGACCCGGATGGCCGGGCAGGACAATCCGGAGGACGCCGCGAGCGTGCCGATGTACACGCTCATCCCCGCGTTCATGATCTCCGAGCTGCGGGCCGCCTTCATCATCGGCTTCGTGATCTTCGTGCCGTTCCTCGTGATCGACCTCGTCGTGGCGGCGGCGCTGATGTCGATGGGCATGATGATGCTCCCGCCGGTCATGATCTCGCTGCCGTTCAAGATCCTGCTGTTCATCCTCGTCGACGGGTGGGGGCTCATCATCAAAGCGCTCCTGGAGAGCTACGGAGGTGTGGGATGAGTCCCGAAGCCGTCCTCGACATCGGCGCCCAGGGGCTGCTGATCGCCGCCAAGCTCGCCGCCCCGATGCTCATCACCGCGCTCGTGGTGGGCTTCGCGATCTCGCTGCTGCAGTCCATCACCCAGGTGCAGGAGGTGACGCTGTCGTTCGTGCCGAAGATCGTCGCGGTGGGCATCGCCCTGCTCATCGCGGGGAACTGGATGATCGCCGAGATCATCGCCTTCACGAACGAGATGTTCGCCCGCATCCCGTCGCTGCTGAGCGGATGAGCCCGTGTTCATTCCGATCGACTTCGCGTGGCTGGAGGCCACCCTGCTCGCCGCCGTGCGCATCACGGCGTTCATCATGATCGCCCCGCCGTTCTCGTACGGGGCGATCCCGGTGCGCGTGAAGGCGATGCTCTCGATCGGACTGTCGCTCGCGGTGGGGGCCGCCGTCGCGCCCGGGTACGAGAGCTTGGACACCGGGCCGTTCCTCGGTGCGCTCGTGATCCAGCTGCTCACCGGGGCCCTGCTCGGCTTCCTCGTGCTGCTGTGCTTCTCCGCGGTGCAGGCCGCGGGCAGCCTGATCGACGTGTTCGGCGGTTTCCAGCTCGCCCAGGCCTTCGATCCGGCGGCGATGGTCAACGGCGCGCAGTTCACCCGGCTCTTCCACCTCACCGCGCTGACGCTGCTCTTCGCCTCCGGCGGCTATCAGCTCATCCTCGCCGGGCTCGCCCGCAGCTTCGACGCGGTGCCGGTCGACGGCATCTTCCGCGTGGCGGGACCCGCCGAGCTGCTCGTCGACGGGGTGTCCCAGATGGTGCTGGCGGCCGTGCAGATCGCGGGTCCTCTCGTCCTGGTGCTCTTCCTCGCCGACGTCGGGCTCGGTCTCATCACGCGCGTGGCGCCGGCGCTCAACGCCTTCGCGATGGGCTTCCCCGTCAAGATCCTCCTCACGCTCCTGCTCGCGGGCGCCGTGTACGTCGCGTTCCCGGGAATCGTCGACGCCCTCGCCACCCAGGCGTTCCGCCTGATGCAGGGGGTGACACCGTGAGCGGCTCGGACAGCGGCGAACGCAGCGAGAAGGCCACCGAGAAGCACCTCCGGGAGGCCAGGCAGAAGGGCCGGATCGCCCGGAGCCAGGACCTCACGGCGTGGCTCGGCATCGGCGCCGCCGCCGTCATGATGCCCGCCGCCATCGCCGCGGGGACCGCCGCCGGCACCGAGCAGCTGGTGACCCTCGCCGGGCTCATGCAGGCGCCTTCTCCGGAAGCCGCGCTCGCCGCCCTCGGACGGGCCCTCGCCTCGGTGCTGCCCACGCTGGGCGCACTGCTGGCCGCGGTCGCGATCGTGACGCTGTTCGGCGCGGTGGTGCAGGGCGGCGTGCACCTGCGGAAGCTGTCCGGGCGCTATGAGCAGTTCAACCTCGTCTCCGGCGTGCGGCGGGTGTTCGGCCTGCAGGCGCTGTGGGAGGGGGCGAAGGCGCTGCTGAAGACGGCCGCCATCGCCCTCGCCCTGTGGGTCGTCATCTCCGGGCTCATGCCCGTGCTCACGGCGAGCGGCGCGCACTCCGTGTCCCGGCTGCTCGGCACCGCGGCGGACGGCACCGCGGCCCTGCTGCAGACCGCCATCGCCGTGGGTCTGGTGCTCGCCGCGATCGACCTGTTCGTCGTGATGCGCCGCAACCGCAAGCACACGCGCATGACCAAGCGCGAGGTGCGCGACGAGAACAAGAACTCCGAGGGCGACCCGCTCATCCGGCAGCAGCGCCGGTCGCGTCAGCTCGCGGTGAGCCGCAACCGCATGATCGCCGCGGTCGCCGGCTCCGACGTGGTGGTCGTCAACCCCACGCACATCGCCATCGCGCTCGAATACGACCCCGGCACCTCCGCCCCGCGGGTCGTCGCGAAGGGCAGCGGCGTCATCGCCGAGAGGATCCGTGAGAAGGCGCTCGAGTCCGGCGTCCCCCTCGTCCGCGACATCAGCCTCGCCCGCGCTCTGCACGCCGCGTGCGAGCTGGGCCAGGAGATCCCCGAAGACCTCTACAACGCCGTGGCACGGGTCCTCGTGTTCGTCGACGCGCTGCGGCGCCGAGGCGCCGCCCGCGGCATCCACTCGCTCCCCTACCGGAGGACCGTATGAAGAAGCTCCTCACCACGCTCGGGGTGCCGATCGGCGTCGTCGGCATCATCATGCTGCTCGTCGTCCCGGTGCCGCCGTTCCTGCTCGACGTGCTGATCATCCTCAACATCATGTTCGCGCTGGTGATCCTGCTGACGTCGATGTTCGTGAAGAAGCCGCTCGACTTCTCGGTGTTCCCCTCGCTGCTGCTCGTGGCGACACTGTTCCGGCTCGGGCTCAACGTCGCCTCCACCCGCCTCGTCCTCGGCGAGGCGTACGCGGGACAGGTGATCGAGGCGTTCGGGGCGATCGCGGTGGGCGGCTCGCTCATCATCGGCGCCGTCGTGTTCCTCATCCTCGTCGTGATCCAGTTCGTCGTGGTGACCAAAGGTGCAGAGCGCGTGGCCGAGGTGGGCGCCCGGTTCACGCTCGATGCGATGCCGGGCAAGCAGATGGCCATCGACGCCGACCTCAACGCCGGCCTCATCAGCGACACCGAAGCCCGCGAGCGCCGGGCGGAGGTCGCCGCCGAGTCCGACTTCTACGGCGCGATGGACGGCGCCTCGAAGTTCGTCAAGGGCGACGCGATCGCCGGACTCGTGATCATCATCATCAACCTCGTCGGCGGCATCGCGATCGGCCTCGTCCAGCACGGCATGTCGATCGACCAGGCGGTGAGCACCTACAGCCTGCTCACGATCGGCGACGGCCTCGTCACCCAGATCCCTGCGCTGCTCATGGCGGTCTCGACCGGCATGATCGTCACCCGCTCGACCGCCGAGGCCGAGATGGGATCGGCCGCATCGACGCAGCTCGGCCAGTCGCGCAACGCCCTCATCATCGCGGGGTCCGCGGCCATCGTCATGGCGCTCATCCCGCACATGCCGATGCTCCCCTTCCTGGTGATCGGCGCCCTGCTGCTGCTCATCGCCCAGCGCATCACCGCGACCCGCAAGCGGGAGGAGGCGGAGGCGGCGCAGGCACCCGCTACCGCGCCGGTGGACCAGCCGGAGGAGCTCATCGAGCGCATGCGGGTGCACCCCCTCGAGATCCTCCTCGCCCCGGACATCGTCGATCTGGTGACCGGCGGCCCCGACGACCTCCTCGCGAGGGTCAAGGCGCTGCGGCGGCGCATCGCGCTCGACCTCGGTCTGGTCACCCCGCCCGTGCGCACCAGGGACAGCATCGAGCTCCCCCAGGCGACCTACGTCATCCGCATCGCGGGCGTCGAGACCGGGCGGGGCACCGCGCCGACCGGGTCGGTGCTGGCTCTCGGGCAGGGCCTGGACAGCCTGCCGGGGACCGCCGCCCTCGACCCCGTGTTCGGTCTCGAGGGCAAGTGGATCCCGATGGAGATGCGCCACAGCGCCGAGTTCGCCGGAGCCACGGTGATCGACCGGGCGAGCGTCATCATCACCCACCTGTCGAGCGTGATCCAGACGCACGCCGCCCGCCTGCTCAGCCGCGAGGACGTGCGTCAGCTCACCGACGCCCTGAAGCAGGTCTCCCCCTCGGCGGTCGAGGAGCTCACCCCCGCGCTGCTGTCGCTCGCGGAGGTCCAGCGGGTGCTGCAGGGGCTGCTCGCCGAACGGGTGCCGATCAACGACCTCAGCCGCATCTACGAGGCGCTCGCGCTCCGTGCGAAGACCTCCACCGACCCGGAGGGCCTGATCGAGGCCGCCCGTGCCGCCCTGGGGCCGGCCATCGCCTCCCGCTTCGCGGAGGACGGCACCCTCCGGGTCGTCATGATCGCCCCGCTGCTGGAGCAGGCGATGCTGGAGAGTCTCCGCCCCGGCGACGAGGGCTCGCAGATCGTCTTCGACCCACCGCGGATGGAAGCGGTGATCGCGTCGGTGAAGCAGGCCGTGGCGACGCCGACGGACGGCGGTGAACCGGTGCTCGTCTGCGCCCCCTCGCTGCGTCCCGCCGTGCGGCGGCTGGTGTCGGCGCAGACCGACGGCCTCCCCGTCCTCTCCTACAGCGAGGCGACCGCCGCTCCCCTCACGATCGAGACGATCGGCGTGGTCCGTGACTCCTCCACCGCGTCGCTCGGGGCCGCCCCCGCCGCACCAGTAGGCTGAACGAATGCTGGTGTTGACGAGGCGGATCGGTGAGAGCGTGCGCATCGACGGCGAGATCGAGGTCACGCTGCTCGACATCAAGGGCGACAGCGTGCGCATCGGCGTCAAGGCCCCGCGGGAGACCCGGATCCAGCGCACCGAGATCATCGAGGCCGTCGTCGCCGAGAACGTCTCCGCCGCCGCCGACACCGACGCGAGCGCCGCGGATGCGATCTCCGCGGCACTCGCGCGGGGGCGCGAGAAGCAGACCCCCTAGTCCCGGCGTCAGACGGCGGTCAGATCCGACTCCTGCGCGCGTTTCCACTGATCCCCGCCGGCGTCGCGTGCCCGTTCCGCCGCGGATGCCGCCGCCGCGACGAGCGCGTCGTAGTCGTATCCCGCGACGGATGCCGTCGCCCAGCCGATGCTGGCGGAGGAGCGGATCCCGGTCGCGGGCGCCTCCAGATCGATGATCGACACGGAGGCCAGGATCGCCCGCAGGTGGAACCGCACGGCCTCGTCGCTGCCGTGGATGATGACGATCGCGCGGTCGTCGGCGACCCGCTCCGCATCGGCTGTCGCCGGAAGCGCGTCGCCGATGTCCGCGTGGAACCGATCGGCGATGCGTCGGAAGCCGGCGCTGCTCGACGCCTCGCGGAGGTCGGTGGGGTCGTCCAGGCGGATGTCGAGGATCGACCAGGCGGGGTCCTTCTGCGCTGACGCCTTGCGAAGCCGCTCCCTGGCGCGCTCCGCCGCACCGTCCGCCCCGGGCGTCGCGGTCTCCACCCGGACGAGGAGCACGAGGGTGAAGGCCGCGCACGTGCTCACGACGATCGTGCCCACCGCGTTCATCCCGCGCAGCGCGCTGAGCTGCTCCTCCGTGCTCACGCCTCCCGAGACGAGGGCGGAGCCGGCGCTCACGACGGCGACCACGACGAAGCCGCACGCGGCGAGCGCGAGAGGCAGCACGATGTCGCGCGACGCCGGCTGCCCTCGGAGCAGCTCCCAGGCGAGCAGGCCGGCGAAGACCGCCATCGCCAGGAAGACGACGTGGAAGACCGGCAGATACCAGCGCGTGCCCGCCGTGAGGATCAGCGCCGTGGGGACGCCGACGAGCGCGAGGACGACCGGCAGCCAGGGGGCTGACCGTCCGAAGTGCATCCGCACCCCGAGCCACACGAGCGGCACGAAGGAGACGACGATCGCGGAGGCGGCCGCGCGGAGCACGGGGCTGCCGGTGTGGTGACCGGCCAACCAGAGGTAGGCGCCGAGCATCCCGATGCCGAAGGCGACGCCCCAGACGATGGTCGCCCTGCTCGGCCGCGCCAGGGTGGCGAGACCGACGACGATCGCGGTGAGCACGGTCACCACGGCCACCATGCTCGTGGTGACGTCGACGCTGACGGGCACGAGCGGCGTCATAGGGGGTCCTCTCTCATTCGTCGGGGGAAGCGGACGGTGACGGTGGTCCCGACGTCCACCTCGCTCGCCACGAGGATGGCGCCGCCGTGCGCGACCACGATGTCCCGCGCGATGCCCATGCCGAGACCGGTGCCGGCGATGCCGCCGCGCACGGCGCTGTCGGCGCGGAAGTAGGGCTCGAACAGCCGCGGCAGCTCCTCCTCGGCGATGCCGATCCCGGTGTCCGCCACGGTGACCTCGGCGTGTCCGTCCGACTCCGCCAGCCGCACCGTGATGCGCCCGCCCCCCGGCGTGTACTTCACGGCGTTGCCCAGGAGGTTGTCCACCACCTGACGCAGCCGGAACGCGTCGCCCGTGATCACCATCCGCTCGGCCCCGTCGAGGACGAGCTCCTGCCGCGCGGCCCCCATCAGGGGCGCGAACGACGCGGCCGACTCCTCGACGACCACGCGCAGGTCCACCGGCTCGAAGGGGTCGTGCGAGACCCGCCCCGTCTGGGCCTGCATGCTCGTGACGAGATCCTGCAGCCGCTCCCCCGCGTCCGCGATGACCTCGATCTGCGCGGGAACCCGGCCGGGGAGGTCGTCGCGCTCCCGCAGGAGCTCGACGTGCCCGATGATCGCGGTCAGCGGGTTGCGCAGCTCATGGGAGATCACGGCGGTCAATGCCCGCCGCTCCTCGGCGGCCTCCAGGAGCGCGGTGACGTCGTCGATGACGACGAGGGTGATGCGCTCCCCCTCCCGGGCTCCGGCGATGGGCTGCGTGGTCACGGCCAGGGCGTGCCACTGCCCTGCCCCGTCGTACAGCCACACCCGCTCCTCCCGCATCGACTCCCCCGCGGCGGCCCGCGCCAGCGTCGTGCGCTCCGGGGTCAGAGCCGTCCCGCGCCGGGCGTCGTACTCGACGGACGCCGACGGGAGCGCCGTGCCGAAGCGGTCACGGCCGTAGAGAGTGCGGTAGGCGTCGTTCATCTGCAGGATGCGGCCCGCGGAGGTGACCACGACCAGCGCGATGCGCAGCGCGTCGATGACCTGCGTGACGCGCTCCTGGTTCGTCTCGGCCCGCTCCGCCGCCCGGTTCACCTGCTCGGAGCGGCGCTGCAGGAGCCGCCGTGCCGCGCCGGAGCGCTGGGCGCCGATGCGGACCGTCACGCCGAGGAAGCTCAGGGTGATGACGACCGTGAGCACGCGCAGCAGCACGTCCTCCGGCGGGCCGGAGCGGTCCGAGAAGAACACCAGGCAGCCGCCGCTGAGCGCGATGCCGACGAACACCCAGGGCATCGAGAAGTAGGTCGCCAGCCAGACCACGGGGAAGACCCAGAGGAAGCCGAGCCGGAGATCCGGCACGTTCGTCGTCAGTCCGACCCCGAGCACGTCGAGCAGCGGGAGGACCGTCACCGCCGTGCGCGGCAGACGTCGCCACGGGACCATGAGCGCCACCAGGGTGGTGACGACGATGAGGCCGATCCCCCCGATGAACAGCGGGATCGCGAGGGTCTGCGGCTTGAAGCCCGCGACCATCACCACGATGGCGACGATGCTCGCGGTGAACACCAGCTGCCACCGCCAGATCGAGACCGTGCGGATCATCAAGGTCCGCCTCCCGGTCGATCCTCAGCATTCACGCAAGATTACTCAAAGATCGTCACATCTCGCTCTTCAGGAGGCGTTCGCGCCCTACGATTCTGAGTGGGAGCCGACGCTGCGACTGGGGATTTCGCAGAAGCTGGGGCCGCGCGAGTGGGGATTCGCAGGCATCCGGGGCCGCGGTGGGGGAGCCGCGGCCTCGCCCCCTCCCGTCAGGGGCGCCGATCGTCGGACGTGAGGCGGTATCCGACGCCACGCACCGTCTCGATGTAGCGAGGGGCGGTGGGACTGTCGCCGAGCTTCCGACGCAGATTGGCCATGTGCGTCTCGATCGCCCGCTTGTCGGGTTCGCTCACCCGATCGAAGGCGTCGCCGGAGGCTCCGCGCAGTCCGAGCGCGAGGTCGGCTTTGCTGCAGACCCGGCGGCCGGCCTCGAGGAGCGCCGCGAGCAGGTCGAACTCGGTGGGGGTGAGTTCGACGGGGCGCTGGGCGACGAGCACGAGGCGCGTGTCGAGGTCGAGACTGAGGTCACGGTGCACGAGCCCTCGCCACGTGGCCACGGTGGCATCGGCGGCGGCACCGGCCGGGAGCGCGGCACTCGGGGCGGGTGAGGCCGCGGGCACGGGGGTCGAAGCCGCCGGGACCTGCGCGGCGGCGAGAGGGAGCGGGTCCGTCGCCGGGGTGCGGGTGCGCCGGAGGAGCGCCTCGATCCGGGCACGCAGCTCGCGCGGCCGGAAAGGCTTCACCAGGTACTCGTCGGCACCGGAGGTGAGGCCGAGCACCACGTCCGACTCGTCGGCCAGGGCGGACAGCATGATGATGAAGGTGTCGCTGACCTGTCGGATGCGCCGCGCGACCTCGAAGCCGTCGATGCCGGGGAGGTTGATGTCGAGCGTGGTGATGATCGGACGGTGCGCCGCGACCGCCGCGAGCCCCTCCGGCCCGGAGCCGGCCAGCACGGTGCGGAACCCCGCGGCGAGGAACACCTCGTCCAGCAGCGACCGGACCCCGGGGTCGTCCTCGATGATGACCGCGACCAGCGGCTCCCCCGCCGTCACGCGCGCTCCTCACGGGTGATCGTGACGACGCGAGGTGCGTCGGCGTCGAGTTCCGACGGGTCGAGGGCGTCGTCCTCGCCGGCACCGACGGGGCGTTCGATCTCGATGTCCCACCAGGCGTCGGCGAGCTCCTCCGCCATACCGCGGCCCCATTCCACGACCACGACCGATCGCTCCAGGTCGAGGTCGAGGTCGTCGAGTTCCGCCGCGGAGCCGAGGCGATAGGCGTCGACGTGCACGAGCGGCGCGCGGCCGACGAGCGACGGATGCGTGCGGGCGATCACGAACGTGGGGCTCTGCACGGGACCGCGCACCCCGAGGCCCTCGGCCAGGCCGCGGGTGAACGTGGTCTTGCCCGCCCCCAGCGGCCCGGTGAGGATCAGGAGGTCGCCCGGCTCGAGCTGCTCGCCGATGCGCAGGCCGAGCTGCTCCATCTCCTCGGAGGTGGAGATCCGGCGGCGTCCGAGGAACGCGGGGTCCAGGCTCACGTCGTCCTCCGCGGCACCCGGTGACCGATGCGGGTGACGATCTCGTAGCCGATCGTGCCGGCGGCCTCCGCCCAATCCGTGGCCGACGGCACGCCGAGGGTCGGATCCCCGAACAGGGTGACCTCGTCACCGACACCCACCGGTGCATCCCCGACGTCCACGACGAACTGATCCATCGCGATCCGTCCGACGTTCGTGTAGCGGCGCCCTCCGATCGACACGGGCAGGCGTCCGGAGGCGCTGCGGGGCACGCCGTCGGCATAACCGAGGGGCACGAGCGCCAGGGTGGTCTCGCGGTCGGTGCGGTGCACGTAGTCGTAGGAGACCCCGGTACCGGCGGGAACACGACGGACGGCCGCCACCGCCCCGCGCAGGGTCATGGCCGGGCGCAGACCCAGTTCCGCGGAGGAGCGGTCGTCGAAGGGCGAGAGGCCGTACGTGCCGATGCCGATGCGGACGGCGTCCAGCCGTGTCTCCGGCAGGTCGATCGCGGCGGCCGTGGCGGCGATGTGGCGGATCTCCGGGCGTACGCCGAGCGCCGCGGCCTGCGCCACACCCTCCTCGAACCGGGCGAGCGCGGCGCGGTCGTCGGCCGGCGAGGCGTTGGAGAGGTGCGAGAAGAGGCCCACGATGCGCAGGCGGCCGATGCGCTCCAGCCGGGCGGCCTCGGCGAGCACCGTCCCCCAGTCGTCGGGAGCGATGCCGTTGCGCGAAAGCCCGGTCTCGAGCTTCAGGTGCACGGCGACCGGGCGGTCCGCGGACGCGGCGGCGGCGGCCGCCTGCAGCTGGTCGTACGACGAGATGCCGACCTCGACCCCTTCCGCTGCCGCCTCCAGGAACCGCTCCCCCGGGGCGTGCAGCCAGGCCACCACAGGCGCGTGCACGCCCTGACGCCGCAGTTCCAGCGCCTCCGGGATCTCGGCCACGCCGAGCCGCGTCGCACCGGCGGAGAGCGCGGCCACGGCGGTCGCGGCGGCGCCGTGCCCGTAGGCGTTGGCCTTGACGACGACGAGCACCTCGACTCCGGTGAGCCTGCGGAAGTGTCGCACGTTGTCGGCGATCGCATCGAGGTCGATCGTGGCCTCGCGGAAGGGGACGGTCACAGCGGGGCTCCTTCGGCGACGACGAACGCGGCGGCGAGACCGGCGTCGTGGGTGAGGGTCAGATGCAGCGTCAGGATGCCGCGCTCCTCGACGACCGCGGCGGTGGATCCGGACAGCACGAAGTGCGGCTTTCCGGAGGCCTCCGAGGCGATCTCGATCTCGGTCCAGTGCACGCCGTCGGAGCCGCCGAGTGCCTTGATCAGCGCCTCCTTCGCGGCGTACCGTGCGGCCAGCGACGGCAACCGGAGGTCGCGCTCGGACGGCGCGAACAGCCGCTCCCGCAGCCGCGGGGTCCTGGTCATCGTGCGCTCGAACCGCGGGATGTCCACGAGGTCGATGCCGGTGCCGATGATCACGCGTTCAGCCTACTCGGGCTTGCCCACCCACCCCTCTCCGTACACCCCACCCCTCTGCGTGCGCACGCAGACAGGGGCTAGGGGACGGGGAAACAAC
>NZ_JBNFOC010000013.1:0-66239 GCF_057364585.1 Microbacterium sp. CFSPD4_SD4
CGGGGACCCCGGGTGGGTCGCTGAGCCTGTCGAAGCGCGGGGACCCCGGGTGGGTCGCTGAGCCTGTCGAAGCGCGGGGACCCCGCGTGGGTCGCTGAGCCTGTCGAAGCGCGGGGCTATTCGCCGATCCGGAGCCAGTCGTCGGCGACCTTCTCCCAGGCGTTCGTGCCCGACTTCAGGATGATCGGCCAGCCCGCGGTGTTCTGCGTGCCGAAGGCGTAGGGCGTCCCCACCATCGGGTTCTCGATCGGGTCCATGCCCTTCAGCGCCTCGGAGACGCTCTCCCGGGTGATGTCGCCGTCGATGCTCTTCAGCACCTCGATGAAGTACGTCGCCGCGAGGTAGCCGCCCTGGCTGAACGAGGTGAGGGGGATGTCGTTCTCCTCCATCAGCGCCCGCCAGTCCGCGTTGATCTCGCTGTCGTCCGTGAACGGGTAGAACTCGGCGGGGACGTAGATGCCGGCGCCCGCGTCGTCGATCGCGTCGGCGAAGTTCTCGCTGTAGACGCTCGTGAGGTAGAGCCAGGTCACGTCGTCCCAGCCCTGCGCGTTCGCGGCCTTGACCTGTCCGATCGCGTCGGGCTCGACCGGGTTGATCGCGAGGGCCTTGCAGCCCTGGTCGCGCGCCTTGACGATGTAGGGCGTGTAGTCGGAGGCGCCGTACGGCACGGTGTCGTCGACGTACTTCGGCTCCTTGCCGGTGATCTCGGTCCAGGTGTCGATCGCCGCCTGATAGGTCGGACGGGTGGAGCCGGCGATCTCCAGCAGGATGCAGATGTCGTCGAGTCCGAGCACCTCGGAGCCGTACTGCAGTGTGAGGGTCATGTCGTTGAACGGGCCGACGTTGGCCGGCGAGATGTTCTCGCTGTCGAAGCAGCCCGTGTCGACGCCGATGCCGGGCACCGAGAGGATGCCCTCCTGCTCGTAGTACTTCGCGTTGATCTCGCACTCGATGAGGCTCGCGGAGCCCACGAGTGCGACGGCTTCGTCGCTGCCCACGATCTCCCGCGCCGAGGCGGTGGCCGTGGCGGGGTCGCCCTTGTCGTCGAGCATCTTGTACTCGATCTTTCGGCCGTCCAGGCCGCCTTCCTCGTTGAACGCGTCGAAGACGGCGGCGGCCGCCTGCGAGGCCTCCGGGAACGTCGCCGGACCGCTGATCGTGTTCACGGAGCCGACGACGATGGGGGCGCCCTCGCCCCCGGCTCCGTCGCCACCGGCGCAGCCGGCGAGAGCGAGGGCGGCCACGGCGATGACCGCCGCGGTGCCGGATGCTCGTCTGTTCATGTGCTTCCTGCCTCTCCTGTTCGGGTCGTGCTGTCAGCTCGAAGGCTGGGTGTCGGTGCTCGTCGACGGCGCGCGCAGGGCGCGGTTCACGAGCTCCGTGTCGGTGAACTGCTCGAAGGCGACGATCTCGCCGCCCGCCACGCGCCAGACGTGGGCCACCCGGGCGGCGAAGAACCGCCCGGTGCGCTTGTACGTGCCGGAGTAGGTGCCGATGCCGACCACGACGTCGCCGCCGTCGACGACCTCGTCGATCGCGACGGTGTAGTCGTCCCACTCCTCCTGGATGCGGCCGAAGACGTTCTCGGCGACCGCGTCCGGGCCGATGTAGGTCCCGGCGTAGGGGAACCCGGCGGCCTCCGTCCACTCGATGTCGGCCGCGAAGGGCGCGAGCATGCCGTCCAGGTCGCCGCGGTCGTTGGCGGCGTAGTGCTCGCGGATGAGGTCTGCGTTGCTCATGTGCTCTCTTTCGTTCCGGGTCCCCGAGCCCGTCGAGGGTGGGTCCCTGAGCCTGTCGAAGGTTGGGTCCCTGAGCCTGTCGAAGCTGGGTCCCTGAGCCTGTCGAAGGGTGGGTCCCTGAGCCCGTCGAAGCTGGGTCCCTGAGCCTGTCGAAGGGGGGTCCCTGAGCCTGTCGAAGGGTCGAAGGGTCAGACGGGCTGCGCGTCGGGGTAGGCGACGGCGCCCAGGGGGTAGATGTGCCCGCCGGCGCGGGAGTGCTCGGACTCGCCGTCGCCGTTGAGTCCGAGGAAGATCCCCGTCGTCATGAGCTGGTAGCCGAGGTCGTGGAGCCAGACGCTCGCCACCGCGATCCGGAACTCGCGGAAGCAGAACAGGTAGAGGCCGTCCGCGAACTTCCACACCGTGGAGAGGTCCATGTCGCCGTGACCGCGCTGGACGCCCTCGAGGCACTGCCACGCGTAGCGCTGGCTGGAGACGTAGACGTGCTCGTACAGATGGTGGGGGCTGTAGCGGTAGATGTTCCGCTTGCCGATGAGGTCGCGGCTCGGACCGGGGACCTCTCCGGTCGCGGGGCCGGCGTCGGTGGTCGCGGCCCAGAAGTCCTGTCCCACTTGCGGGGTGCCCTCGACGGCCTCCGCCGCGATGCGGGAGCGGATGACGGTGGCGCGGTGGGTCGTGGTGGAGAAGACGACGGTGAGGGCTTCGCGCTCGCGGGTCTCGAAGGGGATGTTCACGAAGACGACGTCGTCGCGCACGCGGACCGCGTCATAGGGGTCGCGTCCCGAGGAGCCCAGTCCCTCCCAGGTCACGGAGTCCTCGTCGAAGCGGAGCGCGAGCGTGGTGTCGTCGTCGAGGGTGAGCGAGAGCGCGGTTCCGGGGAGCGTCGTGCTCGGCAGGCGGAACGTGTCGATGCCCGCGGCGAACTCGTCGTACGTGCGCCATTCGTCCAGAGCGGGGTCGGTGGAGATGTCGGTCATGAGGGTCCTGACGTCGCACACGGCGGGGCCTCGTCGCCCCGGGCACCGCGTCGTCGCGATGCGCTTGCCTCATGCTCCGGCCGGCCCGGGGGAGCCCTCAAGCGCGCGGAGTCCATCCCGCACCGACAGTCAACCGGCGTGCCCTCCCGGGCAAGTCCCGCCCCCGCGGATGCCCCGTACCGGTTCCGTCCCCACGGCAGCTCCGCCCTCCGGTTCCGTCCCCGGCCCCCGCCCCTGGCCCCCGTGCGGGATCAAAAGCGCCCCTGCCGCGCCCAACGGCGGCCCGTTCCTGATCCCGCACCGACGTTCCGCCTGCGGTCACCCCGGCGCGGGACGGAAAACGCCCCTGCCGCACGGGTGTGGAGCCCGTTCCTGATCCCGCACGCGGGCGCGGTGCCCTCTCGCGCACGGCGTGCCTCTCGTCGGCGCGGGATCGAAAGTGCCCTCGCCAGACGCACGTCGGGTGCGTTCTTGATCCCGTATCGAGTCACGCGTCCCGCCACGTACGGTGCGGGATCGAAAGGGTTCCTATCGGTCGCGGGTGCGGTGCGTTCTTGACCCTGCACGCGGACGGCGCGTGCCGTCGCGCGCGGCGCATCGGTGCGGGATCAGGATCGTCCCTGTCAGACGTGGGTGAGGCACGTTCGTGATCCCGCCCGGGGATCTCATGCCCGACGCGCTGCGTGTGGCGTCGCCGTGGTGCGGGATCGAAAGTGCCCCTGCCGGACGGGGGCGGGGTGCGTTCTTGATCCCGCGCGCGGGGCGGGGGACGGTGCGGGATCAGGAACGTGCGCGGGGCGAGCGGTAGCGGGGCGGTTTTGATCCGGCGGGCGCGGGGCGGGCGGGCGCCAGGCGGGCGGGCGCGGGACGGGACAGAGGGTCAGTGGGTGGCGCGGTACTCGCTGGGGGAGACGCCGAAGGCGGTCTTGAACGCACGGCTGAAGTGCGCGGCGTCGACGAAGCCCCAGCGGGCGGCGATCGCGGCGACGGGGCGGTCGGCGAGCATCGGGTCGAGGAGGTCGCGGCGGCACTGCTCCAGGCGGCGGGTGCGGATCCACGTCGACACGGTCACCCCCTGCTCCTGGAACAGCCCGTGCAGGTGGCGGGTGGAGATGAAGTGCGCGGCGGCGATGGAGGCCGGACCGAGGTCGGTGGAGGCGAGGTTGCGGTCGATGTGCGCACGGATCCGCTGCATGAGGGCGCGGTGCGGGTCGGCGGAGGCCTGGTCGAGTCCGAGCTCCCGCGTGAACACGGTGGTCACGAGGTCGAGGGCGCTGTGCGCGAGCCGGGCCCCCGTCGTGCCGGCGAGCTCGTCGAGGTTCCCGGCGAGCTGCGTCAGGTACGGCACGACCATGCCGCCCAGCCCCTCCTGCCCGGAGATGCGGACGGCCGTGAGCTGCCCGATCATGTCCGCGGGCAGGCTGATGAGGTGCTTCGGGAACATGACCACCATGGTGCGGAAGTCCTGATCGAAGACGAGGGAGTACGGCCGATCGGTGTCGTAGACGGCGAGGTCGCCCGGCTGCAGCACGGCCTCGCGGTCGTCCTGGATCAGCAGCCCGGTCCCGGCGAGCATCAGGCTCACCTTGAAGTACGAGCGGTCGCCGCGGGCGATGAGCTCGGTGGTGCGCTCGACGACGTGCGAGGTCGCGCGGATGTCGTTGACGTGCACCTCGTCGACGGCGGCACCGCGGATCACGCCGCGGAACTGGTCGGCGCCCGCGGAGGACACCTGCAGGGGGACGAACGACTCGGAGACGGCGGCGCGGAACTCGCTGATGTTGCGCGCGACGAGGGTCGACACCGATTCGGCGGGGGTGGTGAGGGCACCGTTCATGACTGATCACCTCGGGCTGGTGGGAACGACGACGTTGTATACGATCCGTTCCGCGATGCTACCACCGGCGACGGCCGCGCGGGGTGCCGTCTAGGATGTGGTCCGTGAGCGGCGGGATGATGGCGACGGTGGGGCAGCGGATCCGGCACGTGCTCCGTCAGGTGCGTGGACCCGCCACCTCGGACGCGGTGTTCGAGGCGACGGCGCTGATCGTCGGCGCGGCGTTCCTGCTGGGGGGATTCCTCGTGGCCCTGCCGGTGTTCTGGGGGCACCAGCTCTCGATCAGCGGCACCGGATCGATCGGCATGTTCGCGGCGTACGGCGGTGCGATCGCGGCCGCGCTCGCCTTCGCCCTGGGACGCCTCGCCGTGCGGGCCCCGGAGCCCGACTCGTCGGTCGCGAGGGACGGATTCGCGGTTCCCGGCGACCGGCTCCGCTGGTACGACCTCGCCGCCATCGCGTTCGCGCACGCCGCCATCGCCTACCTCGGCTGGCTCGGCATCGCGCAGCTCCTGGAGCAGAGCTTCGTCGACGCCCCGGTCTTCCCGTTCCCCGGGGCGATCCTCGTCGCGGTGGCCTTCGCACTCACCGGCTACGTCGCCTTCCTCAGCGCCGTCGCACTGACGCCGACCGTGCTGTCGCTGGTGCTGGCGGTGTTCCTCGTCGTGGGTGCGTTCGCGGCGATGCTGGCGTCGAGCGACGTGCACTGGTGGCGCGACAACCTGTCCGCGCTGGGCATGAGCAGCAACAGCGCCTCGGTGGCCTTCAACGTGACCCTCATCATCGCGGGGATCATGGTGACGACCATCTCCCGCTATGCGACCGCGGGGCTGCCCGTCGACGACCCGGTCGACCGTCGCGGCCGGACGATCGTGCGCGGGGGCCTCATCCTCATGGGGATCTTCCTCGCGTGCGTGGGCATCTTCCCGGTGGACGAGTTCTTCGGCCTGCACAACACGGTCGCGACGGGCATGGCGGTGGTGTTCGCGGTGATCGTCGTCGGGCTGCCGTGGTTCGTGCGCAGCATCCCGCGGGTGTTCGTGGGGCTCGGCTGGGCGTACGTGCTGGTCATCGTGCTGCTGGGGGCGTTCTTCGCGGTCGGCTACTACAACCTCACGGCGGTCGAGCTCATCGCGGCCGTGCTGATCTTCAGCTGGATCATCGTGTTCCTGCGCACCGCCGGCACGATGGGACCCTCCGCGACGCGCCTGGATGCCCGTGCGACCCCGGAGTCGGCGCTCGACTGACGGGGCGAGGCGTCGTCAGTCGCGGAGGAGGCGCGTCGCCTGACGCGTGCGCTGCAGGGCGTCGACGGTCTCGGCGTACCGGCGCTTGGCGACGCCGATGAACAGGCAGTCCACGAGGGCGAGCTGGGCGATCCGGCTCACCATCGCCCCGGCGCGGAAGGTCGACTCGCGCACCTCGGTGAACAGGGCGTGGTCGGCGACCTGGGCGAGCGGGGAGTCCTTCACGGAGGTGACGGCCACCGTCGTCGCGCCGTTGGCGACGGCGGCTTCGAGGAACCGCACCGTCTCGATGGTCGACCCGGCGTGCGAGAACCCGATAGCGACGGTCGTGCCCACGGGGAGCACGGCGGCGGCGATCGCCTCGTGGGGGTCGGAGAGGACGTGGGCGTTGCGGCCGACGCGGAGCAGCTTGTGCGCGAGGTCCTCCGCGACGAACTGGCTGGCGCCGATGCCGTACAGAAGGATGCGGTCGGCGCCGTCGATGGCCGCGACCGCCGCCGTCAGCACGGCGAAGTCGAGCTGTCCGACGGTCTCCTCGATCGCGAGGAGTTCCAGGGCGGCGAGCTTGGAGACGGCCTCCTCCAGGGAGTCCTCGTCGGAGATCTCGGAGCCGTAGGCGCCGCGGGCGGAGAACTGGGCGGCCTCCTTGCCGAGCTCGGTGGCCAGGGCCATGCGCAGCGGCGCGTATCCGGTGAAGCCGATCGCCCGACAGAATCGGACGACGGACGCGACCGAGGTGTGGCACTCCGTCGCGAGCTCGCTGATCGTCTTGTCGATCACGAGGCTCGGGTTCTCCCGCACGGCGGCCGCGACGCGGGCCAGGGACGGGGGCAGGGTCGCAGCGGCGGCTTCGATCGTCGACTGGATGCTCACGGTATCCTCCGGAACGGCGGAACGGGATGGTAAATTCTTTTCAGCGAGTCTACGTGTTGTGTAGTCGCTTTTCTTTCTTTCCGCCGGATCCGAGGAGTGCCGATGAGCGAGACGACCGCCACCGTCGATCTCGGCAAGTCCCGCTGCCGCCTCGTCGTGCACGGCGCGACGGCCGGGGAGCGCTCCGGGCTCGGAGCCCCGGGCCTCGCCGCGGCGGGCGGAGTGGAAGCGGCGCTCACCGCGATTCTCCCGCTGCTCGACGACGTCGGGCGCATCGACACGCTCGGCGTGGGGGCGGCCGGCGCCTGGTTCGCCCCGGAGGCGGCCGCGGAACTCGCCGCCGCGCTCGCCGCACGGACCGGCGCACGCGTGGCCGTGGCGTCGGACGTGGTCACCGCCCATGCAGGCGCTCTCGACGGCGCGGCCGGCGTGCTGCTCATCGCCGGCACCGGAGCCGTGGCGCTGGGCGTCGACCCCTCCGGAGCGCGTCTGGTCGACGGCTGGGGCCCCGAGCTGGGTGACTTCGGCAGCGGATCCTGGCTCGGCCGGGAGGCGTTGCGCGCCGTGCTCCGTGCCCACGACGGGCTGGCCGCGCCCACCGCTCTCACCGCGGCGCTCGCCGCCCCCGTCGGCCCGCCCTCGGCCATCCAGGCTTGGCTCGCCGCCGACGGAGCCCTCGCCCGCCGCCTCGCGACCCTCGCGCCCCTCGTGCTCGCCGCGGCCGCAGACGACGACGCCGTCGCCATCGGGATCGTGGACGAGGCCGTCCGGCTCCTCGCGGCGACGACCGCTGCGGCCGCAGGCGCGACAGCGGACGTCGTGCTGCACGGCGGCCTCACCGACCACGACGGCTTCCGCGCCGCCCTGACCCGCGCCCTGGAGACGAGCGGCCACCGCGTCGTCCCCGCGCGAGGCGGCGCCATGGACGGGGCCCTGCTGCTGACCCGTCGCCTCGACCTCCCCCATGAAAGGTTCGTGCACCGTGCCGAATGACCCCCGTCTGACCACCCTCCTCGCCGAGCTCGCGGGCCTCGACACCGAGGCCTCCACCACCGAGCGCGGCGACCTCGACCTGCTGAGCACGACCGAGCTCGTCGAGCGCATGAACGCCGAGGACCGGCGCGTGCCCGAGGCCGTGGCCGGTCGCGCGGCGGAGATCGCGGCGGCGGTGGACGGCATCACGGAGCGGTTCCGACGCGGCGGTCGCCTCATCTACATCGGAGCGGGCACGGCCGGACGCATCGGCGTGCTGGACGCGAGCGAGTGCCCGCCCACCTTCGGCACCGACCCGTCGATGGTCGTGGGGCTCATCGCGGGCGGGGAGACGGCCATCCGCTCGGCGGTGGAGAACGCGGAGGACGACGACGAGGCCGCGGCCGTCGCTCTGCGCGACCTCGACCTCACCGACCTGGACACGGTGGTGGGGATCTCGGCATCCGGCCGCACGCCCTACGTCATCGGCGGGCTGCGGTACGCCCGGGGCCTCGGCGCGCTCACGGTGGCGATCGCGTCGAACGCCGGGTCGGCGATCGGCGCGGAGGCCGAGATCGCGATCGAGGTCGTCACGGGGCCGGAGTTCATCTCGGGCTCCACGCGGCTGAAGTCCGGCACGGCGCAGAAGCTCGTCGTGAACATGCTGACGACGCTCTCGATGATCAGGCTCGGCAAGACGTACCGCGGGGTCATGGTCGACCTGCTGGCGACGAACGAGAAGCTGCACGCCCGCTCGATCCGCACGGTGTCGCAGCTCGCGGGCGTCGACGTCGACGCCGCGTCCTCCGCGCTGGAGGCCGCGGACGGCTCCGTCAAGCTCGCGCTGCTCCTGCTCGCGACCGGAGCGTCCGCCGAGACCGCCGCGGCGGCACTGGCGGACGCCGACGGCATCCTTCGCGACGCGATCGCCGCCCTCACCTGAGTCGGTCGTCGCTCTCCCCGCGGTGGGGGATGCGAAAAGCTCCTGCCCGGAGCCATCGGGGCACCTTTTCGCACCCGCGACGGCGTGGCACCGCCGGACGCTCGCTAGTGGCTGCAGGCGCAGGAGTCGCCGCCGCCGCAGCAGGAGGTCGCCGTCGCACCGCCGTGCGCCTGGGAGGACTCCGGCACGTCCATGGCCGGGTTCTGGTCGAGGAAGCCGTAGGGCTTGAACCAGAATCCCGCGTAGTCCACGGGCATGATCGGCCAGTCCTCCGGCCGGGGGAAGTGCGTGAGCCCGAAGGTGTGCCACAGCACCATGTCCTCGCCGTCGATCCGGCGGTCGTCGGCGGTGTACTCCGGGAGGCCGGCGCCGCCCTGGTGCGCGTTGGGATAGCGCCCGGCCGGCCAGATCTGGCCGTGCTCGTACCGGGTCGCCCAGAGGTGCTTCGTGGCGAAGGCCGCGCGCGCCGCGACGGACGACGCGGGGTCGGCCATGAGCAGGGCGGTCGGCTCCGGCACGAGGTGATAGGCGGTCGGGCGGCCGACGTGGTTCGTCCGCGAGGCGCTCTGCACCTCCCACACCCGGGCGACGGAGGAGTCGGCCTCGCGCTGGGCGGCGTGCTCGGTCTCCAGCACCGTCTCCGACCAGGTGAACGCGTTGCCGAACGGGTTGTCCGGCCCCATCGACACCCGCTGCGCATCCACCTCGACGAGGCGGTTGTCCTGGCCGTCGATCGCCACGTCGAGGCGCGCGCAGAACAGGTGCTGATGGACCGGGGCGAAGACGCCGGGGGCGAGTTCGGTGGCGTGCTTCTGGCGGACCCCCGGCTCTCCGGCACCGGCGAACACGATGCCCGTGGCCTTGGCGATGACCTCGATCGAGCCGTCCAGGCCGAAGTTCCAGTAGAAGCCGTAGTCGTAGTTGCCGATGGTGGAGAAGTACGAGACGACGAAGCGCCGCGAGCGCCGCACGTCGGAGCGCCCGGAGAGGTCGGTGTGCTTCCAGAGGATGCCGTAGTCCTCCTCGTGCATGCAGATCACGTTCGGGATGCGCACCGGGTGGCCGTGGTCGTCGGCGACGTAGCCGTCGAGGTACCGGATCACGCCGAGGCAGTCGCAGCCGAGCTCCAGATGGTTGGCGTTCTTGCCGAGGAGGTACTCGCCCGCGTCGAAGTAGCTGATCCAGAAGCGCCCGGGGGCGGTGTCGCCGTAGGGGACGACCATCTCCGGCACGCTCGCCCGGTGCAGCACGGAGCGCCCCTGGAACGACACGTCATGCAGGACGAGACCCTCGCGGGCGTTGAAGCCCACGCGCATCGACCAGCCCTCCCACTCGACGAGCGAGCCGGACACGCCGAAGCTCGGCCCCTCCGGCTGGGTGATCTCGATAGGCTTCAGCGTCGTCCGCGCCGCGCCCTGCACCTCCGGGTAGTAGTTGCCGTGTCCGGCCGGGACCGGCACGTCGCCCTCGTCCTCGACGCGGATCACGCTGTCCGTGGTGAGGTCGATGTGCACGATCAGCCCCTCGACGGGGTGCGCCCACGGGGAATCCTGCTCGTCGTATCGGAGGAAGGTGAGGGACCGGATCACGCGGCGGCCCACCTCGTCGGCCCGGCCCGTGTAGCCCGGGGCCAGGGGGGAGCAGAAGGCGAGGGCCATGTGGTCCGTCAGGCCGCGACGGCGCATGGCCGCCTGCCATTCCGGCGAGGCCTTGGCGATGGCCTCGGCCCGCTCGTACTCCTCGAACAGGTACTGCGGCTGGCCGTAGGGCGGGGCGTCGTTGGGCACCCGGTCCTGGCGCACGACCTCGCCGCGGGTGATCGAGACGATCACCTCGGTCGCGACGCCGGTGGCGGTGTCGAGCAGCGTCACGTCCACCCGGCGGTCGATGGGGGAGCCGGGGCGCCAGGCCGCGAGCTCCTCCTTCGTGGCTTCGTCGGGGAGCAGCATCGGCACGCGGGTGGTCTCGGTGAGAAGACCTGCCGCGTCGAGGATGCGGCGCGCCGCGGCGATTTCGGCGCCGGTGAGCGGATCGAGCGGATGCGGAGCGGCGATGGGCTCGAGGGAGACGGGCTGCGGGGAGTGCGGGGACATCGTTGACCTCACTATTTTCGAGCAAACGCTCAAGAAACGGGTTGGCACGATGATACGACGGCGTGCACGGGTGCACAACCGTGGCGTGTGGGCGATGTCGAGGTCAGCGTCGCCAGGGAGCGAGGATGCTGTCGAGGACCGCGAAGTGCGCCTCCGGCGTCTGCGGCTCCGTGACCTCGACGACCTGCTGGCCGTAGGTGATCGAGCGCAGGAGGGCGAGGAGGTCGCCGGTGGGGGTGTCGGGGCGCAGCTCGCCGTCGGTCGCCGCCTCGTCCAGGGCCTCCCGGATGCTGTCCTGCCACGTCGCGAGAGTCGGCGCTCCGGCATCGGGGGCCGGGGCGAGAGTGGCCAGGCGCCCCCAGAAGCCGACGACCACGTGCGCCTCGGTGCGGGTGCGCTCGTCGACGGGGAGCACCTCGCCCATCAGGGCCCGCAGGCGGGCGAGTCCGCGGAGCCCGGTCGTGGCTGCGGCGATGCGCTCGTCGGTGCGGCGGGTGACCTCGGCCGCCGCGGCGCGCACGACGTCGTCGAAGCCGTCGAAGTAGTGCCACAGGGAGCCGGTCGCGACGCCGAGCTCCTTCGCGACCGCCCGCGAGGACACGCTCTCATGACCGTCCCTGGCGGCGACGACGAGCAGCGCGTCGGCGATCTGGCGGCGACGCTCATCATGGTCGACGATGCGGGGCACGTGCTCATTGTGTCGCATTGCGACCGGGTCTCGTTTTTTTGAGCGACCGATCAATATACTTCGGTTGTGGACATCCTGCTCCCGACAGCATCGTGGCTGATGGCGGCGGCGGCGCTCGTGTCGGCCGGCGCCTGCCTCGCTGCGCGCCGTGCCGTGCCGTGGCAGGGACGCCAGGCGGCAGGGGTGATGGCGTCGGGGATGCTGCTGATGGCCGCGGGGGTCCTCGACGCGCTGGGCGACATCATCTGGGGTGCGTTGCTGCTGCTCTCGGCCATGCTCGGGACGATGGGGGTGCGCGGAACGCCGTCCGCGCCCGCGTGCTGCCACCGGGCGCTGGGCTCGCTCGTGATGGCGGCGTGCATGTTCGAATCCGCCTCGACCCCGGGGTCGGTCGCCGGCGTCGAGGCCGCTCTTGGTCACGGCGGGCATGGTCTCGGCGGTGTGCTCTCGGCGTTCGTGCTGGTGGGTTCTCTCGGGGTCGTCGGGTGGGCGTTCGCGGCCTCGTGGCGCCGTTCTGAGCTGCACCGCGGGGGAGCGGCGCGGTCGCTGACGGTCGAGTCCTGGGCGATGGCCGGCGGTGTCGTCGTGATGTGCGCCGGGATGTGATCGTGGAGCGTGAGGGAGGTCCGCTACCGTGAACGCATGCCCCTCGCCCTGATCACCGGTGCCGCCCGCGCGAACAGCATCGCCGCCGGCATCGTCCCGCGCCTGCGCGCCGCGGGGTGGACGGTCGTCACCAGCGATCTGCGCGACGCCGACCACCCGGCGGACCTGTCGACGCCGGACGGCCCCGCATCCCTCGTGGCGGAGGTGAATGCACAGCACGGTCCGATCTCGGCGCTGATCCTCAGCCACGCGCACGATGTCGAGTCCGGAATCCTCGACACCACGGCGGAGAGCTTCGACCTGCACGTCGCTGTGAACGCGCGGGCGAGCCTGCTCCTGATCGCAGCGTTCGCACGCCAGGTCGGCGAGGACGGCGGCGCGATCGTGGCGCTCACGAGCGATCACGTCACCGGCAACCTTCCGTACGGCGCTTCCAAGGGCGCGCTCGATCGGCTCGTCATCTCCGCCGCCCGCGAACTCGGTCCGCGCGGCATCTCCGCGAACGTGCTGAACCCCGGCCCGATCGACACCGGCTGGATGGATGACGAGACCCGCACCTCCCTGGGGGAGATGACGCCGCTGGGCAGGCTCGGGCGACCCGCCGACATCGCCGCCGTCGTCGAGTTCCTCGTCTCAGAAGAGGGGCGATGGATCTCGGGTCAGCTCCTGCAGGCGGACGGCGCCTTCTCGGCCCGCTACTGATCGCGGGCCGCGGGCCGGACGAAGGCCCAGGCGGCGAACGCCGCTGCCGCAGCCGCGACCGTCATCGTCACGGCCATCGTGATGGCCGTGGTCCCGCCGAGACCGGCGGCCACGGGGGCGAGCACGGGGCCGAACAGGAATGTCGCCATCCCGAGAAGGGCCGAAGCGGTGCCGGCACGGACTCCGTGATGGGCGAGCGCCAGCGTCTGACCATTGGGCCCGCCGATGCCGGAGCACAGCATGAACGCGACCAACGCGATGACGACACCCCTCATGCCGACGCCCAGAAGCGCCAGCACGAGGAAAGCCGTCGTCACCAGGAGCGTCGCGGTGATCCCGCCCAGGTAGACGCGCAGGGGCCCCCAACGCCGCACCACGAGTCGGCTCAACTGGCTGCCCGCGATACTCGCCAGGGCGCCGGCCGCGAAGGCGACGCTGAACTCCTGCGGGCTGAGACCGAACTCGTCCTGCAGCACGAACGACGACATCGACAGGTAGGTGAAGAACGCGACACCGCCTCCGGCCGCGGCGCACAGCACGGCGACGAAGAGCCGGTCGCGGACGACCGCTCCGGCGTGCGCGCTCCAGACCCGGAGGCCCCCGCGGTGACGGGCGCATGGCGACAGGGTCTCCGGCAGGGCGAACACCACCACGAGCAGCAACAGCACGCCGACCGCGGACAGCACCCCGAAGATCCCGCGCCAGTCCATGATGCGGGCGAGCTGACCGCCCACCACCGGCGCGATGATCGGGGCGGTGCCCGAGACGAGGAACAGCAGCGAGAGCATGCGGGAGAGCTCGACCCCCTCGAACTGGTCGCGGGCGATCGCCAGGCAGATCACGATGCCCGCCGATCCCGCCAGCCCCTGCAGGAAGCGCGCGACGAGCAGCAGCTCGATGTTCGGAGCGACGGCGCACACCGCGGAGAGCACCGCGAACGCCGCGACGCCGACCAGCAGTGGCAGGCGTCTGCCCAGCCGGTCGCTGAGAGGACCGGCGACGAGCTGTCCCAGGCCGAGGCCGATCATGCACGCCGACATCGTCGCCTGCGCCAGGGCCTCGGTCGTGCCGAGCGAGGCCGCGAGCTGGGGGAGCTGCGGCAGGTAGAGGTCCATCGACAGCGGACCGAAGGCTTCCAGCATGCCCAGCACCAGCATCGCCCGCAGAGTGCCCATGCGGGGCCGCGGGGCGTCAGCGGCGAACGGAAGACTCATCCCTCGAGGCGCAGCACGCGGCGCAGCCAGCTCTCCCGCGCGGCCACTGCGGCCCGGGAGACCTCGGCATCGGGGGAGAACCCGGAGAAGCCGTGGTAGCCGCCCGCCCAGACGTGCAGTTCGGCCTGCCCGCCCGTGGCCCAGATCCGCGACGCGTAGTCGACGGCCTCGTCGCGGAAGGTCTCCGCGGCGCCCACCTCGATGAACGCCGGAGCGAGTCCCGACAGATCCGTGGCCCGTGCCGGTGCCGTGTACGGCGACACGCGATCGGTGAACCGGTCCGCCCCGGCGATCGCGTCCCACGCGGTGTCGTTGTTGTTCCGGTCCCAGGCGCCGAAGCCGTCGTACTGGTGGCTCGACGGGGTCTCGTTGCGGTCGTCGAGCATCGGGCAGCCGAGGAGCTGCCCGGCCAGCCGGGGCCCGCCGCGGTCACGGGAGAGCAGCGCGACCGCCGCCGAGAGCCCGCCCCCGGCGCTCTGCCCGGAGGCGATGATGCGGGAGGTGTCGATGCCGAGCTCGTCGGCGTGGGCGACCATCCACTCCAGCGCCGCGTAGCAGTCCTCCGCCTGTGCCGGTCCGGGGTGCTCGGGGGCGAGGCGGTACTCGACCGCGACCCCGACGACGCCGTGCCGCTCGGCGAGGTCGATGAGCTCGGCGGTGCCGAAGAAGCGCGTGCCGAGCACCATGCCGCCGCCGTGGATCGACAGCACCGCCGGTGCCGGGTCCGTGGGCGCGGCGCCGGGCGCACGACGGTGATCTCGAGGTCCGGAGCCCCGACGGGGCCGGGGATGACCCGGTCCTCCCAGGTCACGGCGCGACCGTCCGCCTGCACGGCCATCGGCGGGATGATCGTGGCGAAGTGGTCGCGGTTGGCGTGGATCGTGTCCGCGCGCAGCGGGATGACCTCCACGAGGTCGACGAAGGCGTCGAGTCCGGCGACGAGCTCCGGGTCGTAGGGCACCGGTTCCGGCGTGCTCATGCGGCGGCCCGCCAGATCCGCCGCAGCCAGGAGGCACGGGCGGCGAGGGCGGCGCGGGTGATCTCGGCCTCCGGCATGTACATGTCGAAGCCGTGGGCGCCGCCGCCCCAGACGTGCAGTTCGGCCTGACCGCCGGTCTCCCAGATCCGGAGGGCGTACGCGGTGTCCTCGTCGCGGAACATCTCCGCCTCGCCGACCTCGATGTACGCGGGCGGGAGGCCGGAGACATCCGTCGCGCGGCTCGGTGCGGCGTAGGCCGGGGCCTCGGTGCTGAACGCGAGCTCCTCGCCGAGGACGCATGACCAGGCGAGGAGGTTCATGTCGCGCTGCCAGGTGCCGATGCCGTCATACTGCCGACTGGCGACCGTGGTGTTGGTGTTGTCGATCATGGGGCACAGCAGCAGCTGCCCGGCCATGACAGGGCCCCGCCGATCGCGAGCCAGCAGGGCGACGGCCGCAGTGAGACCGCCGCCCGCGCTGCCTCCGCCCACGACGATGCGCGCGGGGTCGATGCCGAGCTCCGCGGCGTGGGCGTGCGTCCACACGAAGGCCGCGTAGCAGTCCTCCACGCCCGCGGGGTACGGGTCCTCCGGTGCGAGGCGGTACTCGACGTTCACGGCCACGACGCAGTGCTCCGCGACGATGTCGACGACCCGAGCCGTCTCCCACGAGCGGTGGCCGACGATCATGCCGCCGCCGTGGATGTTCACGAAGCCCGGGAGCGTCGAGGTCTCGGAACCGGTGGGGCGGAAGATCGTGACCTCGATGTCCGGGGCTCCGGGCGGGCCGGGGATGACGCGGTCCTCCCACGTGATGTCCCGGCCGGCGATCACGGTGTCGTTGTCCGGGAACATCCGGTCGACGCCGTCGCGCGGCAGGGTCTCGCGGGTGAGCGCGGGCTGCGGGTTCTTCGCGATCTCGTCGAGCACGGCCTGCACGTCGGGATCGAAGGGGACGGGGATGGTCATGGTTCTCCTCGGGTGGGACGGCGTCAGGGGCCTTCGGGGTCGACGACCCCGCGGTCGGCCCAGAAGGGCTCGACGAGACGGCGCAGCTCGGCGGCGCCGATGCGGTCGACGAGGGCGACCGCATCGAGGTTCGCCCGCAGCTGCGCGAGGCGGGACGCGCCGAACAGGGTGGTCGTCAGGGCGGGGTGGGTGAGGGTGAAGGCGATGCCGAGCTGGGCCGGGGTCACGCCGAGGTCCTCCGCGACCGCGGTGAACGCAGGGACGTCGGCGATGATCCGCTCGCGGATGTCGCCGGGGTCGCGCCCGATCTGCCTGTCGCCGTTCACCGTCCCGGCGAGGATCCCGCCCTCCAGGCAGTCCGAGGCCTGCAGCGTGAGGCCCTGCTCCCAGAGGCGCGCGAACGGCTCGCCGTCCGGGATCGACCGGCGCGAGACGCTGTACTTGAGCTGCGCGATCTGCGGACCGGGCACGCCTTCCGCGGCGGCGAGGTCGATCAGGGTCTGGATGCTCCCCGCCGACCAGTTGTTCACGCCCCACGCGCGGATGAGGCCGGCGTCGGTGAGGGCGGCGAGGTCGAGCACGAGGTCGCGCAGCTCGAGGTCGTCGCGGCGCAGGTCGCCGAGGATCACGAGGTCGGCGTGCTCGGTGCCCACCCGCATCAGGGCGTTCTCGAGCTGCGGGCGGAAGCCGTCGGCGCCGAAGGCCTCCAGCCAGAGCTTCGACGACAGCAGCCACTCCTCTCGGCGCAGCCCCGCCGCGCGCACCATCGCCGAGAAGATCACGTCGGTGAAGACGGGCGGGGCGCCGGGTGCGGAGTACACGCCCACATCGAAGAGGTTCACGCCACGGTCGGTGGCCTCGCGCAGGAGCGCGACCGCGTCGGCGAAGTCCATGCGGTCGTAGGTGTGCCACGAGCCCAAGGAGAACAGGGAGGCATGCAGGCCGCTGCGGCCGATCTCGCGAAGGGGGAGGGGAGTGGTCATGATGCTCCTCAGAGGCTCGGGTCGATGACGGCCTTGACCTCATCGAGGTGGTGCATGTGGGCGATCTTCGCGGAGGCGTCGGCGAGTCCGACCGGGGCGCTGAACAGGTCGTCCCACGGGAAGCGGTCGGCGAAGGCCGTGAAGAAGTCGATCGCGCGGGCGTAGTCGGAGATGTCGCCGTTGAGCGAGCCGACCACCGTGAGCTCCTTGCCCATGATCGTGCTCAGGGCGAAGCCGTCTCCCGCGGGACCGGTGGAGCCGACGATCGCGACGGTGCCGCGCTGGGCGGCCATGCCGACGGCGTCCGGTCCGACGCTCGGGGCGCCCGCGAAGTCGAACACGTGGTCCGCCCCCTGGTCTCCGGTCAGCGCCAGGACCTGGTCGACGACGGGCCCGTCGCGGAAGTCCACGACGGCGTCGGCGCCGAAGCGGGCGGCGAGCTCCAGACGGGCCGCGGGAGCGCCGACGGTGATGACCTGCCCGGCACCCGCGATCTTCGCGACTGCCGTGGCGAAGATGCCGAGGGCGCCGGAGCCCTGCACCACCACGCCGGAGCCGGGGCGGATGCGACCGGCCCGCTCGAACGCGCGGAGGACGGTCTTCGCGGCGCAGCCGGCCATGGAGGCCCAGGTGTCCTTCACCGCCGCCGGGAGCAGGAGCTTGGCGGCACCCGGGGTCACGTACGCGTACTCGGAGAGCCCGGCCGTCGCGAACGGCGGCACGTCGGCGCGCTGGAGGAAGCCGTAGCCGCGGCGGGAGCAGGCGACCGGTTCCCGCAGCACGACGCACCCGTGGCACTCGCCGCAGGTGGACTCCGACCAGCCGATCCGGTCGCCAGGGGAGAGCGGGCGGCCGAGCGCGTCGCGGGTGTCGGGTCCGGTGGCCACGATCTCGCCGACCATCTCGTGACCGAGGACCATGGGCAGCATGCCGGGGAACGACATCTTCCCCTCCCAGATCTCGATGTCCGTGCCGCACAGCGTGGTGCAGGCGATGCGGACGAGGGCGGCGCCGGGTTCGATCTCGGCGGGCAGCGGGAGGTCCTGCAGCGTGAGCGGCTCGCCGTGCGCGGTGAGCACCGCGGCGCGGGTGGTGGTGGGGAGGGTCATGGTTCTCCAGTCGCGGGGCGGGTGGCGGGATCGAAGACGGTCCTCCGCGGTGCTCGGAAGGGGCGGAATCGATCCCCACGGAGGGGGCGGGATCAGACGAGGAGCTGGCCGCCGTCGACGGGGACCGAGACCCCGGTGATGTGGCTGGCGGCCTCGCTCGCGAGGAACAGCACGAGCGGGGTGACCTGGTCGACCTCGGCGATGGTGCCGAGCGGGATGCGCGACTCCCACGCGGCGCGGGCATCGGGGTCCGAGGCGAATCCGGCGGTCAGGGGCGTGAGCACGGGGCCGGGGGCGACGGCGTTGACCCGCACCCCGGAGCCGGCGAGCTCGATGGCCGCCGTCCGGGTGAGCGCGTCGACCGCGGCCTTCGTGGCCTCGTAGTGCCCGAGGCCGGGAGTGGGCTGCCGGGCGCCGATCGAGGAGATGTTGACGATGGCCCCGTGACCGGCCGCGGCGAGCAGCCCGCCGAAGACCTGCAGCATGAGGAACGTGCCGCGGACGTTGACGCGCAGGGCCGCATCGACCGCATCGACCGCGACCTCCTGGAGTGTTCCGCCGCCGGCGACGACGCCGGCGTTGTTGACGAGGACGTCGAGTCCGCCGGCCTCGCGGATCCGTCCGGCCGCCGCCTGCACCGACGCTTCGTCGCCGATGTCGAGGGGGAGGGCGGTGGCGCCGATCTCGGCGGCGACGGCTGCGGCGGCATCGAGATTCACGTCGCCGAGGAAGACATCGTCCCCGGCGGCGCGGAAGGCGGCGGCGATGCCGCGGCCGAGCCCGGAGGCTCCTCCGGTGACGAGGATACGGCGCGGGGAAGCGGTCATGGTCGTCCTCACTGACGGGTGTTCTGACGGGATGAGTCCGTTATATTCTACAAACATAGAAAAACACAACCCCGTGCCCCGAGACGGCGGAGGAGCCCTCATGCCCGATGCGACATACCCCCGCAAGCCGCTGTCTCCGGGAGGCGCGACGGTGCCGCCGCTCGCCCTCGGATCGTGGAACACCTGGGATCGCATGGAGTTCGACGACGCCGTGCAGCTCATCCACCGGGCGGTCGAGCTCGACGCCGGATTCTTCGACATCGCGTACTACAACATGGGGCCGCACGCCGAGAACTCCCGGACCGACATCCTCTTCGGGGAGGCCTTTCGCGCGAGCGGGGTGGACCGTGCCGACGTCGTGCTGTGCGGCAAGCTCTGGCTCTGGGACTGGCCGAACCAGGGCTTCCGTGGGCAGATCGAGGAGTCGCTCGAACGGGCCGGCCTCGACCGCTTCGACACCCTCGTGGTGGGGGACTACCTCGACGCCCCGGACATGCCGCGACTCGTCGCCGACGTGAACGCCCTCCTCGCGGACGGCCTGGTCGACTCGTGGGGGATCAATAACTGGCGGATCGCGGACACCAGGGCGGCGCTCGCCGAGGCGGACGCGCAGCGGCTGATCGGCCCCTCGTTCGCGCAGCTCAAGTACGGCATCGCCCGACGGGCCATGGCGGAGGGTGACGCGTACGGCCCGCTGTTCGCCGACGGAACCCTCGCGCTGCAGGCCTCGGACGTGTTCGAGGGTGGAATCCTCGCCACGGGACGGATGCCTCAGCGCAAGATCGGTGCCGATGTCGGAGGTATCCGCGAGCGGATCCTCGCCGTGTACCCCGAGGTCGCGCGGGTCGCGGGGGAGTTCGGCGTGACCCCGGCCGCCCTCGGCATCGCCTTCTGTCTGGCGAACCCCGCGACGGCCACCGTGCTCTTCGGTGCCTCCCGCGTCGCGCAGCTCGAGGAGAACCACGCCGCCCTCGCCCTCGCCCGCGACCACGGAGCCGAGGTCCGCGCCGCCCTCGCCGACTGCCGCGTCGACCACGCCGTCCGCCCCGACGGCACCTGGTGACCTTTCGTACCTCCCCCCGCCTCGCCCCCGCCCCCGGCCGCCGGTGTCCGGGATCACTTCCGCGCCTCCCGCGCGCCCCGCAGGCACGTTCCTGATCCCGCACTCGCTCGCCCTCGCGTCCCACTCCGCGTGCGGGATCACTTCCGCACCTCTCGGGCGCCCCACGGGCACGCTTCTGATCCCGCACGGTGTCACCTACTGCGTCCCGGCGGGAAAACGTGCCTCGAGAAGAGAGGGTGCGCCGGGAGGCGACCCTGGTGCCCCGCCCTGTGCCCCTGAGGACCGCTTCGCCCGCGGGATCAGTTCCGCCCCTCGCGCGCGCTCTGCGGGCACGTTTGTGATCCCGTCTTGCTCCGCCTCCACCCCCACCCCGCTGCGGGATCCATTCCGCGCCTCGTCGGCGGCCCGCTGGCACGTTTGTGATCCCGCACGGCGCGACGCTCCGCGCGCCGATTCGAGAACGTGCCGCGTGGGGAGGATGTGTGGTCGATTCTGATCCCGCTTCTGGTGGCGGCTGTGGGTCCGTCGCCGAGTCTGCTGTCCTCGCACGACCGAACCGCTCTCCGGCACCCCGGATCAGAAACGCTCCTCGCCTCCGTGCTGGATCAGAAGTGCTCCTCGCCGCCGCGCCGGATCAGAAGTGCTCCTCGGACCGCGATGGGAGGTGCGTTCTTGATCCCGGGAGGGTGGGTGTGGTCTCTCTCGGAAGCGGCGGTGGAGACGGTTCTCGCCGTCACTTGCTCCGGTGCGGGGTGAAAAGAGTGCCTTGAACGCGCCGCGGAGGGGCGTTTCTGATCTGGCCGGAGGGGTGCGCGCAGTGGCGGGATCAAGAACGGGCCCCTCGGGGAGGGGGCGGGTGCGGCACCGGCACCGGCACCGGCACCGGCGCCGGCACGGGCACGGGCACCCGCGGGGACGGGGGTGTGCGCGGGGGAGCAAGGTGCGTGCGCGCTGAGGCATCGGTCCGTGCGGCCGGGGGCGGAAACACGCTTGCGCTCTTTTTCCACGCATGTAGACTAACCAGCACGACACATCGAAGTGGCGTCGGTCCCGGTCTCCGGTCAGCGGCTCTTCGAACCTTCTTCACCACCCCCTGCACCCGAGAGAAGGAACCATGAAACGAATGCCCCTCGCGGTCGCCGCCGCCGTCGCCGCGACCCTCGCGCTCGCCGGCTGCAGCGGCGGCGGAACGCCCTCGCCGTCCGACGGCGGTGGCGCCGAAGGCCCCGACGCCCTCAACATCGGCAACTTCCTCGATGTCACGTCGTGGGATCCGTCCCTCGCCGACATCGGCTTCGACGGCCCCTACCTGTCCGCGGTGTACGACGCCCTGATCGCCCTCGACGCCGACGGCACCCCGATCCCGTCGCTCGCGACGAAGTGGACCGTGGCCGACGACGACCTCAGCATCGACCTCGACATCCGCACCGACGCCGTGTTCAGCGACGGCACCCCGGTCGACGCCGACGCCGTCGTCGCGAGCCTCGAGTACCTCAAGGCCGGCGCCCGGTCCGGTGAGGCCTACGTCAACGCGAAGGGCTTCGAGAAGGTCGACGACGACACCGTCCGCATCGCCCTCACGCAGCGCGACGACACGATCCTCTACCTGATGGGCCTCGGCCGCAGCTACGTCATGCCCCCGGCCTCCATCGAGGCGGGCACGCTCGGCAGCGACCCGGTCGGCTCCGGCCCCTATGTGCTCGACAGCGACACCAGCGTCGCGGGCGCCGAGTACCACTTCACCAAGACCGAGGACCACTGGGACGCGAAGACGTACCCGTTCGCCGAGCTCGCGATCTACCCGATCACCGACGCGACCGCCCGTCACAACGCGATGCTCAGCGGCCAGATCAACGTGCAGTACGGCGACGTGGCCAACCTCGACCAGGCCGAGCAGCAGGGCTGGAACACCGCCCAGCGGGTCTCCGGGTGGGCGGGCCTCGTCATCACCGACCACACCGGCGCGAAGAGCGAGCCCCTCGGCAAGCTCGAGGTGCGCCAGGCGCTGAACTACGCGTTCGACGGTGCGGCCGTCCTCGCGGCGGTCGGCAGCGGTGCGGGCGTGGCCACCAACCAGGTGTTCCCGGACGGCGGCGACATCAACGATCCCGAGCTCAACGACGCCTACGCGTTCAACATGGACAAGGCGAAGGAGCTTCTGGCCGACGCCGGCTACCCGGACGGCTTCGACATCTCGATGCCGATGTCCCCGATCTTCGAGATGTGGAAGCCGTCGGCCGAGCAGGCCCTCAACGAGCTCGGCATCACCGTCACCTGGGACAACATGCAGATGCCGGACTACCAGCTCAACGCACCGAACTACCCGATGTTCATCTCCTTCCTCGCGATGGACGGCAACGACGTGGCCACCGTCTCCCGGCAGCTGACGAGCGTGCAGTGGTTCAACCCGGAGCCCGACTACGCGAAGAACGAGGTCATCGCCCCGCTCGTCGAGAAGGTGCAGACGGAGCGCGGCGACGCGCAGACCGCCGCCATCAAGGAGCTCAACGAGGCCCTCGTCGACCAGGCCTGGTGGTCGGTCTGGTACCAGGCGAACAACATCTACTACACGGCGCCCGGCATCCAGCTGCAGCCCGTCGTGGGGATGATGTTCCCGACGCTGCGGTACATCACGCAGGGCTGAACGCCCGCCGGGGCGGTCGCCACGCGGCCGCCCCGGCACCCCTTCCCCTCCTCCTCACCCTCGAGAGGCCCCCATGCTCCTCTTCACGGCGAAGCGGGTGCTGTCCGGCATCCTCCTGCTCGTCGCGGTCTCGATCGGCACGTTCTTCCTCGCCCACCTCGCGATCAGCGATCCGACCGCGTCGCTCCTCGGGACCACGGCGAGTCCCGCGCAGCAGGAGGCGCTGGCAGCGAAGATCGGTCTCGACCGCCCCCTGATCGTGCAGTTCTGGGACTGGTTCTCCCACGCCGTGCTGCTCGACTTCGGCGTCTCGTGGCGCAACTTCCAGCCGGTCGGTGCGCAGCTCGCGGTCAAGGTCCCCGTCACGCTCTCCGTCGTGACCCTCGCGACCCTCATCACCGCGGTCATCGGCGTCGCCTTCGGCATGATCACCGGACTCCGCCCCGGCACCTGGTTCGACCGGATCATCAAGGGGATCTCCGTCGTCCTCTTCGCGCTCCCCGGATTCTGGGTGAGCCTGGTCCTGGTGATGTGGCTGGCCGTGCAGCTCCAGTGGTTCCCCGCCGTCGGCTACGTCCCGCCGACCCAGTCCGTCGAAGGGTGGCTGCGCTCGATCACGCTGCCGGCGATCTCCCTCGCCCTGGGCGGCATCGTCGCCGTGTCCGAGCAGCTGCGGAACGCCGTGATCGCCCAGAGCCGCCAGGACTGGGTGCGCACCCTCCGCAGCCGGGGCCTGTCCGCCGCCCGGGTGAACCTGCACATCCTCCGCAACGCCTCGCCCGCCGCGCTCACGGTGATCGCCCTGATGTTCGTGGGCCTGCTCTCCGGTGCCATCGTGGTGGAGCAGATCTTCAGCCTCCCCGGTCTGGGGCAGCTCACGAACCAGTCGTCGCAGAACGGCGACATCCCCATGCTGCTCGGGATCACGGTGGTCTCCATCGTCTTCGTCGTCCTCATCAACCTCCTGCTCGACCTCGTGCTCGGCTGGATCAACCCGAAGGTGCGCGTCGCATGACCACGACAGACATCCGCGTCGCCTTCGACCGGGCCGCCCAGAAGCGCCGGTCGAGCCTGTTCCGACGCTTCCTCCGCCACCCCGGCGGCTCCATCCCGCTCGCCATCTTCGTACTCATCGTGCTCGTCGGGGTGTTCGCGCCACTGCTGGCGCCGATGGACCCGAACCTCGTCGACCTCGCAGCCGCGAAGGACCCGCCCTCCCCGGAGCACCTCCTCGGCGGCGACTCCACCGGCCGCGACATCCTCAGCCGCCTCATCTACGGGACGAGGACGACGCTGTGGGGTGCGCTCATCACGATCGTCACGGCGCTCGTCATCGGGGTTCCGTCGGGTGTCGCAGCCGGGTACTTCGGCGGTGTCTTCGACCGGGTCGCGACCTGGATCAGCGACGCCCTCCAATCGATCCCCGGGATGATCATCCTCCTCGTGGTCGCCGCCGGCAGCCGCAACAACTTCGAGCTGCTGATGGTCACCGTCGGCGTCTTCATGGTCCCGGGGTACTTCCGCATCGCGCGGTCGCAGACGCTCGCCGTCCGCGGCGAGGCGTACATCGACGCCGCCCGTGTGTCGGGCCTGTCGGACGCGCGCATCATCTTCCGCCACGTCATCACGGCCGTCTATCCGCCGGTCATCATCCAGACCGCGCTCACGGCGGGTATCGCCATGGGCATGCAGGCGGGGCTCCAGTTCCTCGGCATCGGCGACTCGAACGTGCCGAGCTGGGGCGCGATGATGCTCGAGGGCTTCCGGCTCATGCTCACCTACCCGCTCATGCTGCTGTGGCCCTCCGCTGCGCTCGGTCTCACGATCGCCGTCCTCGCGATCATGGGCTCCACGCTCGCCGAGCTCGTGCAGGTGCGCACGCCGCGCGCGGCCCGACGGCGGCGGCGCGGAGTGCTCGAGACCGCGGACGAGGTCGCCGCGGCTCCCGCCACGGGCAGTGTCCGCCACGAGGCTCCGGCATCGGCCCTCCGCGTCGAGAACCTGCACGTCGTCCACGCGACGCCGACGGGGGAGACCGAGGTCGTGCACGGCGTGACGCTCGACGTCGCGCCAGGGGAGGTCGTCGGGATCGTCGGCGAGTCCGGGTCGGGCAAGTCGCAGACCGTGTTCTCGGTGCTCGACCTGCTCCCCGCGACCGGCCGGGCGACCGCCGACGCGATCTGGGTCGGTGGAGCGGAGGTCACCCACGCGACGCCGAAGGAGCGCCAGGCCCTGCTCGGACGAACGATCGGCTACGTGCCGCAGGAGCCGATGAGCAATCTCGACCCCTCGTACACGATCGGGCATCAGCTCATCGAGCCGCTGCGCCGCACGCACGGGCTCGCGAAGGCCGCCGCCCGGCAGCGCGCGCGGGAGGTGCTCCTGCGGGTCGGGCTGTCCGACCCCGATCGCGTGATGCGCAGCTATCCGCATCAGGTGTCCGGCGGCATGGCCCAGCGCGTGCTCATCGCCGGCGCGATCGCCGGTCGGCCGTCGCTTCTCGTGGCGGACGAGCCCACCACCGCCCTCGACGTCACCGTGCAGGCCGAGGTCCTCGAACTGCTGCGGGAGCTGCAGGCCGAGTACGGCATGGCGCTGCTCATCGTGACGCACAACTTCGGCGTCGTCGCCGACATCTGCGACCGCGTGATCGTCATGCGCGGCGGCGACATCGTGGAGACGGGGCCTGTGGACGACCTCTTCGCCGCGCCCACCCAGGAGTACACGCGCGAGCTCATCGCCGCGTCGCTCGATGAAGCCGACGGTCGCGCCGCGCTCGACGGACGGCGGACGGAGGTCCCCGCGTGAACACCGCTCCGGTGAACCCCCTGCTGCAGGTGGACGACCTCGTGGTCGAGTACGGCCGGGGTCGGCATGCCTTCCGCGCGCTGCACGGCGTCTCCCTCGACATCGCCCCCGGTGAGTGCCTGGGCCTGGTCGGCGAGTCCGGATCCGGGAAGTCGACGCTCGGCAAGGCCATCCTCGGCCTGGCCCCGGTGACGGCGGGCCGCATCCGCTTCGACGGCCGGGACATCGGCCGGCTCGGCGGCCGGGCCCGACGGGCGCTCGCCGACGACGTGCAGGTCGTGTTCCAGGACCCGTACGGCTCCCTCAACCCGGCACTGACCATCGGCGATATCCTCGCCGAGCCGCTGCTGACGACGGGGATCGGGGCGAAGGCCGCCGAGAAGCGCGTGCGCGACATGCTCGACCGCGTGCGGCTGCCCTCCGCGAGCATGGACCGGTACCCGAGCGAGTTCTCCGGCGGGCAGCGGCAGCGCATCGCGATCGCCCGCGCCCTCGTGCGCGGTCCGCGGCTGATCGTGTGCGACGAGCCGGTCAGTGCGCTCGATCTCACCACGCAGGCCACCATCCTCGACCTCTTCATCGAGCTGCAGCGCGACACCGGCGTGGCCTACCTGTTCGTCTCGCACGACCTCGGCGTCGTCCGGCGGGTCTGTCACCGGGTCGCCGTGATGTACCGGGGCGAGATCGTCGAGATCGGAGACGGGGAGCAGGTCACGCGCGCGCCGCGTCACCCGTACGCCGAGCGCCTGCGGCTGGCCTCGCCCGTCGCGGACCCGGTGGCTCAGCGGGAACGCCGGGCGCAATGGCTCGCTCTGCGGGAGGTGCCCGATGCGGCGGTACGGTAGCTCCAGGCCGGAACACGCCACACCCCGGACTCGGCCGGAAGGACGCCATGCCGAAGATCATCGACCACGACCAGCGGCGACGGGACATCGTCGAGGTGGCCAAGAGCATCATCCTGAAGGGTGGGTTCGAGGCGGCGACCATGCGCAGCATCGCCGCGGAGGCGGGCTTCGCGAACGGTGCGCTGAAGCACTACTTCCCCGGGAAGGAGAGCATCGTCGCGGCGACGTTCGAGACGATCCTGCAGCAGATGTCCGAGGGCGTGGAGGCCGCGGGGCAGGAGCCGGTGGCGGCGGACGACGCGCTGCGGGGCTTCCTGCAGGCCACCGTGCCGCGCGACCCGGAGCAGATCGCCGCGGGCCGGGTGCTCCTGGCGCTCTGGGAGTACGCGATGGCGAACGAGTCGCTGGCCGAGCTCTACCGCGGACACCTGGGCTCCTGGCGAGCCTCGCTCATCGCGCGCATGGAGGCGGCCCGCGACGAGGGGTCGATCCGCGATCAGGACTACGGCCCGCTGGCGGACGAGTACATCTCCGCGGCGGTCGGGGCGACGGTCATCAACCTCATGTACCCGGACGGCGACCGCATCGCCGACTACGAGAACTACATCGACCGGTTCCTCGCGCGGCTGCGCTGAGGGCGAGGGGCCGGTCCCGAGAGGACGGCCCGTCATGACCCTTCCCCCCGAACGACCCGTGGTGTTCCTGCACGGCCTCGCCTCGCGCGGCACGCAGGACTGGCCGGACAGCGAGTGGACGGCGGTGCTCGGCGACCGGCCGCGCCGGGTCCTCGACCTGCCGGCGCACGGCGACGCCCCCGGGCTCGGCGTCGTGCCGACCTCCGCGGTGCTCGACGCGCTCGCCGACGCGATCGGCCCGGACGAGGTCGACCTCGTCGGCTACTCGCTCGGTGCCCGGCTCGCGTGGGACCTCGCGCGGCACCCGGGTGTCACGGTGCGGCGCCTCGTGCTCGGCGGCCTCAGCGCGGGGGAGCCCTTCGCGCTCGTCGACCTCTCCGCCGCGCGGGCCGCGCTCGCCGGCGGACCGGCTCCCGTCGACCCGCTGACCGGGATGATCGTGCACATGGTGAGCCTGCCCGGCAACCGCCCGGACGATCTGCTCGACCTCATCGAGGGGCTCGCGACCGAGCCGTTCGCGCCCGAAGCCGGAGCGCCGGCGGTGCCGGTGCTGCTCCTGGGCGGCGAGGACGATCCGATGGCCGCGGGCATCGACGAGCTCGCCGCGCGGCTGCCGGACGTCCGGGTGCGGCGCGTCCCCGGCGATCACCTCGTGGCGTTGCACACCGCCGCGTTCCGCGACGCCGTGCGCGGGTTCCTCGCGGACTGACCTCCGCGACCGCCGCCCGGCCTCTTCCTGCCCTTTATTTCCCACGTTCGTAGACATACCGAAAGGCATCCGCCATGACCGACACCCCCACTCCCGATGCCGCCCGCATCCTCGACATCGCCACCGGCTACATGGCCGCGAAGCAGCTCTTCCAGGCCAGCCGCATCGGCCTGTTCGCCGCCGTCGCCGCCGGCGCCGACACGGCCGCGGCGATCGCCGAGCGCTGCGGGGTGAGCGAGCGGATCGCCCGGCTGCTCGCCGACGCCCTCGCCGCGAAGGGTCTCCTCGTCCGGACGGAGGGGCGCTACGCCCTGGCTCCCGACGCGTCCGCCTACCTCACGGGGGACGACGCGGTCATCGACCTCGCTCCGTTCCTGACGTTCCTCGACGAGATCAGCTACCCGCACTGGCTGCAGTTCGCGCACACGGTCGACACGACCGAGCCCGGCGACCTGCAGATGGACGACGCCCGGTGGGGCACGTTCATGGCCGGCGTCATGACGTACAACCGCCTGCACGCGCAGGAGTTCGGCCGGCTCGTCGACCTCGCCGGCGCGACGAAGGCCCTCGACTTCGGTGGCCTGTCCGCCGAGTTCGCCCTCGCCGTCATGGCGCGCAACCCCGAGCTGCACACGACGTTCGTGTACGCCCCGGGATTCGAGGACGGCGTGGCCGAGGCGGTCGCGGCCGCGGGTGTCGCCGACCGGGCTGCCGTCGAGGTGGGGGACACGGCGACCGCGGCCCCCGAGGGCGCCTACGACGCGGTGTTCGCCAACCACGTGATCCACCGCTTCTCCGCGGAGGAGAACGCGCAGATCTTCCGGCGGCTCCGTGCTTCGGCGGTCGACGGGGCGACGCTCACCGTGCTCGACTTCTTCCTCGACGACGATGACGAGCAGCGCGCGCTGGACGCCCTGCACGCGGGGGAGTACCTCGTGATCGACGGCACCGTCGTGTACCCCGAGTCGCAGGTCCGCGGCTGGCTGACGGACGCCGGATGGGCGGTGCGCGACACCGTCGCCCTGCCGGGGAGCCCGCGCGTGCTCCTGGCCACCGCGGTCTGACGACCGCGGTTCGAGACTGGTCCGAGGGGGATCAGAGGCGGGCGGCATGCGTGAACATGCCGCCCGCCGTTTTCGTGGGGCGGGTGGTCAGCCGCGCGCGAACACCGTGCGGCCGTCGACGATCGTGCGCTCGACCTGGAGGGCGGCGAACGGGCGCCCCGGGCTGCACGGATCCTCGTCGAGCACCGTGATGTCGGCGACCTTGCCGGGCTCGAGGGTGCCCTTCCAGCTCGCGGCGCCGTCCTGGATCGCGGCGTCGGCCGTCATGGTGCGCAGCAGCCGGCGCCGCGTCGCGGCGTCGTCCGCGCGGCCGTCGGCGGCGAGGAGGGCGAGGGACGCATCGAGGCTCGGGCGCCAGTCCGGCGTGGCGATCGGGGCGTCGCTGGTCACGGTGGTCAGCGCCCCGGAGGAGAGCATCTCGGCCAGCGGCCACGCGGCGGCGACGCGGGCCTCGCCGAGCTGCACCGCCGCCCAGGAGTGCGTGTGCGCGGCGATGAGGGGCTGCACGGCGAAGCCGACGCCGAGGCGTTCCGCGCGACGGATCTGCGCAGGCGTGGCAAGGTCCCCGTGCACGATGTGGTGGGGCGCCGGCGGCGAGGGTGTCCGGCCGTGCCGTTCCAGTGCGGTGAGGAACTCCTCGATCGAGCGGTCACCGGTGGCGTGCACCGCGATCTGGAGGCCGCGACTCGCAGCCAGGGCGATCATCTGCTGGAAGGCGCTGAGTGGATCCGCATCGCCGCGCGTGAGGAGGTGTCCGGTCGTCCCATCGGGGTAGGGGTCCGACGTCCAGGCGGTGGCCATCGGCGGGATGCCGTCGGCGAAGATCTTCACGCCGGGGATCGCGAGCCAGCGGGAATCGGTCGACGGGGGCGGCACCGGGAGTCCGGCGGCGAAGTCGTCCAGGGAGCTCTCGCCGTCGATCGTCCCGAACAGGCGGAGCAGTGTCACGCGCGAGGTCTGCGCGGCCTCTTGGTGCAGCTCCACGTACGCGTCGAGCATGTCGGTGCCGAAGCAGCCGGTCTCACCGTGGTCCTCTCCGGGGCCGATGCCCGGCTCCGTGTAGCTCGTGACGCCGAGCTCCGCGAGCAGTGCCCAGGCCCGGCGCAGGGCCGCACGTCGCTCATCGGCCGTGGCCACGAGGCGGCCGGTGGGCTGCTCCTCGGGCGGGGTGTCGGAGAAGAACAGGTGCGGCCAGCGCGCGCCCAGCCAGGCGGCGTGGAGGTGGGCGTCGTTGAGGCCGGGGATCGCGGTGCGACCGTCGAGCTGCACCACTTCGCGGGCCGGGAGGGCTTCGGCAGCGGCGTCGGTGGCGACGATCACCCCGTCCCGGACGGCGATCGCGGTGGCGACGGAATCGGTGGCGTCGACGGTGTGGATGCGGCCGCCGCGGACGAGGAGGTCGGCGTCGTCGCCGAGGAGTGCGCTGCTCATTATTCCACCAGTGTAGACGTAAAACTCTCGTGCCAGGGAGGTCCCGCCCCGGCCGATTCGGCACGCGGTTCCGCGGCTTGTACCCTGGAGTCATCCCCCGAACACCCCGGCAACCTCGTGCGCGCCGGCGACCTCGGCGCGCGCTCACACATGCAAGGACGCAGATGAACGATTCCGCGGCACACCGCGACGAATGGACGGCGAGCGAAGAGCTGGCGGAGCGGATGATCCCGCTCATCGGGGCTCTCAAGCGCGAGCGCGACGTGGTCACCTCGTTGCACGGCCACCGCCTGCTCGGCCTCTCGGCGACCGGCCTCGTCGAGGTGCACGAGCGCGTGGCCCAGCTCGGGCACGAGCGTCTCGAGGTCGAGGACAGCCTGGCCGTGCTCGAGGGCATCCACGCCCTGGCCCCCGGCGCCTCGTCGATCGACGTGGCCCGCCTCGTGGAAGGGTACGCGGAGAGCGGCCGCCCGCTCGAGGAGTATCTCGCCGAGACCCTGGCCCCGGCCGTCGGCGCGGTCCCGGCATCGCCGACCGACGTCGTTCTCTACGGCTTCGGGCGCATCGGCCGCCTGCTGGCCCGCATCCTCATCGCTCACACCGGCGGCGGGAGCGGACTCCGGCTCCGCGCCATCGTCGTGCGCCGCGGCTCCGAGAACGACCTCGTCAAGCGCGCGTCGCTGCTGCTGCGCGACTCGGTGCACGGCCGCTTCGCGGGCTCGGTCACGGTGGACGAGGACGCCGAGCAGATCATCGCCAACGGCACGCGCATCCAGGTCATCTACTCCGACGACCCGGCCGCCGTCGACTACACCGCCTACGGCATCGACGACGCGATCGTCGTCGACAACACCGGCCGCTGGCGTGACGAGGCGGGGCTCTCCCAGCACCTCCGCGCGAAGGGCGTCGCCCGCGTGCTGCTGACCGCCCCCGGCAAGGGCCCGCTGAAGAACATCGTGCAGGGCATCAACGACGACACGATCACCGACGAGGACCGCATCGTCTCGGCGGCGTCGTGCACGACCAACGCCATCACCCCGGTGCTCGCCGCGATCGACGAGGCCTACGGCGTCGTGAAGGGCCACGTCGAGACCGTGCACTCGTTCACGAACGACCAGAACCTCATCGACAACTTCCACAAGGGCGACCGCCGCGGCCGCTCCGCCGTGCTGAACATGGTCATCACCGAGACCGGGGCTGCGAAGGCCGTGGCCAAGGCCCTCCCGCAGTTGGAGGGCAAGCTCACGGGCAGCGCGATCCGCGTCCCCACGCCGGACGTCTCGCTCGCGGTGCTGCACCTCACGCTGGAGCGCCCCGCCACCAAGGACCAGGTCAACGACTACCTGCGCCGGGTGTCGCTGCACTCGAAGCTCCGGCAGCAGATCGACTACGTGGAGAGCCCCGAGGTGGTCTCCACGGACTTCGTCGGCTCGCACCGCGCGGGCATCGTCGACGGCCTGGCCACGATCGCCGACGAGGACACCCTCATCCTCTACGTCTGGTACGACAACGAGTTCGGCTACTCCTGCCAGGTGATCCGGGTGCTGGAGACCATGGCGGGGTCGCACCCCGTCGTCCTCCCCGCCCGCCGCGAAGTCACCCTCTGACCGTCGACCCACCCCCTTCCGCTCGACCCGGCCCCCTGCGCACGCACGCAACGGGCCGGGGCACGCGAAAGGGGGTGGGTCGCGGCATGATGAGGGGCATGAAGACCTCACGATGGCGGGAGGAGCGGCTGCGGTGGCAGGGGCTGACCGCGCCGGCGGCGGACGTGACGGGGGCGGCGGCGCGGCTGCTCGCGGTGCAGAGCCAGGACTTCACGGCCGGACGGTGGGCGCTGGCCGTGCGGACGAAAGGCGGCGTACGGCTTCGTGACGTCGACGCCGCGTTCGACCGTGGGGACCTCGTCCGGGCCTGGACCATGCGGGGGACGCTGCACACGATCCCCGCACGCGACCTCGGGTGGGTGCTGGAGGTCACGGCCGCACGACAGCAGCAGCAGGCGGCCTCCCGACAGCGGCAGCTCGGCATCGACGACGCCATGATCGACGCGGTCGTCCGGGAGCTCACGCCGCGGTTCCGTGACGGCGGCCTCACCCGGAGCGAGATCTTCCCGGTGCTCGAGGGCATCGGCATCGACCCCTCAGGGCAGCGCGGCATCCACCTGCTGTTCGCGCTGACGGTCGCCGGCGTGCTCGTGCAGGGGCCGGTCGTGCCGCGGGAGGGCATCACGCGGGAGCAGCGGTTCGTGCTCGCGGCGGACCACATCCGCGATCACGCCCGCCCGGAGGACCCGCTGGCCGAGCTGTTCGTCCGCTACGTCGAGGGACACGGGCCCGCCGGGGTCGCGGACTTCGCGTGGTGGTCGGGGCTGACGCTCGGGCGGTCCCGGGAGGCGGCGGAGCGCGCGGCGACCAGGGTGACCGAGGTCGAGGACGGGGTCTTCGTCGGGAGCACCCCACCCCGGCGCGCGGCGAGCCGTCCGTCCGTGTTCGCCCTCGGAGCCTTCGACGAGTACTACATCTCCTACGCCGACCGCACCGTCGTCTGCGCTCCGGAACACCTCCCCGCCGTCGGCCCGGGGAAGAACGGAATGGTCCGGGCGACCGTGGTGGAGCACGGCCGCGTGATCGGCTGCTGGACCCACGCCGCCGCCGCCCACACCACCCCTCCGACTCTCTTCGAGCCCCCCGAGGACCCCGCCGCCGTCACCGCCGCCCTCGCCCGCTTCGCCGCGTTCCTCGCCTGACCCCTCGTCGACCCACCCCCTTCCGTGCCTCCCGGCCCCTTACGCCCGCGCGTAACGGGCCGGGGTGGACGCAAGGGGGTGGGTCGGCGGGTCACTCACTCGCGTGGCGACCGAGGAAGTTGTAGACCTCGTTATCGTCCACGCCGGGGAACATGCCGCGGGGGAGCGGCGAGAACATGTGGGTGTGCACGCGGGCGCTCGGCCATGCCCGGCCCTTCCAGCGCTCCGTGAGCTCGGGCGACGGGCGACGACAGCACGCCTCGTCGGGGCAGGTCGACACGGCCCTGTCGTTCGTCTCGCGTCCCCGCCACCACCGGGCATCGTCGAACGGCACGCCGACCGTGACGGAGAACTCGCCCTCGCTCGACGAGCCGGTCTGCGTGGAGCACCAGAACGTGCCGGACGGGGTGTCCGTGTACTGGTGGTGCTCGACGGTGCGGTTCTGCTCCGTGAAGGCGGAACGGGCCTGGAACTTCCGGCACACCCGCTGTCCCTCCACGGCCCCCGTCACGTCCATCGGCAGCGGCAGGTCGTCGTTCTCGTAGACGCGCGTGATGGCCCCGGTCGAGTCGACGCGCAGGAAGTGCAGCGACATGCCGAGGTGCTGCGTGAGCAGGTTGGTCATGCGCATGCCTGCGGCCTCGTGCGTCACGCCGAATCCGTCGCGGAAGTCCTCCACCGCGAGGTTGCGGTCCTTCTTCGCCTGCTGCAGGAAGGCCACCGCGGCGGTCTCCGGCATCAGGCAGCATGCGGCGAAGTAGTTGATCTCCAGGCGCTGCTGCAGGAAGTCGGCGTAGTCGGTCGGCGGCGTGTGCCCGAGCAGGCGGTGCGCCATGGCCTGCAGCGCCATGGACCGCAGGCCGTGTCCGCCGGGGATGGACGCCGGGGGCAGGTAGATGCGGCCGTTCTCGAGGTCGGTGACCGAGCGCGTCGAGTGCGGCAGATCGTTGACGTAGATGAGCTCGAAGCCGAGCTTCTCAGCCATGATGCTCACGGTGCGGTGGGTCAGGGCGCCCTGCGAATGGCCGGCCGCCTTGAGCTGCTTCTCCGCGAGCTTCTCGATGTCCGGCAGGTAGTTGTTCTGCGCGCGCATCCGCAGGCGCAGCTCCGTGTTGGCGCGACGGGCCTCCTCCGGGGTCGCGATGGCCTCGCGCTCGCGGCGCTGCAGCTCGCGGTGCAGCCCGAGGATGGACTCGATGGTCTCGTCGCTCATGCCCTTCGTGACGCGGACGGGCGAGACCCCGAGCTGACGGAACACCGGACTCTCCTGCGCCCGCTCCAGCTCGATCTCCAGGGCCGCGCGGCGGTTCGGCGGCTCGCCGGAGATGAGATCGGTCACCTCCGTGCCGGTGGCCTGCGCGATCGCCTGGAGGAGCGACAGCTTGGGCTCGCGCTTGCCGTTCTCGATAAGGCTGAGCTGGGAGCCGGCGACCCCGACGAGGGCTCCGAGCTCGTCGAGCGTGTAGCCCTTCTCCAGGCGGCGGTGCCGGATGCGGTGGCCGAGGGTCGTGAGGTGGATGCCGGAGGACGCCATAGTTTGAGTCTAGCGAAAGAAGTGTGATTCTTATCGTTCGATTTGGCCGAAAGTCCGCACCGAGGGCGAAGAAGATGGAAGCAACGCCCCACACTTCGAAGGAGCAGTCATGGCCATGGCCGAAGTTCTCACCCCTCGCACGTCCCCTGTCGCCCCGACGCGCACGTTCGGCACCGCCCCCTCCTACGACACCCCTGCGATGGCGGAGCTCGCCGCCTGGGTCGAGGAGATCCGCGCGCTCACGCAGCCGGACGCCGTGCACTGGGTGGACGGCTCGCGTGCCGAGAACGACTGGCTGCTGCGCGGACTCGTCGACGAGGGCAAGCTCATCAAGCTGAACCCCGAGTGGCGTCCCGGCTCGTACCTGGCGCGCTCGCACCCCAGCGACGTCGCCCGCACCGAGGCGCGCACCTTCATCGCCTCGGAGCGCGAGGAGGACGCCGGCCCCACCAACAACTGGGCCGACCCCGCCGAGATGCACGCGAAGATGGACGAGATCTTCGAGGGCTCGATGCGCGGCCGCACGATGTACGTCGTGCCGTTCTCGATGGGTCGCGTCGGCGGCCCCCTGTCGCACATCGGCGTGCAGATCACCGACAGCGCCTACGCCGTCGCGTCGATCGGCATCATGACCCGCGTGGGCGACGAGGTCACCCGCCAGATCGCCGAGGGCGCGCCCTGGGTCAAGACCGTGCACTCCGTCGGCGCTCCGCTGGAGGCGGGCGAGCCGGACGTCGAGTGGCCCTGCAACGACGACAAGTACATCGTGCACTTCCCGGAGACGCTCGAGGTCTACTCGTACGGCTCGGGCTACGGCGGCAATGCGATCCTCGCGAAGAAGTGCTTCGCGCTGCGCATCGCGTCGGTGATCGCCCGGGACGAGGGCTGGCTCGCCGAGCACATGCTCCTCATCCGCGTGATCGACCCGCAGGGCAAGGCGTACCACGTGGCCGCCGCGTTCCCGTCGGCGTGTGGCAAGACCAACCTCGCGATGCTGCGTCCGACGATCCCCGGCTGGAAGGTCGAGACCCTCGGCGACGACATCGCCTGGATCCGCCCGGGCGAGGACGGACGACTCTGGGCGATCAACCCCGAGGCCGGCTTCTTCGGCGTCGCGCCCGGCACCGGTGAGTCGACCAACGTCACCGCGGTCGAGACGCTGTGGGGCAACACGATCTTCACCAACGTCGCGCTCCGCCCCGACGGCGACGTGTGGTGGGAGGGCCTGACCGACGAGGCGCCCGCGAACCTCATCGACTGGGAGGGCAACGACTGGACGCCCGACTCCGGCCGTCCTGCGGCGCACCCCAACTCGCGTTTCACGGTGTCGGCGGCCCAGTGCCCGCAGATCTCCGAGGACTGGGAGGAGGCCGTGCCGCTCGACGTCATCCTGTTCGGCGGACGCCGCGCGAGCAACGTGCCGCTCGTGGTCGAGGCCACCGACTGGACCCACGGCGTGTTCCTCGGCTCGAACATCTCCTCCGAGCGCACGGCGGCCGCCGAGGGCACGGTCGGCGAGCTGCGCCGCGACCCCTTCGCCATGCTGCCGTTCTGCGGCTACAACATGGCCGACTACTTCGGTCACTGGCTGAAGGTCGGCCGCGGCCTGCGCTTCGACCGTGCACCGCGCATCTTCCAGGTGAACTGGTTCCGTCGCGGAGCTGACGGCCGGTTCCTCTGGCCCGGCTTCGGCGACAACTCCCGCGTCGTCGACTGGATCATCCGCCGCGTGGCCGGTGACGTGCCGGCGGTGGACAGCCCCATCGGACGCCTGCCGCGCGTGGAGGACCTCAACCTCGACGGCCTCGACATCCCCGCGGAAGACCTCGACGAGCTCTTCTCGGTCGACCCCGAGGCGTGGAAGGCCGAGGCCGACCTCACGGAGGAGTTCTACGACACCTTCGGCGACCGCGTCCCGGCGGCGCTGCGCACCGAGCTCGCGTCGCTGCGCTACCGCCTCGCGAAGGCGTAGCCCCCAGACCGGTGCCGGTTCGGGGGAGCCGGCACCCTCGGCCTCCGGGTCGAGACAGACCCGCGAAGGCGGGGCATCAGAGACGAACCCATGGCTGAGTGGTCTCCGACGCCCCGCCTTCGTGGCACCCACTTTCCGCCGAGACCCCGGTTTCGCGTCGAGACCCCGCCCCGCATACGTGCGGAAGGCGGGGTCTCGACGGAAACGCGGGGTCTCGGCGGTGTAGGTGGGGGGAGAGGGGGGAGGGGGAGTCAGGCGAGGAGCTGGTGGCGGGCGAGGTCGCGGTAGAGCGGGGTCGACTCCACGAGCTCGGCGTGCGTGCCCTGTCCGACGACCACGCCGTCCTGCAGCACCACGATGAGGTCGCTGTCGACGACGGTGGACAGACGGTGCGCGATCACGACGAGCGTGCGGTCGGTGGCGACCGCGTCGATGGCCTCGCGCATGCGCTGCTCGTTCACGCCGTCGAGCGACGAGGTCGACTCGTCCAGCAGGAGGATCGGGGCGTCGGTGAGGAGCGCCCGGGCGATCGCGAGCCGCTGCCGTTCGCCGCCGGAGAGCATCACGCCGTCCTCGCCGACCGGAGCATCGACCCCGAGGGGGTTCCGCTCCAGCACGTCGCCGAGGTTCACGGCGCGGAGCACGCGCTCGCAGTCCGCATCGGTGGCGTCGGGGGAGGCGAGCCGCAGGTTCTCGGCGAGGGTGCCGGCGAGAGTCGGGGCGTCCTGCTCGACGTAGCCGAAGTGGGCGCGGAGCTCGTCGCGCGCGTAGGTGCGGGTGTCGTGTCCCTTCAGACGGATGGAGCCGCCCGTGGGGTCGTAGAAGCGCTCGATGAGGGAGAGGATGGTGCTCTTCCCCGCCCCGCTGGGGCCGACCAATGCCACCCGTGCCCCCCGGGGGACCGCGAAGGACACCCCGCGGAGCACCTCGTGGTCCTGGAGGTCGGCGGCGGCCTCGGCCTGCTCCAGGTGCGCGTCGGCGAGCAGGGTCTGTGCCTCCCTCGCGGCGGCACGGCGGGCCGCGACGACGTTCTCCGGGTAGCGGAACCGCACGTCGCGGAACTCAAGCGCGGGGGCGTCCGCGCCGGGCTCCTCGTCACGGGGGAGGGCGGCGGCGGTGGCCGCGTCGTCCTGGGTCTCGGTGGGCAGGTCGAGCACCTCCTGGATGCGGCCGAGCGCGCCGAGAGCCTGGTTGACGGAGGTGATCGCGCCGAAGGTCGAGGCGAGCGGCATCACCAGCAGGAAGAGGAACATCACGAACGAGATGAGGGCCGCGATCGAGATGGCTCCGGCGGCGACGCGGAAGCCGCCCACGCCGAGCACGACGAGCAGGGAGAGCTGGAGGGCGATGCCGGCGACCGGCACCACGAGCGAGGAGATCTTCGCGATCCGCACGCCGATGCCGTACGCCTCGGAGGCCCGCTCCGTCACCGCCGCGGTCTCCCGCTCGGTCGCGCCGGAGGCTCGGATGGTGCGGATGGAGCCGACGGCCCGCTCGACGCCCGAGGCCAGCTCGCCGACCTTCTCCTGCTGAGCGGTGGACGCCGTGCGGATCCGGCCGCTGAGGGCGACGACGACCACGACGGAGACGCCGATCACCACGACGATGAGCAGCAGCAGCACGGGGTCGATGAGCAGCATCGCGATGAGCGCCCCCGCGAAGAGCACGACGTTGCCGACCGCGTCGGCGAGCCCCTGCGTGAGGACGGCGTAGAGGAGCGTCGTGTCGGTGCCGACGCGAGAGACGAGGTCGCCGGTGCGCCGTGCGTCGAACTCGGATGTCGGCAGGTGCAGGATGCGGGCGATGAGCTTGCGGCGGCTGGAGTACACGACCGCGGTGCCGGTGCGCTGCAGCAGGTAGTGCTGGAACCCCGAGATGATCGACGACACGATCACGAAGCCGACGAGCAGCCACACGAGCACGCCGATCGTGCCGTCGGATTGCACGGCCTCGATGACCTGGCCGACGAGGAGGGGCTGCACGAGCGAGGTCGCGGCGCCGAACACGCTGAGGACGGCGACGACGACGAGGGTGCGCTTGTGCTCGAAGAGGAAGGGGAGGAGCTGGCGGAAGGTGGCGCGGGGCCCGTCGGCCGGTGCGCCCCGTCCGCGTCGGCGTGCTGTCGCCGTGCGGGACATGGGGGACCTCGATCTGGAGATGGTACTTCGACCGTACTCGGGGGACGGTCGTTTCCTATGGGGCGGCTGTATGGGCTCAGGTGCGACCGAAGCGCCGATGTGCCGCCTGCTTGGTGACGCCGAGGGCACTCGCGATCGCCTGCCACGAGTAGCCGCTCGTGCGGGCGCGGCGGACCTGCGCCTCTTCGGCGCGCGCGAGCTCCTTGCGCAGCGCGGCCAGGCGGTGGAGCTCGGCGAGGGGTTCGCCGCCCTCGGCCGCGGCGATGGTGGTCGGTTGAGACATGGGGACCTCCTTCGCGTCAATATTCGTTGACGCGGCGGGCTGGTGTCAAGAAGTGTTGACGAGTACGTTGTCCACAGCACGGCCTTGCCCGCATGCGGAACGCATGCGATGCTGACAGAATGGCTCGCATGCTGCAAGTGAGGAACCTGCCCGATGAGGTTCACGCCCGGCTCAAAGAGCGTGCCGCGGCGGAACGCATGAGCCTGTCGGACTACGTCGCGCGCGAGCTGGAGGACCTCGTCCGGTACCGCAGCAATGCCGAGGTCCTCGAGGCGTCGCGGGCACGGGCGCGCGCGGCCGGCGTCTCCCTGACGCGCGAGGGCATCCTCGCCGCCCGTGATCGCGAACGGGACGAGCGCGAGTGAGCGGGACATCCGAGGCGGCCGTGCTCGATGCCTCGGCGGCGATCGAGGCCCTGCTGGGCGAGGAGGTCTGGACGCACGGCGAGGAGTTCCATGCGCACGCGGGTCTCGATATCGAGGTCCTCTCCGTGCTCCGACGCCTCACGATGCGGTCCTCGATGCCGGCGCATGCTGCTCGTGAGGCTCTCGACGCGTTCGGAGCGCTGCAGATCACCCGCCATCCGCTGCGTCGGCTCATCCCGCGGATCTGGTCGCTGCGCGATGACGTCTCCGCGTACAACGCCGGTTATGTCGCGCTCGCGGAGGCCCTCGACGTCCCTCTGCTCACGGCCGATCGCCGGCTGGCGAAGACGGCGGCCCGGTACTGCGACGTCGTGGTGCTGTGAGCGTCTGGCCAGGAAGACAGGAACGGCTGCACCCCCGAGGGAGTGCAGCCGTTCCTGTCGTTCGGTCGGCCTAGAGCTCGACGGCGGAGGCGAGACCGAGGTCGTCCTCGTAGTCGTGGTCCTTCGTCTCCGGGGTGAAGATGAGTGCGATGAAGGTCAGCACCGCCATCGACGAGAGGTACAGTCCCACGAGCCAGGGCTCGCCGCCGACGGCCGCCCACAGGGCCACCGCGATGAACGGCGCCACGGCCGCACCGAGGATCGACGACACGTTGTATGCGATCGCCGAGCCGGAGTAGCGAACGTTCGTCGGGAAGAGCTCCGGCAGGAGAGCGCCCATCGGGCCGAACGTCGTGCCCATGAGCATGAAGCCGAACACGAGGAAGGCCTGAGTGAGAGCGCCGGTGAACTTCGGGTCCGCCTGCGGGAGCAGGAAGATGTTGAACGACAGGCCGAAGACGACGATGAGTCCGGTGACCCACAGCAGCAGCTTGCGGCGCCCGATGGCGTCGGCGATCGGCCCGGACAGCAGCGTGAAGATGCCGAAGAACACGACGCCGATGATCTGCATGAGCACGAAGTCCGTGTAGCCGAAGCCGAGGCCCGGGTAGAACTGCGCCGCGAAGGCGCTCGGGTCGAAGTCCTTTCCGGTGGCCTCCGCGGCAGCACGGGCGGCGGCCGAGGCGGTCTCCAGGTCGGCGGCCTTCGTGCCGTAGGTGAGCGTGAAGTTCGTCATCAGGTAGAACAGCACGTACGTCGCCAGCATGATGAACGTGCCGAGGATGAGCTGCTTCCAGTGGTGCCGGAACACGGTCGCGAGCGGGAGCTTGCGGATGGCCCCGGTCTTCTCCGCCTTCTTGAACGTGTCCGACTCGACGAGACGGAGCCGCACCCACAGGCCGATGATGACCATGACGGCCGAGAAGAGGAACGGCACGCGCCAGCCCCAGGAGAGGAAGGCCTCGGACTTCAGCGCCGGGTCCTCCGGGTGCGGGAGTGCGAAGTTGATGGCGAGGAAGATGCCGTTCGCGATGATGAAGCCGAGCGGCGCGCCGAGCTGCGGGAACGAGCCGTACCAGGCGCGCTTGCCCTTCGGGGCGTTCTCGGTGGCCACCAGCGCCGCGCCCGACCACTCGCCGCCCAGCGCGAAGCCCTGGGCGAGACGGAGGATCAGCAGGAGCAGCGGGGCGACCCAGCCGATCTGCTGGAAGGTGGGCAGGAGGCCGATCACGAAGGTCGCGATGCCCATGGTGAGGAGCGATGCGACGAGGGTCGCCTTGCGCCCGAACTTGTCGCCGAAATGCCCGAAGACGACGGCGCCGATCGGGCGGGCGACCATCGCCGCGCCGAAGACGGCGAACGACGACAGCAGCGACGCGGTGTCGTTCGTGCTCGGGAAGAAGAGTGTGGGGAAGACGAGCACGGCTGCCGTCGCATAGACGTAGAAGTCGTAGAACTCGATGGTGGTGCCGACGAGGCTCGCGGTGATGACGCGCGAGCGGGGGTTCGCGGGGGTGGTGGCGGTGCTCAAGGGGTCTCCGATCCTCCGCCGGTATACCAGCGGACTCGGGCGAGTCTACGCCTTCCTGGGAGTTCGCTGGACGTTGATGACGGGGCGGGGTCGAGCGCGTCGGTGCCCCGCGTAGAGTCGGGGGAGGCCGGCCGGAGGAGGACCATGACCACGCGGATGCTGCTCCTCGCCGACACGCACGTTCCGAAGCGGGCGAAGCGGCTGCCGGACGCGGTGCTCCAGGCGATCGACGAGGCCGATGTCGTCGTGCACGCGGGGGACTGGGTCGATCTCGCCACCGTCGAGCTGCTCCAGTCCCGCGCGCGTGTGCTCCACGGCGTGCACGGCAACAACGACGGCCCTGAGATCCGTCGGGTGCTGCCCGAGATCGCGCGGTTCACCGTGGAGGACACCGCCGTCGCCGTCATCCACGAGACGGGCGCCGCGACGGGGCGGGAGAAGCGGATGGATCTCGCCTTCCCGGACTCCGACCTGCTGGTCTTCGGACACTCGCACATCCCGTGGGACACCGTGACACCGAACGGGCTGCGGCTGCTCAACCCGGGCTCTCCCACCGACCGGCGCCGGCAGCCGGTGCACACGATGATGCACGTCGTGGTCGACGGACGCGATGTCGAGGCGACCCTGGTGCCGGTCCGATGACCGACGGCGGAGCCGATGTCCCGATCGCCTACCGGGCCCCGATGCGCTCCCGCGACGATGCCGTCGCCCCGGGGGTCGCCGTCGAGCGCGCGCTCGCCGGAGGTGTGTGCGGCATGGGCGGGCGGCTCGACAGCCCGCCTCGCTCCCTGACCGCGGGGCTCGCGGCCGTCGACGCCCGTCATGGCGAGCGGGCGGCGCGGCGGCTGGAGCGGTTCGCGGCGCTTCCGACCGGAACCCTCGTCTGGACGCAGGACGTCGACGGGTACTTCTGGCTCGGGACGCTGACCGGGCCGTGGCGCTACGACGACGATCCGGCGGCGGTGGCGGCAGACCTCGTGCATGTGCGCGACTGCACCTGGTCCTCGCGCCCGGTGGCGCCTTCCGATGTCCCGCCGGGCGTCACGGCCACGTTCGCCCGCGGGGGACGCAACGGCCAGCGCATCCGCACGGCCGAGGTCGGGGAGCAGTCAGCCGCACTCTGGGAGCGCGGCCTCCGCTGATCCGCGCCTCAGCGCCAGATCGCGGCGATGGCCGCGTTGACCGCGGTGAGGATGCCCACGAGCCAGAAGATCGCGGGCGGCACCACCTGGTCGCGCTTCTGGCGCGCCGTGCCGATCCCGAGCAGGGCGCCGATCGCGAGGAGGATGACGAGCTTCGTGCCGATCTTGGCGTAGTTCATCTCGACGCCCTCGGGAAGGCCCCACGGGGCGGCGAGGGCGAGGCCGGCGACCGCGGCGATCGTCATGCCGATGGTCATCAGACGCGTGAACACCCGCTTGCCACCGAACGCCTGCGCCGCCCAGGCCCCGAAGAGCACGGCGAAGCCGATGAGGTGGACGAAGAGCACGATGTGGCGCAGGGTCTCCATGCCCTCACCGTACGAGAGCGCGGCGTTCCGCGCCACCAAGGCACGCCTGACCTCGCGCCCGCGATCGGGCGCGAGGCGGAGGGGGTCAGCCGCGCAGCTCGCGGATCACGAGGGCGGTGCGCAGCGCGGCGTCCGCGGCCTCCGCCCCCTTGTCCTCCTTCGAGCCCTCCAGGCCCGCGCGGTCCAGCCCCTGCTTCTCGTCGTCGAGCGTGAGGAGCCCGAACCCGACGGGCTTGCCGGCATCGAGGGAGACGCGGGTGAGGCCGTCGGTCGCCGCCGCTGAGACGTACTCGAAGTGCGGCGTGCCGCCACGGATGATGACCCCGAGGGCGACCACCGCGTCCGCACCGCCGGCGAAGGCGGCCTGTGCGGCCACGGCGAGCTCGAACGAACCGGGCACTCGCACCAGCCGATGCGTCGCCCCCGCCTCGTCGAGCACCCGCTGGGCGCCGGCGATCAGGCCGTTCGAGATCACCTCGTGCCAGGTGCCGGCGATCACGACGACCTCCAGCCCCCGCCCGTCGATGTTCCCCGTCTTCGGTGCTCCGGCGCCGCTCATTCCTCGTCCTTTCCTGCCGCGAGGGCCTCGGCGAGCTCTGCTTCGCCGATGATGTGGCCCATGCGGTCGCGCTTGGTCTCCAGGTACTGGTGGTTGTTCGGGCCCACGCCCACGATCAGCGGCACCTGCTCGACGACGTCGAGGCCGAGCTCGCGCAGCTTGTTCACCTTGTCGGTGTTGTTGGTGAGCAGCCGGACCTTCGAGACGCCCAGGTCGGTGAGGATCCCGGCCGCCGCGGCGTAGTCGCGGGCGTCCGCGGGGAGCCCCAGCGCCAGGTTCGCGTCGACGGTGTCCAGGCCGTCCTCCTGCAGGCTGTAGGCCCGCAGCTTGTTGATGAGCCCGATGCCGCGTCCCTCGTGCCCCCGCATGTAGATGACGATGCCGCCCTCGCGGTCGATCGCGTCCAGCGCGGCGTCCAGCTGCGGCCCGCACTCGCATTTCTGGGAGCCGAACGCCTCGCCGGTCAGGCACTCGGAGTGCACGCGCACGAGGGCGGTCTCGGTCGGCTCGCCCGACACGACCGCGATGTGGTCGGTGCCGGTGACGCGGTCCTTGTAGGCGAGGAAGCGGAACGTGCCGTGGTCGGTGGGCACGGTGGCGTCGGCACGGAGGCTCACACGGCGTCCACGCTGGGCGGCCGGTGTCGCTCCGTCCGGGTCGATCTCGTTGAGGTGCGCGATCAGCTGCTCGATCGTGATGACCGGCACGCCGTCGCGGGCGCCCAGTTCGAGAAGCCCGGGAAGCCGCATCATGCTGCCATCCTCGGCGACGACCTCCGCGATCGCGCCGACCGGCCGGAGGCCGGCGAGCTTCATGAGCTCGACCGCGGCCTCCGTGTGACCGCTGCGCTCGCGCACACCGCCGTCGACGGCCCGGAGCGGCAGCACGTGGCCGGGGCGGATGATGCTCGTCGCCGTCGAGGACGGATCGGCCAGGACGTTGAGGGTGTGCGCCCGGTCGCTCGCGCTGATTCCCGTCGTCACCCCTTCCGCGGCGTCGACGCTCACGGTGTAGGCGGTGGAGCGGGCGTCTTCACTGGCCGCGACCATCGGCGGGAGGTTGAGGCTGTCCGCGAGGTCGGTGGGCATCGGCGCGCAGATGAAGCCGGACGACCAGCGCACCGTCCACGCCACCCATTCGGGGGTGGCGAGCTCGGCGGAGAGGACGACGTCCCCCTCGTTCTCGCGGTTCTCGTCGTCGGCCACGAGCACGGGCCGGCCGGCGCGCAGCGCCTCCAGGGCCTCGGGGATGGTTGCCAGGCTCATCGCGAGCCCCCTTCCGGTGCGGCGCGGAACGCGAGCAGGCGCTCGACGTGCCGCGCGAGGATGTCGGTCTCGAGGTTCACGCGGTCGCCGACCGCGCGGGTGCCGAGGGTGGTCGCCGCCAGGGTCTCCGGGATGAGCGACACCTCGAACCAGTGCCCGCCCCGGGCCCCCGAGCCGTCCTGGGTCCCTGAGCCTGTCGAAGGGTCCGGCGGGCTCACCGCACTCACCGTCAGCGAGGTGCCGTCGACCGAGATGGAGCCCTTGTCGACGACGAGCGGCGCGAGGTCGTACGGAAGGCTGATGCGGAGCACGCTCCACTGCGCGCCCGGGCGCACCTCGAGCACGACACCGGTCCCGTCGACGTGGCCCTGCACGATGTGCCCGCCGAGCCGTGCGCCGACGGGCATCGCCTTCTCGATGTTGACCCTGGTCCCGACGCTCGCCGTACCGAGGGCCGCGACGTCGAGCGTCTGCTTCATGACGTCGGCGTCGAAGGTCTCGGCGGTGGAGCCGACGACGGTCAGACAGACGCCGGAGACCGCGATCGACTCCCCGTGCACGGCGTCGGCGGCCGCCTTCGGGGCGCGGACGGTGAGCCGCCAGCCGTCGCCCGACTCGGCGATGGCGGTGATCACGCCGATCTCCTCGATGATTCCGGTGAACATCAGAGGCTTCCCTCCTTCTCCGGGCCCGCGTGGTCCGGGTCGTCCGCGTCCGCAGGATGCGCGATCGCGAGCAGGTCTGCGCCCAACGGCAGCCATTCGTCCACGACGAGGCGGCGCGCCTGGTCGATCGAGCGGACGCCGATGTCGGTCACGGCCAGGCGGCTCCCGCCCAGGAGGACCGGGGCGACATAGGCGAGCACACGGTCCGCGAGCCCGGCGGCGAGGAACGCGCTGGCGAGCGTCGGGCCGCCCTCCACGAACAGCGTCTGGATGCCGCGCTCGTGCAGCGCAGCGAGGACCGCCGACAGGTCGTGCGTGTCGAAGAACAACGGCGTGTGCGGATGACGGTGCACCGCCGCATCCGCAGGGGTGGGTCGCGCGCCGATCACGACCGGGACGGGCTGATGCGGCAGGAGCTCGTCGCCGGCGCGGGCGGTGAGCGCGGGGTCGTCGGCGAGCACGGTGCCGGTGCCGACCGCGATGGCGTCGGCCGCGGCGCGTCGCCGGTGCACGTCGGCACGCGCCTCGGGCCCGGTGATCCACTGGCTGGTGCCGTCGTCCGCCGCGGCCCTGCCGTCGAGGCTCTGCGCCCACTTGACGGTGACGTGCGGACGGCCGCGTCGCGCCGCGAAGAGCCAGTCGCCGATCAGCGCGCGTGCCTCCGCGGCCCGTTCGCCGGACTCGACGCTGACGCCCGCGGCGCGCAGCCGCTCTGCGCCGCCGCCGGAGACGTCACCCGGGTCGTCGAGGGCGTAGACGACCCGGGCCACCCCGGCCTCGATGAGCGCGAGCGCGCACGGACCGGTGCGACCGGTGTGGTTGCACGGTTCGAGGGTGACGACCGCGGTCGCGCCGCGTGCGGCGCCGGGGGTGAGCTTCGACAGCGCGTCGACCTCGGCGTGCGGAGTGCCGGAGCCCCGGTGCCAGCCCTCGGCCAGCACCTCGCCGTCGGGGGAGAGGAGCACGGCGCCCACCTGCGGATTGACTCCGCGGGGGCCACGGGTCGCGAGGGCGAGCGCGCGATCCATCGCGCGGCGCTCTGTCGCGGTCACTGCCATCCGTCGTCCTCTCTGCGGCCTCGGGGTCGCTGCAGGGTGGCGGAACGGACGCACGCGCGTGCGCCTCGTGCTGCCTCCCTTCCGGACTAGCGAGGTGTCCCTCGCATCACCGTCGGTTCCGGAATTCCACCGGATCGGCATCCCGATCACTCGGAACGCTCGCGGACTGTCACCGCCGGTTCGGATTCCCACCGACCCCGGAGCACGTTGCTGCTCTGAGTGTACTCAACGCGTCCGCGCCCGTTTCATTCCGTGGCAGGGGCCCTTCCCCGCCCCTCACTTGAGCAGGCGGGAGAGCCGCCGATCGGCGAGCACCTTGCCGCCGGTCTGACAGGTGGGGCAGTACTCCAGGGAGCGGTCGGCGAAGAACACGCTGCGCACCTCATCGCCGCAGACCGGACACGCCTCGCCCCGGCGGGCGTGCACCCGCATGCCGCGGCGCTTGGCGTCCTTGAGATCAGCCGGAGGTTTGCCCGCGGCGGCCGCGACGGCCTCGGCGAGGGTCTCCTGCATCGCCGCGAACAGGCGGTCGATCTCGGCGTCGTCCAGCGTGCCGGCGATCGCATACGGCGACATGCGGGCCGCGTGCAGGATCTCGTCCGAGTAGGCGTTGCCGATGCCCGCGATCACGCCCTGGTCGCGGAGCAGCCCCTTGATCTGCATCCGACGGTCGTCCAGCAGCGCGGCGAAGGCGTCGCGCGTGAAGGACGGATCGAGCGGGTCGGGGCCGAGCCGCGCGATGCCGGGCACCTCGGCGGGGTCGCGGACCACGTACACGGCCAGCGACTTCTTCGTCCCGGCCTCGGTCAGGTCGAAGCCGCTGCCGTCGTCGAGGGCGATCCGCAGCGCGATGGGCGACTTGCCCGGCTTGAGGAGCGTGGTCGGCAGAGTGTCGTACCAGCGCAGCCATCCGGCCTTCGCCAGGTGGAAGATGAGGTGCAGCTCGGACCCGCAGGACAGCACCACGAACTTGCCGCGGCGCTCCGCGCCGGTGATCGCCGCGCCTTCCAGTGCCGAGATCGGCGGGTCGTAGGTCTTCAGCGCGGCGATCGCGGCCACGGAGGCACGGGTGATCGTGCGTCCGGTGGTGCGCTCGCCGAGGAACGCGACGAGTCCTTCGACCTCCGGCATCTCAGGCATGCAGCCATCCTGTCACCGGGGTCCGACGCTGTCACGCGTGGACGTGCGGTCAGAGCACCGACCACTCGACCGGCGTCCGGTCGTCCTCGCGCAGCAGCCCGGCGAGCCAGCCGTCGTCCCGTCCGCGCTGGCTGGTGAGTCCCTGGCGCATGGTGCCCTCGAAGCGGAAGCCGAGGGCGCGGGCGGCGCGGGCGGAGGGGACGTTGCCCACGACGGCCTGCCAGCGGATGCGGGCGAGGCCGAGCTCCGCGAAGCCCCAATCGAGCACGGCCCGCGCGGCCTCGACGAGGTAGCCGCGGCCGCGGGCGTCGGCGACGACCCAGTAGCCGAGTTCGGCATGGCCCCCGGCCGGATGCTCCCCGATGTGGTGGAGTCCGACCATGCCCACGAGGACGTCGTCGGCGTAGACACCCCAGACGGTCTGCGAGCCGTCCTCCCACCACTGCTCGACGAGGGCGACGAAGTCCTCCGCGTCTTGCCGGAAGTAGGGGGAGGGCACCGTCGTCCACCGCGCGATCTCCGGGTCCTGGCACGCCTCGGTGATCGCGTCGACGTCCGCCTCCGTCGGGGCGTGGAGGACGAGTCGTGCGGTGGTGAGGGTGACCGGAAGCATCCGTCCAGCCTAAAACGTTCGACCCGGCCCCTTCGGTTCGCCCCGGCCCCTTCCGCGCGTCCGTAACGGGGTGGGAGGCACGGAAACGGGTGGGATGCAGGGAAGCCGACCGCAGTGTCGGTGGGCGCGATTAGGCTTGTCCGGTGACTGTTCCGGGGATTCTGCGCGCCTTGGAAGAGGCGTCTCTGTATCGTGACGCTCTCGCCTGGGCGCACACCGACGCCGACCTCGGCCTGGTCGACGGGCTCGACGCGCCCGTGCTCGCCGGTCTGCTCGCCAAGCGCGCGGCGGCCGGCCACCCGGCGGCGCTGCTGGCCGTGGTGCCCACGGGGCGCCGCGCGGAATCGGTCGCGCAGGCCCTGGAGACGTACGTCCCGGACGCCGAGGTGCTCACCTTCCCCGCCTGGGAGACGCTGCCGCACGAGCGCCTCAGCCCCAGCCCGGACACGGTCGGCCTGCGACTGCAGACCCTGCGGCGCGTCGCCGAGTGGTCCGGGGAGCGCCCCCTCGCGGTCGTGGCCTCCGTGCGCGCGGCGCTCCAGCCCATCGCCGGGAACCTGGGCGACATCGTGCCGCTCGAGCTGACCGTGGGCAGCCGCGGCAACGAGCTCGACCACGTCGCCGAGCAGCTCGTGGAACGGGCGTACTCCCGCGTCGACATGGTGTCGCGACGGGGCGAGTTCGCCGTCCGCGGCGGCATCCTCGACGTCTTCCCTCCCACATCGGAGCACCCCTACCGCGTGGAGTTCTTCGGCGACGAGATCGATCAGATCCGGGCGTTCTCCGTGGCGGACCAGCGCTCGCTCCCCGGCGACGTGCCGCGCGTCGACCTCCCGCCCAGCCGCGAGCTCCTGCTCACGGCCGAGGTGCGGGAGCGCGCCAGGGCGCTCATCGGCGGCTTCCCGGCCATCAGCGGCATGCTCGAGAAGATGGCCGAGGGCATCCCGGTCGAGGGCATGGAGTCGCTGCTGCCCGCGGTCGCCGGCCCCCTCAAGTCGCTCGTCGAGTACCTGCCCGAGGGCACGGCGACCGCCGTGATCGACCCGGAGCGCTCGACCGCCCGCGCCCTCACCCTCGGCGAGACGAACCGCGAGTTCCTCGACGCCGCCTGGAGCGCGGCGACTTCCGGTGCCTCCGCCCCCATCGATCTCGGCGCCGGCGACTTCCTCACCATCGCCGACCTGCGCGAGGTCGTCCGCGACCGGGGCGGCGTGTGGTGGCGGCTGAGCCCGTTCGGGATCGGCGATGCGACCGCGGAGAGCGTCGAGGCGGCCACCGTCATCCCCTCCTTCCACGGCAACGTCGACGGCGCCATCGCCTTCGTCGACGCGAAGGTCGCCGACGGCTGGCGCGTGGTCGTGCTCGCGACCGGACACGGTCTCGTCGACCGCGCCCGGGACGTGCTGTCCGACCGCGGCATCGCGGCGCGGGTCGTCGAGACCATCGCGGATGCGCCGGACCCGGGGGTCGCGACCCTCACCGTCGGCGGCGTCGAGGCCGGCTTCCAGGTGCCGGAGGCGAAGCTCGCCGTCCTCACCGACAACGAGTTCTACGGCCGCACCATCGGCGGCGACCAGCGCGTCGTCAAGAAGCTCGCCTCCCGTCGGAAGAACGTCGTCGATCCGCTGCAGCTCAAGCAGGGCGACTTCGTCGTGCATGCGACGCACGGTATCGGCCGGTTCGTCGAGATGACCCAGCGCGAGGTCTCCACCGGGGGCCGCAACGCCGCGAAGTCCGTCCGCGACTACCTCGTGCTGGAGTATGCGCCGTCGAAGCGCGGCTACCCCGGCGACAAGCTGTTCGTCCCCACCGATCAGCTCGACCTCCTGTCGAAGTACGTCGGCGGCGAGGCCCCGACCCTGTCGAAGATGGGCGGCAGCGACTGGGCGCAGGCCAAGGGCAAGGCGCGCAAGGCGGTCCGCGACATCGCCGTCGAACTCGTCAAGCTCTACTCCGCCCGGATGAACGCCAAGGGGTACGCCTTCGGTCCGGACACCCCCTGGCAGCGCGAGCTGGAGGAGGCGTTCCCGTTCGCGGAGACCCAGGACCAGCTGCAGACCATCGACGAGATCAAGGCCGACATGGAGCGGCCCATCCCGATGGACCGGCTGCTCTCGGGCGATGTCGGCTTCGGCAAGACCGAGGTCGCCGTCCGCGCGGCGTTCAAGGCCATCCAGGACGGCAAGCAGGTGGCGATGCTCGTCCCGACGACCCTGCTCGTCAAGCAGCACCTCGAGACGTTCACGGAGCGCTTCGCCGGGTTCCCGGTCAAGGTGCGGCCGCTGTCGCGGTTCCAGACCGACAAGGAGGCGCGGCTCACGCTGCAGGGCCTCCTCGACGGCTCGGTGGACATGGTGATCGGCACGCACCGCATCCTCACCGAGCAGGTGCTGTTCAAGGATCTCGGCCTCATGATCATCGACGAGGAGCAGCGCTTCGGCGTCGAGCACAAGGACGCGCTGAAGAAGATGAAGACCAACGTCGACATCCTCGCGATGAGCGCCACCCCGATCCCGCGCACGCTGGAGATGGCGGTCACCGGCATCCGCGAGATGTCGACGCTCGCCACACCCCCGGAGGACCGGCACCCGATCCTCTCATTCGTCGGACCCCGCAGCGACAAGCAGATCGCCGCCGCCATCCGCCGCGAGATCCTCCGCGAGGGCCAGGTCTTCTTCGTGCACAACCGCGTGCAGTCGATCCAGCGGGTCGCGGCCGAGCTCGCCGAGCTGGTCCCCGAGGCGCGGATCGCCGTGGCGCACGGGCAGATGGGGGAGCACGCGCTGGAGCAGGTCGTCGACGACTTCTGGGAGCGCAAGTTCGACGTCCTCGTCTCGACCACGATCATCGAGACCGGCCTCGACATCTCCAACGCGAACACGATCATCATCGACCGCGCCGACAAGTACGGGCTGAGCCAGCTCCACCAGCTCCGCGGACGCGTGGGTCGCGGACGGGAGCGCGCCTACGCGTACTTCCTTTACGACGACATGAAGCCGCTGAGCGAGACCGCGGCCGACCGGCTGCAGACCATCGCGGTCAACAACGACCTCGGCTCCGGAATGCAGGTCGCCCTGAAGGACCTCGAGCTGCGCGGAGCCGGAAACCTCCTCGGCGCGGAGCAGGCCGGACACATCGCGGGGGTCGGCTTCGACCTGTATCTGCGCATGATCGGCGAGGCCGTCGCGACCTTCCGCGGCGAGGAGGTCGAGACCGGGCAGGAGCTCCGCCTCGAGCTGCCGCTCGACGCCCGCATCCCCGAGGACTACATCGACAGCGAACGCCTCCGGCTCGAGGCGTACCAGAAGCTCTCCGCCGCCTCGGCCGCGACCGCGAAGGACGACGCCATCGACCTCGTGGTGGAGGAGCTCGTCGACCGGTACGGCACGCCGCCGGAGGAGGTCACCGGACTCGTGTCGATCGCACGGCTGCGGCGCCGGGCGGCCAGGGCCGGGCTCACCGACGTCGTGGCCATGGGCTCGAACCTGCGCCTCGCGCCCGCCCGCCTCGAGGACTCCATCAAGGTCCGGCTGCAGCGGCTGTATCCGAAGGCGAAGCTCGTCTCCGGCGGGGAGGCCCTGGTCGTGCCGATGCCCACGGTGCCCGCGGCGGTCGGCGTGGGCGTGGAGCCGCTGCCCGACGCCGAGCTGCTCGCCTGGGTCGACCAGCTGTTCACCGCCATCTTCCCCGAGCCCGCCAAGCCCGAGTGATCCGGTGGTGATGATCTCCGAAGTCGTGCACGCCGCAGACGCCGCGGACTAGTCTGGCCGCATGTTGTACGAGCACCTCGGGGCTCGCCCCCGCATCCACGACACCGCCGTCGTCGCTCCCACCGCCGTCATCTCCGGTGACGTGGAGCTCGGACCGGGCTGCCAGGTGCTGCACGGCGCCGTCATCACCGCGGAGGGCGGCCCGATCACCCTCGGCGCGCACGTCATCGTGATGGAGAACGCGCTGATCCGGGCGACCGCGGCGAACGCCGTCCACATCGGGGCGCACACCCTCGTCGGGACACTGGCCAGCATCGCCGGGGCGACCGTGGGCGAGGAGGTGTTCTTCGCGTCCGGAGCCCGGGTCTTCAACGGCGCGCTCGTCGGGGATCGGTGCGAGGTGCGGGTCAACGCCATCGTGCATCGCCGGGCCGTGCTGCCATCGGGGACGGTGGTGCCGATCGGGTGGGTCGCGGTCGGCGATCCGGTGCAGCTGCTCTCACCCGACCGGGACGCGGAGATCGCGGCGGCCCAGCCCGAGCTCGACTTCCCCGGACACGTCTTCGGCGTCGACCGGGACACTCCCGACCTCATGGTGCAGCTCACGGAGCGCTACGGCAGCTCCCTCGCGCGGCACGCCGACGACCGTCAGGTCTGACCCCACACCCTTCGAATCGCCCGAATGGTCGCATCTCGGCCGGATTTGGGACCATTCAGGCGATTCGAATGGGTCAGATGACGCCCTGGGCGAGCATCGCCGCGGCGACGCGCTCGAAGCCGGCGATGTTGGCACCCGCGACGTAGTCGCCGGGGACGCCGTGACGCTCGGCCGCCTCGAAAGCGGCGCGGTGGATGTCGCCCATGATCTCGCGGAGCTTGTTCTCGCTGTCGCCGAAGCTCCAGCGCTGTCGCGAGGCGTTCTGGCTCATCTCCAGGGCCGAGGTCGCGACACCGCCGGCGTTCGCGGCCTTGCCCGGGGCGAACAGCACGCCGGCCTTCTGGAACGCCTCGACGGCCTCGGGCACGCACGGCATGTTGGCGCCCTCGGACACGGCGCGCACCCCGTTCGCGATCAGGGCCTCCGCATCGGCGAGGCTGACCTCGTTCTGGGTGGCGGAGGGCACCGCGATGTCGACGGGCACCTCCCACACGCTGCCGCTCTCCACGAACCGGGCGCTCGGGCGGCGGTTCGCGTACTCGACGATGCGGGCGCGCTCGACCTCCTTGAGCTGACGCAGCAGGTCGAGGTCGATGCCCGCGTCGTCGACGACGTAGCCGGAGGAGTCGGACGCCGTCACCGCGGTCGCGCCGAGCTGGGCGGCCTTCTGGATCGCGTAGATCGCCACGTTGCCGGAGCCCGAGATGCCGACGCGCTTGCCCTCGAGGGAGTCGCCGTGCACGCCGAGCATCTCCTGCGCGAAGAACACCGCGCCGTAGCCGGTGGCCTCCGTCCGTACCTCGGCGCCGCCCCAGCCGGTGCCCTTGCCCGTGAACATGCCGGACTCGTGGCGGTTGGTGACCTTGCGGTACTGGCCGAAGAGGTAGCCGATCTCGCGGCCGCCGACGCCGATGTCTCCCGCGGGGACGTCGGTGTGCTCGCCGAGGTGCCGGTAGAGCTCGTTCATGAGCGACTGGCAGAAGCGCATGACCTCGGCGTCGGACTTGCCGTGCGGGTCGAAGTCGGAGCCGCCCTTGCCGCCGCCGATGCCCTGACCGGTGAGCGCGTTCTTGAAGATCTGCTCGAAGCCGAGGAACTTGATGATCGAGAGGTTGACCGACGGGTGGAACCGCAGGCCGCCCTTGTACGGACCGAGCACGGAGGAGAACTGGATGCGGTAGCCGCGGTTGACCTGCAGCTTCCCGGCATCGTCGACCCACGGCACCCGGAACATGATCTGCCGCTCCGGCTCGACCAGGCGCTCCAGGATCCCGCCGTCCACGTACTCCGGGTGGCGCTCCAGCACCGGGGCGATGGAGTGCAGCACCTCGTGGACGGCCTGGTGGAACTCCGGCTCGTGCGGGCTGCGCGCCAGCACCGTGTCGAAGACGGGCTGCACGGAGGCGGCGAGCGGGTGGAAGTCGGTGGGGGTGGTGACGGTCACGCGGGAGGGCTTTCTGATGGGGGATGGGGTGCGGGCGATCGTGTCGCACGCGAAAGCAGAGCCGGGTGAGGCGGAGGTTTCACTCTAGCGTCGGCGACGAGGGCCTCCGCGCACGCGGCGGGAGGGCTCCGGTCACCCGGTGTTCTGCAGGCCGGCGGCGACCCCGCTGACGGAGAGGAGGAGCAGGCGCTGCTGTTCGGCGTCCGCGCCGGAGCCCTCCGGCTGCTCCGGTGCCGACCGGAGCGCGCGGAGCGCCCGCAGCTGCAGGAGGGAGAGGGCGTCGACGTACGGGCTGCGCAGCTGCACGGCCCGCTGCAGCACGGGCTTGTTCTCCAGCAGGCCCTCGCCTCCGGTGAGGCGGATGACCCAGCGACGGGTGAGCGCGAGCTCGTCGAGCACCAGGGCGGCGAGGTCGTCGCGGTCGCCGAGGGCGAGGTACTGCCGGGCGATGCGCTCGTCGGTCTTGGCGAGGCTCATCGCGACGTTGTCGACCATCGTGCGCAGCAGCGGCCACTCGCGATAGGCCTCGGTGAGCAGCTCCTCGTCGCCGACGGCCTCGAGCGCGGTGCCGAGCCCGAACCAGCCGGCGAGGTTGATCCGGGCCTGCGTCCACGCGAACACCCAGGGGATGGCCCGGAGGTCTTCCAGCGACTCCACCGAGAGGCCGCGGCGGGCGGGCCGCGAGCCGAGCGCGAGCAGGCCGATCTCCTCCATCGGGGTCACGGTCGCGAACCACGGGGCGAAGCCCTCGGCCTTGACGAGCGCGAAGAACCGCTCGCGGGAGGCGGCGTCCATCGTCGCGGCGACGTCGGCGTAGCGGGCGGCCGCGCGGCTCGTGCGCTCCTCGACCGTGGGGGAGGAAGCGAGCAGCGTCGCGGCGGCGACCTGGTCGATGTGCCGCATCGCGATCGCGGGCTCGCCGTAGCGGGCGAAGATGACCTCGCCCTGCTCGGTGAGCTTGAACCGACGTCGACGGAGTGCGGGGGCTGCGCGAGGATCGCGGAGTTGGCGGGGCCGCCGCCACGGCCGAGTGCACCGCCGCGGCCGTGGAAGAGGGTGAGCTCGATGCCCGATTCCTGTGCCCAGCGGGCGATCTTCTCCTGCGCCGTGTACAGCGCGAGGTTCGCGGCCACGGGCCCGACGTCCTTGGAGGAGTCGGAGTAGCCGAGCATGACCTCCAGCCGGTTGCCGGTCGCGGCCATCCGCTCGCGGAACTCCGGGAAGGTGACGGCCTCGGCGAGGATCCCCGGGGCGGCCTGGAGGTCGGCGAAGGTCTCGAACAGCGGCACGACGTCGAGCACCGGGGCGTCGTCGCCGAGCGCATGACGGGCCAGCTCGTACACGTTCGCGAGGTCGGAGGCCGCCTGCGTGAAGGAGACGACGTAGCGACCCGCGGCGCGGAGACCCCGGTCGCGCTGGATGTCCGCGATCGCGCGGAACACCTCCAGCACCTCCTCGGTCTGCGTGCTGATCGGACCGCCGGCCTCGAGCTCGGCCAGGGCCTTCGCGTGCACCTGGGAGTGCTGGCGCACCTCCAGCTCCGTGAGGTGGAAGCCGTAGGTCTCGACCTGCCAGATCAGATGCTGCACGCCGCCGAACGCGTGGCGGCGGGCCCCGGCGGCGACGAGGGAGGACTGCACGGCGCGCAGCTCCGCGAGCAGCTCCTCCGGACCCGTGTAGCCCTCCTCGTCTCCGCGGCGCGTGGCCGCCACGCGGCGGGCCATGACGAGGACGACCCGGCGGTGCGGCTCGTCAGGGGAACGGGCTGCGAGCTCGTCGGCGACCATCGGCTCCGCGGCCGCGAAACGCTCCCAGAGCGCGGTGACCTCGGCGCTGGGCGGGGTGTCGTCCGCGGCGAGCGTGAGGGTGCGGCCGATCCGGTCGAGCGCCCGCTCGAGGCCGCGGAGCACGTGGTCGGAGGCGATCTGCGACGCCTCGCGGGTCACTGCGGCGGTGACGAACGGGTTGCCGTCGCGGTCGCCGCCGACCCAGGAGCCGATCCGCACGAACGCCGGGACGACCGGGGCGCTGGCGCCGGACTCCTCGCCGCGCAGGGCGTCGTCGATCCGGCGGTAGACGTGGGGGACCGTGGTGAACAGCGTCTCGTCGAAGACGCCCATGACGGTGCGGACCTCGTCGGTCGGGGAGGGCTTCTGCGCGCGCAGCGGCGCCGTGCGCCACAGGGTGTCGATCTCCTCGAGCATCCGGCGGCGGGCGCGGTGCTCCTCGGAGCCGCCTGCGCTGGCTGCGTCGTGCTGGGTGAGCAGCTCGGAGAGCCGGCGGATGCTCGACGAGACCGCACGGCGGCGGGCCTCGGTCGGGTGGGCCGTGAAGACGGGGTGGAAGCGCAGGCCGTCCAGACGACGACGGGCCTCGTCGTCGCCGACCTCCTCGCGCAGCCGGGCGTACGCCCCCGCGACCGTGTCCGTCGCCTGGGCCCCTGAGCCTGCCGAAGGGGCCTGCCCCGCCCGCTCCCGGAGCACGCGCACGCGCTGGTGCTCCTCGGCGAGGTTCACGAGGTGGAAGTAGCAGGTGAACGCGCGGGCGACCTCGTCGGCACGGGCGATCGTGAAGGAGTCGGCGATCGCCGCGGCGCGGTCGAACGCGTAGGAGCTGTGGTCCTCGTAGGCCTGGATGGTCGCGAGGCGCAGGCGCTCGACGTCCTCGAACAGGTCGTCGCCGCCGGCCTCGCGGAGCACCTGGCCGAGGAGCTGGCCCAGCATCCGCACGTCGGAGCGCATGGCATCGGGGATGCCGCGACCGGCTTCGAAACGACCGATCACGCGGATGGCCTCGGTGGGCGTCGGCTCGGAGAAAGCGGGGGAATCGGGGGTCACCCTCCGAGAGTAGCCGGGTGGATCGGGGTGTCCTGCACGCATGACGACGGTGTGACGCCGCGGCCTACGATGGACGGGATGCGCATCACAGCGAACCCCCTCCGCGGGCAGCAGTTCCCGGCCGTCCTCCTGCTCGTGGCCGCCGGCCTCGGCCTCCTCTTCGCGAACCTGCCGACGCACGACGCGATCGCCGGACTGCTGGAGACGCACCTCGCCGTCCCGGGGACGGCGCTGGACCTGTCGATCGCGCACTGGGTGTCGGACGGCCTGCTCGCGATCTTCTTCCTCGTCGTGGCGATCGAGCTGCGGCACGAGCTCACCCACGGCGAGCTCGACTCCCCGCGGAAGGCCGTGCAGCCGGCCATCGCGGCGACCGGCGGCGTGCTCGTGCCGATCCTCGTGTACCTGCTGATCGCGGGAGGGCCGGAGACGGCGTCCGGGTGGCCGATCCCGACCGCCACCGACATCGCCTTCGCGCTCGGCGTGCTGGCGATGTTCGGACGCGGACTCCCGTCCCGGGTGCGGGTGTTCCTGCTGGCCCTCGCGATCCTCGACGACATCATCGGCATCATCTTCATCGCGGTGCTCTTCGCGCACGACGTGCAGTGGCTCCTGTTCGGGCTCGCGATCGTCGGGGTGGCGGTGTTCTGGCTGCTGAGCCGCCTGCTGCACGCCACCGGACACACGCTCGTCGCGGTCGGGATGGCCGTCGTCGGCGTCGTCACGTGGGGCCTCGTCGCCTCGTCCGGCATCCACGCGACCATCGCCGGCGTGATGCTCGGCCTCGTCATGGCGCCGGTACCCGCCGGACGCACCCGGCATGCGCTGGAGCCGACCGTGAACGGCGCGATCCTGCCGCTCTTCGCCTTCGTGGCGGCCTTCGTCGTCATCCCCGCCGTCTCGCCGACGGCCCTCTCCCCGGCCTTCTGGGCGATCGTGGTGGCCCTTCCGGTGGGGAAGATCATCGGCATCTCCCTGTTCGGCTGGCTCGCCATGCGCATCCGTCCGAAGGGGGCCGACCCGGCGCTGCCCTTCGCGGACATCCTCGCCGCTGGCGCCCTGGGCGGCATCGGATTCACCGTCTCGCTCCTGCTCGCGAACCTCGCGTTCGAGGGCGACGCGGTCATCCGCGACCAGGCGATCCTCGGCGTCCTCGTGGGGTCGCTCTTCGCGCTGATCCTCTCCGGCATCGTCGTCACCCTGCGCGCCCGGTGGTACCGTCGCGCTGCGCCCATCCCCGCCTGAGCCGGAGTCCGGAGGAAGCATGACCAGCGAGCAGCGAGGCCCCGAGGACATCGACGATCCGCTGCGCGCGGCCGCAGAGACCATGCGTGCGGTGCGGGAGCGGTGTGTGTGGTCGCAGCGCATCACGCACCGCGACCTCGTGCCGTACCTCATCGAGGAGTCGCACGAGGTGATCGACGCGGTCGAGGACGGCTCGCGCGCCGACCTCCGCGAGGAGCTGGGCGATCTGCTGTGGCAGGTGCTGTTCCATGCCGCGATCGCGGCACAGGATCCGGACGACCCGTTCGACATCGACGACGTCGCCCGCACGCTCACCGAGAAGATGGTGCGGCGGCATCCGCACGTGTTCGGCGACGAGGTCGCGGAGACGCCGGAGGAGGTGCTCGTGCACTGGAACGCGGCGAAGGCGGCGGAGAAGCGCACCCGCCGCAGCGTGCTCGACGGGATCCCGCGCGCGATGCCCGCCCTCGCGCGTGCGCAGAAGATGTCGGGTCGTGCCGCCGGTGCCGGCGTGGTGCCCGCGCCGCCGTCCGCCTTGCGCCCGTCGTCGGAGGAGGAGCTGGGCGATGCCCTCCTCGCCCTCGTGGACACCGCTCGGGCCGAGGGCTGGGACGCCGAGCGCGCCCTCCGGGAACGGCTGACGCGCCTGGAGGACGAGGTCCGCGCCGCCGAGGCCGGTTGACCCGACACGGACACCGCCGCCGACCTGGGAAGATGGACGGGTGGCTACCGTGAACGCGCCGCGCGGCATGCGCGACTTCCTCCCCGCCGACAAGGCCCGCCGTGAGCGGGTGCTCTCCGTCATCCGCGACCGCTATCGCGCGCACGGATTCGACGAGATCGAGACCCCCGTGGTCGAGGAGTACGACCGGCTGCACGCCGGCATCGGCGGCGACAACGAGAAGCTGTCGTTCAACATCCTGCGTCGCGGCCTGGATGCGGAGGCCGTCCGCGCCGGCGCCGACGATCCGGCGGAGCTCTCCGACCTCGGCCTGCGCTACGACCTGACGGTGCCGCTCGCCCGCTTCTACGCGAGCAACCGGGGACAGCTCCCCGGCGTCTTCCGATCCATCCAGATCGGTCCCGTCTGGCGGGCCGAGCGTCCGCAGAAGGGGCGCTACCGCCAGTTCGTCCAGTGCGACATCGACATCATCGGCGACGCGTCCGCGCGCGCCGAGGCCGAGCTGCTGGCCGCCTCGCTCGACGCCGTCGACGCCCTGGGGCTGGAGGGCGCGAGCGTGCGGATCAACGACCGCCGCGTGCTGGAGTGGATGCTGGAGCACTTCGGCTTCACCGAGGAGGAGCGCCCGCAGGTGCTGATCACGATCGACAAGCTCGACAAGATCGGGCCGGAGGGTGTGGCCGCCGAGCTCCGCGAGCGCGGGGCCACGACGACCGCGGTCGACGCGTTCCAGGCCTTCCTCGGTCGCCCGCAGACGCTCGAGCACCACCCGTTCGGCGACCGCCAGATCCGCAAGGCGCTCCCGGACGGCGCGCCCGACGAGCTCGTCGCCCACCTCGTCGGCATCGGCGAGGCCGTGGCGGCGGGCCGCGGGCAGGACGACATCCCGCTCGTATTCGACCCGTTCCTCGTGCGCGGCATGGGGTACTACACGGGGACGATCTTCGAGCTCGCGCACCCGTCCGTCACGTACTCGCTCGGCGGTGGAGGACGGTACGACGGCATGATCGGCCGGTTCCTCCAGCAGGACGTGCCGGCGGTGGGCTTCTCCCTCGGGTTCGAGCGCCTGGTCGACCTCGTCTCGACGGACCCGGCCACCGCGGCGCAGGCGATCGTGCTCGTCCACGACGCGGCCGTGCCCGTCGCGGAGCTCGTGGCGCACAAGACGGCCCTCGTCGCGAAGGGCGCGCGGGTCCGCCTCGAACAGCGCACGAAGAACCTCAAGGCGCTGCTGGAGCGCTCCGCCGCGGACGGCTACACCCACTTCGCGAGCGTGCGCCCCGGCGACGACGAGCTCGAGGTCAAGACGCTGGCCTGAGTCGCCCCCGTCGGGACGAGGCGTTCACCGGACGTTCACGGCGGTCGGCTGGAATCGCGCCGTGCGTCGTCTGCCTCTGCTGACCCTGGTCGCGCTCGCCGCCGCGCTCGTCGTGGGCGCCCGCGCGGTCCTCGACCGGCAGGCCGCCCTCGCGCGCCGGCGCATCGGGAAGCCGCTGGGGGAGCAGTCGCTCGACGCCGACCGTGTCTGGCGCCCGGGGCTCGAGGGCGAGCCGCTCGACCTCCTGCTGCTGGGCGACTCCCTCGCTGCCGGCCTGGGAGCGGCACGGCGGAAGGAGACCCTCGGGGCGCGGCTCGCGAAGGCGACGGCACGCCGGCTCGGGCGTCCGGTACGGCTGCGCACCGCCGCGGTCGTGGGCGCGGAGTCGCGGGATCTCGCCGGGCAGCTCTCCCGCCTCCCCGCGGACTATCGCCCCGACGTCGCCGTGATCGTGGTCGGTGGCAACGACGTCACCCACCGCCTCCCGGCAGCGGAGTCGGCCCGCCACCTGCGCGCGGCCATCGTCCGCCTGCAGGCTCGCGGTGCCCGCGTCGTCGTCGGCACCTGCCCCGACCTCGGCGCCCTGCGCGCGGTGCCGCAGCCCCTGCGCCGCATCGCCTCCGGTCTGTCGCGACGGCTGGCCGAGGTGCAGGCGGAGGCCGCGGACCGCGAAGGAGCGGAGACGGTGGACCTGCGGCGGGCTGTCGGGGGGATGTTCTTCGACGAGCCGGAGGAGATGTTCAGCCTCGACCGCTTCCACCCGAGCGCCCTCGGCTACCGCCGCACCGCGGAGGCGCTGCTGCCGGCCGTCGAGCGGGCCGCCCTGGTCGCGCTCAGCTCTCGGCGCTCTCCGGCGCCGCGCTGAACGAGGCCGCCCACTCCGCGACCCGTCGTGCGCTCTCCTCGTCGGAGAGGTCCTCCACGCGGGTCATGATCGACCAGCGGACGCCGAACGGGTCGCGGATGCTGGCGTAGCGGTCGCCGGAGACGAACAGGGACGGCGCCTCGCGGACGGTCGCCCCCGCCGCGACGGCGCGCGCGACCACGGCGTCCACATCCGGGACGTAGAGGCCCATCGAATAGCAGTCGTCGTCGCCGGAAGGCGCGGGCACGAGGTGGTACTCGGGGCTGGGCTCGCCGAGCTGGAGCCGTCCGAGCCCGAAGTCGAGGTCGGCGTGCGCGACGACACCGCCGAACTCCGTCACGTCGACCACGCGGGCGCCGAAGACGTCCCGGTAGAACTCCACGGCGCGGGCGGCGTCGGGGATCGCGAGGAAGGGGGTGAGCGAGGTCGCGCTGTGCGGGCGGCCGTCGGTGGTGTGTGCGCCGGTCACACCGGCCGGAGGTGTCTGTTCGGTCATGCGGCAACGGTAGGCGGGCGAGGGTACCCGCCGCTTGAAGATCCGCGACACGTCGCCGACGCCGCGTCGGTGGCGCGTTCTACGCTGGGCCCATGGTGGACCGGACGCGCGGAGTGCTCTATCCCGCACGGCTGCCCTCGTTCCATCGGGTACCCCCGCCCGCTGAGGCCGCCGCGCTCGTCTCCTGGTTCTGGATCCCGGAGTGGAGCCTCCCGGACGGCGAGGTGTCGCGGCAGGAGATCGTCTCGTATCCGGCCGTCAACCTCGTCGTCGCCCCGGAGGGCGTGTCGATCTCGGGCGCCACGACCCGCGCGTCGACCAGGGAGCTGCGGGGGTCGGGGTGGGCTGTCGGCGCTCTGCTCCGCCCCGCCGCGGTCCCTGCCCTCACCGACGACCCTCCGGCCCTGATCGACGCGGAGCACTCCTTCGACGCCCCCGAGCTGCACGCGGCGGTGACGACGGCGATGCGGACCGCGCCCGAACGCCGGGAGCGCGCCGTCGCGGTCTTCTCCGCGTGGCTGTCGCAGCGCGTGGGCCCGGTCGGCGCGGCGGGGCGGCAGGCCAACGCGATGCTCGACGTGCTGCTGGGGGAGGGGGCGGCGCTGACGCCGGAGGAAGCGGCGACCCGACTCGCGCTCTCGGTGCGCACGCTGCAGCGGCTCACGCACCGCACCGTCGGGCTCTCGCCGGGCGCGATCATCCGCCGCCGCCGGCTGCAGGAGGCGGCGCAGCGCCTCCGCGAGCAGCCGGAGACCGACCTGACGGCGCTCGCCGCCGCGCTGGGATACGCCGACCACGCCCATCTCACGCGCGACTTCGCGGCCGTCCTCGGCCTGCCGCCGCGGGACTATCGCGCCAGGGTGTCCGGCTGAGGCGATCAGCCGCGTCGCTGCTGCTGCCGCCGTACCCGCAGCGCCCGTCCGGCGACCCCGAGCAGCACGACGCCCATGCCGACGAGCGAGGCGAGGGCGGGAAGCGTACTCACGAGAACGAGGCAGCCGAGGGCTCCGCCCACCTGCAGTGCCTGGGGGTATCGGCGGGCCGCGCCGTGCTGGCGGAACGCGGCGGCGTTCGCGATGAGGTAGTACAGCAGCACGCCGAAGGAGGAGAACCCGATCACCTCGCGGAGATCCCCGACGAGCACGAGCGCGATCACGATGACGGCGAGGGCGATCTCGGCGCGGCGCGGCACCTGATGGCGCTCGTCGATGCGGGCGAGGAACCGGGGGAGATCCCCCTCTCGCGCCATGGCGAGCGTCGTGCGACCGATGCCGGTGAGCAGGGCCAGCAGAGCGCCGAGGGAGGCGGCGGCCGCGGCGATCCGCACCACGGGGGCGAACGCCGACCAGCCGGCCGCGGTGAGGATGTCGGCCAGGGGCGCGGCGGCTCCCCGCGCGTCGCCACCGAGGACGAGGAGCACCACGACGCCCACGAGCGCGTAGACGACGACGGCGCCGCCGAGAGCGAGCACGATCGCGCGGGGGATCGTGCGCGCGGGGTCGACGACCTCCTCGCCCATGGTGGCGATCCGGGCGTAACCGGCGAAGGCGAAGAACAGCAGTCCGGCGCCCTGGAGCACGCCGTACACGGTCGTGTCGGGGAGCGGCGCGGGGGTGGCGGTCGGCGCGGCGCCGAGGCCGACCGCCACCACGACCGAGAGCCCGAGCAGCGAGCAGGCCACGAGGATGCGGGTCGCCAGCGCGGTCCGCGTCACGCCCAGGCAGTTCACGACCGCGAGGGCGGCGACGGCGATCACGGCGACCGGCGTCTGCCACCCCGCCGGAGCAGCGTAGGCGGCGAAGGTCATGGCCATGGCGGCGCAGCTCGCGATCTTTCCGATCACGAAGCTCCAGCCGGCGACGAAGCCCCACCACGGTCCGATCTCCGCGCGCGCATAGGCGTACGTGCCTCCTGCCACGGGGTGCACGGCCGCGAGCTGCGCGGACGCGGTGGCGTTGGCGTAGGCGACCGCGACGGCGATCGCGAGGGCGAGGAGGATCCCGCTCCCGGCGACCTCGATGGCCGGTCCCCAGACCGCGAACACGCCGGCACCGATCATCGATCCGAGGCCGATGGCGACGGCGTCCGGCAGCGTCAGGCGGCGGGCGAGGGGCACCCGGTCATCGTCCCACGCCGGGGTGAACGGCCGGTGACGCGTCAGCCGCGGGACGCGGTGACGCGCTTCTTCTCGCGGATGTAGACCTCGCGGCGCACGGTCGCCACGACGTCTCCGTCGCGATCGGTGATGACCGTCTCGAACCACTCGAGCACCTTCGCGCCGCCGCGGGCGCGCTGCCGGAGCTCCTCCGCCTTCTCCCGCGTCACCTCGAACTCCGCGGTCAGCACCCCGCGCCCCGGCTTGAGGAACTCGATCTCACCTCGGGTGTCCCACACGACGTAGTCCCGTCCGAGCTGATGCATGACGAGCATGAAGAAGTACGGGTCGGTCATCGCCGACATCGAGCCGCCGAACGCGGTCTTGACGTAGTTGCGGGTGAGGAGGTTCACGTGCAGCTCCACGGTCGCCTGGGTCCAGTCGTCGCTGAACCGGCGGACGCGGATGCCGCTGCAGAGGTTGGGGATCCAGAGGCTCATGCCGAGGGCGAGGCGGCGGGGCGTGATGCGCATGAGGTCAGTGTGGAGGATGCGCCGAGTCCCCGCGAAGACGTCTGGAGGGTTGGCACAGTTTTTCTAGTTCACATAGAATAACTAGCGAAGGGAGGTGCCATGCTCATCCGCGTCGATGTCGACAGCCCGCTCGCGCTCTACGACCAGGTGGCCGCCTCGGTGCGTGCCGACATCCTCTCCGGTGCTCTCGCGCCGGGCGATCGTCTGCCGGCCGCCCGCGACGTGGCCGCCGCCCTCGACATCAATCAGCACACCGTCCTGCACGCCTACCAGCGCCTCCGCGACGAGGGCCTGGTCGACCTCCGGCGGGGGAGGGGCGCCGTGATCGCCGCCTCCGCCGCGCCGCTCGCCGCACTCTCTCACGAGATCGATGGGCTGATCCGGCGGGCGGCGGCCCTGGGTGTCTCCGCCGAGACCCTCGCCGGCATCGTCCGCACGCACCGCGCAGAAGCCGAACCTCCCACCTCCGCCGCGACCCCCCAGGAGGCCTCCCATGACGACGCCTGACCCCACCCGCACCCCTCCGGCCACCCTGCGCCGCGCACGACGGGCCTTCGTCCTCGTGGCGCTCGTCCTCCCGGTGCTCATCGTCGCGATCTCCGCTCTCGTGCTCACGGCCTGGCTGCCGTCGTTCCCCACCGACGTCGCGATCCACTGGGGCGTCGACGGGGCGGACGGTTTCGGCCCGGCCGCCACCTACCTCTGGGTGCTCCTCGGCGTCGGTCTCGGCCTCCCGGTGCTCCTGACCGTCACGACACTGGTCGCCGTCGGGGCGCACTGGGGCGCGACCGCCCGTCTGCTCGGAGCGACCGCGGCCGGCATGTCGGCGTTCGCGGGCGTGATCTGCCTGGGCTCCCTCGCGATCCAGCGCGACCTCCCGCCCTCCGGTGAGGTCCCGGGCATCGCGGGAGTGATGGCACTGGCCTGGGCGGCTCTCCTCGGCGTGGGCGCGATGGCGTGGTTCGTGCAGCCGCGCGTGCAGTCGGTGCCCGGCGCCGCTCTCGAGCCCCGCCACGACGTGCGGGTCGGCGACGGCGAGCGGGTCGTCTGGGTGGGCACCACGACCATGCCCACCGGTGCCCTCGTCTTCCTCCTGCTCGTGCTGCTCGGGCTCGTGGCGCTCGCCGTGGCGATGCTCATCACGGGCACCCCGCTGGCCTGGGTCTCGGGTCTGGTCGCCCTCGTCGTCGGGTTCGCGCTGGCGGCGACCGCCTCGTTCCGGGTGCGCGTCACGCCGGACGGCATCGACGCCCGTGCCGTGATCGGGTGGCCTCGGAAGACCATCCCGGTGGCGGAGATCGCGTCGGCCAGGGCCGTGCGCATCTCGCCCTTCGGCGAGTTCGGCGGCTGGGGGTGGCGTCTCGCTCCCGACGGCCGCAGCGGGATCGTGATGCGCCAGGGGCCGGCGATCGAGGTGCATCGCCGCGACCACGGACCGTTCGTCATCACGATCGACGGGGCGGAGGAGGCGGCGGCGCTCCTGCAGGCGTACGTGGACCGATCCGCGGGGCCTGCGCCCTCCGGAGGAACGGAGAGGACGGCATGATGAGCGCTCTGACGCCGACCCGCGTGCCCTGGCGCGCGGTCCTCATCTTCACCCTCACGGCCTGCGGGCTCGCGGCTCTCGTCTGCCTGCCCCTCTGGCTCGGCGACGGCCTCGCCGAACCCTTCGCGGGAGCGCTCCTCCCCGTGATGATGTTCACGCCCGCGGCCGCGGTGCTCGTCGTCATGCTCACCACGGGCGTACCGGAGAAGGGCGGTCGGGCGCGCTTCCTCGGGATGTGGCCGCTGCGGCCCGCGAAGCGCGTCGTCGGGCTGCTGGTCGCGGCCTGGCTCGTGCCGCCGCTGCTCGTCGCCCTCGGCGTCCTCCTCGCAGCCGCATTCGGGTGGGTGCGGCTCGACCTCACCTTCTCGGCCTTCGCGGATCAGCTCGCCCAGGCTCTTCCCCCGGGGACACCGGTGCCGCCGGTCGGAGTGGTCGTGTTCGCGCAGCTCGCCGCGATCCCGGTCGGGGCGCTGGTGAACAGCGTGCTCGCCTTCGGTGAGGAGCTCGGCTGGCGCGGCTGGCTGCTCCCGGCGCTGCGTCCGCTCGGCACCTGGCCGGCGCTCCTGCTCAGCGGGGCGATCTGGGGGCTGTGGCACAGCCCCGTCATCCTCCTCGGCTACAACTTCGGCCGGACGGACGTCACCGGCGTGCTGTTCATGATCGGCGGCTGCGTGGCGTGGGGGGTCCTGTTCGGCTGGCTGCGGCTGCGCTCCGGCTCGCTGTGGCCGGCGGTCGTCGCGCACGGGGCCCTGAACGCCGCCGCGGGCCTGGTCCTGATCGTCGCCGCCGAGCAGCCCGACCTCGCCCTCGCCGGACCGCTCGGTGTCGCGGGCTGGATCGTCGCCGCCGTCGTGGCCTCGTCCTCGTGCTCACGGGGCAGTTCCGCCGCCAGCCGGAGCTCGCCGCGCCGCGCACCCCGCCGACCCCGCCGACGCTTGACGGCCGGCCGGCGCCGGGGGTTGGCTGAGCACATGGAATCCACTCCCGCCGCCTGGGCACGCGCCGACACCTTCCTCGCCGACATGCTCGTGGTCGGACCCGGCCCTGGCGTCGGCCTTGGAGGCGCAGCGCGCGGCGGGGCTGCCCGAG
>NZ_JBNFOC010000014.1:0-65952 GCF_057364585.1 Microbacterium sp. CFSPD4_SD4
CGCGCTCGACGTGGCCGAGTACGAGCGCGTGCACCTCGAGCCGTTCCGCGCCGCCGTGGAGGCGGGGGTGGACGCGATCATGACCGCGCACATCGTCGTCCCCGCGTGGGGCGCGCAGCCGGCCACCCTCAACCCGCGCGTGCTCGGCATGCTGCGGGAGTGGGGCTTCCAGGGCGTCATCATCACCGACGCGCTGGACATGGCCGCGATCCGCGAGACCGTCGGACTCGGCGGGGGCGCCGCCCTCGCTCTGGCCGCCGGCGCCGACCTGCTGTGCATCGGCAACCCGACCAACCCCGGCGAGGCCGCTCTTCCCGACCAGGACCGGCGCGACTTCCTCGCCGCCCGCGACGGGATCGTCGCCGCGCTGCGGGACGGCTCGCTCTCCCGGGAGCGCGTCGAGGAGGCCGCCGCGCGGGTGTCGGCTCTCGCGACCCGGCTGCGCACGAGCGCGACCTCGGACGAGGAGGCTGCCGCGTTCGACGCCGCCGAGATCGTCCGCCGGTCCGTGTCGCTCGCCGGCGATGCCCCCGAGGCCGCGGAGGCCCTGGCGGTGATCGATGCCCGCCGTCGCTCGACGCTCGCGGTCGACAGCGCCGCCTCGTACGTCGCGGAGGCGCTCGCGGGAGACGGCATCCGCGTGCGGCTCGACGTGGCCGCACGGCCCGTGGTCGAGCAGGACGCCGTGATCGACGAGGTCGCCGCGGCGACCGGCACGACGGTCGTCCTCGTGGATCGACCGGATGCGGAGCCGGCGCAGCGGGCGCTGATCGAGCGGACCGCGCTCCGGGACCCGGATGCGGTCGTGGTGAACGTCGGCCTGCCCGTGCAGGAGCCGCTGCCGCTGCCCACCGTCGAGGTCGGCGCGGCCAGCCGGCTCGGCGCCCAGACCGCGCGGGACGCGCTGCTCGGCCGCTTCCGGCCGCGACAGAGGACGACCGCCGCCGGTTGAGACGGGATCAGCGCATGGACGACGACGTTCTGGCCGTGGTGCGGCGCTCCCTCCCCAAGCTCAGCGCGGCGGAGGGACGCGTCGCCGAGAGGATCCTCGGCGACCCCACCCTCGTGGTGGACCTCGCGATCAACGATCTCGCGCAGCTCTGCCAGACCTCGCTGTCGACCGTCGCCCGCTTCGCGCAGTCGCTGGGCTACAGCGGCTACCGGGAGCTGAGGGTCGCCGTCGCGCGGGCGGTCACCTTGGCCCAGGCGCAGCAGGCCCGGTTCGGACTCGACTCCACGGCGATCGACCGCGACGACGGCCCGGCCGCGATCGCCGCGAAGCTCGCGGCCCAGGAGATCGACGCGATCGAGAAGACGGCCCGGGCTCTCGATGCGGACGCCCTCGACCGGGTCGCGCGGGCGGTGGTCGTGGCGCGGCACATCGACCTGTTCGGGCAGGCGGCATCGTCGCTGACGGCCCAGGACCTGCAGCTCAAGCTCTCCCGGATCGGCTGCTCCGTGACCCACTCGGCCGATCCGCATCTCGCCGTCACCGCGGCCGCACTGCGGTCCTCCGCGGATGTGGCGATCGCCTTCTCGCACGGCGGCGAGACGGCCGAGACGGTCCGTGCCCTGGAGGTCGCCCGGGCCGCGGGCGCTCTTGCGGTGGCCGTGACGAGCGCGGCCGACTCCCCGCTCGCGGCCCTCGCCGACGTCGTGCTCCTCAGCCAGGCCCAGGAATCGCCGTTCCGGATGGCCGCCATGTCGAGCCGGATCGCGCAGCTCGCGCTCATCGACGTGCTGTTCGTGCGCATCGTGCAGCATCGGGGCGAGCACGTCGCGGTGTCCCTGCAGCGCACCCACGACGCGGTCCCGCCACGGCGCGGGCACCCCGCGGACTGAGCCGCCGCCGGCTCAGTCGACGTGGTCGCGCGTGCTGGCGATCGCGCGCGTCGCGATGCGGTGGGCGCGGGCCAGGCTCCCGTGCAGCGTCAGGCCGGTGAGGACGCCGGCGAGGAAGCCGGCGGCGAACGCGTCGCCCGCGCCAATCGTCTCCACGACCGGTGCATCGAGAGCCTCGCTGCCCACCCGGTCCGCGCCGTCGAACGCCACGGCGCCGGCGGGGTCGGTCACGACCAGGTAGCGCGGCTCGGGGAACAGCGCCCGCAGCTCGTCCGGTGCGCTCGTGCCGAACACGGCCTCGGCGTCGGGGCGGGTGCAGAACAGGACGTCGGCGCGGTGGGCGAGATCGGTGAGGACGGCGCGTCCCTCGTCCTCGCGGCCCCGCCACAGCGCGGGGCGCCAGTTCAGATCGAAGCTGACGAGACGGCCCGGTCGCGGCGCCGCGACCAGAGCCTCCTGGGCGGCGCGTGTGGTGGGCGAGAGCGCGGGCGTGATGCCGGAGGTGTGCACGAGGGCCGCCGCGGCGAGCAGGTCCACCGCCACGGGCGACTCCAGCGAGGCCGGCGACAGCGCCGCCGCGGCCGACCCGGCGCGGTAGTAGTGCATCGTCCCTTCCACGGCGCCGTCCGCCCGCGGGGAGAGCTCCTTGACGTAGAGGCCCGTCGGTGCGATCGGGTCGATCTCCACGGCCTGATCGTCGACGCCGTGCGCACGGAGCTCGGCGGTGAGGAAGCGTCCGAAGCCGTCGTCACCGACACGGGACACGACCGCGGTGCGGATGCCCGCGGAGGACAGCGCGATGGCGGTGTTCCATTCGGCCCCGGCGAGGGAGCGGTGGAACGTGCGGCAGGTCTCGAGCGGTCCGGCGGTGGCGGCGACGAGGGCGACCAGGCCCTCGCCCAGGCACACGACGCGGGGAGTGGTGTCCGGCACGTTCTGGACATTACCGGATCGAGGGCGGTGCCGCGTCGATACCGGATCGCAACCTCGGACTCTTGGCATCGGCCGGACCGCTGGGTACCTTCGAGGAATCACCGTCTCCGCGGCGACGATGCTCGGAGACGCGCAAGGAAGCGCCCGACAGGGAAGGTCATACACACATGCACCAGTCAGCCATGCCTCGGCGAGGACTCGCCGCCGTCACCGGGGCGACCATCGCCGCTCTCGCACTCGCCGGATGCGTCGCCAGCGAGCGCGGGGACAACGGGTCGGAAGGATCGGGTGACGTCGACGGCACCTTCGTCTTCGCCGCCTCGTCGGATCCCGCGAGCCTCGACCCGGCGTTCGCGCAGGACGGCGAGACCTTCCGCGTCTCCCGCCAGATCTTCGAGGGTCTGGTGGGCACGGAGCCCGGCACGGCCGACCCGGCGCCGCTGCTGGCGGAGTCGTGGGAGTCGTCCGAGGACGGCATGTCCCACACCTTCGCGCTGAAGGAGGGCGTGACCTTCCAGGACGGCACGCCGTTCAACGCCGAGGCCGTCTGCGCCAACTTCGACCGCTGGTACAACTGGACCGGTCTCGCCGCCTCCGAGGCCTTCGGGTACTACTACAACAAGCTCTTCAAGGGCTACGCCTCCAACCCGGAGGACGCGGTCTACAAGTCCTGCACGCCCGACGGCGAGAACTCCGTCACGATCGAGCTGAACAAGCCGTTCGCCGGCTTCATCGCCTCGCTGTCGCTCCCGGCCTTCGGCATGCAGAGCCCCTCGGCGATGCAGGAGTTCGGCGCGGACGAGGTCGGCGGCACCGCCGAGGCCCCGCAGCTGTCCGAGTACGCCATGGGCCACCCGGTCGGCACGGGCCCCTACCAGTTCGAGGAGTGGGCTCCGGGCGAGCAGGTCACGCTCAAGGCCTACGACGACTACTGGGGCGAGGCCGGACAGATCGACGAGATCATCTTCCGCACCATCGACGACCCGACGGCGCGTCGCCAGGCGCTCGAGTCGGGCTCCATCGACGGCTACGACCTCGTGGGCCCCGCCGACACGAAGGCCCTGGAGGAGGACGACTTCACCATGGTGTCGCGTCCCCCGTTCACGATCCTCTACCTCGCCTTCAACCAGGCGATCCCGGAGCTGCAGGACCCGAAGGTGCGCGAGGCGCTGTCCTACGCGATCGACAAGGACGCCCTGATCAGCCAGGTCCTCCCGGAGGGTACCGAGAAGGCGACGCAGTTCGTCCCGCCGGTGGTCAACGGCTACAACGACGAGGTCACGACCTACGACTACGACCCGGAGAAGGCCAAGGAGCTGCTCGCGGAGGCCGGCTACGACGAGGCGAACCCGCTGTCGCTGGACTTCAACTACCCGGTCAACGTCTCGCGTCCGTACATGCCGGACCCCGAGCAGATCTACACCGTCCTGTCCTCGCAGCTCTCGGAGGTCGGCGTGGAGACCACTCCGGTCTCCGAGGAGTGGGTCGAGTACCTCGACCGCACCACCGGCACTTCCGACCACGGCATCCACCTGCTCGGCTGGACCGGCGACTACAACGACACCGACAACTTCGTCGGTGTGTTCTTCGGCCAGCAGAGCTCGGAGTGGGGCTTCGACAACCCGGAGCTCTTCCAGGCGCTGACCGAGGCGCGCGGGGTCTCCAACCTCGACGACCAGACGGCGCTCTACGAGGACATCAACGAGATGGTCGCGGAGTTCATCCCCGGCGTCCCGCTCGCGCACCCGGCGCCGACGCTCGCCTTCGACCCGCGCGTCGAGAGCTACCCCGCCAGCCCGGTGAACGACGAGGTCTTCACGGACATCGTCCTCACGAAGTAGGCCTGACCATTTGATATGCCGAGCCCCGGTTCCGCCTCGCGGGACCGGGGCACGGCGTACCTTCTGATCGACGGAGAACTCTGTGCTGCGCACCATCGGCAGGCGACTGCTGTTCCTCATCCCCACCCTGTTCGGGCTCAGCATCCTGCTGTTCGCCTGGGTCAGGGCCCTCCCCGGCGGCCCCGCGGTCGCCCTCCTCGGCGAGAAGGCCACCCCCGAGGCCATCGCCAGGGTCAACGAGCTCTACGGCTTCAACAAGCCCCTCATCGAGCAGTACTTCATCTGGGTCACGCGCCTGCTGCAGGGCGACTTCGGCACGTCCATCCAGACCAACCGGCCGGTCACGGAGGAGTTCCTCCGCCGCTTCCCCGCGACGATCGAGCTGAGCGTCGCGGCGCTCATCTTCGCGGTGGGCGTCGGCATCCCGCTCGGGTACTGGGCGGCCCGCCGCCACGGCAAGTTCACCGACCACGCGTCGGTCGTGCTGAGCCTCATCGGGATCACGATCCCGGTCTTCTTCCTGGCCTTCATCCTCAAGTACGTCTTCGCCGTGCAGCTGGGGTGGCTCCCCTCGGACGGCCGGCAGGACCCCCGGATCGATGCCACCCATCCCACCGGCTTCTACGTCTGGGACGGCATCATCACGGGGGAGTTCGACGCCGCGTGGGATGCGATCCTCCATCTGATCCTCCCGGCGCTCGCGCTCGGCACCATCCCGCTCGCGATCATCGTCCGCATCACCAGGGCGAGCGTGCTGGAGGTGCAGAACGCCGACTACGTGCGGACGGGGCGGGCGAAGGGCGTGGGCTCCGGCACGCTGCGCAGCCGGTTCATCCTCCGCAACGCCATGCTCCCCGTCATCACGACGATCGGCCTGCAGACCGGACTCCTCATCTCGGGGGCGGTGCTCACCGAGACCGTGTTCGCCTTCCCCGGCATCGGATCGTTCCTCGCGCGCGCCATCTTCACGCGCGACTTCCCGGTGCTGCAGGGGTTCATCATCTTCATCGCGATCGCCTACGCCCTCATCAACCTGGCCGTGGACGTGTCGTACAGCCTCATCGATCCGAGAGTGAGGGTGCAGTGATGTCCTCCTCCCTCATCCGAAAGGAGGCGCTCGCATGAGCATCGCCCTCCCACCCGCACAGGGGCCGTCCGCCGAGAGCGGCGGCAGCATCGACACCGTCGCCATCGCCCAGGCCGACCTCAAGGAGAGCGGCGGCGGGTTCTGGCGCGACGTGTTCCGCCGGCTCCGCCGCAATCCGACGGCGTGGATCGGCGCCGTCATCGTGCTCCTCTTCCTCCTCGTCGCGGTGCTCGCGCCGGTCCTCGCTCCGTACCCCGAGACCGCGCTCCCCGGGGCGAAGGAGATCACGCCGACGCACATCCCCGGCCCGGGGGAGCTGCCGCAGTTCCCCCTCGGTCTGGACCGGTTCGGCGGCGACGTGCTGTCCAAGCTCATCTGGGGCGCTCAGGCGTCGCTGCTGATCGGCGTCGTCTCCACTGCGATGGGTCTCGTCGGCGGCATGATCCTCGGACTCCTCGCCGGCACGTTCGGAGGCTGGGTCGACACCGTCATCATGCGCGTCGTCGACATCATCCTCTCGGTGCCGAACCTCCTGCTGGCGGTGTCGATCGCCGCGATCCTCGGACAGACGCCGTACGCCGTGATGATCGCCATCGGGGCCTCCCAGGTGCCGATCTTCGCGCGCCTGCTGCGGGCGTCCATGCTCCAGCAGCGCTCCAGTGACTACGTGCTCTCGGCGCAGACGCTCGGCCTCGGCCGCGGCCGGATCACGATGTCGCACGTCCTCCCGAACGCGATCGGGCCCGTGATCGTGCAGGGCACCCTGACCCTCGCGACCGCCGTGATCGATGCGGCGGCGCTGTCGTTCCTCGGTCTCGGCGGCGGCGGCCCCGCGACGGCCGAGTGGGGTCGCATGCTCACGTACGCGCAGGCGGAGCTGGCGATCGCCCCGTGGCTGGCGTTCCTCCCCGGCATCTGCATCGCCGTCACCGCGCTCGGCTTCACCCTGCTCGGTGAGGCGCTGCGCGAGGCCATGGACCCGAGGACGAGGGCACGATGAACATCCGCGACGAGGGCGCCGTGCGCGCCGCGAAGGAGAACGGCATGGCGGACCAGCCCCTGCTGTCGGTCGAGGGCCTGGCGGTGGACTTCGCCACCATGGACGGCGTCGTGCACGCCGTCGAGGGCGTCGACCTCGAGATCCGTCCGGGGGAGACCGTGGCGATCGTCGGCGAGTCCGGCTCCGGCAAGTCGACCACCGCGATGGCGATCATCGGGCTGCTCGCGGGCGGGGGGAAGGTGGCCGCCGGCAGCATCAAGCTCGACGGACGCGACATCTCCCGTGCCTCCGAGAACGAGCTGCGATCGATCCGCGGACGGGACATCGGGCTCGTGCCGCAGGACCCCATGTCGAACCTCAACCCGGTCGCGAAGATCGGCACCCAGGTCGCCGAGACGCTGCTCGCCCACGGCCTCGCCACCCGGCAGAACGTGCAGTCCAAGGTCGTCGAGGCGCTGACCGCGGCCGGTCTTCCCGATCCGGAGCGTCGGGCCAAGCAGTACCCGCACGAGTTCTCCGGCGGCATGCGGCAGCGGGCCCTCATCGCGATCGGGCTGGCGTGCAAGCCGCGGCTGCTCATCGCGGACGAGCCCACCAGTGCCCTGGACGTGACGGTGCAGCAGACCATCCTCGACCAGATCGGCGAGATGACGAGGGAGCTGGGCACCGCCGTGCTCCTCATCACGCACGACCTCGGGCTCGCCGCGGAGCGGGCCGAGCGCGTGATCGTGATGCACCGCGGCAAGGTCGTCGAGCAAGGGCCGGCGCGGCGGATCCTCGAGGACCCGCAGCACCCGTACACCCAGTCGCTCGTGAAGGCGGCGCCGTCGGTGGCGGTGGCCCGGCTTCGTCCGGAGGCCTTCGTCCGAGACGCTTCGACAGGCTCAGCGACCCAGGAGGGCGCTTCGACAGGCTCAGCGACCCATAGTGAGTCTGGGTCCCTGAGCTCGTCGAAGGGCAACATCGTCGAGATCGAGAACCTCACGAAGGTGTACCCCGTGCGCGGCAAGCACGAGGACTTCGTCGCCGTCGACGACGTGTCGCTCGCGATCCCGCGCGGGGAGACCGTCGCGATCGTGGGGGAGTCCGGATCGGGCAAGACCACGACCGCGCGCATGCTGCTCAAGGTCATCGAGCCCACGAGCGGCCTCATCCGCTACGAGGGCAAGGACATCTCGACGCTGAGCCGTGCGGAGACGAAGGACTTCCGGCAGCGGGTGCAGCCGATCTTCCAGGATCCGTACTCCAGCCTGAACCCCATGTTCACGATCGAGCGCCTGATCGCGGAGCCCCTGGAGTTCTACAAGCGGGGGAGCGGGGCCGACCGGCGCAAGCGCGTGCGGCAGCTCCTGGACGACGTCGCGCTGCCGCAGTCGATGCTGCGGCGCTACCCGTCCGAGCTCTCCGGCGGGCAGCGTCAGCGTGTGGCGATCGCGCGAGCGCTGGCACTGTCGCCGGATCTCATCGTGTGCGACGAGCCCGTGTCGGCGCTGGACGTGCTCGTGCAGGACCAGATCCTGCGGCTGCTGGGCGACCTCCAGCGCGAGTACGGCCTGAGCTACCTGTTCATCTCGCACGACCTCGCGGTGGTGCGGCTCATCAGCGACTACGTGTGCGTGATGAAGGACGGGAAGCTCGTGGAGGCCGCGTCGTCGGAGGAGATCTTCACGAATCCTCGCGACCCCTACACGCGCCGCCTCCTCGCCTCGATCCCCGGCAACGAGCTCAACATCGCGTCCTGACCCGAGACCCCGGTTTCGCGTCCAAACCCCGCCCTGCCTCCGCGGCGAGGGCGGGGTTTCGGCGCGCAGGCGGGGTCTCGGCGGTCCCATTACCGCAGCATCGAAGATTGGTCAAGGATTGCGCTTGCCATGTCGCGAGATCGCGTCTATAGTTGGTAGTTGCGCTCGCTTCTCCCTGCCCTCATATGGTGGTCGGCATCTCGTGAGCTTCTGAGCGCACTCCACCTGACGACAAAGGAATCGAGAAGCCCTGCGGGGCTCACGGAGGTTATTCCCTTGGCTGCTGCTCCCAACGCATCCACATCCACCACCACCAAGAACGGACGCGGAGCTTCCCGTCTCTCGTTCGCCAAGATCTCCGACACGCTGACGGTCCCCGACCTTCTCGCCCTGCAGACCGAGTCCTTCGGTTGGCTGGTCGGCAACGACGCCTGGAAGGCGCGCGTGGCCGAGGCCAAGGCCGCCGGTCGCACCGACGTGAACGAGAACAGCGGTCTGGGCGAGATCTTCGAGGAGATCTCCCCGATCGAGGACCTCGGCGAGACGATGCAGCTGTCGTTCACGAACCCGTACCTCGAGCCCGAGAAGTACTCCATCGAGGAGTGCAAGGAGCGTGGCAAGACCTACGCGGCCCCGCTCTACGTCGAGGCCGAGTTCATGAACCACCTCACGGGTGAGATCAAGACCCAGACGGTCTTCATGGGCGACTTCCCGCTCCAGACCGACAAGGGCACGTTCATCATCAACGGCTCCGAGCGCGTCGTCGTCTCGCAGCTCGTGCGCTCGCCCGGTGTCTACTTCGACAAGACCCCCGACAAGACGAGCGACAAGGACATCGTCTCGGCGCGCGTCATCCCGAGCCGCGGTGCCTGGCTCGAGTTCGAGATCGACAAGCGCGACCAGGTCGGCGTCCGCGTCGACCGCAAGCGCAAGCAGTCCGTGACGGTCTTCCTCAAGGCGCTGGGCATGACCAGCGAGGAGATCCTCGAGGAGTTCGCCGGCTACACCTCCATCGAGGAGACGCTCGCGAAGGACACGATCGTCACCAAGGAAGACGCGCTGCGCGACATCTACCGCAAGCTGCGTCCGGGCGAGCAGGTGGCCGCCGAGGCCGCCCGCGCGCTGCTCGACAACTTCTACTTCAACCCGAAGCGCTACGACCTCGCCAAGGTCGGCCGGTACAAGATCAACCACAAGCTGGGTCTCGACACCCCGCTGACGGAGTCGGTGCTGACGGTGCAGGACATCGTCGCCACGATCAAGTACCTCGTGCGTCTGCACGCGGGCACCGAGGAGACCTTCGAGGGCATCCGCGGCGGCAAGAAGACCGAGATCCGCCTCGCGACCGACGACATCGACAACTTCGGCAACCGTCGCATCCGCGCGGTCGGCGAGCTGATCCAGAACCAGGTCCGCACGGGTCTGTCCCGCATGGAGCGCGTCGTCCGCGAGCGCATGACCACGCAGGACATCGAGGCCATCACGCCGCAGACCCTGATCAACGTGCGCCCCGTCGTCGCCGCGATCAAGGAGTTCTTCGGAACCTCGCAGCTGTCGCAGTTCATGGACCAGAACAACCCGCTCGCGGGTCTGACCAACAAGCGCCGTCTGTCGGCTCTCGGCCCCGGTGGTCTGAGCCGTGACCGCGCCGGCGTCGAGGTCCGCGACGTCCACCCCTCGCACTACGGCCGCATGTGCCCGATCGAGACGCCGGAAGGCCCGAACATCGGTCTGATCGGTGCGCTCGCGACCTTCGCGCGCATCAACTCGTTCGGCTTCATCGAGACCCCGTACCGCAAGGTCGTCGACGGTGTCGTGACCGACCAGATCGACTACCTGACCGCCTCCGAGGAGGTCGACTTCAACATCGCGCAGGCCAACGCGCCGCTCGATGCGAAGGGTCGCTTCCGCGAGAGCCACGTGCTCGCGCGCCCCAAGGGCGGTAGCGGTGAGGTCGACCTGTTCCTCCCGGAGGAGATCGGCTACATCGACGTCTCGCCGCGCCAGATGGTGTCGGTCGCGACCTCGCTCGTGCCCTTCCTCGAGCACGACGACGCGCAGCGCGCGCTCATGGGCGCCAACATGCAGCGTCAGGCCGTACCGCTGCTCCGCAGCGACTCGCCGCTCGTCGGAACCGGTATGGAGGGCTACACGGCCATCGACGCCGGTGACGTGATCACCGCCGAGAAGGCCGGTGTCGTCTCCGAGGTCTCCGCGGACCGCGTCGTCGTCATGCTCGACGAGGGCGGCACGCAGGAGTACCACCTGCGCAAGTTCGACCGCTCGAACCAGGGCACCTCCTACAACCAGAAGGTCGTCGTCTCGGCCGGTGAGCGCGTCGAGGTCGGAGAGGTCATCGCCGATGGCCCCGCCACCGAGAACGGCGAGCTGGCCCTCGGGAAGAACCTCCTCGTCGCGTTCATGACGTGGGAGGGCTACAACTTCGAGGACGCCATCATCCTGAGCCAGGACCTGGTGAAGGACGACACCCTCTCGTCGATCCACATCGAGGAGTACGAGGTCGACGCCCGCGACACGAAGCTCGGCAAGGAGGAGATCACCCGTGACCTCCCCAACGTCAGCCCGGAGCTGCTGAAGGACCTCGACGAGCGCGGCATCATCCGCATCGGCGCCGAGGTCCGCCCCGGCGACATCCTCGTCGGCAAGGTCACGCCGAAGGGTGAGACCGAGCTTTCGGCCGAGGAGCGTCTGCTCCGCGCGATCTTCAACGAGAAGAGCCGCGAGGTCCGCGACACGTCGCTGAAGGTGCCCCACGGTGAGCAGGGCACGATCATCGCGGTCAAGGAGTTCAACGCCGAGGACGGCGACGACGAGCTCGGCTCCGGCGTCAACCGCCGCGTCGTGGTCTACATCGCCCAGAAGCGCAAGATCACCGAGGGCGACAAGCTCGCCGGCCGCCACGGCAACAAGGGTGTCATCGCGAAGATCCTGCCCGTCGAGGACATGCCGTTCCTCGCGGACGGCACCCCGGTGGACATCGTCCTCAACCCGCTCGGCATCCCGGGTCGAATGAACTTCGGCCAGGTCCTCGAGACCCACCTCGGGTGGATCGCGAAGCAGGGCTGGAAGGTCGAGGGCACCCCGGAGTGGGCCGCCAAGCTGCCGCAGCAGGCGTTCGAGGCCGCGCCCGGCACCAAGGTCGCCACCCCGGTGTTCGACGGTGCCAGCGAGGAGGAGATCTCCGGTCTGCTCGACTCGACGCTCCCGACCCGTGACGGCCTGCGCCTGATCGACTCGAGCGGCAAGACGCAGCTGTTCGACGGCCGCTCCGGCGAGCCGTTCCCGGCGCCGATCTCCGTGGGCTACATGTACATCCTGAAGCTCCACCACCTGGTGGACGACAAGATCCACGCCCGCTCCACCGGTCCGTACTCGATGATCACCCAGCAGCCGCTCGGTGGTAAGGCGCAGTTCGGTGGACAGCGCTTCGGTGAGATGGAGGTGTGGGCCCTCGAGGCCTACGGTGCGGCGTACGCCCTCCAGGAGCTCCTCACGATCAAGTCCGACGACATCCTCGGCCGCGTCAAGGTGTACGAGGCCATCGTCAAGGGCGAGAACATCCAGGAGCCCGGCATCCCCGAGTCGTTCAAGGTGCTCATGAAGGAGATGCAGTCGCTCTGCCTGAACGTCGAGGTCCTCTCGGCCGACGGCACGCTGGTCAACCTCCGCGACACCGACGACGAGGCGTTCCGCGCCGCAGAGGAACTCGGTATCAACATCTCCAGCCGCTTCGAGGCCGCCTCGATCGACGAGATCTAATCCTTCGACGGGCTCAGCCGTCCCCGCGACGGCTGAGCCGGTCGAAGCCCAGACTTCTCAAAAAGAATTTCCGACACAGGAGAACTAGTGCTCGAGTCCACAACCTTCGATGAGCTTCGCATCGGCCTGGCGACCGCAGACCACATCCGCGCGTGGTCCTACGGCGAGGTCAAGAAGCCCGAAACCATCAACTACCGCACCCTCAAGCCGGAGAAGGACGGTCTCTTCGGAGAGCAGATCTTCGGCCCGTCCCGTGACTGGGAGTGCGCCTGCGGCAAGTACAAGCGCGTCCGCTTCAAGGGCATCGTCTGCGAGCGCTGCGGCGTGGAGGTCACCAAGAGCTCCGTCCGTCGTGAGCGCATGGGTCACATCGAGCTCGCCGCTCCCGTCACCCACATCTGGTACTTCAAGGGCGTGCCCTCGCGCCTCGGCTACCTGCTGGACATGGCGCCGAAGGACCTCGAGAAGGTCATCTACTTCGCCGCGTACATGGTCATCTCGGTCGACGAGGAGGCCCGTCACCGCGACCTGGGCACCCAGGAGAACAACATCCGTCTCGAGCTGAAGACGCTCGGCGACCGCCGCGACGCGAAGATCGCGGAGCGCCTGGCGAAGCTGGAGGAGGAGCTCGCGGCCCTCGAGGCCGAGGGTGCCAAGGCCGACGCCAAGAAGAAGGTCAAGGACGCCGCCGAGAAGGAGATGTCGCTCATCCGCAAGGGTGCCGACGAGGCGATCCTGAAGCTGGAGCGCGTGTGGGAGGACTTCCGCACGCTCGAGGTCGGTGCCCTGCGCCCGGAGGACGACGTCTTCCACGAGCTGCAGGACCGCTTCGGCCAGTACTTCGAGGCCTACATGGGTGCCGAGGCGATCCAGCGTCGCCTGGCCGCGTTCGACCTGGCCGCCGAGGCCGAGAGCCTGCACCTCCAGATCTCGGAGGGCAAGGGCCAGCGCAAGATCCGTGCGATCAAGCGCCTCAAGGTCGTCAACTCGTTCCTCGAGACCGGCATGAGCCCGGCCGCGATGGTGCTCGACGTCGTCCCGGTGATCCCGCCGGAGCTGCGTCCGATGGTCCAGCTCGACGGTGGCCGCTTCGCGACCTCCGACCTGAACGACCTCTACCGCCGCGTGATCAACCGCAACAACCGTCTCCGTCGCCTGATCGACCTCGGTGCGCCCGAGATCATCGTCAACAACGAGAAGCGGATGCTGCAGGAGGCCGTCGACGCGCTGTTCGACAACGGCCGCCGCGGTCGCCCCGTCACCGGTACCGGCAACCGCGCCCTGAAGTCCCTGAGCGACATGCTCAAGGGAAAGCAGGGTCGCTTCCGCCAGAACCTGCTCGGCAAGCGTGTCGACTACTCGGGCCGTTCGGTCATCGTCGTCGGCCCGCAGCTCAAGCTGCACCAGTGCGGTCTGCCCAAGCAGATGGCGCTCGAGCTCTTCAAGCCGTTCGTCATCAAGCGCCTGATCGACCTCGGTCACTCGCAGAACATCAAGGCCGCCAAGCGCGCCGTCGAGCGCACCCGTCCCGAGGTCTGGGACGTGCTCGAGGAGATCATCCGCGAGCGTCCGGTGCTGCTGAACCGTGCACCCACCCTGCACCGTCTCGGCATCCAGGCGTTCGAGCCGCAGCTCGTCGAGGGCAAGGCCATCCAGCTGCACCCGCTCGTCTGCGCGGCATTCAACGCCGACTTCGACGGTGACCAGATGGCTGTCCACCTGCCGCTGTCGGTCGAGGCTCAGGCCGAGGCCCGCGTGCTCATGCTCGCGTCGAACAACATCCTGAAGCCGTCGGACGGCCGTCCGGTCACCCTGCCCTCGCAGGACATGATCATCGGTCTGCACCACCTCACGACGGTCAAGGCCGGCGCCAAGGGCGAGGGTCGTGCGTTCGGCTCCGTCGGCGAGGCACAGCTCGCGTATGACGAAGGCACGCTCGACCTGCAGGCGAAGGTCCGCATCCGCATCCCGGGTCTGGCCTTCCTCGAGGGCGAGGCTCCCGAGGGCTACGAGAAGCACGGCCTGGTCGACGCTTCGCTGGGTCAGGCGATCTTCAACGACGCGCTGCCGAAGGGCTACCCCTTCGTCCGCGAGCAGGCCGACAAGGGCAAGCTGTCGCAGATCGTCAACAAGCTGGCCGAGGAGTACCCCAAGGTCGAGACGGCCGCCACGCTGGACCGCATCAAGGATGCCGGTTTCTACTGGGCGACCCGTTCGGGTGTGACCGTCGCGCTGAGCGACATCCTCACCCCGCCGAACAAGGCGGAGATCGTCGCGGGCTACGAGAAGCAGGCCGCGAAGGTCCAGTCCCAGTACGAGAAGGGCCTCACGACCGACGCCGAGCGTCGTCAGGAGCTCATCAAGATCTGGACCGAGGCGACCGACGAGGTGCAGGCCGCGATGAAGGCGCACTTCCCGGAGGACAACACCATCAACCGCATGGTGTCCTCTGGCGCTCGTGGTAACTGGCTGCAGATCCGGAACATCGCCGGTATGCGTGGTCTGGTGAACAACCCCAAGGGTGAGATCATCCCGCGTCCGATCATCTCCTCGTACCGCGAGGGTCTGTCGGTGGCGGAGTACTTCATCGCGACGCACGGTACCCGTAAGGGTCTGGCCGACACCGCTCTGCGTACCGCCGACTCGGGTTACCTGACCCGTCGTCTGGTGGACGTCTCGCAGGACGTCATCATCCGCGAAGAGGACTGCGGCACGTCGAAGGGCCTCGAGCTCCCGATCGCCGCTCCGAACTCGCAGGGTGAGCTGGTGCGCGACGCGAACGTCGAGAACTCGGTGTTCGCCCGCACGCTGGCCTCCGACGTGGTGAACGCGCCGGGCGAGGTCCTGGCCGCGGCCGGCGACGACGTGGGCGACGTGCTCATCGACAAGCTGGTCGCCGCGGGCGTCGAGACCATCAAGGTCCGCTCGGTCCTGACCTGCGACTCCGCCGTCGGCGTGTGCGCGCAGTGCTACGGCCGTTCGCTCGCGACCGGCAAGACCGTCGACATCGGCGAGGCCGTCGGCATCATCGCGGCCCAGTCGATCGGTGAGCCCGGTACCCAGCTGACGATGCGTACCTTCCACACCGGTGGTTCGGCGTCGGCGGATGACATCACGCAGGGTCTGCCCCGTGTGCAGGAGCTGTTCGAGGCGCGTACCCCCAAGGGTGCATCGCCGATCGCGGAGGCCGACGGCCGCATCACGATCGACGAGACCGAGAAGGCCAAGAAGGTCATCCTCACGCCCGACAACGGCGACGAGCCCGTCGTCTACCCGGTGCTGAAGCGTGCCACCCTCCTCGTCGAGGACGGCCAGCACGTCTCGGTCGGTCAGCCCCTGCAGGTCGGCACGCTCGACCCCAAGGAGGTCATGCGCGTCATGGGTGCCCGCGAGGTGCAGAAGTACCTCGTCGGCGGTGTCCAGGGCGTCTACCGCTCGCAGGGTGTGCCGATCCACGACAAGCACATCGAGGTCATCGTCCGCCAGATGCTCCGCAAGGTCACCGTCGTCGACCACGCCGACACGACCCTGCTGCCGGGTGAGATGGTCGACCTGAAGCGCTACCAGCAGATCAACCGCGAGGCCGTGGCCGAGGGCAAGCGCCCCGCGTCCGGTCGCCCGGAGCTGATGGGTATCACGAAGGCGTCGCTCGCGACCGAGTCGTGGCTGTCCGCTGCGTCCTTCCAGGAGACGACCCGCGTGCTCACGCAGGCCGCCATGGAGGGCAAGCGCGACCCGCTGGTCGGTCTCAAGGAGAACGTCATCATCGGAAAGCTCATCCCCGCCGGAACCGGTCTCTCGAAGTACCGCGACGTCACGGTCGAGGCCACCGAGGAAGCCAAGAGCGAGCGCTACCCGAACCGGATCTTCGCATCCGACGGCGCGTACGCGGACGGCGACTTCGGCTACGTCGACTTCGACGCGTTCTCGACGGACGACATCACCCCCGGTACCTACAACTGAGGTGTGAGTGAGTGAACGAAGGCCCCGGGGTTCTCCCCGGGGCCTTCGTCGTCCCTCGGCGCGGTCGGGTGTGCACAGCTTCGGAGATCCGGCGCGGCGCGCCGCCGGTGGGGCTCATCCATCGGGGTGTCGGGTGTCATCTCCGAAGCTGTGACCGGGGCGGGCGCGGTAGGGTCGGCGAGTGACCACTGAGACTTCCCCCGGCGGCGCGGCCGTCGTCATCGGAGATGCCCTGATCGACGAGATCCGGGATGAGGCCGGCGTCCGCGAGTTCGTCGGCGGAGCCGCCCTGAACGTCGCGGTGGGGCTGCGCCGGCTCGGAATCCCCACGACGCTCATCGCGATGGTGGGGGAGGACGTCGCCGGCGCGCACATCCGCGAGTATCTGGCCGATCACGGCGTGCGGCTGATCGCGAGCGCGGCACCGCACGGGTCGTCGCGGGCCGTCGTGACCCGGACCGCGAACGGCGAGCCGAGCTACGTCTTCAACCGCGCGGCCCAGGAGCGGACCGTCCGGTACTCCGACGACGCGAAGGCTGCCATCGCCGGCGCGGACATCGTCGCGGTGAGCTGCTTCCCCTTCGATGTCCCGGCCGAGGTCGAGGCCCTCGCCGCCGCGGTGGAGGGCGCGCGGCTGGCGATCGACCCGAATCCCCGCACCGGGATGCTGTCCGACCGCGAGGAGTTCGTCCGCGGCTTCGAGCGGCTGGCCGCGCGGGCGGACCTGGTGAAGGTCGGCGCCGACGATGCCGACGTGCTCTATGACGGCGACCTCGACACCCTGCGCGCGCGGCTCCGGGGCCTCGGCGTCACGGCGGTGCTGGCGACGGCCGGAGCGGACGGCGCCGTGCTCGAGGCGGACGCCGGGTCGGTCTCGGCCCCCATCTCGGCGCTGCCGGGTCGGGTGGTCGATACCGTGGGCGCGGGGGACGCGACGCTCGCCGCCGTCGCCGCCGGACTGGTGGACGGTGCCCCGGAGGCGGTCGAAGGATGGTCCGCCCTGCTCGAGCGCGCGATGGATGTGGCCGCCGCGACCTGCCGCGCCGAGGGCGGGCTGCTGCGCACGCCGGAGTCGCTGGCCGCCGCCGACCGCGGCGTGCACGGGAGCTGACGCCTCGATTTCTCGCGCCCGCATCCGGCAGGTATGATTGTTCTTCGTGCCCCCGGTTGGCTGTTCAAGTCGGACGGGTGCGCTCTGGCGAGTTACCCAAGTGGCCAAAGGGATCTGACTGTAAATCAGCCGTCTTCGACTTCGGGGGTTCGAATCCCTCACTCGCCACCACGGAAGCCCCCGCTCGCGGGGGCTTCTCCTGTTCCCGGCCTCACCTCCGCGCCGAGTTCCTAGACTGGAGCGATGCGACCTCTCACCGAAGCCGACGTCCGGGCCTCGTTCGTGAACGCGGACGCCGACGAGCTGCGCGTCATGGAGATGCCGCACGACTTCCTCCTCGTGGACTGGGACTACCTCGACTTCTTCGCCTGGCGCGACCCGAGCGCCGGCAAGCGCGGCTACGTCCTCATCCCGCACGAGGGGCGCGTGGTCGGCGTGGTGCTGCGGGCGTCGGAACCAGGGCGCGGGCGCTCGGGCATGTGCAACATCTGCCACACGATGCAGCCGGGCAACCAGGTGGCGCTGTTCGCGGCGCGACGCACGGGAGAGGCGGGGGAGCGCGGCGACTCGGTCGGCACCTACATCTGCGCCGATCTGTCCTGCCACGAGAACGTGCGCCTGGCGCATCCGCTCGCACCGAACGAGATCCGGGCGGCGGGACAGGTCGACTTCCGGCTCGATGGCACCCGGCGACGGATGGAGCGGTTCGTGGCGCGCGTCTGGGAGGGCGCCTGAGCGCGACTAGCCTGGAGGCATCCGCCTGTGCTCGAAGGAGAAGCCATGAGTGATGCCATCCTGTTCGCCGTCGACGAGGGGATGGCGCGGCTCACGCTCAACCGTCCGACCCGCCTCAACGCCTTCAACGCCGATCTGGCGTACGCCTGGCGGGATGCGACCGTCGAGGCGACATCGCGCGACGACGTGCAGGCCATCCTCATCGACGCGGCGGGACCGGCGTTCTGCGCGGGCGGTGACGTGATCGACATGGCGGCGACCATGGGGTCGTCCGGGGCGGAGATCACCGCGCTGGCGGAGGTCATCAACACCGGGATCCGCGCGCTCACGGAGTCGAGCGTGCCCGTGGTCGCCGCGGCGCACGGGACGACGGCCGGTGGCGGACTCGGCATCCTGCTCGCCACGGACTACGCGGTGGTGGGCTCGCGGTCGCAGCTCGGGAGCCTGTACGCGAACATCGGCCTCACGCCCGACCTCTCCGTGTCGGCGCAGCTCGCGCGGGCCGTGGGTCAGCGCCGCGCCCTCCAGCTCGTGCTGCAGGACCGGCTGCTCACGGCCGCGGAGGCTCTCGACTGGGGTCTGGTGGCCGAGGTCGTGGAGGGCGAGGACGGCAGGACGGAGGCCGACCGGGTCCGTGCGCGGGCCGAGGAGATCGCGCGGTTCTGGCTCGCCGGCGCCGCCGACGCGTACGGGCAGGCCAAGCGGCTGGTGCGGTCGCAGCCGGAGCGCACGTTCGCCGAGCAGCTGAGCGAGGAGGCCCGGTCCATCGGCGCCGCCCTGGAGACCCCGGACGCACAGGCGCGGGTCGCGGCCTTCGCGGCGGCCTCCGCGAAGAAGGCCGGCTGACCCTTCCTCCCCAGACCTCGGTCGGTCCCCGATCTCCTTCGCACTCGAGGGAAGCCGGAACAAGCGGGCCCGCGCGTGGCAGGATGAAGGCATCGCCGCTCGACGAGAGGATCCCCATGTCCCATCCGGACACCGCCCGGCTGCAGCCGCAGGGTGACAAGAAGAACATGTCGCTGCTCATCAGGGGCTCGCTGTGGGTCGCGATCGGCGCCCTCATCGCCGCGGCTCTGGTCTGCGTCGTGTGGGTCCTGGTCGGTGATCAGAACGGCCTCATCGGTCGCGCCTTCCTCACGATCCTCCTGCTCGCCGCCTTCGCCGGGATCGCCATCCTCGAGGCGGGCCTCGCGCCGAACCGGCCGGACTGGCTCCAGCTCGCGAGCATGGTCTCCTGGGTCATCGCGCTCCTCGTCGGCCTCGTGAAGATCTGGCTCCCGGAAGACGGGCTCTACTTCGGCGCGGAGCGCTTCTTCCAGCTGCTGCTCGTGATCGGGATCCTGCAGCTCGCACTGCTCCATGTGCGGCTCTTCACCCGTGCCGCGCAGCGCCATGTCACGACCTTCACGAAGGTGATCCACATCGTGACGATCGTCTTCCTCGGCGCCCTCGTCGCCCTGCTGGTCTTCTTCCTCGCGTTCCCCAACACCTTCGACTACACCGAGCTGTACTGGCGCATCGTCGTCGCCCTCACGATCCTCGTCGCCGTCGGCACCACGCTCATTCCGCTGCTCAACGCCCTGTTCGCGCCGAAGAAGGCTCCTGCCGCCCGGCCGGTCGCCTCCGCACCGTCCTGGCCGACCTACGCCGACGGGATCACGCCCCTCCCGGTCCTTCCGGACGGGAGCCCGGACTGGAATGCGTTCTACACGGGGTACCCCTCGACGGCTCCCCAGGCCCTGGGTCAGGCGCCCGCCGCGGGGTTCCCCGTGGCGACCCCGCCCCTGGCGCCGACGGCTCCGGCCCTTCCGGACTTCGCGGCGCCTCCCGCTCCTGGCCCTGTGCCTCCCGCGCCCGACCTGCCGGCGCCGCCGCAGCCGGCGTCGCCCTCGTCGGCACCTGCGCAGCCGGCGCCGCCGCAGCCCGCTCCGCCCACCCAGGGTGAGCCCCCGGCCTTCCCGCCGCCGCCGCCCGCACCCTCGCACCCGGCGCTGTGATCGACGCTCTCGAGCTCAGCGCGCTGGCGACGGAGATCGCCGAGGAGGCGGGTGCGCTCGCCCGTACCCGACGCCGGGAGGGCGTCCGGCTCGCGGCGACCAAGTCGACGCTCGCCGACATCGTGACCGAGGCGGACCGCGAGGTGGAGGCGCTCATCCGCGAGCGACTGCGCGCGGCGCGGCCGGCGGACGGTTTCCTCGGCGAGGAGTCGGGGGCGGCCACCGGCGACAGCGGCATCACGTGGGTGGTCGACCCCATCGACGGCACGGTGAACTACGCCTACGGCATCCCCGCGTACAACGTGAGCATCGCGGCCGTCAGCGGCCCTCCGGAGCCCGACGCATGGGAGGCGCTGGCCGCCGCCGTGCACGCGCCCGCCATCGGCGAGACCTTCGCGGCCGCTCGCGGGCACGGTGCCTGGTCGGACGGCGTCCGGCTCGCGGTGACCGCGGTGACCGACGCCGGGGCACTCCTGGCGACCGGGTTCGGCTACGACCCGGCGACGCACGACGGCGACCTCGCGACGGTCCGCCGGGTGATGCCCATCGCCCGGGATCTCCGCCGTATGGGTTCGGCGGCCCTGGACCTGGCCTACGTGGCGGCGGGCCGACTGGACGGATACTTCGAGCGCGGCCTCAAACCGTGGGATCACGCGGCGGGTGCCCTGCTCGTCCAGGAAGCGGGTGGGCGCGTGAGCCGGATCGACCGGGAATCGCCGCGGCCCTTCCTGATCGCGGGTGGCGTGACCGTGCACGACCGACTCCGGGATATCCTCGATGAGGAAAAACCCTGACCGGTCCATGGCTTTCACAGGAGGATCGGGGTAGTGTTTACCCGATCGTTACTTTCACCACCCGAAGGTGAGAGTTGTCATTGCGCCCCCGAGCATCACGAACGACCGAGAGATTAGCTTTGCCCTTCGAGAACCCCCAGGCTGCCGCTGCGCCCACGCGCCGGTCTAGCCGCCCTCGCACTGCGGCCTCCGAGGCCTCGGCGAGCGGGTCGACGGCACCCCTCGCTGACGCGGAGACCGTGATCGCCCTCGCTGCTGTCATCCCCCTGTCCCGTCGCGCCGCGCGTCAGCGCCAGGCCGAGGTGCCCCCGGTGCCGGTCGCACCCGAGGAGCCCTTCATCGCCGCGGCTGCGCCCGCCATCGCCGATGTCCCCGCGGTGCCCGTCGTCGCCGAGATCGTCGAGAAGTCAGAAGACACCGTCCCGGTCGAGGACATCGCCCCGGCATCCGAGCCCTTCGTCGCCGAGGCTGACGCCGAGGGCGACGCCTTCGAGCGCGCCTCCCGCGCCTTCCGCGAGACCGGCTCCATCCCGACGCCGTCGGCGTCCCGCCGTTCGGCTTTCGTCGCGAACGCCGCATCGCAGACCGCGCCGAAGATCGATACCGCCGGCCTCGCGGCCGTCGGTCCTCGCCGCACCCGCCGCATCCGCAAGACCCTCGCCGCCGGTGCCACCGTCGGCGCGATGGGGCTCGCCGGACTCCTGGCCGTGTCCATGACCCTGCCCGCGGAGGCCGTCGCGGCCGCCCAGGGCGGATCGCTCGCCTCGACGTCCCTCGTCACGGCGGCTGCCGCCGATGCGGCAGGCTCGGCGGACGACGAGATCCAGGCGTTCGTCGCGCCGTCCGGCGTGCAGAACGAGCCGCTCTCGCGGGCCGACAACTTCAGCACGGTCTCGCTCGTCGAGGTCGCCGCCGAGCAGGGCATCAACTACTCCGGCGAGATCTTCACGAACGACCCGGACGCCGCCATCCAGTGGCCGTTCCTCGTCGGCGTGGGCATGAGCTACGGCTACGGCATGCGCAGTGGCCGCCTCCACGAGGGCATCGACTTCGTGCCGGGCAACGGCGCGCCCATCCAGGCGATCGCCGACGGCACCGTCCGCATCGCGACCGAGCAGGGCGCCGCCTACGGTGTCACGGTCTACATCGACCACGTCATCGACGGCTCGGTCATCACGAGCCACTACTCGCACATGCAGTACGGCTCGCTGCAGGTGAAGGCGGGCGACAAGGTCAAGGTCGGCGACATCGTCGGCAAGACCGGTAACACCGGCCGCTCCTACGGGGCGCACCTGCACTTCGAGCTCATCGTGAACGGGACGACCATCGACCCGATGCCGTGGCTCAAGAAGAACGCCGGACGCACGTCGCTCACCTCGGAGGAGTGACCGTCTCGATTTCATGAGGACGCCACAGTGATGGTATTCTCGTGTGGTTGCCCCGCGAGGGGCAGCACGCCCCGATAGCTCAGTGGCAGAGCACTTCCATGGTAAGGAAGGGGTCGTCAGTTCAATCCTGACTCGGGGCTCGGAGTTCGCATCTGCGATGCGGATGCCGTGCGGCAGGGTAGCTCAGTTGGTGAGAGCGCACGACTCATAATCGTGAGGTCGCGGGTTCAAGCCCCGCTCCTGCTACAGCATGAAACCCCCGGAACCTTCCGGGGGTTTTGTCGTTCCCCGCAGGGATGCCGGTTCGGCCTTGGCTCGTCCATGTGCCGAGTACACTGGAAGCACGGCGGGCAGTAGCCCTCGGAGCCTGGCAGTCTTCCGGACGGTATGACGAGCCAGGCTCACGTGTTTCTCCATCCGGGTGACCCGCGACCCCACGAGCGCTTCGACGCGGCGTACCCAGTCTCCACCGTTCGAATAGCACCAGGCGACGGCGTTGCTCACCCAGAGCAACGGATTCTCGTGCGGCGCGACATGAAGATACTGCATCTCCGCGGGCCCGACGCGGCGGATCGTCTCTGCGATCAATCGCCGATCGGCGCGCTCGAGGGACGCGTCTCGTTCAATGACCAGCTTCGCCACGCCGCCGAGGATCGCATCCTCAGTGAGCGCAGCGAGCGACAGGGGACGCGCTTCCTTGTCTGACCGCTGCCTGACGAGCCACACGGACACGCGTACATCGAGAGCGCACATGCGGGAGAGGATCTGGCGGCGTCGACTGTCGCTCTCACTCTTGAAGTGGAGGCGTCGCTGACCCGGTTTGAGGAGGTCACGCAGCGCCCGCCCGGATGCCCGGACGTCGCTGATTGCGGATGCTGTCGCAACGACGTAGTATCCGCGGGCCTTCGACTCGTCGACGTAGACGCGGTCATCGGGGCGGAAGGTCACTCCACCACCGCAAGGGCAGCGTCAGACGCGCTCCGGACGGGAGCACCGTCGCTGCGCCCCGGAACCTTCCGGGGGTGTTGTCGTCTCCGACCTCCGTGCCGGGATACCGTCCTCACCCGCGCGGAGCGTCTTAGAGTGTGTGACGCGTCGGCCACCCAGCCGGCCACCGAGATGGCGGGCATCGAGGGACGAGGTCTGCCGTGTCTGCGCCCGATCGCCGTGCGAGCATCGTGTTCCGGGACGCCCGGCGCGCCCTGGAGGAAGCTGTCGCCGACGGGCGCGGTCATTGCCTCGGGCTGGAGACGCTCGCGCCGCAGGAGTCGTGGGACGTGCTGGTCGCCGAAGGGTACGGGCGCGCGTTGCTGACCGGCGCCCTCGCCGGGGCCCTCGCCGGGCTGCGGCGGCACGGCGTGACCGTCGCCGACGTGCTGAGCTGTCTTGCGGTCCCTCTCGGGGTCGAGCTCGGGCCGAGAAGCCTCCGGCTCGTCAGGGGATGGCTCGCGGACGGCGTGGCCGAGATGGACGATGCCGTCGTGTCGCGGACGATGGTGGCCGGTGTCGCCGACGACCTCATCGGTGCCTCCGATGCGGCCCTGGCCGTCGGCGACGCGCACCGGGTGGCCGTGCTGGTGTTCGCGATCGCGGCGGTCGGCACCCACGCCGTCTGGCGTGCGGGGTGACGCGCGCTGTCAGCGCTGAGGGGCGAAGGCGTCGGGTGCGGAGGTGCGGACGCGACCGCGGATGAAGATCATCAGCACGAGACCCACGACGACCACCACGATGTTCCCCAGAGCCGCGAACGCCGTCAGCCCACCCTCGGCGGGGTGCAGCGTCTGCAGGAAGATGCTCGGGTCGGTGCTGGCGTGCAGGAGGATCGGGGCGACGATGGTCCGGGTGACGCGGAGCGCGAGGTACATGCAGATGCCGAACGCGAACGTGTACACGAGCTGGAAGAGCGTCGGCAACAGATCCTGACCGGTCAGCAGGTTCCCCGAGTGCAGCGCGGCGAAGACGGCGGACGAGACGACGGCGACGACGAGCTCGCGCGCCCCCGCGTCGCGCATCATCTTCACGACGAGGCCGCGGGTGAGGACCTCTTCCGCGAAGCCGATGGCGAGTCCCGCGAGCAGCCAGGTCGCGACCACATCCAACCCGACGCTGCCATAGTCGATCGTGAGGAAGCGGAGGACGTTGAACAGCAGGACGGCGACGATCGCGATCCACATCCATCCCGCTCCCCGGATCGGCTGGCGCCCGAACACGGGGCGCCACCACCCGACCGAGGCGATGAACCCGATGAGCAGGAGACCCCCGACGAGGATCGGAAGGACGTCGTAGACGAGGACGCCGGCTGCGCTGGCCGGGTCGTCGACCTGCGCGGCCAGCGGGAGGAAGGCGAGCGAGAACAGCTGATAGAGGCCGTAGTACACCGCCGCGAGCAGGAGAGCGCGCCACCAGCCTCCGCAATCCCAGAAGCGCTGCCAGGCGGAACGGTGCGGTGCGGCGTCGATCACGGGTGCTCCTCGAAGGGGGAAGGGGCGGACGGCTCCAGTCTGGTGGTTCCGTGCCGGACCCGACGAAAGCGCCGGACGACACGCCGTGTCAACCCCCTCGGCCCCGGGAAGCCGCCCGCTCAGACTGGCCGTCCGGATCCCCAACGTCAGGAGGCGCCATGTCCGACACATCGAACAGCCAGGAGAACCAGGAGGAGATCGAGGCCATCGGCGTCGACCCCGACTTCGTCACCACCGACCACGACCCCGAGCCCGACGAGCTTCCGGCGACGGGCGGCGGGGAGGACGACGTCGACGTCGCCGACCTCCCCTAGCGCGGGCTACTTGCCTGCGGGCGCCGAGCCGGTCTCTCCCGGCTCGGCGTCCGCGCGTGCGGCGTCGACCCGCCCTCCGGCGCGGAGCTCGGCCTCCAGGCGCTCGGCCTCCTCGCCGCTGATCGCCTCACCGCGGGCCACGAGACCGGCCTGATCCGACAGCGGGATCTGCTTGAGGAACAGCGACAGGATGAGCGCGAGCGCGATGAAGGGCACGAGGTACCAGAACACCGGCGCGAGCGCGTCCGCGTACGCCGTGACGATGCCGTCGCGCACCTCGTCCGGCAGACTGTTCAGCGTGGCGGGGTCGATCGTGGATGCGGCCTGGGACGCGGCCTCGGGGGATGCCCCGGCGCCGGCGAACACGCCGAGGAGGTTCTCCGTCAGCCGCGTGGTGAAGATCGTGCCGAACACCGCGGTCCCCAGCGAGGCGCCGACCTCGCGGAAGTAGTTGTTCGTGCTCGTGGCGGTGCCGATCTCGCCTGCCGGGACGGCGTTCTGCACGACGAGCACGACGACCTGCATGATGAGGCCGAGCCCGGCGCCGAAGACGAACAGGAACGCGCAGATCAGCCAGATCGGCGTCTCCGCCGACAGGGTGGTCATGGCGACCATCGCGATGCCGGTGATGATGGTGCCGAGGATCGGGTAGATCTTGTACTTCCCGGTCTTCGAGATCGCGATGCCGGAGAAGATCGAGGTCCCCATGAGGCCCACCATCATCGGGATCATCAGCAGCCCCGACGCGGCGGCGGACGTTCCGGACGACATCTGCAGGAATGTCGGGACGAAGCCGATCGCCGCGAACATGCCGATGCCGAGGACGAGGCCGATCGCGGTGGCGTTCACGAAGATCGGGTTGCGGAAGAGGCTGAGCGGGATGATCGGGTCCTGCACGCGCGACTCGGTGATGACGAACGCCGTCGCCGACACCACGAGGCCGGCGCCCCAGGCCCAGGTCGCCAGGGAATCCCAGCCGAACGCGGCGTCGCCGCCGAAGTCGGTGAAGAAGATGAGGCACGTCGTGGCAGCGGACAGGAAGAGCACGCCGAGGATGTCGATCGGCTTCTCCGCCTTCTTGCTGGGGAGCTTCAGCGCTACGAGGGCGATGAGGAACGCCGCGATGCCGACCGGGATGTTGATGTAGAACGCCCACTGCCAGGTCATGTGGTCGACGAAGAAGCCGCCGAGGAGCGGTCCGGCGACCGCGGAGAGGCCGAACACCGCACCGAGCGGGCCCATGTACTTGCCGCGCTCGTTGGCGGGCACGATGTCGGCGATGATCGCCTGCGAGAGGATCATGAGCCCGCCGCCGCCGAGACCCTGGAGGGCACGGAAGACGACGAACATCCAGAAGTCCGACGCGAAAGCGCAGCCGACCGAGGCGAGCGTGAACAGGGCGATGGCGACGAGGAACAGCGACCGCCTGCCCAGCACGTCGCCGAACTTGCCGTAGATCGGCATGACGATGGTGGTGGCGAGCAGGTAGGCCGTGGTGATCCAGACCTGATGGTCGACGCCGCCGAGCTGGCCGACGATGGTGGGCATCGCGGTCGACACGATCGTCTGGTCGAGGCTCGCGAGCAGCATGCCCGCGATCAGGGCGCTGAAGATGATCCAGATGCGGCGCTTCGTCAGGAGGAAGGGCGCATCCGCGGTGGCGGTGGCGGACATCAGTGGGCTTTCTGTGAAGGGGAGTAGAGGTCGCGCGCGAGGCGCAGCCGGCGGGTGATGAGGTCGGCGAACGGTTCGGTGGAGTGGTGGTGCAGCAGCTGCTCCATGCACAGGCGCACGAGCGCGCCGACGGAGTGGACGAGCACCTCCGCGCGCAGCTCCGCGTCCGGCTCCGCGCCGATGCGGCGGGCCACGAGGGCGATGTCGCGGCGCTCGTGCTTCTCCTGCTGCTCGAAGGCGGCCCGCAGCAGCCGCGGCTCCTGCTCGATGACGGCGAACAGCTCCGCGGCGTGCTCGATGGGATCGAAGAGGGCGAAGCGCTCGATGGTGAGCTGCACGAAGTCGTCCAGGAGATCGCCCTCGCGGTCGAGGAAGGCCGCTTCGAGCTCCTCCTGGCGGGAGTCGATGACGGCGAAGCCGAAGACGGCGTTCTCCTTGCTCTCGAAGTAGTTGAAGAACGTGCGCCGCGAGACCCCGGCGTCGGCGCACAGCTCCTCGACGGTGAAGCCCGCGAAGCCCCGCTCGGTGGTCAAGCGGCGCGCGGCTTCGGTGAGCGCGCGCGTGGTCCGACGCTTGCGCTGCTCCCGGGTGGATTCTGCACTGGTCTCCATAAAGTGCAACTTTGCACTCTGAACCTTGGAGTGCACTGAGAGGTGCCGCCGAGCGGCGGGCCGAAATTCGTTCGGAGAAGTTTGTGACATTCTGTGCTCCCCGACCGTCTTAGTGGTGTCGTGAGAACACGGCCCGCGCGGGAACCGCGTGGTCACACGGATGAAGGAGCTCGAGATGGCGAACGTGACTGGGGGCACCCAGCCCAAGGCTCAGGTCGTTCCGGCGTCGCAGGGGGCGGCGGGGAAGACCACGATCGAGGATGCGGTGGTCGCGAAGATCGCCGGCATCGCGGCACGAGAGGTGGACGGGGTCTACGCGCTCGGCGGCGGCGCCGCACGCATGATGGGCGCCATCCGCGACGCCCTCAACACGACCGACCTCGCGCAGGGGATCAGCGTCGAGGTGGGCGAGACGCAGGTGGCCGTCGACGTGACGATCGTCGCGGAGTACCCCGTGTCCCTGCAGAAGGTGGCCGACCAGGTGCGGGCCGCGATCCACCGGGCCATGGTGGAGCTGGTGGGCATGGAGGTCGCCGAGGTGAACGTGACCGTCAACGACGTGCACATCCCCTCCGAGGACGACGACGAGGCTCCGGAGGCGCGAGTCCAGTGAACGCCTCGGTGATCGGCGGAGCTGCGGCGACGGTGCTCGCGCTGACCTGGATCGTCTGGGGGTTCTGGGCGTTCCTGCTCGTCACCCTCGCGATGCTCGTCGGTGCGGTCGTCGGCCGCATCGTCGACGGTCGCCTGGACGTGCGGGCGCTCGCCGACGTGGTGCGCGGGCGGCGATCGTCCTCATGAGCGTCGCAGTGACGGACGGGCCGACGACCGTGGCGGGGGCCACGGTCGTCGAGGCCCGGGCGCTGCATCGGCTCGCGCTGGGGATCGTCCGCGATGTCGCCGGAGTCGGCGCGGGAGACGCGAGCGTCGACCTCGCCGACAGCCGCGGCGACCTGCGGGTCTCCGTGGCGGTCCCGGTCGTCCTGGGGAGCCGCGGGGGCGGTCCCGTGGCGGTCCGCGCCGACGCCGTGCGCGACGCGGTCGTCCGCGGCATGCGCGAGCTGGCGGCCCGCCGCGTGGGAGCGGTGGACGTGCGTTTCACCGGAGTCCGGCGTGAGGACGAGAGGAGAGTGGCATGACGGCGAACACGACGACGTCGCGGCGACTGCTTCGTCGAGAGGCGAGGGCGACGCGCCGGGGCCCGGCGATCGCGCTCGCGGTCGTCCTCGCGGTGCTCCTCCTCGCTCTGCTGGGCGCGATGGTCGCCGGGACTCTCGACGCGGGTTTCCGCGCGCAGATCACCGGATGGCTCACGCCCGTCACGGCTTCCGCCGCGGCGCCTGCGGTGATGATCGCCGCCGGGGCCGTGCTCGTGGTCGTGGCGCTGCTCCTCCTCGGACTCGCCGTGCTTCCCGGTCGGCGGGCCCGTCGCACGCGGCTCGCCGCACGGGCCGCGCTCGTGATCGACGACGGGGTGCTCGCCGACGCCATCGCCGACGGCACCGCGCGCCGGGTCGGCGTGCCACGCGGCCAGGTGCGCGTGACCGTGGGACGACGCACGGTGCTGATCCGGGTCACGCCCACGAGCGGGGTCCCGGTGGATGCGGACGCCGCGGGAGACGCGGCCCTGCGCGTGCTGGACGAGACCGGATTCCGGCTCTCGCCGCGGGTGCGGGTGGCGCGGGAAGGAGTGATCGCGTGACGTCGGCAGGGACCGTCGCGAACCGGATCGTCCTCCTCGGAGGAGCCGCGATGCTTCTGGGCGGGGGCGTCGTCCTCCTCGCTGCGGGACTGCGGGGCGCGGGGGCGCTTCCGGCCCCCGCCGAGGATGTGCTCGCCGAGGCCGACGGTGTCGTGGCGTGGTCGGGGGCCTGGGGCCTCGACATCCCCGGTGCGGGCTTCGTGCCGCTGTGGGCGCTCGCGGGGCTCGCCGCCGCGGTGCTGCTCGTCGTCCTCCTCCTCGCGTTCTTGCTCACCCGCAGGCCGAGGCGGGAGCGCACCCTTCTCCGGCTCGCCGGTGAGGGCGGCACGACCACCGTCGACCGGAGTGTGGCGGAGCAGCTGCTCGCAGCCCCCCTCGCCGATCGAGCGGACGTGCTGGCCGCCCGGGTGACGAGCCGGAAGGCCGGCCGCGAGATCGCTCTCGGCCTCGTGGTCACTCCACGCCCCGGCGCGGCCCTGGGGCAGGTGCTCGCCGCCGCCGATGCGGTCGTGCAGGAGTGGGACGCCGTCACCGGGACGCGGATGCCGGTCGTCGTGCACATCGCCGACCGCGGCTGGCGGGAACTCTTCCGCTCCCGGCAGCGGATGCGCCGTTCGCTGGTGGCCGGACAGAGCACGGCGGCGCGTGAGCCGCACAGCACACAGACATCGACCCCGACCGTCGGGGTCGTGTGAGGAAAGGAGGCGCCATGAGCGCGGAGGACAAGATCAAGGCCGCAGCCGAGAAGGTCGCAGGCAAGGCCAAGGAGGTCGTCGGCGAGGTCACGAACAACGACAAGCTCGTCGCCGAGGGCAAGGCCGAGCAGGCCAAGGGCGATGTCAGGAACGCGGCCGAGGATGTCAAGGACACGTTCACCAAGTGACGGAAGGGGAGGAGGCGCCCGGAGGGGCGTCTCCTCCGCCCGCGCGCAGAGGGTCGATCCGATCCGATGCGGCGCGGGCTCCGAACGTCCGGGGAACCGTGAACGAGGGGTGGGGGAATGGCAGCCGATCACTGGGGTGAGGCGCTGGAGCAGGTCGGAGACCGTATCGTCGCCGGCCGCGCGATGGACGGCGACGTCGCCGCGTTCGCGGTGCTCGTGCGCAGGTACACGCCGATGATGAGGGCCTACACGCAGCGGATGCTCAACGCGTCGGCGGAGGTCGACGACATCGTGCAGGACGCGTTCGTGACGGCATGGCAGCGGTTCGGTGAGCTGGAGGACCCCGCGAAGGTCAAGAGCTGGCTCATGCGGATCGTGAGCCGCAAGGCGGTGGATCGGCTGCGCCGGACGCGTCCCGCGCTCGACGTGGACGAGATCGACCGACCCGCGCCGCCGCAGGCATCGCCCCATGCGGTCGTCGAGGCGAGAGCGGGCGTCGAGGCCCTCGGCGCGGCCCTGCGCGAACTCCCGGAGGCCCAGCGCGAATGCTGGGTGCTGCGGGAGCTGGCCGGCTACAGCTACGACGAGATCGCCGAGGAGCTCGGCATCCCCGTCAGCACGGTGCGCGGACTGCTGTCCCGCGCGCGACGGTTCCTGATCACACGGATGGAGGCGTGGCGATGACCGATCACCACGAGGACGACCAGCTGCGCCGCCTCGGCCTGGAGCCCGCCGACCTCGACGGGCGCACGATCGAGGAGCTCAGCGACTACCTGGACTCCGGCCGCACCCCGCGGAATCCCGCCATCGAGGAGTCGCCGGGGTGCCAGCTCGCGCTCGATGCCCTGGAGAGGCTGCGCGGGCTGGGCAGCGCCCTGATGGATGAGGATGCCTCCTCCGCGCCTGCCGCGGACGAGAGCTGGGTGGAGAGGATCCTCAGCGGCATCGCGATGGACGCCCAGGCGGGGCGCCGCATCCCCTTCGCCTCCGATGATCCGGACGTGGAGCTGGCGATCACCGAAGGCGCCGTGCGCGGACTGGTCCGTGCCGCGGAGGAGGCCGTCCCCGGCGTGCTGGTCGGCCGGTGCCGGCTGGAGGGCGATGTCACAGAGCCCGGAGCGCCGGTGCGGGTGGCGATCGACGCGAGCGTGCGCCTCGGCGACCCTCTCCGTCGCGTCGCCGACCGGCTGCGCGCGGAGGTGGAGGCCCGCCTGCGTCGTCATACCGAGCTGCAGGTCGTGGCCATCGATGTCGCGATCACCGACGTCAGGGAGGGGGCATGATGACCGGCACCGAGCTGTCGAAGGAGGAGCGCGCGGGTCTCGCGCTCCGGATCGAGGCGGCGCTGCGCGCCTGCTCCGGGGTGCGCGGCGTATACCGATCGGGCTCCCTCGTCTCCAACCTCCTGCGTGCGGGTGCGTCGGCGTGGGGGAACGAGCGCGGAGTCGAACCGATCGTGTCCGTCGCCGCCGGAGCGGACGGCGTGGCGGTGGAGGCGGCGATCGGCGTCGACGGGCGGGTGCGCAGCGTCGCGACGCTGCGGCATGCCCGTGACGCCGTGGACGCGGTGCTGCGGGCCGAAGGCCTGCGCCGCGGGAGCCTCACGCTCACCGTCGCCTACGTGCAGAGCGCCGTGGAGCCGGAGCCGGGGGAGCGCCGCCGTCCGTGACGGCGGCGCTCCACGGGTCACACCAGGGCGCGGAGGCCCTCGACGAGCGGGGTCGTCGGGCGCCGATGAGGCGGCGGAGGGTGCCGTCGGTGTCCGCCAGGGCGCCGTCGCGGATGCCGGCGTCCAGGGCGACGACGAACCCGGCGGTGCCCTCGTCGAGGCCGGCGGCGCGGAGCGCGGCGAGCTGCTCGTCGGCGGAGAGCGGGACGAACACGACCTCGCGGCCCGTCACCTCGGTCATCGCGGCGGCGAGGTCGGCGTAGGTCCATGCGACGTCCCCGCCGAGCTCGTAGACCGCACCGAGGTGTCCGTCCTCGGTGGCGACGACGGCGGCGGCCTCGGCGTAGTCCTTCCGGCTGGCGGAGGCGACGCGGCCCTCTCCGGTGCCGGCGCTGAGGGTGCCGGTCTCCGCTGCACGAGCCAGGTCGGCGGCGTAGTTCTCGGTGTACCAGTTGTTGCGGAGGATCACCGCGGGAAGACCTGCAGCCGCGATGAGCTCCTCGGTGGCCTTGTGCTCGGGAGCCAGGACGAGGGAGCTCGTGGTGGCCTTCGGAGCGCTCGTGTAGACGAACTTCGACACCCCGGCATCCTTCGCGGCCTCGATGACCGCCTGATGCTGCGCGACGCGCTGGCCCACCTCCGAGCCGGAGACGAGCACGACGGTGTCCACGCCGTCGAGCGCCGCCGCGACCGACGCCGGGTCGGTGTAGTCGAGACGGACGACGGGCACGCCGAGGTCGTCCCCCTTGGCGAGGTCGCGCGAACCGGCGCGGATCGTCTGCGGGTCGACGCCGCGCGCGAGCAGGGCGGCGACGATGAGGCGGCCGAGGTGACCGGTCGAACCGGTGACGAGGATGGTCATGGGAGTCCTTTCGTTGCTGACTCCCCGGACAACCCCGGCAGCCGTGCTCCGCATTCCTTTCGGCGGGTACCCACTTTTCGGTAAGGTACCCACATGACGGTGAGTTTTGCGCAGATCCGCGACTCCCAGCCCGCTCTCTTCGATCAGGGATGCGGGACACGCGTCATCCTCGACCACATCATGAGCAAGTGGGGCGTGCTCGTACTCTCCTGTCTCTCCGACGGCACGCGGCGCTGGGGCGAGCTGCGTCGGGAGGTGGACGGCATCAGCGAGAAGATGCTCGCGTCGACCTTGCGGACCCTCACCGACGACGGCCTGGTGCATCGGGAGTCGCTGCCGACGGTGCCGCCGCATGTCGAGTACAGCCTCACGCCTCTCGGGCGTGACCTGATGGAGCGGATGCTTCCGCTGATGGAGTGGGTCGCGGCGCACGCCGACGGAATGCTCGGTCGCGACTGACCCACGGAATCCTTCGCGTATCTGAACGCGACGCATGGATTCCGTTGCAGAAACAAAAGGATTGACGGGATACCGCAGCGAGCCGTACTGTTCAGGACATGGCAACGACGCCCATCCACCTCGAACGCCCCGACGGCAAGGGCCTGGCCGCAGGCACCCTCGGCCTGTGGGGCTCCACCGTCATCGGGCTCGCCTCCACGGCCCCCGTCTACTCGCTCGTCGCGACGCTCGGCTTCGTCGTGCTCGCCGTCGGCGCGCAGGCGCCGATCGCCTTCATCATCGCCTTCGTGCCGATGCTGCTGATCGCCTTCGCCTATCGCGAGCTCAACAACGCCGTCCCCGACTGCGGTACCACGTTCACCTGGGGCAGCAAGGCCTTCGGGCCGTGGGTGGGCTGGATGGGCGGCTGGGGCGTCGCGGTCGCCGGCATGGTCGTGCTCGCGAACCTCGCGCAGATCGCCTCCGTGTACTTCTGGTCGCTGATCGGGCAGGACCTCGAGAACAACGACTGGCGCGTCGTCGTCGTGGCGGTTCTCTTCATCGCGGCGATGACCTGGGTGAGCTGGCGCGGGGTCGAGATCGGCGAGCGCATCCAGAACGTGCTCCTCGCGATCCAGTACCTCGCGCTGGCGATCTTCATCGTGGCCGCCCTCTGGCAGTTCTTCACGGGCGACGCCCCCGACGCCACCCCGTTCTCGTGGGAGTGGCTGAACCCCTTCGGCTTCACCGACTGGTCGGGCTTCACCGAGGCGATCCTCCTCGCGCTCTTCATCTACTGGGGATGGGACACCTGCCTCGCCCTCAACGAGGAGACGAAGGACCCGAAGCGCATCCCCGGCCGCGCCGCGGTGCTCACCTGCGTCATCCTCCTGGCGACGTACGTCGCGGTGACGATCGCCGCGATGATGTACGCCGGACTCGGCGAGGACGGCACGGGACTCGGCAACGAGGCCAACGCCGACGACTTCTTCCTGGCCATCAAGGACGGGCTGCTCGGACCGTTCGGCTGGGTGCTGGTGGTCGCGGTCATCATCTCGGCGATCTCGTCCACCCAGACGACCATCCTCCCGACCGCCCGCGGCACGCTCGCGATGGGCGTGTACAGGGCGCTCCCGGCGAAGTTCAAGGACGTGCACCCCGTCTACAAGACGCCGTCGTTCTCGACCATCGTCATGGGCGTGGTGGCTTCCCTCTACTACGTCGGCATGACCCTCATCAGCGACAACATCCTGCAGGACTCGATCCTCTCGCTGGGCCTCGCGATCGCGTTCTACTACGCCATCACCGGTTTCGCCTGCGTCTGGTACTTCCGTGCCGACCTGCGCCGCTCGACCCGCGACCTGTTCTTCAAGGGCATCTTCCCGCTGCTCGGAGCGCTGCTGCTGACCGGCGCGTTCGTGCAGTCGGCGATCGACATGTGGGATGTCGACTACGGCTACACCGTGCTCTTCGGCATCGGCGGCACGTTCGTGATCGGCATCGGGTCGCTGGCGATCGGCCTCGTCCTGATGTTCCTCTGGTACCTCTTCCCGCGGTCGAAGCGGTTCTTCCGGGGCGAGAGCCTGAACCGGGAGACCGAGGTGATGGTGCCGGAGGAGCCGGGCGCGATGATCCGCTCGGTCGACGGCGGCATCTGAGGCGCAGGGTGCGCGCGCGGCTGTCCTAGGCTGGCCTCGTGCGCATCCGGCTCGACATCGCCTACGACGGCACCCATTTCCGCGGGTGGGCCACGCAGCCCACGCTCCGCACGGTCCAGGGGACGCTGGAGGCGGCGCTCGCCCGGATCGTCGGCTCCGACGTGCGGTTCGTCGTCGCCGGACGGACGGACGCCGGCGTGCATGCGAGCGGACAGGTCGCGCACGTGGATCTCGACGAGGCGCAGTGGGCCCGGATCCAGGCACGACACGGCCGCGCCGCCGAGGATCCCGCGGGCAGCATCGCGGCGCGCATGCGCGGGGTGCTCGGCGCCTACCCCGACGTGTCGGTCGTGCGCTCCTCCCTCGCCCCCGAGGGCTTCGACGCGCGCTTCTCCGCGGTCTGGCGACGCTATCGGTACCGGCTCGCCGACGACCTCGCCGGCTATGACCCGCTACGGCGTCTCGACACCACGACGATCCGCGGTCGGCTGGACGCCGAGGCCATGGACGCCGCCGCCCGGACCCTCATCGGTCTGCACGACTTCGCCGCCTACTGCAAGCCGCGCGAGGAGGCCACGACCATCCGCACGCTGCTCGACTACCGGTGGCAGCGGGACGCGGACGGGGTGCTCGTCGCGGAGGTGAAGGCCGACGCGTTCTGCCACAGCATGGTGCGGGCCCTCGTCGGCGCCTGCGCGGCGGTGGGGGAGGGGCGCCTCGACGTGGGCGACCTCGTCGTGCTCCGCGATGCCCTCACGCGGACCAGCGAGTTCAAGGTGCTCGCCGCCCGCGGGCTCACGCTCACCGAGGTCGGATACCCCGCCGACGACCTCCTCGCCGCGCGGGCAACCCAGACCCGCGCCCGCCGGGACCACGAGACCGACTGATCGTCCGGATCCGGAGCCGGGGCACAGATGGGGCGGGTAGCGTGGTGACGATCATGAAGGTCATCTCCTACAACCTGCGCAAGCACCGGGCCGCCGGCGAGCTCGCGGCGCTCGTCGATGAGCATGATCCCGACATCCTCTGCCTGCAGGAGTGCGACGTCCCGGAGCTGCCGGACCGGATCGGCGGTCTCGTGCTGGCGGATGCGACGCAGGGCAACCGTCTCGGTCTCGCGCTCTTCTATCGCGAGAGCACCTACCGCCTGCAGGGCATCCGCACCCTCGGCCTGAAGAAGTCGCTGCACGATCGCATCGCGAAGCCGGCGCACGAGCGCGTGCTCGGCGCGCGCCTGCGCGACATCGACGACGGCGGCGAGTTCATCGTCGCGTCCTTCCACGCCGCGCCCCTGACGGCGTTGAACTCGCTGCGGCGGCATCAGATCCGTGCGGCGCTCGCCGAGCTCGCGACGCTGGGCGAGGGGCTGCCGCAGCTCATGGTGGGGGATTACAACTACCCCGTGTTCAAGGAGAACCTCGGGCAGGCCGTGCGCGACCAGGGCTACGCGCTCTCCCTCAGCGACGACCACACCTACACGCGCTACCGCGTCTTCCGCGGGCACTACGACTTCGCGACGTCGTCCGGCTTCGAGATCGAGCGCATCACCACGCTGCCGCAGCGCTCCAGCGACCACCGCCCGATCCTCGTGACGGTCCGCCCGGACTGAGTCCGGGCGCCGGCGGGTTTGGGAATGCCGTTCCGGTGGCGTATGCTGACTCTTTGGTGCCCTTCCCTGCCTGCGGGGAAGATGCACATCCGAACGTGAGCCCTCCACTGGCGTGTTCCTCCCCGTCGGGAAGAACCACCCCGGAGTGGGATTCACGAACACCTCCGTTCGACAAGAAAGCAGCACTATCGTGACGCGCACTTACACCCCCAAGGCTGGCGAAGTCCAGCGCGACTGGGTCGTCATCGACGCCACCGACGTCGTTCTCGGCCGTCTGGCTTCGCACGCGGCGACGCTCCTGCGTGGCAAGCACAAGCCGACCTTCGCCAACCACATCGACTCGGGTGACTTCGTCATCATCGTGAACGCCGAGAAGGTCGCGCTCACGGGTCAGAAGCTCCAGAAGAAGATGGCGTACCGCCACTCCGGCTACCCGGGCGGCCTCAAGGCCGTCAGCTACGCCGAGCTCCTCGAGAAGAACCCGGTCCGCGCTGTGGAGAAGGCCATCCGCGGCATGCTCCCGAAGAACAGCCTGGGCCGCCAGCAGCTGTCGAAGCTCAAGGTGTACGTCGGTGCCGAGCACCCGCACGCCGCGCAGCAGCCCCAGCCGTACACCCTCGACCAGGTCGCCCAGTAAGCGCCGTACAGACTAAGGACATACTCGTGGCTGACATCCAGGACTCCACCGAAAACCTCCAGAACTTCTCGACGTCGACCCCGGAGACCGACGCGGTCGAGGCGGCTCCCCGCCCCGTGCTGAGCGTCCCCGGCGCCGCTGTCGGCCGTCGCAAGCAGGCCATCGCCCGCGTGCGTCTGGTTCCCGGCTCGGGCACCATCACGGTCAACGGCCGTACGCTCGAGGACTACTTCCCGAACAAGCTGCACCAGCAGCTCATCAACGACCCGTTCACCGCGCTGAACCTCGCCGGTGCCTACGACGTGATCGCCCGCATCTCGGGTGGTGGCGACTCCGGCCAGGCCGGCGCCCTGCGTCTCGGCATCGCGCGTGCCCTCAACGGCATCGACGCGGAGAACAACCGTCCGACCCTGAAGAAGGCCGGCTTCCTCTCGCGCGACGCCCGCGTCAAGGAGCGCAAGAAGGCCGGACTCAAGAAGGCCCGTAAGGCGCCTCAGTACTCGAAGCGTTAAGGTCCACTGCTCCGATGCCGATCTTTGGCACGGACGGCGTGCGAGGACTCGCCAATGGCATCCTCACCGCCGACCTGGCGCTCACCCTGGCCCAGGCGACTGCTGTCGTCCTGGGCCAGGGCCGTACGGCGGAGGCTCGCAAGGCCGAAGGCAAGCGACTCACCGCCGTCGTCGCCCGTGACCCGCGGGTCTCCGGGCACTTCCTGACCGCTGCGGTCGCCGCGGGCCTCGCCTCCTCGGGGGTCGACGTCCTCGAGGCCGGGGTCATCCCCACGCCCGCTCTGGCGTTCCTCGTCGCGGATCGCGATGCGGACTTCGGCGTGATGATCTCCGCGTCGCACAACGCGGCGCCCGACAACGGGATCAAGATCTTCGCCCGTGGCGGACGCAAGCTCCCCGACGTGGTCGAGCAGCGCATCGAAGAGGCCATGCACGGCGAGATGCTGCGCCCGACCGGCGCCGGCGTCGGTCGCATCGACCGCTTCTCCGATGCGGAGGACCGCTACGTCGTCCACCTGCTCGGCTCGCTGCCGCACCGTCTCGAGGGCGTCCACGTCGTGCTCGACTGCGCCCACGGTGCCGCTTCCGGAGTCTCTCCTGAGACGTTCCGCGACGCCGGCGCCGAGGTCACCGTGATCGGTGCCGACCCCGACGGCTGGAACATCAACGACGGCGTCGGCTCCACGCACCTCGACAACCTCGCCGAAGCCGTCGTCCGGCTCGGCGCCGACGTGGGCATCGCGCACGACGGCGACGCTGATCGCTGTCTCGCGGTCGACGCGCAGGGCAACGTCGTGGACGGCGATCAGATCATGGCGATCCTGGCTCTGTCGATGAAGGAGCGCGGACGCCTCACCGACGACACGCTCGTCGCGACGGTCATGAGCAACCTCGGTCTGCACGTCGCGATGCGCGAGCACGGCATCACGGTGCGCCAGACCGCCGTCGGGGACCGTTACGTGCTCGAGGACATGAACGAGGGCGGGTACGCGCTCGGCGGCGAGCAGTCCGGCCACGTCATCATGAGCGAGTATGCGACCACCGGCGACGGCCTGCTCACGGGACTTCACCTGGTGGCCGAGATGGCGCGACAGGGCAAGTCCCTCGCGGAGCTCGCATCGGTCATGACGGTCTACCCGCAGCTGCTGATCAACGTCCGCGACGTCGACAAGGATCGTGTCGCCGAGGACGAGGTCGTGCAGCAGGCGGTGCGTGATGTCGAGGCCGAGCTCGGCGACACCGGGCGCGTGCTGCTGCGCAAGTCCGGTACTGAGCCGCTCGTGCGGGTGATGGTCGAGGCCGCCGACTCCGAGTCGGCCCGGGCCTACGCAGAGCGTCTCGCGGCCGTCGTGCAGGAGCGCCTCGCGCTCTAGGACTGTCGTCTCCGAACCGGTCGGTCGCCTCGGCGGCCGGCCGGTTCGTCGTCTCCGGAGGGCTCGGGTTCAGCGGGCCGCGCAGAGGCGGCTCGTCGCGCCCGAGACCAGCGTCGCGGTGCCGCAGTCGTCGAGGGCGAGACGCGGCGCCTCGGTCATCGACGGTGCATCCTGCAGACCGAGATGCGCACCGGTGAGCACCACCAGGGGCACCGCCCAGCCCCAGCGTTCCGCCGCCACCCATTCGACGTCGTTCTCCTCGACCCAGGCCCGCAGCGGCTCGACATCGGCCCGCTGCTCGGCGAGCGTCAGTCCGCGGGATGAGACGGTGTCCGCGACGTGCAGCGCCGCCCCCGTCGCGACGATCGCTCCGATCAGGGCCGCCGCCACGGTCCCGCCGACCCGCCACGCGCCTCGCTCCGGCAGCCGGGCGACCGCCCACACAGCGACGGCGGCGAGGACCGGGAAGAAGGCGAGGATCCCGGGCGCGGGATGACGGACCCAGAGCGGCAGCCGCGACGCGGTCGCCCACCACGCCACGAAGGCGAGGGCGCCGACGACGGCGGCGAGAGCGTAGGCGATGACCACGCGTTCCTCCTCCGTCGCGGTCCGCCAGCGACGGGCGACCCCGAGTGCCACGAGCGCGAGGGTGAGGACGGCGCCCAGGAGGGCGACGACCGGCGGCAGCGACCAGGACTCGGCCAGGGTGCCGAGCTTGTCCAGCACGGTCGTGGCGGCATCGGTCTGGCCGCCGCTGCGCACGAACCGGACGAACGCGCGCAGATGATCCACGAACCCTGCCGGGCCGAGAGCCAGGAGTGCCCCCAGTTCGAAGAGCGCCGCGGGCACCGCCGAGAAGAGCAGCGGGAGCCAGGAGGTCCGCAGCGTGCCACGGATCCGCGCCCAGCCGTGGCCTTCCGCGAGGACCCACAGCGCGACAGCGAAAGCGGGGAGCGCGAGCGCGGCGATGAGCTTGGCCTGCACCGCGAGTCCGACGAGAAGCCCCGCGAGCCAGGCACGCCGCGGAAGCACGGCGAGAGCCCAGACCAGCAGCGCCGCCGCAGGGATCTCACCCAACAGGTCGGCCGGCCCCTGGAGGGGAGAGACCCCGGCGCTCGCCGTGAACGCCAGCGGGACGCCGACGGCGAGAAGCGCCGCCCAGCGTCCGCCGATACGCCGCCCGAGAACGGCGAGTCCAGCGAGGAGCAGCACCCAGAACGCGAGCGGGACGAGCCGGCCGGCGAGCACGGGGTCCATGCCGGTCGCCAGGAGCGCCGCCACGGGGAGGAGGACGACCGGGCCTGTGGAGATGCGGGGGTCGAACGGCGTGATGGTCGAGCCGGACAGGGCGCCGTCACTGGCGTACCCGAGCCCGGCGAGGAGGTTGCGGGGCACGGTCAGGTTGAAGGCCTCGTCCTCCCAGAAACGGGCCACCGTGAGGCTGTGCCAGGCGAGGACGACGTGGCCGACCACGAGGGCGGCGGCCGCCGCGCAGAAGAGGGCCGTGCGCAGCCGCGTCATCGCCGTACGGGCTCCGGACGACGGACGGCGCGGAGCGGAGCGGACGGACGCAGCGAGAGCCGCCATGCCTCGGTGAGCGCGGAGCGCACGAAGACGCGCAGGCGCTTCGGCGGCAGCGGGAGTCCGCCGCCGCGGCCCCACATGGTGCCGGTACTGGATGCGCCGCGGCGCGGGATGCTGGCCACCCGGACGTACCGCACGCGGAAGCCGCCGCGGGCCTCGGCGAGCGAGAAGTGCACGTGCGGCACCGTCGCGTCCGCGGGCACCGCCTCGACCAGGACACGCAGCGCCTCAGGTCGGTAGGCGCGCAGCGGCGTGTTGACGTCCGGGATGCGGCGACCCGCTGCGACCGCGATGAGGAGGCCGACCGCGCCGGTGAGCGTCTTGCGGTACCAGGGATCGGTGCGTCCGTCTCGCACGCCGTGCACGACGTCGGCCTGCTCGCCGGTGAGCGCGCGCAGCAGCCGCGGGAAGTCGGCCCCGTGGAACTGGCCGTCGCCGTCGACGTGCACGAGCGCGTCCGGGTCAGCGGCGAGACCGGCGCGATAGGCCGCGAGAGCGGTCGGACCGTGGCCGCGGTTGGCCGGCTGCACCACGACGGTGGCATCGTCGACGTCGTCGAACTGGACGGCCGTGGCGTCCGTCGAGCGGTCGTCGGCGATGTGGAACGAGACCTCGTCGGCCAGCGGAGCGACCGCGGACCGGATCTCGTCGATGAAGCCTCGGATGCCCTCCACCTCGTTGTAGGCGGGCATGACGACGGCGAGGTGGCGGAGAGTCACGGAGTCCTTGCGGTGGCGGGGTGCGGAGGTGTCAGCCAGTAGCCTAGTTGAGCCATGAATCCTCCCTCCCGACTGCGTCGCCTCGCCGGCGTGGGCAGCCGCTTCCTCGTGGTCGGGGCGCTGAGCACTCTGATCGAGGTCGGTGTCTTCAACCTTCTCGTCTATGCGTGGGGGTGGGACGTCGTCGCCGCGAAGATCGTCGCTTCGCTCGTCGCCCTCATCAACGCCTACATCGGCAACCGGGAGTGGACCTTCCGCCACCGCGATCGTCGAGGACGGGTCGCGGAAGTCGGTCTGTTCCTCGCGACCAACGCCGTGTGCACCGCGCTCGGCGCGGCGCTCGTGTGGGTCGGTGTCGAAGCGGTCGGCGGCATCCTCGGCCGTACGCCGGGCGCCGTGGCCGTCAACGCCGTGAATCTCGTCAGCATCGTCATCGTCGTGCTGCTGCGCTTCGTGCTCTACCACTCGATCGTCTTCCGGGTCGCGTCGCCGAAGGCCTGAGCGGCCGACGGGGTCGGCGTCAGGCACGGGCGGTCGTGCGCTTCTTCGGGGCGTTCTTCTTGCCCCAGCGGCGTCCGAGCTTCGCGGTGGCCTTCGTGGAGGGGGTGCCGTCGAGCTCGTGGGTCGAGCCGTAGGTGTACGCCCCGTAGCCGTAGCTGTCCGGTCCCTTGGTCGGGAGCATGGTCACCACGACGCCCAGCATCTGCACGCCGGCGTTCTCGAGGGCGCGGACCGCGCCGGAGAGCTCCTGCTTCTTGGTCTTCCCCGACGCGGCGGCGAGGATGACACCGCGCGTCTTGGTACCGAGGACCGCCGCGTCGGTCACCACGAGCAGCGGCGGGGCGTCGATCAGGACGTAGTCGAAGTACTCGCCCAGCGCCTGGAGCACGTCATCCATCGCCGACGAACCGAGCAGCTCGCTGGGGTTCGGCGGAACCTGTCCGCTGGGGAGGACGTAGAGGTCGTTGCGACCCCACTTCTGGAGGGCGTCTGCCACATCCAGCCGGCCGATCAGCACATCGGTGAGACCGGCGCCACCCTCGAGGCCCATGTAGTCGGCGACACGGGGGAGGCGGAGGTCGCCGTCGAGGAGGGCGACGCGCGCGCCGGTCTCCGCGAGGGCGATCGCCAGGTTCGCGGTCGTGGTCGACTTGCCCTCGCCGGGGCCCGCGCTGGACACGACGAAGATGCGCGGTCCGCTGTCGAGGTTCAGGAACTGCAGGTTCGTCCGCAGGCTCCGGAAGGACTCCGCGCGGGGACTCCGCGGATCGGCGTGCACGATCAACGGACGCTTCGGTGCCTCCGGGTCGAAGGCGATGCCGCCGAGCACCGGTCGGTCGGTGAGCGCCTCGATGTCATGCAGGGTGTGGATGCGGTTGTCCAGCACCGTGCGCAGCATGGCGATGCCGACACCCATGGCGAGGCCGATGACGCCGCCGAGCAGGATGAGCATGCGCGTGTTGGGGCTCACCGGGGAGGTGGGGACCGCGGCCGGCTCGGTCACGGTGATCTGCACGGGGCTGACCGCACCCTCGGCGGCCGGCTGCTCCAGGGTGTTCTGCACCGCGTTCTGGAAGCTGGCGGCCACGGCGTCGGCGATCTCCGCGGCTCTGGCTGCGTCGTCGTCGGTCACGCTGACATCGATGAGGACGGTGTTCAACGGTGTCGTGGCGGTGACGTTGCGGCCGAGGCTCGAGACGGTCTCGTCGAGATCCAGTTCCTCGATGACCGGGTCGAGCACGAGGGCCGTGCCCACGACGTCGACGTAGCTGGTCACCATCTGCCGCGCGAACGTCGTGCCCTGCACGAGGTCGCCGGTGGCGGCGCCCTCGGTCCGCACCGACACGTACAGCTGCGTCGAGGCGACGTAGGTGGGCTGCTGCAGCGCCGCGTATCCGGCACCGCCCACGACGCCGAGGACGAGCAGGATCAGGATCATGATCCAGTTGCGGTGCAGGATGCGCACATAGTCGCGAAGTTCCACGCGGCAGTTCTTTCTGTTGCTGGGCAGCTCCCGCTCATCGGTGAGCCGCAGAGTCAAATCCCGATATTCTCACAAAAAGCAGGCGTCACGCCTCGCGTCGGCGTCATCGCGGAGTTCCGGCCGCCGTGGCGGCCTGCACGGCGGCGTCTCGCCGGGCGAACGGAGCCTTCGTGAGGACGGTCCCGAGCACCGGTGCGCCGACTGCTTCGATGCTCTTGGCGGCGGCCGACAGGCGCCCGGACGGAGTGCTCCCCGACGCGGCGACGAGGATCGCTCCCGTGGTCATCCGGGCGATGACAGCGGCGTCCGTCACGAGGAGCAGGGGCGGTGCGTCGATGATGACCACGTCGAACGCGGCGGAGGCCGCCTGCACGAGCTCCTCCATCGCCGATGAGCCGAGCAGCTCGGCCGGGTTCGGAGGTACGGTGCCGGCGGGGAGCACGAACAACGCGCTGCGGCCCCACCGCTGGATGACGTCGTTGAGTCGGACGCGCCCGACCAGGACGTCGCTGAGGCCGACCCCGCCCTCGATCCCGAAGTACTCGGCCACGCGGGGGAGCCGCAGGTCTGCATCGATGAGGGCCACGCGATGCCCCGCATCGGCGAAGGCGAGGGCGAGGTTGGCCGCCGTGGTCGACTTGCCCTCTCCCGGGCCGGAGCTCGTGATGACGAAGACGCCGCGGTTCTCGCGGAACAGGAAGTGCACGTTCGTGCGGAGGGCACGGTAGGCCTCGGCGCGTGCGCTCTGCGGCGCGGAGCTGATCGCGAGCGGCCGCTCCTCCGTATCGGTGTCGAACGGGATGCGGCCGAGGAGGGGAGCGGGCACGGCGGCCTCCACGTCGGCTTGCGTGCGCACACGCTGATCGAGCACCGACCGGAGGAGGGCCGCTGCCAGGCCGAGGCCGAGGCCCACGACCGCGCCGATCGCCAACGACAGCGGCATGTTCGGCGCGACGGGCATGGTGGGTACCTGGGCCGCCTGCAGGGTGACGACGCGGATCGAGAACGGGGTCTCCTGGCCGCGGTTCTCGAGCGTGTCGGCCACGACGGCGGTGAAGCTCTCCGCGATGCCGTTCGCGATCCTGGCGGCCTGACCGGGATTCGTGTCACCGACCTGGATGGTCAGGATCGAGCTGTTCAGCTCCGAGGAGACCGTCGTACCCGCGGCGATCTCCGACGGCGACGCGGAGAGGCCGAGGTCGTCGATGACGCGGTCGAGCACGAGCGAGGTCGTGACGACGTCGCGGTAGGTCTGCACGATCTGGGTGGCGTAGCCGGTGGCCTGCGCACGCTCGGTCGGGGAGGCCGTCTCGGAGAGCTGCACGGTGACCATCACCTGTGTCGACGCCTCGTAGCGCTGCGGGGTGAGCATCGCCACCACCGCGCCCACCGAGACCCCGATGAGCAGGCCGGAGAGGATGACGACGATCTGCCGTCGGACGATCCGGAGATAGTCCTGGAGCTGCATCGGTCTCCCCGCATGGTCAGGCCGGATCGGCGGTATGTTCTCTTGAGACTACCGATTCCCTGAAGGCGGCATGACGGCTCTCGACACTCTCTTCCCCGACGGCCCGCGCACGGACCATGAGAAGTCCGCCGTGCGCGAGGTGGCCTCCGCCGCACGGTTGCGCGATCTCGTCGGGGATCCGCGCTCGCGCTCGCCCCGCGCCGCCGGCATGTCGGACACCCGGGAACTCGCGCGCCGCGCGGGAGGCCGCCGCCCGTAGCGCGGTGCCCTTCGCCGCCGTCGCGCCCGCGGTCGCCTCGGAGGCCCCGCGCCGTCGTCGGAAGCTCGATCCGCTGTCCCTGTCCGCTGCCGCGCTGGCCGTCGTCGCGGTCGTCACCGCGGTCACCGTCGGTGGGATCCAGGCCGCCACGGCGAGCCCCGCGGCCAGTGCGCTCGAGTCGCTCCAGGCCGATGAGGCGACCATTCAGAACGCGCAGCAGGCTCTGACGACGACCAGGGACGGCATCGTCGCCGACATCGCGACGCAGACAGCGGAAGCGACGGCGCTGCGCGCGGCTCTGCTCGACACCGCCACCGTCCCCGATCCGCTCTCGTCGGAGGGCGACGTGCTCGATGTGACCGACCCCGCGCCGCGGCAGGCGGCGGTCGCGGCGCTCGACACCTACCTCGCGGGTCTCGCCGCCATCGACATCCCCGCGGCGCCCGCCGAGTATCGGCGCGGAGACGTCGACGAGGATTCCCTGGTCGAGGTCGGCGGTGCCATCGACGCGGCGCAGGAGCGCCTGGAGGCCCTCGACCGCGAGACGGCGGACATGCGAACGGTCCGAGGGGCGCTCGACGCGCTCCGGCCGGCTGCCGCACCGGCTCTCGCCGCCTTCGCCGACTCGTTCGTCCCCTCCGCCGAATCGGCGACGGAGGAGCGGCCGGGGGCCGGGGAGCCGTTCCGCGTCGCCGTGACCCAGACGGCCGACGCCGCGGCCGCCGCCGACCCGTGGTCCGCGGACGCGCAGACGGCGTATGCGGCGTACCGCGATGCCTTCGGCGCGCTCGTCGAGGACCAGCTGCGGGCCGAGCGCGAGGAGGCCGATCGCCGCGCAGCGGAGCAGCAGCAGAGCTTCCCGCAGAACCCGGGGACCGGCGGCACCACTCCGCCCGACCCGGTCGAGTCTCCCGCCCCCACGGAACCGGACACGCAGGACGGCGACGGCACCCCCTAACGCACGGACCTTCTCGTTTGCTGTGAGAGCATGGCACACAGGTGGAGAAAAATGCGGGGGAGCAGACTGTCGTGAGCGGCGTACAGAGGATCGGCGATGAGGCCGACGAGAACCGGCTGCCGGCGCAGGCATCGGTCAAGCAGCGGCGCCGTCGCCTGCTCGCCGCGCTGGTCGATGGTGCGTGCTGGAGCGTCGGGGTGGTTCTCGCCGTGGCGCTCCGGTTCGAGTTCCAGATGGACGCCCAGGGGTGGATCACGACCGTGGTCCTCGCGGTCGTCGCCGGCGCCATCCAGATCGTCCTCGGCTTGGCGACGGCGCTGTATCGCGGCCGGTTCACGTACGGATCCTTCGACGAGGTCCGCACGCTGGCGTTCCTGGTCGTCGCCGAAGCGCTGGCGCTGTCACTCGTCGTCATCCCGCTCGGCACGGTGATCGGCGTCCCCCGCGCCACACTGATCCTCGCGTTCCCCTTCGTGCTGCTGCTCATGTTCGGTGTGCGGTACGTGGCGCGGCTCGTCATCGAGCGTTCGCGCAAGCCCGGGGTGGACGCGGAGCCTGCGCTCATCATCGGCGCCGGGTTCGTCGCCGACAAGCTCCTCGCGAACATGACCACCGACCCGCTGTCGCCGATCCGGCCCGTCGGGCTCCTCGAGGACGATCCGGACAAGCGGAACCTGCGCCTGCGCGGGGTCGCCGTGATCGGCACCACGCGGGACATCGCTGCCGCGCGTGCCCGCACCGGGGCCACTCTCGCCGTGATCGCCATCGCCCGTGCCGACAGCTCCCTGCTGCGCACGCTCACCGATCGCGCCGAGGCGGCGGGGCTCCGTGTGGCGGTGACCCCCAGCATCGAGATGATGACCTCGGGGACCCGGGCGCTCACCGACGTCCGTGACATCAGCATCGAGGACCTCATCGGCCGTCACCCCGTGGACACCAACGTCGAGCTCATCGCCGGCTACATCACCGGTCGTCGTGTGCTCGTGACCGGCGCCGGAGGATCGATCGGCGCGGAGCTGTGCCGCCAGCTGGCCAAGTTCGGTCCGCGCGAGCTGGTCATGCTCGACCGCGACGAGACGGGGCTGCAGTTCGCGCAGCTCGGCACCGCCGGTCACGGGCTGCTCGACACGCCGGACGTCGTGCTGGCCGACATCCGCGAGACGGCGACGCTCGACCGGATCTTCGACGAGCGCCGTCCCGAGGTGGTCTTCCACGCCGCCGCGCTCAAGCACCTGCCGATGCTCGAGCAATACCCCGACGAAGCCTGGAAGACGAACGTCATCGGCACTCTCAACGTCATCAACGCCGCCCGCCGCGCCGGCGTGACGACCTTCGTCAACATCTCGACGGACAAGGCAGCCAACCCCACCAGCGTGCTCGGGCACTCCAAGCGCGTGGCCGAGAAGCTCACCGCCTGGGCGGGAGAAGAGACAGGCATGCGCTACCTCTCGGTGCGTTTCGGCAACGTCATCGGCAGCCGCGGATCGATGCTCCCGACGTTCCAGCGACTGATCGCGGAGGGGCGGCCGCTCACGGTCACGCATCCGCAGGCGACGCGGTACTTCATGACCATCCCCGAGGCCTGCCAGCTCGTCGTGCAGGCGGGCGGCATCGGGCGTGCGGGGGAGGTGCTCATCCTCGACATGGGCGAGCCCGTGTCGATCCTCGAGGTCGCGAAGCGGATGATCGCCATGTCCGGCAAGGACATCGAGATCGTCTTCACCGGGCTGCGCAACGGCGAGAAGCTGCACGAGGAGCTCGTCGGCTCCCGGGAGAACCTCGAGCGTCCGTTCCACCCCAAGGTCTCCCACACGCGTGTCGACACGATCACGCCCGACCGTCTCGACAAGGAAGGCTGGATGCGCCGGATGTTCGCGACGCCCCGCGAGAACGACACGGTCACGATCGCCCCGGTGCGGATGGGGTCGGTGGCGCAGCGATGAGCACCCGCATCTTCATGTCCTCCCCGGATGTCGGGGTGGAGGAGGAGGAAGCCGTCGTCGCGGCGATGCGCTCCGGGTGGATCGCGCCCCTCGGGCCGGACGTGGACGCGTTCGAGCGCGAGCTGGCGGACCGGGTCGGCGTCGCGCACGGCGTCGCGTTGAGTTCCGGCACGGCAGGACTGCACCTGGGGCTGCTCACCCTCGGGGTGAAGCCGGGAGACGTGGTCCTGACGTCGTCGATGACGTTCGCGGCCACGGCCAACGCCATCACATACACCGGGGCGGAGCCCTACTTCATCGACGCTGATCCCCGGACCGGCAACATGGACCCCGTGCTGCTGCGGGAAGCACTGATCGAGCTCCGCGACGGCGGCGAGAGCGCGGCGGCCATCGTCCCCGTCGACCTCCTCGGCAAGGCTGTCGACTACACCGCGATCCTGGCGATCGCGGACGAGTTCGGTGTGCCGGTGCTGGCGGATGCCGCCGAGTCGCTCGGCGCCGTCCACGCCGGACGCCCTGCCGGGAGCTTCGGGCGGGCGTCGGTGGTGTCGTTCAACGGCAACAAGATCATGACCACGTCCGGCGGCGGCATGCTGCTGACGGACGACGAGGCCTTCGCCCAGCACGTGCGCTACCTCGCGACGCAGGCACGGCAGCCGGTGGTCCACTACGAGCACACCGACATCGGCTTCAACTACCGGATGAGCAATCTCCTGGCGGCGCTGGGTCGCGCGCAGCTCGTCCGTCTCGACGCGATGATCGCGCGACGCCGTGAGATGCGGGAACTCTACAAGCGGCTGTTCGCCGAGATCGATGGCGTCGAGGTGTTCGGCGCGGAAGGCGACGAGGACGACAACGTCTGGCTGACGTCGATCCTCGTCGACTCCGCCGTGACCGGATGGGAGCCGTCCGTGCTGGCCGCCGCGCTCGCGGAGGACGACATCGAGAGCCGTCCGTTGTGGAAGCCGATGCATGCACAGCCCGTCTTCGCGACCGCGCGCCGACGGCTCTCCGGCGCCTCGGATTCGCTGTTCGCGCGCGGGCTGACGCTGCCGAGCGGCTCCGCGCTCTCCGACGACCAGCGCGCGCGGGTGACCACCGCGATCCGCGGCTTCCTGGACCGATGAGCGGCGGTCTCCGGGCGTACGACATCGTGAAGCGCGGCCTCGACATCCTCGTCGCGGGGGTCGCGCTGGTCCTGCTGTCGCCCGTGATCCTCGCGACGGCGGTCCTGGTCGCCGCGCGGCTCGGGCGGCCGGTGCTGTTCGCGCAGCCGCGGCCCGGGCGGCACGGCCGCATCTTCACGCTGTACAAGTTCCGCTCCATGCGGTCGGTGGACGCGGCGCGAGGCTGGGTGAGCGACGCCGACCGGCTCACGCCCTTCGGGGTCCGCCTGCGTGCCACCAGCCTGGATGAGCTGCCCAGCCTGTGGAACGTGCTGTGCGGCGACATGAGCATCGTCGGGCCGCGCCCGCTCCTGGTCGAGTACCTCGACCGCTACACGCCGGAGCAGGCGCGACGGCATGAGGTGCGGCCGGGGATCACCGGGCTCGCGCAGGTGACGGGACGCAACGCCGTCACCTGGGAGCAGCGTTTCGCTCAGGACGTGCGGTACGTGGATCGGCGCAGCGTCGGGCTGGACCTGCGCATCGTGATCGCTACGATCGGTGCGGTAGTCACCCGTGAGGGGATCTCCGCGGAGGGGCATGTGACGATGGCGAGGTTCGGTGAGGAGAATGACTGAGCGCATCGTCGTCGTCGGTGCCGGCGGGTTCGGCAGGGAGACACTCGATGTCATCGAGGCGATCAATGCCGAAGGACGGACTCTCCATGTCGTCGGCGTCATCGATGCCGGACCGCGCGAGATCGACCTCGATCGACTCGCGGAACGCGACGTCGCCTACCTCGGCACCGAGGAGGAGTGGCTGCCGCACGCATCCGGCGACGAGCGCTTCGTCGTCGCGATCGGTGCGCCGCGCGTGCGCGAGGCCGTCGCACGCCGTCTGACCGCGGCGGGCCTGCGCGCGGCCACCCTCATCCATCCGCGCGCCGTCGTCGGGTCGCGGAGCCGGATCGGTGTCGGTGTGGTCATCACGTCGGGTGTGCAGGTGTCGACCAACGTGACGGTCGGCGATCATGTGCATCTCAACCCGGCCAGCGTCATCGGGCACGACGCGGTGCTCTCCGACTTCGCGTCGGTGAATCCCGGGGCGATCGTGTCCGGAAACGTCCGCGTCGAGACCGGAGTCCTGCTGGGTGCCGGATCGGTCGTCCTCCAGGGCCTCACCGTGGGTGCGGGTGCGACGGTGGGGGCGGCGGCGTGCGTGACGCGGGATGTCGAGGCCGGAACGACCGTGAAAGGGGTGCCTGCTCGATGACGGTTCGGGAATGCACGCGATGCATCATGAACTCGGACGTGGACCCGGACATCGTCCTCGTGGACGGCGTGTGCAACCACTGCCTCCGATACGACGCGCTGCTGGAGTCCCGTGTCGTCCCCGTCGAGCAGCGCCCGGCGAAGATGGCGCAGGTCGTCGATGCGATCTCGCGCGCAGGGAAGGGACGGGAGTACGACTGCATCATCGGCGTGAGCGGGGGAGTGGACAGCTCCTACGTGGCGCTTCAGGTGAAGCGACTGGGCCTCCGTCCGCTCGCCGTCCATGTCGACAACGGATGGAACTCGGCCCTCGCCGTCCTCAACATCGAACGGCTCCTGCGCACCCTCGACATCGACCTTCACACGGAAGTCCTGCGTCTCGACGAGTTCTACGACCTGCAACGGTCGTACCTGTTCGCATCGACGCCGGACGCCGACATCCCGAGTGACCATGCCATCCAGGCCACGCTCTGGAGGGTCGCGCGTGAGCACGGTGTGAGGTTCATCATCTCCGGGATGAACTTCGCCACGGAGTCGATCAGCGTACCCTCCTGGTCGTACGGTCATTCGGACTGGCGGTACCTCAAGGACGTGCACCGCCGATTCGGCCGGGTGCCGTTGCGCACCTATCCGCACTTCGGGTTCGTGACGCTCGCCTGGACGACCTTCGTACGGCGCGTGCGGATCGTCTCCATCCTCAACTACCTCGAATACGACAAGTCCGAGGCGATGGCAGAGCTCGTCGAGGAGCTCGGCTGGGTTCCGTACGAGGGGAAGCACTACGAATCCATCTTCACCCGCTGGGTGCAGGGCTTCTATCTCCCGAAGAAGTTCGGCATCGACAAGCGTCGCGGCCACTACTCCGATCTGATCAACTCGGGGCAGATCTCGCGCGAGGAGGCGCTGGCGGCCGTGGCGGAGAGCGATTACAGCGAGCGTCTCCGCGCCGAGGACGAACTCCTGCTGCTGAAAAAGCTCTCGCTGACGCCTGCGCAACTCGCCGACATCGTCGAGCGACCCGCGTCGAGCTACCGCGCCTACCGGAACTCCTACGGCTTCGTGCAGTTCCTTCGCGGCATGGTCAATCGGCTGAGAAAGCTGGGGCTCTACCCGCGATGACCGAGAGCATGAACGTCCACGTCTATCCCGCACCGATCGTCAACGAGAGCCGCATCTTCCGGGAGACGAAGGCGGTCGCGGAGGCCGGCCTGTTCGAGCGGGTCGTGGTGACCGGTCAGAGAGCCGCCGGTCTCCCCGACGTCGAGAGACTCGACGAGGTCCGATCGATCGAACGCGTCGGCTCCGTCGCGGACGAGAGGCCGCGGTCGATCGTGGGACGCATCCTGGAACAGATCTCCTGGTCGGTGGCGACGTACCGCCGGTGGCGATCGCGTCCCGTGCGCGTCGTCAACGCCCACTCGGTGGCTGTGCTGCCTGTGTGTCATGCGATCGCACGCCGCCATCGCGCCGCTCTGATCTACGACACCCATGAGCTCGAGACGGAGACGTCGACCTCGCACGGCGTCCAGGGGAAGATCTTCCGGATGATCGAGCGGCATTACATCCGTCGGTGCGACGCAGTGTTCGTCGTCAACGAGTCGATCGCAGACTGGTATCGGACCGCGTATCCCGGAGCGCGTGTGACCAGCGTGCGAAATGCGCCGTCCCGGGGGCGGGATCCGCAGGCGGTCGATCTGCGGAGGAAGTTCGACATCCCCGCCGACGACCGCGTCTTCGTGCACGTCGGGAACATCGTGGCCCATCGTCACATCGCGGAGATCCTCGACGCGTTCGCCGCGCGTGCGTCCGCCGGGGATCACATCGTCTTCATCGGTGCCGGAGCATTGGAGAGCGTGGTGCGGGGCGCCGCGGACCGGCACGTGAACATCCATCACCTCGGGGCCGTTCCTTCGGACGAGGTCGTCGATGCCGTCGCGGGAGGCGACGTCGGCTTCTGCCTGATCGAGGCGACCTGCCTGTCCTATGCGTTGTCGCTGCCGAACAAGGCGCTGGAGTATTCGATGGCCGGCGTTCCCTTCTTCTCCACGGACCTCGTCGAGGTCGACCGCCTTCTCGGAGCCGAGGCGGCAGCCTGGAAGATCGACGGCGATGCGGCTTCGATCGTCCGTGCCCTGTCATCGCTCACCGACGACGACATCGCGGCCGGACGCCGTGCGATCGCCGCGGTCGAGCTGCCGGATTGGCAGACGGAATCGGCGAGCATGCTCGATGAGTACCGACGAGTGCGGGGCGCGGCATGAAGACCGTCTGGATCGTCAACCACTATGCGACGGACCCGCAGGAGACCGCATCCGGGTCTCGTCACTTCTCGCTCGCGCGGGGGCTCGTGCAGCGCGGTTGGACCGTGGTTCTGCTCGCCGCAAGCACCGAGCACCCCTCCGGTCGGCGTAGAGCCGGGATCTCGGGCGCGCGAGCGAGCGATCGAGTACGTGACGGTGTTCGGTTCCGATTCCTGCGTACGCCGGAGTACGAAGGAGGGCTGGGCCGGCTCCGGAACATGGCCGCCTTCACTGCGGCCCTTCTGCGTCGGTCGAACGTCGCAGACCTCCCTCGTCCTGATGTGGTGATCGGGAGCACCGTGCACCCGCTCGCGGCATGGTCGGCTTCGGTTCTGGCCCGCCGTGCCGGAGTTCCGTTCGTCTTCGAGATCCGCGACCTCTGGCCGCAGACTCTCATCGATATGGGAAAGCTCTCGCCTCGGAGTCCGCTGTCCTGGATGCTGCGCCGGCTGGAGCGCACGCTGTGCGACCGTGCCGACGCCGTCATCACACTGCTTCCGTTCGCGTCCGAGTACCTGGTCGCCCAGGGGGTGTCGGAGGAGAAGGTGGTGTGGATATCCAACGGCACGGACGCCGACGACTTCGACGGTGCGCCGCCGCCCGGGGGAGACGACTTCGTCTTCATGTATCTCGGTTCCGTCGGGCGCGCGAACGGCCTGAGCGCCATCGTGGAGGGTTTCCTCTCCGCCGCCGCCGTCGAGCCCAGACTGCGGCTCGACATCATCGGAACCGGCGCGGAGCTCCCCGCGATCCGGCAGCGCGCGGCGGAATCCGCCCACGGCCATCGGATCATCTTCGAGCCGCCGGTGCCCAAGGGCCGGGTTCCCGTCCTGGTCGGTCGAGCCGACGCGATGGTCATCAACATCCTCGACCTCGATGTCTACCGATTCGGGGTGAGCATGAACAAGATCTTCGACTACGCCGCTGCTGCTCGCCCCATCCTCGCGGCGAGCAGTGCACGGAACAACGTGGTCGCCGAGGCCGATGCCGGGATCGTCGTCCCCGCTGACGACGCGGAGGCACTCGGAGCAGCGATGGTCCGGATGGCATCCCCGGACGCCGCTGATGACCGGGCACGCTGGGCGGTGAATGCCCGCGCCCACGTCATCGCCCACTACGACTACCGCGCACTGGCCGAGCGTCTGGACGGTGTGCTCGATCGATGCGTCATGCTCACGCGCAAGGGAGACGAGTACCGATGATCACGATCGTCGATTACGGGGTGGGGAACATCGGGTCCCTCGTCAACATGTTCCGCCGGATCGGCCAGGAGGCCGAGCTCACGGCGGACCCGCAGCAGATCGTGGGCGCGGAGCGCCTGCTGCTTCCGGGGGTCGGAGCCTTCGACGCCGCCACCGCGAAGCTCCGCGAAGGAGGGTTCGACGCCGCGATCCTCGAGTTCGCCCGCACCGGGCGTCCACTTCTCGGAATCTGCCTCGGAATGCAGCTCCTGCTCGATTCGAGCGAGGAAGGCACGTCCTCCGGCCTGGGACTCATCCCCGGCGGAAGCGTGCGCTTCGACGACTCCCGGGGGACCCGCGTGCCGCACATGGGCTGGAATCAGCTGGCCGTGCAGAAACCTGCGGCGATCGTCGACGGACTCCCGGAGAATCATCGCTTCTACTTCGTGCACAGCTATCGCGTCGTCGTCTCGGACGCGCGCGATGAGCTGGCACGGAGCGAGTACGGAAGGGAGTTCACCTCGATGGTGCAGCGCGAGAACGTCACCGGTGCCCAGTTCCACCCGGAGAAGAGCCACGCCTTCGGGATGCAGATGCTCGATCAGTGGGCACGGTCGTGATCGCCCCGCGGGTGATCCCCGTCCTCCAGATCGACGACGGAGGCTGGCTGGTCAAGACACGGCAGTATCAGAGTCCGCGCTACCTCGGCGATCCGATCAACGCCGTGAAGATCTTCAACGAGAAGCAGGTCGACGAGCTGGTGGTCGTCGACATCGCCGCTAGCCGCTCGCATCGTGATCCGGCGTACGAGGTTCTCGCCGACATCGCATCCGAGGCGTTCATGCCGGTGGCGTACGGCGGCGGGTTGAGCTCGGTCGCTCAAGCCCGACGCGTGGTCAACCTCGGCATCGAGAAGGTGATCGTCAACTCCGCCCTCTTCACCGCGCCGGAAGCGGTGGAGGCGATGGCGGCGGCTCTCGGGTCGCAGAGCGTGGTCGCGAGCATCGACGTGCGCCGTGGCGTGGACGGCGAGCTCGTCACGACCAGCGCATCCGGCACACGCCGGGAGCCGGAGAACGTCGGAGACGTCGCTCGTCGTGCCGTCGGCCTTGGCGCGGGCGAGATCATCCTCTCCGCCGTCGACCGGGAAGGGACGCGGGAGGGTTACGACCTGGAGGCGATCCGGCTGGTAGCCGAAGTGGTGCCTGTGCCGCTGGTCGCTCTCGGCGGCTCCGGTTCCTTCGAGGACTTCGTTGCAGCGATCTCCGCCGGAGCGGACGCCGTTGCGGCGGGCAGTCAGTTTGTGTTCTACGGTCGACGCGACGCCGTGCTGATCACGTATCCAGAGCCATCAGAGGTCGCGGCACTCATGAAGGCGTCCCCCAGCGGGACTGCTTACTGATCGGCTGCGTCGACGCGCGGGGTGCGCCGGCATCCGCCCCTGCTGCCCTGGCCTCGGTCAACCACATCGCCAGAGCAAGCATCGACGCGAATGCCATCCAGGTGTACGACGGCTCAAGACTCGCGCTGGCCATCATCGTCATCAGGGGCGAGAGCAGCGCGAACACGACGAGTGCCAGGCCCGCGATCTGTCTTCCTCGACCGAAGCCCCTGTCGCGATAAGAGCGCCATCCTGCGCGCGCGATGTGGAACATGACCACGACAGTTGCGGCGAAGACGAAGATCCCATACTGGCTCAAGATCTCCAGCGCTGCGCTGTGGGGGCTCAGAATTCCCTTCGTCGCCAGATCGTACGGGTGCACTTCGGCTGTGCGCGGCTCGTATCCGCCGGGCCCGAGGCCGAGGAAACCCGATTCCAACGCAAAGTTCACACCATTGCCCAACAAGTTGAAGCGGATCGCACCCGTCTGCCCCTCGTCGAACCAGGAGACTTGAGCGCGCTCCACGCCGATGATCCCGGCGATCCCGCCGGGTGAGGTCACCACCAGTAGTGCTCCTGCTGCGATCACGGGAGCGACGATGATCATCGTCCGCGGGAACCTGGCCAGAACCAAGCTCAGTACGATGACCGAGAGGGCCACGAACCCCAGCGTTGATTGCGTCTCCCGTATGAGAAACGCGATTCCGACCAAGAACATGATGATCAGTAGACCCACAGAGCGCTTGCGGACAACGGCGAACCCCGCGACCAGTATGAGGAAAGCGATCAGCAGGAAATACGCGAAGTCGTTCGGGTTTCCGAAGGTGCTGGCCAGGCCAGGGTCGGTGAGCACGCTCTCCGCGTCGCGGTTCGCGAAGTAGTTGCTCGCGCGCCATCCCGTCCGCAACTCATACGCGGCGAGCGCACCCGTGACGATGACAGACGCCGCCCATCCGAGAAAGAGAGCAGTCACGAATCGCTGGTCGAGCCGCGCGAGCAGGACGGCAATCACCAGCATGCCGCCAAAGAAGCACGAGACAAGCTCGGACGCGGCGTAGGGGTCCACGCCGTGGACGAAGCTCAGCCCCAAGGCGGCGAGCGTGCCGATGACCAGGAGGACCCAGGTCGCTGTCCGCAAGGCAGACGGGCCTCTCTTCGGGCGGCGTCGGAAGACAACGATGAAGAAGAACAGAAGAGTGGCAACACGGAACGCGAACAGGTTCCCGAGCCCGGGCGCGAGGGGGCCGAGGGCGGCGAGCGTCGGAAGGACGAAGATCAAGGCACGCTCAGCTCTGGTGCTGGACGGGATGGGATCCTCACCAGGCGACACGAGCGTTGTCTGGCGCGGTAGCGCGGTGTTCGTCGCGGCGGCCCGTTGCATCGCGGTATCTCCAGGCTCGGTGGCCGCGTGGTGCGAACACGCAGACGGGGTCGAAGGTAGGGGCAGTCTATCCCGACCTATCCCTGGTGCGCGGGTCCGCGGAGCCAGTCATCCAGCACTGTCGCCGCGGTGGTGCCGTCATGCCATTGTTCGACGAACGCCGGTCCGCTCGCAGCGACTTCCCTCGCGCGTTCCCGGTCGGCGAGCACGTTGTCGAGTACAGCCGTGATGGTCGCGGGGTTAGCGTCGAAGAGAGGGACGACGCCCCCCAGAACTCGTCGCGTGTGCTCCGACACGCTGCTCACCACCACACGGCCCGCAGCCATCGCCTCGATCGCGATCACTCCGTATGCTCCCGTCTGGATTTGATCGATCACGATGTCGGCGCTGTGCAGGAGAGCAGGCATGGCCTCGTGCGAGACCACACCGGTTCGGATCCTCTCGATGCTTCCCTGGCGCTCCAGCAGCTCCAGTGCGCGATCGATGTGCCGGGTTCCCTTCGTCACGGCGGCGTTGGCACTCGGGCGGTGGAGCACGCGAGGCACAGCGCGACGTAAAGGAGCGTCTGCAGCAGCCCACCTGGCCGGTGAGACCGTGATGGGGAGGAGGACGGATCCCTCGACATGCTGCAGCATGTCCGGGGTCGTCACGAAGGTAGGAAGACCAGCCGACGCCACCGCTCTGCGGTTCCGCCGAGCCTGCTCGCCCAGTCGCTGCATCCACTCCGGGTCGGCTTCGGTGAAGAACGAGTGCTCGTTGAGCTCGATGCTCCGTTCAGGATCCCTGGCGTCGCTGCCGTGGAACACCACGGCAGTACGCACGCCGAGACGGCGGTACATCTCCGCCTCGTCGGTGAAGCGGGTGACGTGCGGATCGCCCACCAGAGGCATGTTGCTCTCGTTCAGGAGATAGGTCACGCGGCCCATGAGCTGACGTACCCGTGCTCGCCGTAGCCAGGGCGGCGCAAGGCGATAGTGGGGAAGAGAGTGGCTGGAACGGTCGTTGACGCGTCGGTCACGGAGAAGGCTCGCAACCGGGCCATCGAAGGCGACCGTGAATGCCTCGTGCGCCGTCCGATCTCGCAACGAACGGGCCCAGGCGCTCGCCTGTGACGCGGAGTTGAGCGGACCGATCGAGAGCGTTTGGTTCACGACGGCGCCTTCGGTCGAGGGACTCGACACGGTCGAGTCCGAACCGTGTGCCGATAGTCTATGCCCGGGGTCTCAGACTCGTGCACCTGTGCCTTGGCGCCCCGGGGAGTCCGGACTCGAATCCGAAGAATGAGGTGCGTTGACCAGATCGAGAATGTTCGCGCGCCCGGCGTACGACCGGACGACCACGAACGCGCTCGGACGTAAGGGGGTTCTCGCGCTGCTGAGCAGACTCGCGCCCGGGCTCACCACTCTCCTCGTCAACATCGCAATCGGGCGAATCGCGGGAGCCGGGCTGCTTGGCCTCACGCAGACTGTCACCTCCACGGCGTCGATCGCAGCCCTGGTCTACCCGGCGGGGGGCGCGGCGAGCAGGTATCTGTCGAGCCTCGGTGCCCAGGGGGAGCGGGAGATGGCACGGGCCGTCGCCACCCACCTGTCTCGTCGGGTGATGCTCGCGTCGACAGCGGCGGCCTTGGTCGTGAGCGCGGTCGTACTGCTCGGAAACCGGGGCAGCGGATCAGTCGCCCTGGTCAGTGGCCTCATGGTCGTTGCCGTCGCCGGACGCGCCTTCGTCGAAGGCCTCCATTTCGGAGGCGGGGAGGGCGCGCGCCTTGCGAAGTGGAGCCTCGTAATCGCGTGTCTTAGCGTCACTGCGACGATCGTTCTGCTCCTGTTCGGTGTCCGCGACGTATGGGTCATGGCTCCTCTCGTCGCGCTCCCGATCATCTTCATGGCCTTCTCCTGGCCGCGCCGGTCTTCTCGGCGCCTTCCAGCAGGACTGATCAAGGAGATCCGCGGCTTCGTCGCGCTCTCCGTCGTGGGAACGCTTGCGAGCACGGGCTTCGCGCAGGCTGCGGTTCTGGTTGGTGGAGTCGCCCAGGGACTCTCCTTCGTCGGTCAATACTCGGCAGCGATGACCATGACGACGCCGCTGGGAGTGCTCGCCGCCGCGCTCGCCGCAGTGCTGTTCCCCGCGCTTGCCGCAACGCACAGCGTCGGGGCGACGCAGGCGGTCAAGCTTCGCCTAGGTGCCGTGACATCCATCGTCATCACCGTGATGGTCGCACTCTTCATACCGCTCGCGGTGCTCTCGGAGCTTCTCGTATCGCTGATCTGGGGTTCGAGGTTCCCGCAGACGGCATGGATAATTCTGATCCTGCTCCCAGCGATCGTCATCAGCACCATCGCCGTGCCTGCAGTGAGTGCGGTCACGGCATCCTCGAATCGCGGTATGGCGACATCGGCAGTGTCGAGCGTCATAGGTGCGGTTGTCGGGGTCGCGGTGTGGGTGGCGCTCGTCCCGAGCGGCTCACCGACGGCGATCCCGCTCGGCTTCGCCGTCGGTACCGTTGTCATCTCGGCGATTCCCCTCGCCATCGCGTGGAGGCGGTACCGCATGGCCTGGGCGGCCGAGATGATCATTGTCGTGGTCGTTCTGGCCGTGACGCTCGCTCTCGTCGTTCTCGGGCAGCACTGGGAACTGAGTCCGGTCTACTCGGTGCTGGGAGCAGGGGTGCTGACGAGCTTATGGCTGCTCGCCCGTCATCGCACTGTTCGTCTTCTGCTTGCTCGCGTCCGTCGCCGCGCGTGAGTCGTGCACGCAACCATGGTTGAATCGCCGAGTGACTGATCCCAGCCTTCCGCCTGCGACGCGGCGGGAGCGGCGCGAACTGCGCGCGCCTTCCTCCGACGCTCCGACGACCGCTGCCGACGACATCGAGCAGGAACCGCCACGGCGACGCCGACGCGTCTGGCTCTGGGTGACGATCATCGGCGTGCTCCTCGTCGCCCTGGCCGTGGCCGGAGTGTGGGCAGGAAGCCGGATCTATTCGCAGGCCATGCAGGCGCGCTCCCACCTGCTCGCAGCCATGCCGTACGTCGCCGAGGTGAAGACGGCGATGCTCGCTTCCGACCCGGAAGCGGCTGCGACGGCTGCGGCGGCATTCCGGGCGGAGGCGGCGGACGCCCAGGCGGCCGCATCCGGCACGCTCTGGGGCTTCTTCGAAGCGGTCCCGCTCCCACCGCTCGAGAACCTTCGTGCCGTGAGCACGGTCGCCGACGTCGCGGTGTCGCTGGCCGATGACGTGCTCATCCCGGCGAGTGGAGTGAGCGTCGCCGCCCTGGCCCCGTCCGGCGGAAAGATGGACGTCGCGGCTCTTCGATCGCTTTCGGGGCTGCTCGATCAGATCGAGGCGGGGACCGATGCTGCGGACAAGCGCTTGTCGGCGCTCGACCACGGTGCCCTGATGGACGAGGTGCGCTCCGGCGTGCAGCAGGTCGAGACGGCACTCACCGAGATCCAGGCGGTGGCCGGGCCGGCCCGAGATGTCGTCGCGGTGCTGCCGGACGCGCTCGGCGCGTCCGGACCGCGCAACTACCTCGTCATGTTCCAGGGCAATGCCGAGGTGAGGGCGAGCGGCGGCGGTCCTGGATCGTTCATCCTCCTCAGCGTCGACGACGGTGCTCTGTCGATCGTCGGAGAGGCGGCGGCCACCGAGTTCGATTTCGCCATCCCGGAGCCCGTCGTGCCTATCGACGCCGAGACCGAAGCGCTGTACTCCGACATCATCGCCCGCTGGATCGCGAATCTGACGGCGACCCCGGACTTTCCCACGAGCGCCGCGCTCGCGAAGGGGTGGTGGTCGACTCTGCACGACGATCGGATCGACGGCGTGATCTCGATCGATCCCATCGGCCTGTCGTACATGCTGAATGCCACCGGACCCATCACGCTGCCGACAGGCGACGTGCTCACGAGCGAGAACGCAGCGCCCCTGCTTCTCAACGAGGCGTACTTCAAGTACCCGGACGGCGCCGACTCCAACCGGTTCTTCTCCGCCGTCTCCCTCTCCGTCTTCGGCGCCCTCACCGGAGGGAGCATCGAGCCCTTTCCGATGATGGCCGCGCTGACGCGAGCCGCCGACGAGGGCCGGCTGAAGATCTGGAGCTCCGACGAGGACGAAGCCGCGCTGCTCGGGGAGTCGCCACTGTCCGGACGGCTCCCGTCGACGAACGACACGGAGAGTGCGGTCGGAGTGTTCTTCAACGACACGACGGGCTCGAAGATGGACTACTACGTCGATGCCGCGGTGGCTGTGCAGGCGGATCGCTGCGCCGCTGATGCCCCGCGCTGGACGACGACGGTCACGCTCCAGAACCACATCACGGCGGATGCGGCCGGAGAGCTCCCGCGCTACATCACGGGTCCGTACTTCACGCCAGGGAACATCGGGACGGACTTCGTCGTGTACACACCGGTCGATGCCACGATCGAGGGGTGGACGTTGAACGGCAAACCGGTCGATGCGATCGCCCACACGACCCATCTCGGGCGTGACGCGGTGCGGGTGAACGTCGTCCTTCCGCCGGAATCGACGGCCACACTCGAGGTCGCCATGGTGGGCACAGCCGGGAGCGCCGCGGCTGACCTCGGGCCGACGACGGTCCGTCACACGCCGATGGTGCGGGAGACGCCGGTGAGCGTCGACGAGCCGACGTGCGACTAGACGGTGCTCCGCCGTCGTCTCAGCGAACCGCCGCCCGGACGATCCGCTCGACCTCGTCCAGCGCAGGGGTGAGCTGGGCGCCGGAGAGCGCGTAGGTCTCGCGCGAACGGCGGTACGGATCGACGACGTCGTCGTCCGCGGGTGGCGCGGGGGTGACGCCACGCTGGTCGCCGACGGCGCGGAGCACGGCCGCGAACCGGTCGTGGAGCGGTCCGTCCCCCTGGGCGGCGTCCTGAGCCTCCTCCGTGCTCAGCGTCGAGGCGAGCCGTGCGAACTCGCGCAGCGTGAATGTGCGACGGAGAGCGCCGGGCACCATCTTCACGACGGCGGAGCGGTGTTCGCGAGCCATCGTCAGCACGAGGTCGGCGCCTGTGATGTAGGGCTCGACGAGGTAGCGGGCGCGGTGGGCGGCGGCGTTCGCCGGATCGGCACCGCCCTGCGTCGCGAGTTCGAGGGCCTCCTCCGGCATGCCGTGACCGTCCAGCGCGTGCGTTCCGGCGCTGTGCACGCGGACGCCCAACGGCTCGAGGCGCTGTCGGAGCAGTACCTCGGCCAGGGGAGAGCGGCAGATGTTCCCCGTGCACACCGTCAGGATGGTCAGCGTCTCGCCGGCAGGGGCGATCGGGCTGGCGTCGTTCTCGGGGACGAAGGTGGGCTCGGGCTGTTCCTGCTGCTCGCGCCACTCTCGGCGGCTCATGCCGGACGGCGGGCCGTCGGGGGGAGGGATGGTCACGAGGCCAGCCTACGGTTCCTCGCCCGTTCGGGACCGTGCGACAGCAACGCGAGCAGCACGGTCGCGACGACCGCCCCCAGGAAGGTGCCGGTGGTGTTGGCGATCACGTCGCTGATCGTGGGGAACCGGGAGGGCATGAGCCCCTGCACCGACTCGATCACGACGCTGAGCAGTCCGCCGGCGAGCGTGACCTGCCAGAGTCGGAGCCGCGGCCAGGCGAACGGGAGCAGCAGCCCGACGGGGACGAAGAGGGCGACGTTGGCCAGGATCTCCAGGACCACGGCGCTCTGCTGGTAGGAGGCGATTCCGGCCTCCGCGACCCACCGGGCCATCACCCCGACGAGTCCGGTGACCTTCGACGACACGCTCGCGGGAAGCCAGACGGTGAAGCCCACGAACAGCAGGTAGCCGACCAGGGCGACGCGCGCCGTCGCCGCGCCGCGTCGGGGGCGGACGGCGAGGGTCGAGGTCATGGCGTCATGCTATCCACGCCTCCGGAGCGCGTCTCTCAGGATCGCGGGCCGAGCTGTTCGATGTACCGCAGCAGCACGCCTTCGCGCAGCGCCCACGGCGACACCTCCAGCTCCTCCACGTCCAGCGCGTCCATGGCGGCATGCAGCGACACCGCCGCCGCCACGATCTGGAAGGTCCGGTCGGGCGTGATCCCCGGGAGCTCCTGCCGTGCCGACGCGGGGAGGCGCGCGAGTCGCGGGATCCACGACCCGAGGGCGTCGCGGGGGAGCAGCATCCGCTCGATGCCCGACCAGCCGGGGACGGGGTAGCCGACGAGTCGGGCGAGTGAGCGGATCGCCTTGGAGGAGCCCACCACGTGGTCCGGGCGGGGGAGGGAACGGAACCCCGACGTGACCCCGTCGAGCGTGGTCAGGGCGTGTGCCCGGAGGCGGTCCACGTCGTCCTGTCCCGGTGGGTCCTGCGGAAGGAACTGCACGGTCATGCGTCCGGCTCCGAGGGGGACGGACGCGGCGACATCCGGCATCTCCTCGGCGCCGGCGGCGATCTCCAGGGAGCCGCCGCCGATGTCGAGGAGCAACAGCTGGCCGGCAGACCACCCGAACCAGCGCCGCACGGCGAGAAACGTGAGCGCGGCCTCGGTCTCCCCGTCGAGCACCTGGAGGGGCTGGCCGAGGACGGCCTCGATGCGGGCGATCACCTCGGCCCCGTTGCGGGCATCGCGGACGGCGCTCGTGGCGGTGGCGAGGAGCGCGTCCACGCGCTCCTCCTCCGCCACCCGGCGCGCCTGCGCGACGGCCGCTTCCAGGGCCTGCACGCCCTCCTCCGCGATCGCCCCGTCCGGTGTCAGGTAGCGCAAGAGGCGCAGCGCGGTCCGATCGCTCGTGGTGGCGAGCGGTCGTCCGCCCGGACGCACGTCGGCGGCGAGCATGTGGACGGTGTTGGATCCGATGTCGAGGACTCCCAGGCGCACGGGATGAGGATACTCGTGCGCGGTTACGATGGACGACGTGACCACCGCCGACCCCACGCTGCCGCTGTCGCCGTACCGGGAGATCGGGCGCGCGGAATGGGCGCGTCTCGCCGCCGGACTCGACCAGCCCCTGACCGAGACCGAGGTCGTGGAGCTGCGAGGCATCGGCGATCGCCTCGACCTCACCGAGGTCCGCGAGGTCTACCTCCCGCTGAGCCGGCTGCTGAGCCTGTACGCGAGCGCGACGAAGCAGCTCGGTGCGGCCACCTCGTCGTTCCTCCAGGAGGACGACACGACCACGCCCTTCGTCGTCGGTGTCGCCGGCTCCGTGGCCGTAGGCAAGTCGACCATCGCCCGGCTCCTCCGCGAGTTGATGAGCCGATGGCCGGGGACGCCGCGGGTCGAGCTGGTGACGACGGACGGCTTCCTCTACCCGAACGCCGAGCTCGAGCGTCGCAGCCTCATGGATCGCAAGGGCTTCCCGGAGTCGTACGACCGCCGGGCGCTGATCGAGTTCCTCACGGAGGTCAAGAGCGGAGCCCCCGAGGTGCGGGCGCCGTTCTACTCCCACATGCGCTACGACATCGTCCCCGACGCGCACGTCGTGGTGCGCCGCCCCGATGTCGTCATCGTCGAAGGGCTCAACGTCCTGCAACCCCCGCCCGCCCCGAACGACGTCGCGGTCAGCGACCTCTTCGACTTCTCGATCTTCGTGGACGCCGACACCGCGCACATCGAGAAGTGGTACGTCGACCGGTTCCTCGCGCTGCGGCAGGGGGCCTTCAGCAACCCGTCCTCCTACTTCAACGTGTTCGCGCACCTCACCGACGAGGAGGCGATCACGACTGCACTGGGATATTGGAACGAGATCAACATGCCGAACCTCGTCGAGAACGTGATGCCCACCCGGCACCGCGCGCGACTGGTCCTGCGGAAGGGCGCGGATCACGACGTGGAGAGCGTGCTCCTGCGCAAGCTCTGAGCCCCTCCGGCGGCGCTCTATTGTTCGGACGACTCGCAAAAATTCCCGCTTACCCTTGTCCCCATGTGTGGAATCGTCGGATACGTGGGCCCGCGGCCCAGCCAGGACATCCTTCTCGCCGGCCTCGCCCGGCTCGAGTACCGCGGCTATGACTCCGCGGGCATCGCCGTGATCGACGGCGAGGGAACGCTGGGCATGCGCAAGAAGGCGGGCAAGCTCGCCATGCTGCGCGACTCGCTCGGCGATGCGCCCCTCGCCGACGGCACCACCGGCATCGGGCACACGCGGTGGGCGACGCACGGCGGCCCGACCGACGTCAACGCGCACCCCCACCTCGCCGACGACGACAAGCTCGCGGTGATCCACAACGGCATCATCGAGAACTTCGCGGCTCTGCGCGACGAGCTCCTCGCCGACGGTGTCGCCTTCCGCAGCGAGACCGACACCGAGGTGGCTGCGGCGCTGCTCGGTCGCGAGTACGCCGGCAACGGGGGCGACCTCGCCCTCGCGTTCCGTGCTGTCGTCAACCGCCTCGAGGGCGCCTTCACGCTCCTCGCGATGCACCAGGACCACCCGGGTCTCGTCGTCGGCGCTCGCCGCAACTCGCCGCTCGTGATCGGTCTGGGTGAGGGCGAGAACTTCCTCGGCTCCGACGTCGCCGCGTTCGTCGAGCACACCCGCAAGGCCCTCGCGATCGGTCAGGACCAGATCGTCTCCATCACCCCGGACGCGGTGACCGTGACGGACTTCGCCGGCACGCCCGTCACCGCCGAGCCCTTCGACGTCTCCTGGGACGCCGCCGCCGCCGAGAAGGGCGGATGGTCGAGCTTCATGGCCAAGGAGGTCGCGGAGCAGCCCGAGGCCGTCGCGAACACCATCCGCGGCCGCATCCGTGACGGCCAGGTCGTGATCCCGGAGCTGGACGGTCTCGACGACCTGTTCGTCGGCATCAACCGCGTCATCATCACCGCGTGCGGCACCGCGTCCTACGCGGCCCTCGTCGGCAAGTACGCGATCGAGCAGTGGGCTCGTGTGGCGGTGGACGTCGAGCTGGCCCATGAGTTCCGCTACCGCGACCCGGTCATCGGCGCCGACACCCTCGTGGTCTCCATCAGCCAGTCCGGCGAGACCATGGACACCCTGATGGCCGTGAAGTACGCCCGGGAGCGCGGCGCCCGCACGCTGTCGGTCTGCAACACGCAGGGCGCGACGATCCCGCGCGAGTCGGACGCCGTCGTCTACACGCACGCCGGCCCGGAGGTGGCCGTCGCCTCGACCAAGGCGTTCTCCGCCCAGATCACGGCCCTGCTGCTGCTCGGCCTGCACATGGGGCGGGTCCGCGGGGCCGTGGCCGACGCCTCGACCGATGTCGAGGAGCTCGCCGCGCTGCCGGAAAAGGTCGCCAAGGTGCTGGAGAGCGAGCACGAGCACGTGACGCAGCTCGCCGGCTGGATGGCCGACACCCGTTCGGTGCTGTTCCTCGGTCGTCACGTGGGCTACCCGATCGCGCTTGAAGGTGCGCTCAAGCTCAAGGAGATCTCCTACATCCACGCCGAGGGCTTCGCCGCGGGCGAGCTCAAGCACGGTCCGATCGCGCTGATCGAGCCGGGGCAGCCGGTGTTCGTGCTCGTGCCGTCGCCGCGGCACTCCGCGCTCGTGCACTCCAAGGTCGTCTCCAACATCCAGGAGATCCGCGCCCGTGGTGCCCGCGTCATCGTCGTGGCGGAGGAGGGCGACGCCGCCGTGCTGCCCTTCGCCGACGAGGTCATCCACATCCCGCTCGCCGGACCCATGTTCGAGCCGCTGCTCGCCGTGGTGCCGCTGCAGATCTTCGCGATGGCGCTGGCCACCGCGAAGGGCCTCGACGTGGACCAGCCGCGCAACCTCGCGAAGTCCGTCACGGTGGAGTGACCGCCGACCCACCCCCTTGTGTTCCTCCCACCCCTCTGCGTGCGCACGCAGAGGGGTGGGGTGTACGGAG
>NZ_JBNFOC010000015.1:0-40484 GCF_057364585.1 Microbacterium sp. CFSPD4_SD4
CCCGGCGCGCCCTGGCCGGCAGAGCGCGGACGGCGACGACGGCGGGAGGGCGGGGTGGTCGCGGTGCTCTTCTCGCCGCCCGCGGGCCGCTGCTTCGCAGAGCGCTGCTGCTGCGGCTGCGGGGGAGCGGGGCGCACGTGCGGAGCCCGCTCGGGGACGAGCTCGGTGACGGCGTCGGCGGTGAGGTTCTCCAGGGGTGCGGTGATGGCGGCCTTGCGCAGGAGATCCTTCACATCACGGCGCTGCTCGGGCAGGACCACGGTGACGACCGTGCCGGCGGCGCCGGCGCGAGCCGTGCGGCCCGAGCGGTGCAGGTAGGCCTTGTGCTCGACGGGCGGATCGACGTGGACGACGAGGTCGACGTTGTCCACGTGCACACCGCGGGCCGCGACATCGGTCGCGACGAGGACGCGCACGCCCCCGTCGGCCGGGTCGGTGGAGAAGGCGCCGAGGTTGCGCTCGCGTGCGTTCTGGGACAGGTTGCCGTGCAGGTCGACGGCGGGGATCCCGGCGGCGGTGAGCTGCTTGGCGAGCTTCTTCGCCTGGTGCTTGGTGCGCGTGAAGAGGATGCGACGGCCGGTGCCCGAGGCGAGATCGCGCACCAGCACGGTCTTGTTCTCGGGGGAGTCGACGACGAGCACCCGGTGGGTCATCTCGCCGACGGGCACGCTCGCCTCGTCGACCTCGTGGCTGACGGCGTTCGTGAGGAACCGGCGGGCGAGGGTGTCGATGCCGCGGTCCAGCGTGGCGCTGAAGAGCAGGCGCTGACCGTCGGCGGGCGTCGCCGACAGGATGCGGGTGACGCCGGGGAGGAAGCCCAGATCGGCCATGTGGTCCGCCTCGTCGAGCACGGTGACCTCGATCGCGCTGAGACGCACGACCTGCTGCTTCATGAGGTCTTCCAGGCGGCCGGGGCAGGCGACGACGATGTCGACGCCGCCCTGCAGCGCCTGCTCCTGGGGACGCTGGCTGACGCCGCCGAACACGGTGGTGACCCGAAGGCCGACGGCCTCCGCGAGCGGGGCGACGGTCGCGGCGATCTGGGTGGCGAGCTCGCGGGTGGGGGCGAGCACGAGGCCGCGGGGCAGGCCGGAACGGCGCTTGTGGCCGGAGGCCGCCAGGCGGGCGACGAGCGGGAGCGCGAAGGCGATGGTCTTGCCGCTGCCCGTGCGTCCGCGACCGAGGAGATCACGGCCGGCGAGCGAGTCGGGCAGGGTGTCGCGCTGGATCGCGAACGCCTCGGTCTTTCCGGAGGCGGCGAGAACGGTGGCGAGCTCGGCGGGAACGCCGAGATCGAGGAAGGAAGGCATGCAGAGAACTCCGTCAGCGCACGAGAACGGCGCGGGATAGTGGGGTGAGGTGGGCGAAGACGCAGCGAGTGCGCGTCCGTTCGCCGTGCGAATGGCCAGTTCGGGCTGGAGAGGGGAGCGCGCGCGCTCGCTTCGGTCCTCGGAGACCCCTAGACGACGACGATGCTGACCGGCCGGCGGCGCGGGCAACGGAGCCAGTCTACCAGCGGAGACCGGTCGAAGACTGCAGGCGGGCTGTCAGGCGTGGAGCGCCTCGTTGAGCGTGACGCCGACGCCGGCGCGGCGGACCGCCTCGACGGCACCCGTGAGGGAGTTGCGACGGAAGAGGAGGCCGTCCTGGCCCGAGAGGTCGGCGCCCTTGACGGTCTTCCGTCCGCCGTCGGCCGTCGCGGGACCGTCGGCGAGCACGATCTTCGTCCCGGCGGTGACATAGAGCCCAGCCTCCACGACGCAGTCGTCGCCGAGGGAGATGCCGATGCCGGCGTTTGCGCCGAGAAGCGTGCGGGCGCCGATCGACACGCGATGCGACCCGCCGCCGGAGAGGGTGCCCATGATCGAGGCGCCGCCGCCGATGTCGCTGCCGTCGCCGACCACCACGCCCTGCGAGATGCGCCCCTCGACCATCGAGGCGCCGAGGGTGCCGGCGTTGAAGTTGACGAAGCCCTCGTGCATGACCGTGGTGCCGGGGGCGAGGTGGGCGCCGAGCCGCACGCGCGAGGCGTCGGCGATGCGCACCCCGGCGGGCTGCACGTAGTCGGTGAGACGAGGGAACTTGTCCAGGCCCTGGATCTGGATCCCGGCGCGCTGGAGCTGCGGACGCAGGCGCGCGGCATCGGCGGGGAGCAGCGGGCCGGCATTGGTCCAGGCGACGTTCGGCAGGTGACCGAAGATGCCGTCGAGGTTGAGGGCGTTCGGCCGCACGAGCAGGTGCGACAGCGCGTGCAGACGCAGATAGGCGTCCGCGGTGGAGACCGGGGCGGCGTCCAGATCGATCGTGAGCTCGACCACCGCGAGGGTGACGTCGCGGCGCTCGTCCGGACCGGTCTGTGCGTCGAGCGCGGTGCGCGCGGCGGCGACCTCGGTCTCGGACGGCGCGGACGAGCGGACCTCCGGGTACCACGCGTCGAGGACCGTGCCGTCGCTCGCGGTGGTCGTCAGGCCGAGTCCCCAGACAGATCGTGCGTCGCTCATGCCTCCACGGTATCGCGCCGGCGACGGTGTCCCGTCCCGCATGACGGGCATCAGTAGGCTGGGGGCATGGTGCTCGATCTGACCGCGTCCTCCGCCGACATCACCCGCGCGATCTGCGACGTCCCGAGTGTCTCCGGCGACGAGAAGACACTGGCCGACCTGATCGAGGAGGCCGTGTCCGGTCTGCCGCACCTGGAGGTCATCCGGCACGGCAACACGGTCGTCGCCCGCACGGATCTCGGTCGGGCGCAGCGCGTCGCGATCGCCGGGCACATCGACACCGTGCCCCTCAACGACAATCTGCCCACGCGCGACATCGAGATCGACGGCGTGCCGTATCTGTGGGGTCGCGGCACCGTCGACATGAAAGCCGGGGTCGCGGTGCAGCTCAAGCTCGCCGCCGAGCTCACCGACCCCGCGATCGACGTGACCTGGATGTGGTATGACAACGAGGAGGTCGCGGCCTCCCTGAACGGCCTCGGGCTTCTCGCCGCAGCGCGTCCTGACCTGTTCCAGGCTGATTTCGCCATCCTCGGGGAGCCGTCGAACGGCCAGGTCGAAGGCGGGTGCAACGGCACGCTGCGGGCGATCGTGCGGACCACGGGCGTCCGCGCGCACAGCGCCAGGGCCTGGATCGGCGAGAACGCGATCCATCGCGCGGCGCCCATCCTCACCCGGCTGTCCGAGTACCGGGCCCGGGAGGTGCTGGTGGAGGGCCTGCTCTATCGGGAGGGGCTCAGCGCGGTCCGCATCGCGGGTGGGGTCGCCGGCAACGTCATCCCGGACGCCTGCGAGGTCGAGGTCAACTACCGCTTCGCGCCGAACAAGTCCGCGGCCGACGCCGAGGCCCACGTCCGGGCGGTCCTCGCCGGCTTCGACGTCGAGATCACGGATGCCGCCGAGGGCGCCCGCCCCGGTCTGGACGCCGACATCGCGCGCCGGTTCGTCGCGGCGGTCGGCGCGGAGCCGCAGCCGAAGTACGGATGGACCGACGTCGCGCGCTTCTCGGCCCTCGGCATCCCGGCCGTGAACTACGGGCCCGGTGACCCGCATCTCGCCCATCACGACGAGGAGCGTGTGCCGCTCGCCCAGATCGACGCCGTCGAGCGGGGTCTGCGCGCATGGCTCACGTCGCACTGACGCTCGCACGGCGCTGGGCGCGGATGCCGCTGGCTCTGCGCATCGGCATCATCTACGTCCTCGCACGGGTCGTGACGACCGGATTCCTCATCGCCGCGGCCTCTCTGTCCACGGTGTTCTCGCGCTTCGGCGGCGACGCCGGGCTCGTGGACTTCGTCCTCGGATGGGACGCCCAGTGGTACTGGCAGGTGGCGGTGCACGGCTATCCCGCCGACCTCCCGCTGACCGACGAGGGGGAGGTGGCCGAGAACGCGTGGGCCTTCATGCCCGTGTTCGCGTACGCCGCGAAGGCGTTGGGCTTCCTGTTCGGCTCCTGGGGCGCCGGAGCGCTCGTGCTCGCGCTCGTCGCCGGCTATCTGGCCTGTCTCGCCCTGCATCGTCTGCTCCGCGACCGCATCGGGAACGCGGCGGCGCTATGGGCCGTCGTCTTCTTCGCCGCCGGCCCCCTGGGCGCCCTGTTCCAGGTCGGCTACGCGGAGACGCTCTTCCTGCTGCTGCTCTTCCTCGCGCTGGACGCGACGATCCGCCGGAACTACGCCTGGCTGTACGTGCTGATCCCGGTGCTGGGATTCACCCGCCCCGGCGTGCTCGCCTTCGCCCTGTACCTCGGTCTGCACGGGATCCTCCGCTGGACGCACCGTCGCACGGATCCGCTCGGGGGCAGGGAGGTCGTGCACATCGTCGCCCTCGGCGCACTGGCGACGGCGACCGGGTTCGCGTGGCAGGTGATCGCCGGTGTCGTGACCGGGGACCCCGGCGCCTACCTCGCCACCGAGCTCGCCTGGCGCCGGCACTGGATCACCGGGGGCGTCGAGGGCTTCGTGCCCTTCGAGGGCTGGGTGCAGGCATCGCAGTTCTGGTTCGAGCTGTGGGGCCTGCCGGCCGGCTGGGGGCCGGTCGCGCTCATCGTGCTCGTGGTCGCGGCGGCCGCCGCGCTGCTGCTGTCCCCGCAGGTGCGGGCGCTCGGCCCCGACCTCCGTCTCTGGAGCGCGAGCTACCTGCTCTACCTGCTCGCGGTGTTCTTCCCGCAGTCGAGCACGTTCCGCCTGCTGCTGCCGCTCAGCCCGGTGTGGGGAGCGGTGGCGGTACCGCGCTCACGGGCGTGGCGGCTGGGGGTGCTGGCGCTCTGCCTGGTCGGCCAGTGGGTGTGGGATTATCACGTGTATGCCCTCGGCAGCACGTTCTGGCAGGTGCCCTGACGACGCCGGGGAGCGGATTGTGTCCCGTGACGTCCACGGCGCGGTCGCACCCGATAAACTCGTCCCATACCACCGGAGGAAAGGGAGCCACGATGGCAGCGATGAAGCCGAGGACCGGAGACGGACCCATGGAGGCCGTGAAAGAGGGACGACTCATCATCGTGCGTGTTCCGCTCGAAGGAGGAGGCCGCCTGGTCGTCTCCGTGAACGACGCCGAGGCCAAGGAGCTTCACGACGTGCTCGGTGCCGTCGTGGCCCCGGCCTGATCGTACCTGGTCCGCTGCAGCGCGACGCGAAGAGGGCGAGGGATCCGCGGATCCCTCGCCCTCTTCGCGTCGGCGGACCCGGTCAGGCCCGGTCGTCGAGGCGGATCAGCTGCAGCAGGCCCTCGCCCGCGGCGAGACCGTGGCCAGCACGGCCGATGATTCCTGCGTCTCCTGGACGAGCGATCGGTAGGCGGAGGTGACGTCGTCGCGCTGGACAGGGTCGGCGACCCGGCCCCCGGCGAGGATGCGCGGCACGAGCACCAGGCCGCCGGTGCGGGCGAGGCGGAGACCGTGCGAGACGTACTCGATGACGTTCTCGGGGTCGGCGTCGACGAGGACGATGTCGTACGACGCCTCGTTCATGCGGGGGAGCACGTCGATCGCGCGGCCGGCGATGAACCGCGCGCGGGTGGCGGGCACCTTCGCGTCCGCGAACGCCTGACGGGCGGCGGCGAGGTGCTCGGGCTCGTTGTCGATCGAGGTCAGCACCGCGTTCGGGGCCCCGCGCAGCAGCCAGAGTCCGGAGACGCCGGCGCCGGTGCCGATCTCGACGATGGAGCGCGCCGTTCCGGCGGCGGCGAGCACGGCGATCTGCGAGCCGACGACCGCGCTGATCGGGGCCGCTCCCAGCTCCACGGCGTGGGCGCGAGCGCGGGCGATGGTCTCCGGCTCGACGATGGACTCGCGAAGGAAGCGCGCGTTGGCGTCGTGCTCGCTCATGACCTGCCTCTCCCTGCGTGCATGGCTGATGTATCCAGGGTATTCGCTCACCGCGCGCAGAGCCCGCAGGCGCGGCGGTAGCCTGGTCACATGACGTTCGGCCTCACCTTCGAGAAGCTGCTGCTCATCGGCCTGATCGCGGTGCTGATCATCGGCCCCGAGCGTCTGCCGCGTGCCGCGGAGGCCTTCGCGAGCATCGTGCGCAGGGCCGGCGAGTACATCCGCGACACGAAGTCCCGTGTGCGCGAGGAGATGGGACCGGAACTCGACGACGTGGACTGGCGCAAGCTCGACCCGCGCCAGTACGACCCCCGGCGCATCATCCGCGACGCCCTCCTCGAGGAGCCGGAGCCCGCGACCCCCGCGCAGGCGACGGCGACGATCGCCGAGCCGGTGGCCCCGCGCACCGCGCCGCCGACCTTCAGCGCGGAGGACCGCCCGCCGTTCGACAGCGAGGCGACCTGAGCCGTCCGGTCAGGAGATCCGCGTCCGCAGGGTCGCCAGCTCCTCGTCGCTGAAGAGCGAGCGCGGGATGGCGGTGGCGACGGAGGCGTCGCGCACCTTGAAGATCACGGCGTCCCGTCCGACGCGGAGACTCTGGAACGTGGCGTAGGGGATCTCCGAACGACGACGATCGCTTCCCAGCTGCAGCCGATCCTCTTCGAGTGCGACCCATACGACGCTCTCCACCGGCATCGCGGCCCGCACGGCGCGCCGGGCGCTCGAGGTGGTCAGGAGCACCGCGTAGGCGCCCAGTCCCACCGTGACCACGGGCATCCAGGCGACGATCGCGCTGACCTCGGCTCCTGTGGAGAGGAGATCGTTGAGGGTGAAGACGGAGAGGACGAGTCCCGCCGCCAGCGCGACCCACATCACGATCGCGACGGGACGGGTGAGCGCGTAGACGGCCGCGTCGCGCGCCATCCTCCGCAGCAGTCCCTCATCCACGGTCACGGAGCGGTGCGGCATCCGTCCATCCTCCCACGCGTGCTCATCCGATCGACATGGGCAGCGAGCGGCCGGACAGGCCCCGGCCCCGTCGGGCGAGGGCGGCGGCCATCGTGCGGATCGCCTGCGCGGCGGCGTCGTCCGGCGCCGAGGTGACGACCGGGACGCCCTCGTCGCCGCCCTGGCGGAGCGCCGGGCTGAGCGGGATGGAGGCGAGCAGGGGGACCGGCGCGTCGGGCGCGGACAGGGCCTCCGCGACCGCCGCTCCGCCGCCCGCACCGAACAGGTCGACGACTGTGCCGTCGGGGAGGGTGTACGCGGACATGTTCTCGATCACGCCGATCACGCGCTGACCGGTCTGACGGGCGACGAGTCCGCTGCGGATGGCCACGTCGGAGGCCGCCGCCTGCGGCGTGGTGACCACGAGCACCTCGGCGTGGGGGAGGAGCTGTCCGATCGAGATGGCGATGTCCCCGGTGCCGGGTGGCATGTCGATGAGCAGGACGTCGAGATCGCCGAAGAAGACGTCGGTGAGGAACTGCGAGACCGTGCGGTGCAGCATCGGTCCGCGCCAGGCCACGACGGACTCCCCGTCGCGCAGGAACATCCCGATCGAGATGGTCTTCACCCCGTGGGCCACCGGCGGCAGCATGAGGTCGTCGATGCGCGTCGGCTGCGTGCCGGCCGGGATGCCGAGCAGACCGGGGATCGAGAAGCCGTGCACGTCCGCATCCACCAGGCCGACGGCGAGGCCCTGGTCGGCGAGGGCGACGGCGAGGTTCGCGGTGACGGTCGACTTGCCGACGCCGCCCTTGCCGCTGGAGACGAGGATCACGCGGGTGAGGGAGTCCGGCCCGAACGGCATGTGCCGCGCCGGACGACCCGCGCGGAGCCGTTCGGTGAGCGCCGTGCGCTCGGCCGGGGTCATCACGCCCACCTCGACCTCGACGCCCGTGACCCCGGGGACCGTGGCGGCGGCGTCGCGCACGTCGCGCTCGATGCGGTCGGCGGCGGGGCACCCCACGATCGTCAGCACGATGCCCACATGCGCCACGCCGTCTTCGACCGTGATGTCGCGCACCATGTCGAGGTCGCCGATCGGCCGCCGCAGCTCGGGGTCGGTCACCGCCGCCACTGCGGCTCTGACGCTCTCGGCCGCGGTCATGAGGCGGTGCCGCCTGCGGGCTTCTCCTCGGCGTCGCCCAGCTCGGCCAGCAGGGCACGGAGCTCCTGCCGCAGCACGTCGCGGGTGACCACCTGCGCGTTGCGCTCCTCCAGCGACATCCGCAGCGCGACGATCTCGCGGGCGAGGTACTCGGTGTCGGCGAGGTTGCGCTCGGCGCGCTGCCGGTCCTGCTCGATCTGCACGCGGTCGCGGTCGTCCTGGCGGTTCTGCGCGAGGAGGATCAGCGGTGCGGCGTACGAGGCCTGCAGCGACAGCATGAGGGTAAGCGCGGTGAAGCCCAGCGCGGCGTCGTCGAAGCGCACCTCGCGGGGCATCAGCGTGTTCCAGCCGATCCAGAGGATGCAGAAGAGGCTGAGGATGACGAGGAACGCCGGCGTGCCCATGGCACGGGCGACCCATTCCGTGAAGCGTCCGAAGCGGTCGCGCGAGGTCGACCGGGGGCGGGTGCTCGTCCGTCCCGGCGCGTCGAGGCGGGCGGCCCGCTCCTTGCGTGCCATCAGCGCGCCTCCGTCACGGGCGGGGCGACGTCGTCGCTGTCGTGGGTGCGCCAGTCGTCCGGCAGGAGGTAGTCGAGGACGTCGTCGATGCTGATCGCGCCGACGAGGCGGTGGGCCGCGTCGATCACGGGCAGGGAGACGAGGTCGTAGCTGGCGAGCATGCGGGCGACCTCGGCGGCGGAGGCGGTGACGGGCACCGGCTCGAGGCTGTCGTCGAGGATGGCGCCGAGCCGCTCGTGCGGCGGATAGCGCAGCATCCGCTGGAAGTGCACGAGGCCGAGCAGCCGCCCGGTCGGCGTCTCGAACGGCGGGAGCGTCACGAACACCGCTGCCGCCAGGGCCGGGTGCAGCTCGTGGCGGCGGATGAGCGCCAGGGCCTCGGCGACCGTGGCGTCGGCGGACAGGATGATCGGCTCCGGGGTCATCAGACCGCCGGCCGTGTCGGGACCGTAGCGCAGCAGCATCCGCACGTCTTCCGCCTTCTCCGGCTCCATCCGCTGGAGCAGCTCCTCCAGCTGGGTGGGCGGAAGCTGGGCGAGGAGGTCGGCGGCGTCGTCCGGCTCCATCTGGTCGAGGATGTCGGCCGCGCGCTCCTCGCCGAGGCGGTCGAGGATGTGCACCTGCTCGTCCTCCGGCATCTCCTCGAGGGCGTCGGCGAGGCGATCGTCGGAGAGCTCCTCCGCGACCTCGATCATCCGCTGCTGCGGGAGGTCGAGGAGCGTGTTGGCGAGATCGGCGGCGTGCAGCTCGGAGTACGAGGCGACGAGCTGCTCGGCGGACTGCGACTCGCCCGGTGCGTGCTCCTCGGTGACCTCGCTCCAGGCCGCGAACGTCGTCGGGCCCTTGGCGAACGGCGACGCGCCGGTCTTCGGGCGGCGCAGGAAGAGCTGACTGATCGCCCACTCGCCGAGACGGTTCGGCTCGATCGCCACGTCCTCGATCACCGCGGTGCCGCTGCCGTCGGTCAGGCTCACCCGCCGGCCCAGCATCTCGGCGAGGACGCGCACCTCGCCGGCGCGGGGAGAGAAGCGCCGCACGTTGATGAGGCCGGTGGTGATGACCTGCCCGGACCGGATCGACGTGACCCGGCCGATCGAGAGGAACACATGGCGCCGGCCGGGGATCTCCACGACCAGTCCGATCACGCGCGGGGCCGCGGTACTTCGATACACGACGACGACGTCCCGGACCTTGCCGAGCCGGTCGCCGACGGGATCGAAGACGGCGCACCCTGCCAGGCGCGCGGCGAAAACCCGTTGTGTGCTCACCCGACCAGCGTAGCCCGCGGCGTGCCGGGGCGGCTGTCGGGGCGGTCGCTCGGCCGGCCGCGAGGCACGACGTGGAAGAATAGCCGGATGAGCATGCTGAATCGCCCCGCGAGCGGCACGGACACCGGTGAGATCGTCGCCTCCATGCGCGACTACGAGAGCGCGCAGAAGGCGGTGTCGAAGCTGATCGCCGGAGAGGTCCCTGCGCGCGACATCGCGATCGTCGGGCAGAGCGTGCGGACGGTCGAGCGGGTGACCGGACGGCTCGGCTACGCCGCGGCCGCGCGCTCGGGCGCGATCAACGGGGTGCTCATCGGCCTCTTCCTGTCGGCGATCCTCGTCCTGGGCAACCCCGAGGTGCCGATCCAGCTGTTCGTCGGCTTCGTCCTCATCGGCGTCGCGGTGGGCATGCTGCTGAGCCTCATCACCTACGCCATCGTGCGTCGCCGCCGTGACTTCGCGAGTGTGACGCAGTTCGCCGCGGATCACTACGAGGTGACCGTGCAGCCCGGGTCGCTGGCGAAGGCGCGGCAGGTCCTCGGCGCGCAGCGGGTCGCCCCCGTGCGTCCTCCGGTGAACCTGGACGAGCCGCCGAAGTACGGCGAGCGGATCCCGCAGGGCGCTCCTGCTCCGGCCCCTGAGCCTGCTCCTGAGCCCGGCCCGGCCCCGGAGCCGGCTCCTGAGCCCGGCCCGGCTCCTGAGCCTGCTCCCGCTCCTGAGCCCGGTCTTCCGCCGCGGCCCGCCGACCCGGAGACCGGCACCCCCGGATCCGTGCGGTGACCCCGGAGCCCTCCGCCGTCCGGATCGAGGTCGCCCTGCCCGTCGGCGCGACCCCGGTGTCCGCCGACTGGACGCCGGGCACCCGCGATGACGTCGTGCTGATCGCCCACGGGGCCGGAGCGGGGAAGGACCACCCGTTCCTCGTCGGCTTCGACCGGGCCCTCGCCGCACTCGGCTACTCGACGCTGCGTTTCTCCTTCCCGTACGCCGAGCAGGGGCGCCGCATGCCCGGTCCCGCCGCCCACGCGGTCGCGACGTGGGAGGCCGCGGTCGCCGAAGCCCGTGCACGGGCGCGCATGCGGCCGTGTGGGCGACCGGGAAGTCCTACGGCGGGCGCATGGCGTCCCTGGCCGTCGCAGAGGGGCTCGTCGTGGACGGCCTCGTCTACCTCGGCTACCCGCTCCACCCGCCGGGGCGTCCGGACAAGCCGCGGATCGCCCATCTCCCCTCGATCACCGTCCCGCAGCTCTTCGTGGAGGGCACCGCGGACCCGTTCATCCAGCCGATCGCCCAGCTCGAGGAGGCCGTCGCGTCCTGTCACGACGCGCGGGTGCACTGGGTCGAGGGTGGCGGCCACTCCTTCGAGGTGAAGGGCCGGCGGCGGCCGCCGACGGACGTCGCCGCGGACCTGGCGCCCGTGGTCGACGCCTTCGTCAGCACGCTGCGGGGGTGAGGAGCGGGGCCGCGGCCCCACTCCCTCCCGTCGTCAGCCCTGCAGTCGCGCCATCCAGGCCTCGACCTCGTCGGCCGTGCGCGGGATGTCCGCGGAGAGGTTGACCGGGCCGTCCTCGGTCAACAGGATGTCGTCCTCGATCCGGACGCCGATGCCGCGCAGCTCGGCGGGTACCGTGAGGTCGTCGATCTGGAAGTACAGCCCCGGCTCGATGGTGAAGACCATGCCCGGCGTGAGGATGCCGTCGTAGTACATCTCGCGGCGCGCCTGCGCACAGTCGTGCACGTCGATGCCGAGGTGGTGCGACGTGCCGTGCACCATGTAGCGCCGGTGCTGGCCGCCCTTGTCCGCGTCCAGGGCCTCCTCGGCGGTGACCGGGAGCAGGCCCCACTCCGCGGTGCGCTCGGCGATCACGGCCATCGCCGCGGCGTGCACGTCACGGAAGCGGACACCGACCTTCGCCGCCGCGAAAGCCGCGTCGGCGGCCTCGCGCACGGTCTCGTAGACGCGGCGCTGCACGTCCGTGAACGTCCCCGACACCGGCAGCGTGCGGGTGATGTCGGCGGTGTAGAGGCTGTCCGCCTCCACGCCCGCGTCGACGAGGATGAGGTCTCCCGGCACGACCGTGCCGTCGTTGCGCGTCCAGTGCAGGTAGCACGCGTGCGGCCCGGACGCGGCGATCGTGTCGTAGCCCTCGCCGTTCCCGTCCTCGCGGGCGCGGCGGTGGAAGACGCCCTCGACGACGCGCTCGCCCCGGGCGTGCGCGACCGCGGCCGGGAGCTCACGGATGATGTCGTCGAAGCCCTGCGCCGTGATCGCCACGGCCCGGCGCATCTCGGCGATCTCGAAGTCGTCCTTGATGAGGCGCAGCTCGGAGACGAAACGCGTGAGGGCCTCGTCCTCGTCGAGGACGAGCTCGCCGTCGACCGGGGCGAACTCGTGCAGGTGCGCCGTGGCCACCTGCAGGTCGGCGGCGACGCCGGCCAGCGACGGGCGCGGGCCGATCCAGAACTCGCCGACGGTGGCGTCGGCGTAGAACTCGGTCGTGGTGCGGTCGGCGCGCTCGCGGAAGTACAGGGTGATGTCGTGTCCGTCGGACGTCGGCTCGAAGACGAGCACCGAGTCCGGCTCCGCGTCGGAGGCCCAGCCGGTGAGGTGCGCGAAGGCGGAGTGCGCGCGGAAGACGTAGTCGGTGTCGTTGCTGCGCTGCTTGAGCGAGCCGGCGGGGATCACGAGGCGCTTGCCGGGGAACGCGGCCGAGACGGCGGCGCGGCGGCGCTCGGCGTACGGAGCCTGGGCGCGCGGCGCGGGCAGCGTCTCCGGACGCTCGGCCCAGCCGGTGGAGATGGTGTCGAGGAAGCCCTGTGGGAAGGGCTGCTTGCGGTTGGTCGAGCTGTTCTCGACGGGGGCTTCGACGGTCTCGTCAGCGATCGTGTCGTTTTCTCCGGTGCTCATCCGTCCAGTCTCTCACCTGGAGGCCCCCGGCGTGATCAGCCGGCCGGCTCGAGCTGCACGATGAGGGCGCGATGGTCGCTGCCCCCGGCGTCGTCGAGCACGGCGGAGCCCGTGGGGAGCCAGTTGGCCGACGCCATCACGTGGTCGATGGGGGCGCCGGCGAGGGCGGGGAACGAGCTCGGCCAGGTGCCGGACATCCCGTTGCCGGTCCGGGAGGCGACATCGCGGCAGTACCCGATGTCGCCGCCGTCGATGCCGAGGGAGGCCATGTGATCCACGGTCGCGTTGAAGTCGCCGGCGAGGATGAAGTCACCTGCGGGGCACTGGTCGGCGATCCACTGCAGGTCGCTCTGCCACTGCTGCATCTCCTCCATGCGCGGCGCGACGGCATGCACGGCGACGATCGTGGGGCCATCGCCGTCGATGGGCATGAGCACGGCGCTGGGCACGGATCCGGTGTTGTTGCTCCCGTCCTTCGACGACTCGATGACGGAGTACTCGCCGAGCTCCGGAGCCACGAGCACGGTGGTCTGCCACGACTGCGGACCGTCCTCCACATCCGGGCGGAACTGCACGTGGTGCACCCACATGGGATGCCCCTGCTCGCGCAGCATGAGCGCGATCCGCTCGCCGACCTCCTCGGTGGTCTCGGGCAGCGCCACCACGTCGGCCTCCTGCTCCAGGATCTCCCGGGCGATCTGCTCGGCGGAGACGGCCTCACCCGCCGTGTTCCAGGTGAGCACCCGCAGGCTCGTGTCGGTCCGCTCGGGGAGGGCGGCCACGCCGAACCCCCGCGTCGCCCCGATCACGCCGGTCGCGGCGGCACCGAGCAGCGCGACGATCAGGATGGACGCCGCGAAGCCCCGCAAAGGCCGGGCGAGCAGGAGCAGCAGCGCCAGCACCGCGATGACCAGGAAGCCGCCGAGCACGAGGCCGCGGGCGGCGACGAGCTGAGCGAACGGGTAGGTCTGCTCGAGGCGGAAGAACTGCGGCCACACGACGACCGCCGTCGCGATCGCGAACAGGACGGTCAGCAGGATCCCCAGGAGTCGAAACATCCCGTCCAGCCTAGAAGCGCCGCCTGTGAAGTCCCTGCCTCAGGACCGGCTCGTCGCCGCGATCGGTGTCCGGGATTCCGCGCCACGCGCGTCGGCGCTCGGTACGCTCGGAGGATGCCCGTTCCGCCCGCCGGTCCCGCCGACCTGCACCTGCATTCCAACCACTCCGACGGCACCGAGGCGCCCGCCGAGGTCATGAGACAGGCGCATCGGCACGGGGTGCGGACCGCGGCGCTCACGGATCACGACCGCACCACCGGCTGGGCGGAGGCCGGCGACGCCGCCGTCGCCCTGGGCATGACCTTCCTCCCGGGCATGGAGCTCTCCGCCAAGCACGAATGGCGCAGCGTGCACGTGCTCGGCTACCTCTTCGATCCGGAGGATGCGGCGCTGCGGGCCGAGACCGACCGGATCCGGAACGACCGGATCGGGCGCGCGGAGCGCATCGTCCGCAACATCGGCCGCGACTACGACCTGCACTGGGACGACGTCCTCGCCCAGACCACGCTCGACGCGACGGTCGGCCGTCCCCACATCGCCGATGCCCTGGTGGCCCGCGGCATCGTGCGCGATCGGGGGGAGGCCTTCGACGGCATCCTGCACCCGAGGGAGGGCTACTACGAGCCCCACTACGCGCCGGACCCGCTGACCGCCGTGAGACTGCTCACCGAGGCGGGAGGCGTGGCGATCATCGCGCATCCCGTGACGGCGGGCCGTGATCGGATGATGCCGATGCCGTACATCGAGCGGCTGCTCGACGCGGGGCTGGCCGGGTTCGAGGTGGACCATCGAGAGAACACGGCCGCCGGCAAGCGGCTCCTTCGCGAGCTGGCGGAACGACACGACCTCATCGTCACCGGCTCCAGCGACTACCACGGCACGGGCAAGCCCAACGTGCCGGGGGAGAACACCACCGCGGAGGACATGGTGGCCCGCATCATCGACCGCGCCACGGGCACCCCGCCGCGGCGTCCCTGAGCCCGGCGGACTGTCGGCGGTCTCCCGGCGTTCTGTCGACCCCGACCGCTACGGTCCGAGGCATGCAACGTGCCACCTCCCTGGAGCGCCGCGTCGATGCGGCCGCCCGTCGTCTCCTCCGCGCGGTGCCGACGACGGGCTTCCGCGCCGGACTCGCCGAGTTCGTCGTGTTCGTGCTCAAGCAGGCGTGGGCGTGCGTGTTCGGCGCGGCGCTCCTGGTGGTGATCATCGCGGCCCGCCTCTGGTATCCCGACGACGCGGCGCTCGCCCGCAACGATGCCCTGACGATCGCGGCCGTCCTGATCCAGGTGGCGATGCTCGTGTTCCGGCTGGAGAGCGGACGGGAGCTCTGGGTGATCGTGCTCTTCCACATCACGGGAACGGCGATGGAGCTGTTCAAGACCGACGTCGGCTCCTGGGCGTACGCCGCGGACGGCATCCTGCGCATCGGCGGCGTCCCGCTGTTCAGCGGCTTCATTTATGCCGCGGTCGGCTCGTACATGGTGCGGGTGTACCGGCTGTTCGACCTCGGGTTCACCCGCTATCCGCGGCGGTGGATGACGGCCGTGCTGGCCGCGGCGATCTACGTCAACTTCTTCACCCACCACTGGTGGTGGGACGCGCGGTGGGTGCTCCTCGCCGCCGTGGTCGTGCTCTGGCTGCCCACGATCCTGCACGCGCGCGTGTGGCGTCGCACCATCCGCCTGCCGCTCCTGGTCGTGTTCGCCGGCGTCGCGGTGTTCATCTACCTCGCCGAGAACATCGGCACGTGGGCGGGCGCCTGGGCCTACCCGGACCAGGCGGAGGGATGGCAGCCGGTGTCGCCGAGCAAGCTCAGTTCCTGGTTCCTGCTGATGATCATCTCGGTCGTGCTCGTCGCCTGGGTCTACCCGCCGCAGGTGCCGGCCGCGCTCCTTCAGAACGAGGGGCGCCGCACGGAAGACCGTGCGGCGCCCCTCGGACGACGATGATGCGGATCAGGCGCCCGTGACGGGTGCCGCTCCGGTGCCGGAGCCGCCGCGACGACGGCGCCGGCGCGCGCGGAGCGGGCTTGCCGTCGTGGTGCTCCTTGCCGGCGCCGTCGTGCGTGCCGGCGCCCTCGGCGCCCCGGTCGGCGGCCTGCGCGGTCGAGCCCTCGGCGGACCCGCCCTCGGTCGCCCCTTCGACGAAGGTCGAGCCGACGGGCGTGGAACCCGTGCGGCGGCGGCGACGGCGGCGCGTGCCGCCCTCCCCGGTCCCTTCGGCGGCGGCGTCGGCAGCGCGCTCCGGGCGACGGGAGCGCTCGGTCTTGACCGCCTCCTTCTTCGGCGCGCTCACGAGCCGGCCCTTCGTCCCCTCGGGGATGTCGAGGTCGGTGTACAGGTGCTGGCTCGAGGAGTACGTCTCGATGGGCTCGGGCTGGCCGAACTCGAGGGCGCGGTTGATGAGGGCCCACTTGTGCAGGTCCTCCCAGTCGACGAACGTGACGGCGATGCCGGTCTTCCCCGCGCGGCCGGTGCGTCCCGCGCGGTGCAGGTAGGTCTTCTCCTCGTCGGGGATCGTGTGGTTGATGACGTGCGTGACGTCATCCACGTCGATACCGCGCGCGGCCACATCCGTCGCCACGAGCACGTCCTTCTTGCCGGCCTTGAACGCGGCCATGGAGCGCTCGCGCTGGTCCTGGCCCATGTCACCGTGCACGCCGCCCACGTTGAAGCCGCGGTCGGTGAGCTCGTCGACGAGGCGCTGGGCCGCGCGCTTGGTCCGCGTGAAGATCACGGTCTTGCCGCGCCCCTCGGCCTGCAGGATGCGCGCGATGACCTCGTCCTTATCGAGCGAGTGCGCGCGGTAGACGAGGTGCTTGATGTTCGCCTGCGTCAGACCCTCGTCCGGGTCGTTCGCGCGGATGTGGATGGGGTTGGTCATGAACCGCCGCGCGAGCGCGACGATCGGGCCGGGCATGGTCGCGGAGAACAGCTGGGTGTGCCGCACCGCCGGCACCTTCTGGAAGATCTTCTCGATGTCGGCGAGGAAGCCGAGGTCGAGCATCTTGTCGGCCTCGTCGAGCACGACCTCGGTCGCGTTCGAGAGATCGAGCAGGCGCTGGCCGGCGAGGTCGATGAGACGCCCCGGCGTGCCGACGACGATCTGCGCGCCGGCCTTGAGCTGGTCGATCTGCCCCTCGTAGGCCTTGCCGCCGTAGATGGCGACGACGCTCGTGGAGCGGTTGCTCGTGAGGAGGTCGATGTCCTCGTAGACCTGCACCGCGAGCTCGCGGGTGGGGACGACGATGAGGGCCTTGACGCCCGGCTCCGGGTCCTTCCCGAGTCGCTGCACGACCGGGATGCCGAAGCCGAAGGTCTTGCCGGTACCGGTCTTGGCCTGCCCGATGATGTCCTGGCCGGGGAGGCCGAGGGGGATGGTCTGCTCCTGGATGGGGAAGGCATCGACGATGCCCTTCGCTGCCAGTGCGTCGACGATGTCCTGGTCGATGCCGAGTTCGGCGAAACTTGTCACTGTGTTCAGATGCCTGTCCGGCGACCTCGCGATCGCCTCGTAAACGGAGCCACGCCGTCTCGTGTGCCACAGGCGCGGGGCCCCGCTCCGACGGCGGGGACACGCCCAGCCTACCGGAGGGGCGGCTCCGGACAGGGAGGACGCCGTCGCCCGAGTATTGTGAACGACGTGGCCGACTCGGGAGGAACACCTCGTGGTTAAGTGGTTCTGGCAGCGCGATGCCGCGCCGCGACGCACCCTGGCGCTGCGCAGCCGCGGCGAGCAGAGCGATGCGACGCGTGTCGACTTCGCGGAGCTGGCGCCCGAGCTCGACCGGTTCCTCGGCCAGGCGGCCTACCTCCAGCTCGGGTACTTCGAGACGCTGACGCGGCTCATCCGCGCGACTCCCGAGCTGGCCGAGAAGGAGTCGCTGTCCCGGGCCGCCGGTGCCGCGCTCACCAAGCACCGCGGCATCGTCGACATCATCGCGGCACGCGGCCAGGACCCGACGCAGCTCATGCTCCCGTTCCGCGAGCACCTGGATGCGTTCCGGCGCAAGACCATCGGGGCGCGCCCGCGCGAGACCCTGCTCGCGGTCTACATCACGGCGGGCATGCTCGACGACTTCTACCTCGCGCTCGCCTCGAGCTACGGCGAGACGGGGCGGCGGGTCGCCGAGATCCTGCGCGAGGACGATGCGCGCCACGAGATCGTCGCGATCATCCAGGAGACGATCGAGAGCGACGAGGAGTGGCGCTCGCTGCTGTCCATGTGGGCACGGCGCCTCGTGGGGGACACGATCCTCGTCTGCCGTGCGGCCCTGCGGCCGGAGCTCCTCGCCGTGGAGGAGGCCCGTATCGAGCCGGTGTACACCGAGCTCATGGGAGCGCACGCCCGCCGCATGGATGCGATGGGACTCGCGTCGTAGCTCAGATCCCGAGCGCGGCTCGCCTCTGCTCATCGCCGCGTCGACGCCCTGCGGTGAGAGCCGCGGTCGCCAGCGCCGCGACGACCACCGCGCCGAGGATGCTCGCGAGCCACAGCCAGACACTGTCCTCGCCCACGCCGGCCCATTGCAGGCTCGTGTAGACGATCGCCGAGACGGCCGTCGCGATCGCCGGGGCGAGGGCGACGCCCCGCAGCTCGCGACCGCCGATCAGGAAGTGCGCGGCGATCCCCAGCACGCAGGCGCCGACGAGGGCGAGGAGGATGTACATGCGCGGGTCAGGCGACGAAGCCCACGCGACGCGACTCCTCGGTGCCCAGCTCGATGTAGGCGAGGTTCGCGGTCGGCACGATGTAGGAGTTGCCCTTCACATCGGCGAAGCTCAGGTGCGAGGCGCTCTGCTCGAGTGCCGCGGAGACCTGGGTGCGGACCTCGTCCGCCGTGGCAGCGGTGTCGAAGCTCAGCTCGCGGCCGGTGTTGATGATGCCGATGCGGATTTCCACGGGTGCTCCTTGCAGGTCGTCGGACTCGCCCAACTCTATCGCGCAGCCGGCGGCGGAGACCGGTGACGGGGGCCGTTTCGCCCTGAGCGCACAACCCGCGAGCAGCCCCGCCCTCGACGCCGATGTCCGCGCCTCCCGATAGCGTGGAGGGATGATGTCGGATGCCGCGCAGCGAGCTGTGATCACGGCGCCGCCGACCGCGTCCGGCGTCGTGATCGGCGCCCCCGGCACGGGCAAGACGCGCACGCTCGTCGACCGGGTCGTGCAGCTCCTCGAGGTCGAGGGGCTGCGTCCGGAGGAGGTGCTGGCGCTCACCCCGAGCCGGCAGGCGGCCACCGCGCTGCGCGACCGGATCGGCGTGCGCATCGGCCAGGCGACGCCAGGGCCACTGGCACGCTCGCTCGGGTCGTTCGCGTTCCAGCTGGTCCGCGGGGCGATGGTCCGCGAAGGGGCCGAGCCGCCGGCGCTGCTCACCGGCGCCGACCAGGATCGCATCATCGCCGAACTGCTGGCCGGAGATGCCGAGGACACCCGCATCTCCTGGCCTCCGGCGCTCAGCGAGCCCGTCCGCGCCTCGAAGGGCTTCCGCTCCGAGCTGCGCGCCTTCCTCGCGGAGTGCACGGAGCTGGGGGCGAGCCCGGCGGAGCTGCGCGCCACGGGCGACGCGGTGTGGACGGCGGCCGCCGACTTCGTGGAGGAGTACCGCGCGGTGCTCGACGCCCTGCGGGCCGCGCACCGTGACACCGCCGACCTCCTCAGCGAGGCGGCGGGGATCCTCCGCACCGCCGACGGCGCCACCCTCGGGCCGCTCGCACCCCTGCGGTTGGTGCTCATCGACGACGCCCAGGAGCTCACGCGCGGCGGGATCGGCGTGGTGCGCGCGCTCCGGGAGCGGGGCGTCGCGGTGCAGGCGTTCGGCGATCCCGACATCTCCTCCGGTGCCTTCCGCGGTGCCAGTCCCGAGCTGTTCGCACAGCTCACCGGCGCGCTCGGCACCGTGCACGTGCTCGACGGCGCGCACCGGCAGCGCCCCCTGCTGACCGCGCTGACGCGCACGGTGACGCAGGCGATCGGGGCGTCAGGACGGGTCGAGCACCGGCGGGCGCCGGCGCCCGCGGCGGAGGACGACGAAGCCGAGGTGTCGACCTTCCTCGCCCCGTCGCCCTACGAGGAGTTCGACCGCATCGCCGGGGTCATGCGCGACTGGCATCTCCGCGCCGGGATCCCGTGGGAGCGGATGGCGGTCATCGCCCATGACACCCGTCAGGTCACAGCCCTCGAGACCGAGCTCGCCGCGCGCGAGATCCCGACGAGGGCCGCGGGTGTGCAGCGCCCGCTCGGCAGCGAGGGGATCGTGCGCGACATCGTCGGCATCGTCCGGCTCGCGCTGACCCCGGACGACGAGCGCACGGTCCAGGCCTGGGAGGAGGCGCTGCGCACACCGTTCGGCGGCATGGATGCGATCGCGCTGCGGCGGCTGCGCGCGCGGCTCCGCCACCTCGAGCTCGGGCAGGGCGGGTCGACCCCGGCGCGCGAGCTGCTGCGCGCGGCGATGTCGGCGCCGGCCACCCTCACGCTCATCGATGCGCCGGAGTCGCGGACCGCGGAGCGCTTCGCCGAGACGGTCGCCGGCGTCGCCCGTGCAGCGGCGGAGGGCGAGACGATCCACGACCTCCTGTGGCGCATCTGGGAGCAGGCCAGGGCCGTCGACGGGCGGCGGCTGCACGTCGCGTGGCGGGAGATCTCGCTGCTGCCCACCGGCGCCGAGACGGCGCGGTCGCTCGACGCCCTCGTGGCCCTCTTCGACGCGGCCAAGCGCTTCGTCGAGCGCACCCCGAACGAGCGTCCCGAGGTCTTCGTGCGCGACATCCTCGACAGCGAGGTGCCGGAGGACACGCTGTCGTCGCCCGAGCGGCCGGGCACGGTGACGCTGCTCACGCCGGCCACAGCGCTCGGCACGGAGTTCGACGCCGTGGTCGTCGCCGGGGTGCAGGACGGCGTGTGGCCCAACGTGCGGCTGCGGGGCGGGCTGCTCCAGACCTGGCGGCTCGCCGAGGCGCTGATCGCGGCGCGCTCTGGCCTGCCGGCGGAGGTGCCCGGCGTGCTCGACCGGCGTCGCGCCGCTCTGCACGACGAGCTGCGCCTGTTCGTGCGGGCGCTCTCCCGGGCGCGCCATCGACTGCTCATCACCGCCGTGGACGACGACGACCTGTCGCCCAGCGCGTTCTTCGGATTCCTGCCGCCGCCGGAGCCGCCGGAGCGCCATGCCTCGGCGGAACACCCCCTCACGCTGCGCGGGCTCGTCGCGCGGCACCGTCGCGTGCTCACCACGGCTCCCGCCGAGCCGGCGCGGCGCGAGGCCGCCGCCCAGCTCGCCGTCCTGGCCAGGGAGGGGGTGCCCGGTGCGCATCCGCACGACTGGTACGGAGTGACGGCGCCGTCGACCGCGGCACCGCTCCGCGATCTCGCCGCGAACGGCGCACGGGTGTCGCCCTCGGCCGTGGAGTCGTATGAGGAGTGCGGGCTCAACTGGGTCGTCTCGGCCCTCGGGGGCGATACGGTCATGCCGCCGACGGCCGGTATCGGCACGATCGTCCACGAGGCGATGGAGCGCGTACCGGACGGCGATATCGCGCGCATGCGGGAGATCGTCGAGGAGCACTGGCCGGAACTCGACTTCGAGACGGCGTGGATCGGACGCAAGGAGCGCCGCCGCGCCGACCTGTTCGTCGACCGGCTGCACAGCTACCTCGGCGAGGTGAGGAGAGACGGCGGGCGCGTCCTCGGCAGCGAGGTGGAGTTCCGGTTCGCCGTCGACGTGTCCGGTGCGACCGCCGAGCCCACGGTGCACCCGGTGGGAGAGGACCGTGGGCACCGTGCCATCGTGCACGGCTACATCGACCGGGTCGAGGCGTACCCGCCCGGTGCCGGCGAACACGGCCCGGCGCGCGGCCGCGGCTGGCAGACGATGGCCGGCGGGCCGGAGGGGACCACGGTGGTCGTCGACCTCAAGACCGGGAAGACCGATCCGGAGTCGGACGGCGGCGTCGTCGAGCACGCCCAGCTCGCGGCGTATCAGATCGCGGTGCAGGAGGGTCTCGTGCCCGGTGCCGCGCCGGGCTCGCTCGGGGGCGCGCGGCTCGTCATCGTCTCGAAGACGCTGGCCAAGAGCGACTACCGCGTCGCGCATCAGCATGCTCTGGACGCCGAGGCCCGATCGCAGTTCCTGCGCCGGGTCGCGGAGGTCGCCCGCGGCATGTCGGCGGCGAGCTTCACGGCTCAGGTCGAGGCGCACTGCGCCGACACCCAGCGCCGGGTGCATCCGTGCCGCATCCACACCGTGCCGGCGGTGAGCGCATGACCGCAGGACCCGCGGACGCCGTGCTCTCGGCGACCGATATCGCCGCCGCGCTCGGACTCCCGACCCCGACGCCCGCCCAGCAGCAGGTGATCGAGGCCCCGCTCGAGCCCGCCCTCGTCGTCGCCGGAGCCGGCAGCGGCAAGACGGAGACCATGTCGGCCCGGGTCGTCTGGCTCGTCGCGAACGGGCTCGTCCGCCGGGACGAGGTCCTCGGACTCACGTTCACGCGCAAGGCGGCGGGGGAGCTGGCGGAGCGCATCGGCGCCCGCCTCGCCGTCGTCGACGAGTACGGGCGGCGGGGTCTGCTCCCGCACCTCCCGGAGATCGTCGCCGGAGGAGCGCTGCGCCGGGTGGCGGACGCCGCGCCGGGGCGCCAGCGGGAGCTCGTGCGCGCGCAGGTCCTCGACGACCTCGCCCGGCAGCACGGCACGGGCGGAGAGCCGGCGGTCCGCACCGCCGACGACCTCCTCATCCGCCCGCGCGTGTCGACCTACAACGCCTTCGCGGACGGCATCGTCCGCGAGCACGCCGCCCGCATCGGCCGGGATCCGGATGTGGCGATGCTGAGCCAAGCGGCCTCCTGGATGCTGGCGCGGGAGGTCGTGCTCCGCAGCGACCTGCCGGAACTGGAGGAGGTCGACTACGCCCTGGGGACGGTCATCGACGCCGTGCAGCGGCTCGCCGGCGAGGCCCTCGACCACCGCGTCGACCTCGCGGAGGCGGAGCGCCTCGCCGCGGCGCAGGCCGCGGCGTTCGAGCCCTACCGCTCCCACGCCGACGTCGAGAAGGCGGCGGTCAACCTGCGTACCCTCCCGACCCTGACCCGCCTCGTGCGGGACTACATCGCCGAGAAGGATCGCCGCGGCGTGCTCGACTTCGCCGACCAGGTCTCCGGCGCGTACGACATCGTCGAGTCCGCGCCGGACGTCCGCGCCGAGCTGCGCGAGCAGCACCGTGTGGTGCTGCTCGACGAGTATCAGGACACCTCCGTGATCCAGACGCGCTTCCTCGCGGAGCTGTTCCGCGACACGGCCGTCATGGCCGTCGGCGATCCGCATCAGTCGATCTACGGCTGGCGCGGGGCCAGCGCCGACAACCTCTACGCGTTCCCCCGGTCGTTCTCGAGTGCAGGCGGCGTGCGCACCTACAGCCTCATGACGAGCTGGCGCAACGATCGGAGGATCCTCGACGTCGCCAACCGGGTGCTCGAACCTCTGCAGCGCCCCGGACTCGATGTGCCGCCGCTGGAGCCGCGGCCGGGCGCGGGGGAGGGCACGGTCGCCGTGCGCTACCCCTTCACCGTCGACGACGAGGCCGCCGAGGTCGCGGCCTGGTTCGCCGAACGCCGCGCCGCCCACGACGCGACCTCGGCCTCCCCGCACACCGGCGCCATCCTGTTCCGGTCCAAGCGCCACATGCAGACCTTCGCCGGCGCGCTCGCCGCGCGGGGCATCCCGCACCGCATCCTCGGTCTGGGCGGCCTGCTCGCCACGCCCGAGGTCGTCGACGTCGTATCGACCCTGCGGGTGGTGCACGATCCGACGGCGGGCTCGGCGCTGATCCGGCTCCTCACCGGCCCGCGCTTCGGCGTCGGGGTGGCGGACATGGCGGCGCTCTACGAGCTGGGGCGCGCACTCGCGGAGCGCGACACCGCCCTCATGCCCCTGCCCGAGGAGGTCAGGGTGCGGCTCCGCTCCTCCCGCGGTGCCGACGAGGCCGTCTCCATCGTGGACGCGGTCGACATCGTGCGCGCGGTCCGGGACGACTACCGCCTGCTGGAGGGGATCACGCCGGAGGGCCGCGCCCGGATCCGCGCGGCGGGGGAGATGCTGGAGCGTCTGCGTCGCGCGTCGTCCCAGCCCATCCCGGAGCTCATCCGGCTCATCGAGCTGGAGCTGCGGCTGGACATCGAGCTCGCCGCCAACGAGACCCGAGGCCCCGCGCGCGTGGCAGCGACCCAGCTGCGGGCGTTCGCCGACGAGGTGCGCGCGTTCCTCGCCGCCGACGAGCGCGGCACGATCGGCAGTCTGCTGGCCTGGCTCGACAAGGCCGAGAGCACCGACGAGCTGATGCCGCGTCCGGAGCCGCCGGAGCCCGGCGTCGTGCAACTGCTCACGATCCACGGGTCGAAGGGCTTGGAGTGGGACGCGGTCGCCGTCGTGCGCCTCGTCGTCGACGAGCTGCCGGGACGCGTGTCCGACACCTCCGGCTGGTTCGGCTTCGGCGTCGTTCCCTTCGCGCTGCGCGGAGACCGCGATGCGCTCCCGCGCTTCGTCTGGGATCCGGAGGAGGCGATGGAGGGGGAGACCGACCCCGGCATGCGGCAGAAGCGCGCCCAGGCGTCGCTGTCGGGCGGTGTGACGAAGGCGAATCCGCACGGTGGCGCGCTCAAGCGCTTCAAGGACGCCTACCGGGAGTATCAGCGCCAGGAGGAGCGTCGCCTCGCCTACGTGGCGATCACCCGCGCCAAGAGCGATCTTCTGCTCAGCGGAGCCCACTGGGCGGGCCAGAAGGCGCCGCGCACACCGAGCCCGTACCTCCTCGAGGCCATCGACGTCCTCGGCCTCGACGAGGTCCCGCCGGTCGATCCCGACGAGAACCCGTACGACGGTCCCGGGGCCACGCTCCACTGGCCGCTCGATCCCCTCGGCGGGAGGCGTGCCGTGGTGACCGCCGCGGCCGCGCTCGTCGAGGAGGCCCTGCACGACGACGCCGCCGTTCCGACGGAGGAGCTGCGCCGGCTCCTCGATGAGCGGGCGGCCCGCCAGCGCGGAACGGACGCCGAGGCTCCCACCCGCGTTCCCGCCTCCCGGTTCAAGGACTACGTCACGGATTACACCGGCACCCTGTCCTCGCTCGTGCGTCCGATGCCGGAGCGTCCGTACCGCCAGACCCGTCTGGGGACCCTGTTCCACGCGTGGGTGGAGCAGCGCTCCGAGCTCGTCGGCGTCGGGACCCGGGTCGATGAGGCGCTCTGGGAGATCGACGAGGACGAGCCGGAGGGCGATAGCGTACCGGGCGCTCCGGGGTCAGGGGCAGCGGCGGATGCCGCCGACCTCGCGGCGCTGCAGGAGACCTTCGAGCGGAGCGAGTGGGGGCCGCTGCAGCCTCTCGCCGTGGAGATCGAGATCGACTTCGCGCTGGGCGCCGGCCTTCCGGGGACGGGTGCCGGCGCCGCGGACGCGCACATCGTGATCTGCAAGCTCGATGCGGTGTACCGACGCGCCGACCGCGGCGGACGGATCGAGATCGTGGACTGGAAGACCGGGCGCGCGCCGCGGACGCCGCAGGAGCGCGAGGAGCGCATGCTGCAGCTCGCCCTCTATCGGCTCGCGTACCACCGACGGTTCGGTGTCCCGCTGGAGGAGATCGACGTGGCGCTGTACTACGTGGCCGACGACCTCGTCATCCGCGGGGATCGCGTCTACTCGGAGGAGGAGCTCTTCCAGCGCTGGAGCGCTGCCCGCGCCGCGCGCTGAGCCTCCTCGGAGTCGTCGTCGGCTGCGGGGGAGGACGAGGGGGCGGAGTGCTCAGCTCGTCCGCTCCCGCGCGTCTCGGCGAACGCCTGGGCGACGCCGGAGAGGTCTTCGGTCTCGATGCTCGCCACCGCGGCGCGGCGTTCCGCGTCCGGCTGCGACGGTGCATCCGCGGGCTTCTCCGCGTCCGTCGACGCCGCCGCCGGGGCGTCGCGGTCGGCGTCGTCCGCCTCCGCCGCCCAGAGTTCTTCGGGGTTGTAGGCGTCGGTCTGCATCGAGGTGTCCACCTCGGGGGCGGCCGCCACCGGCACGCGGTCGAGCGCGTCCATGGCGGAGTCCACGTCCGAGCGTCGGTCGCCGGGCACGCCGAGGTCGTCATGGCGGAGGCCGTCGGCGAGAGCCTCGAGCAGCGCCGCAGCGTCCTCCACGATGTCCTCGCGCCGCAGCGCGTCGCCGTGGACGAGCCAGCGCGCGAACTCCAGCTCGGCGAGCAGACGCGCGCGGACCTCGAGCCCGGCATCGGGAGTGCGGTCCATGGCACGGGCGTAGGCGCCGTGCACGTCGGCCGCCGCGTCGGGAGCCGCGGACAGCCAGGAGAGATCGAGTGCCGGATCGCCGACCGCGAGACCGTGCCAGCCGATCACGCCGGTGACCTCGGGGCCGCGCTCGGGGTGGTCGTCGAAGAGGAAGGACGTCGCCTGCACGCCGCCGAGCACGACGGTCGACTCGAAGCGCCAGAGGTCGTCGTCGGCGACGGCGTCCCGCCACCGCACGGTGAGGCGGGCAGGGACGTGTCCGGTGGCGGCCGCGGTGTCGACGAGGCGCTCCAGCTCGGCGCGGCTCTCCTCGGCGCTGCGCATCACGAGCCCGGCGCCGCGGACGACCGACGTCGGCAGCCCGTGCACGGCGGCGATCGCGGCTCCCATGGATTCCGCCGCGCCGCGTCCGGCGGGCACCATCGACGCCTCGATCTGGAAGCCGGGGAGCAGCTCGGTCACGAGCGCACGCCCTTCGCCCACCCTGGTCTCGCCGATGTAGCCGGGGGCGCGGAACGGCAGCATGGCACGCGCACCGTCGGTGAGGGCGCGCAGCGCCAGGGCCTCCGCCGCCAGCTCCCGCGCCGCGTCATCGTCGTCAGCCACGCGGATCGCGAGTTCCCGGCCGTCGGCGAGCGAGGCGACGGCGGAGTCGAAGCGCCCGTCGCCGTCCGCGGTGAGCGCCCGGGTGCCCGTGACCTCCGCGCCGGGAAGTGCGGCCGTCACCGCCGCGGCTAGAGTGAATGGAGAGCGTCCCATGCCCCCAGGGTAGGTCGGCTCAGGGGCGGTCCCGCCTCCGCCACGCCCGTGAAAGGGGGAGTCGATGAGCATTCCGCGCCCGTTCTTCGACCGCGCCGCCGAACTCCGCGAGGAGGAGGGCGTGCTCGAGCGTCTGCGCGACGACGCGGGCTCGCGCGTCGTCGTCGTCCGGGAGGGACGTGTGCGCGTGGCGGCCTCCGCGCTGCTGCGCGTCTCGCCGGACGAGGTCGCGGACGGGACATGGGCGCTGCTCGGCCGGGATGCCGACGGCGCGGCGCTCCTGCTCGCCGCGCTGCCGCCGGAGACCGATGCCCTCGACACCGCGCCCGACGAGATCTGGCTCGGGCTCCGCGACCTCGGCGGGCGCCTGGACGCGGGGGAGTCCGAGGTCCTGGTCGCCGCCGTCGCCCTGGCCGGCTGGCTCCGCGACGCCCCGTTCTGCCCCACCTGCGGCGGAGGGACGGAGCTGCGCAACGCGGGCTGGTCTCGACGGTGCCTGGTGTGCGGGCGCGAGCACTTCCCGCGGACCGATCCCGCCGTGATCGTCGCCGTCGAGAGCGGGGACGGCGAGCGGCTGCTGCTCGGCGCCAACGCCAACTGGGGCGGACGCATGTACTCCTGCTTCGCGGGTTTCACCGAGGCGGGCGAGTCCCTCGAAGCCACCGTGCACCGGGAGATCGAGGAGGAGTCCGGCGTGCGGCTGTCGGCCCTCCGCTACGTCTCGTCGCAGCCGTGGCCGTTCCCGCGGTCGCTCATGGTCGGCTTCCGGGCGGTCGTCGAGGACAACGCGGCGGCGCGCCCGGACGGCGAGGAGATCATCGACGTCCGGTGGTTCACGCGGACGGAGATCGGCTCCGCGCTCGCGGGGAACGGTCCGGTCGGACTCCCGGGGCCGGCCTCGATCGCGCGGGCCCTCATCGTCAACTGGTTCGAGGAGCGCCCGTGAGCGCACTCGATGCCCTCGACGAGCGGCAGCGAGCGGCGGCCTCGGTCCTGCGGGGCCCGGTGGCGGTGCTCGCGGGGGCCGGGACGGGCAAGACCAGGGTCATCACGCATCGCATCGCGCACGGGGTGGACACGGGTGCCTACTCGCCGTCGCGCGTGATGGCGGTCACGTTCACCGCGAAGGCCGCCGGTGAGCTCCGCGGCCGCCTCCGTGCGCTCGGGGTCGAGGGCGTCGCCGCCCGCACCTTCCACGCGGCGGCCCTCGCACAGCTCAACTTCTTCTGGCCCACCCTGGCCGGTGCGCCCGCGCCGTCGATCATCGACAACAAGGTGCGCCTGCTGGGCCAGGCCGCCGATGCCATCCGCCTGCGTCCGAGCACGGCGACCCTGCGCGACATCGCCGCGGAGATCGAGTGGCGGAAGGTCTCGATGGTCTCGATCGACCGGTACGCCGAGCTCGGTCGGCCGATCAGCGGGATCGACCCCACGCAGCTCGTGGAGCTGATGCGCGGCTATGAGGCGCTCAAGGACGAGCGTCATCAACTCGACTTCGAGGACGTGCTGCTCGCCTGCGCGGGGATGCTGGAGACCGAGCCCCGGGTCGCGGCCGCCGTCCACGAGCAGTACCGGCACTTCACCGTCGACGAGTTCCAGGACGTGTCGCCGCTCCAGAACCGGCTCCTGGAGCTCTGGCTGGGCGATCGGCACGACATCTGCGTGGTCGGCGACGCCAGCCAGACGATCTACTCGTTCGCCGGGGCGGAGCAGCGCTTCCTGCTCGAGTTCGAGCGGCGGCACCCCGACGCGACCGTCATCCGTCTCGAGACGAACTACCGGTCCCAGGCCCCCATCCTGACGGCGGCGAACGCCTTGATGCACGGCAGGCCCGGCGCGCTGGAGCTGGTCCCGGCCCGGGAGCAGTTCACGGCGGAGCCGCCGACGGTCACCGCGTACGACACGGAGGCCGAGGAGGCCGCGGGCATCGCCGCCGGCGTCGCGGCACGGATCGCCGGGGGCGCGTCCCCGGCGGAGATCGCCGTGCTGTATCGCGCCCATGCGCAGTCCGCGGTGCTCCAGCAGGCGCTCGCCGCCGAGGGCATCGCCACCTCGGTGCTCGGCGGCACGCGGTTCTTCGCCATGCCGGAGGTGCGCCAGGCGATCCTCGCGCTCCGTGCGGCGGCGGTGGCGCCGACCGAGCACGGATTCCTGCCCGGGGTGCGACGGGTGCTGCGCGAGCTGGGACTCACCGAGGAGCCTCCGGCGGCCGGGGGAGCCCAGCGCGACGGGTGGGAGGCGCGGCGTGCCATCCTCCGTCTCGCGGAGGAGGCGGGGCCGGAGACGACTCTGCGGTCCTTCAGCGACGAGCTCATGGCCCGCGCGAAGGATCAGCACGAGCCGACGATGCGGACGGTGACGCTGTCGACGCTGCATGCCGCGAAGGGCCTGGAGTGGCCGCACGTGTACCTGGCCGGATGGGCGGAGGGGTCTCTGCCCATCTCCTACGCCACGACGTTCGAGGCCGTCGATGAGGAACGGCGTCTGGCCTACGTCGGGGTCACGCGGGCTGCGCGCACGCTGGAGCTGTCGTGGGCACGGACGGCGGGGCGCGGCGAGCGGGCGCCGTCGCGGTTCCTGGCGGAGATGGGCACGACGGCGCGCGGCACAGGCATTCTGCGCGAAACCGCACCGAACGCCACGCGATCCCGCCGTCCGCGCTGACCCTGGCGATGCGCGCCGGATCGGCCGCGCGCAGGAGATGCGCGGCGACGGCCCCGGCGGCGGCCACCCTGGCGAGCGTGAGGCGTCCGGGGTCGCGGCCGACGAGCTGACCGTGCAGGAGCGGCCAGGCCGGATCGCGAGCGGTGTCCTCGGCGTCCCGGCAGCTCAGACACGGCGTGACCCCGGGGATCACGAGCGGCCCCACGGTGATGCGCGCGGGCTCGACCGCGACGGGCAGGTGCGGGTGGTCGGCGCGCAGCATCGGGGCGAACTGCACGGCGGCCGCCGCGCCGGGGACGAGGACGACGGCGACCGCCGTCGACCCCCGCTCCTCGGCCGTCGCGAGCGGCACGCCCTCGTCCTCGAGCGTCTCGCACAGCCGCCCCTCCGCGCGCGTGTCGGTGAGGCCGAGCGCGGAGACGCGGGCGGCGCGCGGCGGAGCGGGCTCATCCTGCAGCGCGGGTTCGACGACGGCCAGCAGCCGTCGCGCCTCGGACCACGGTGCACCCGCGCGGTGCGCGATGACGTCGAACGCGCTGCGCCGGAATCCTCGGCGCATGCGGCTGAGGACCCGTTCGACCCACGGTGCGGAGGCCGGGACCCGGATGCCGGGGTCGTCGCCGATCTGGAGGGTCGTCCCATCGCGCCAGAGCAGCGGGAACGCGGGATCGAGACGGGTCAGGGTCGTCGGGGTGAGCGGCACCCCTCGATTCTGCGGAGCCGCGCGACGCCGCAGGCCGGTTCGAGGGATCGGTGGAGAGATCGGCGGGCTCTGCCCGGTCGGGGAGGGAGAGTGCTCAGTCGTCCTCGATGACCCGGGCTCAGACCGGGCGTTCGCCCTCCGGAGCGTCGTCGTCGTCCTCGCCTCTGCCCTCGGCCGGCGTCTCCCCGGAGAAGTCGTCGCCGTCCAGCAGGCGCGCGAGCGCCTCGTCGAACTCGTCCGCCTCGGGCTGCTCCCCGCGCTCGGCGGCCTGCAGACGTGCGATCAGCGCCGTCGGGTCGTCGATGTCCTCAGCGGTGGGCATGAGGTCGGGGTAGTCCCACAGGGAATCCCGCGCGGCGACGCCGACGGCATCCGTGACCGCGCGCCACATGGCGGACGCCTCGCGGATGCGCCGCGGGCGGAGCTTGAGCCCGACGAGCGCGCCGAGGGCGTCCTCCGCCGGGCCGCCGACCGCGCGACGGCGGCGGGCCGCCTCGGCGATCCTGCCGCCGTCGGGCAGCCGGGTGGTGGCCTCCGCCGTGACCACGTCGACCCAGCCGTCGATGGTCGCGATGAGGTTCTCCAGGCGGGCGAGGGCCTCGCGCTGCGCCTCGGTCTGCGTGGGCAGGAGGGCGCCGCCCTCGATCGCCGCGCGCAGCTCCTCGGGGTTCGAGGGATCGAGGCGGCTCGCCACGTCCTCCAGGGCGTCGACGTCCACCGTCACGCCGCGGGCGAAATCGGTGATCTGCGCCATCACGTGCAGATGCAGCCACTTGGCGTGACGGTACAGGCGGGCGTAGGCGAGCTCGCGGGTGGCGATGTAGAGCGCGATCTGGTCCTCGGGGATCTCGAGCCCCTCACCGAAAGCCGTGAGGTTCTGCGGGATCACGGCGGCCGTGCCCGCCGGCAGCACGGGGATGCCCACGTCGCCGCCGGAGACGACCTCGAGCGAGAGGTTGCCGAGCACCTGCCCGAACTGGGCGGCGAAGACAGAGCCGCCCAGGCCCCGCATCAGGCGTCCCGCACCCTGCACGACACCGCGCATCTCCTCGGGGACCTGGGTGTCGAGCGCGGCCGTCAGGGCGTCGGCGATGCTCGTCGAGACGGGGCCGGCGATCTCCTTCCACACCGGCAGCGTCTTCTCGACCCACTCGCCGCGGGTCATCGCCACCGGGGGAGCGGCGAGTTCGGAGATGGTGGTCACCTCGCCCAGCCACAGGTTCGCGAGAGCGAAGGAGTCGGCGAGGGAGGATCGTGAGCCGTCGGCGATGCCCTGGCCCTCGCGGTTGGCGATGTGGAGGGCCTGCCGGAGCGAGTTCTCCCACGGATCGCCGCCGAAGGCACCCTGGAGCTGCGCCATGATCGTCTGCATCATCGCCGGGTCGAACGTGAAGCCGTCCATCCCCTGGAAGGCGCCGCGCAGCGCCTCGGGGTCGATGTCGCCGCCGCCCTGGTTCGAGAGCATCCGTCGCAGGAACTCCTGGAAGTCCTCCGGGTTCGGTTCGTTGTCTGCCATGTCGCTCGCCCTCTCAGCACGTCTGAAGCCGTGGCATCTACGCTAGTCACAGGTTTCAGTGCGCGACCCCGAAGCGGGCAGATCGCTGTACGCCGCTCGCGAACGACGGAGGATTGCTGTGGAACGACCGCGCGCAGGGAAGCTCGGACTCGGGGTCTGGGCGCTGGTGGTCGCGCTCGCGGCGCTCGCCGTCCTCACGTTCCTGCCCTCGCCGTACGTCATCCAGCGCCCTGGTCCCGTGTACGACACCCTCGGCACCGCGAAGAACGCGGACGGCGAGCAGGTCCCGCTCATCAGCGTGGAGGGGACGGAGACCTACGAGACGGGCGGAACGCTCGACCTCACCACCGTCCAGGTCGTCGGCAACCGGGAGCGCACGCCGAGCTGGTTCGAGCTCGCCCTCGCCTGGATGGACGCGTCGCGGGCCGTCGTGCCGCTGGACGCGGTCTTCCCCGAGGGCGTCACCACCGAGCAGCGGGACGAGCGCAACGCGATGCTCATGGTCGACTCGCAGCACGAGGCGACGGCCGCCGCGCTGAACGAGCTCGGCTACGACACGGGAGCCGAGGTCGTCGTGGTCGATGCGGTCGAAGGGTCGCCGGCCGACGGTCTGCTCCAGGCGGACGACGTGATCACCGCGATCGACGGCACGCCCGTGACCTCGGCCACCGCGCTGCGCGAGGCCATCCAGGAGGCGGGCGGCGATCCGGTCGCGCTCACGGTGCGCCGCGACGGCGACGAGCAGACCGTGGAGATCACGCCAGAGGAGCAGACCCAGGACGGCACGACGACGTGGCTGATCGGCATCACGCTGCGCACGGACTACGACTTCGAGGTCGACGTCACGATCCAGCTCGACAACGTCGGCGGCCCCAGCGCGGGGATGATGTTCGCTCTCGGGATCATCGACACCCTGACGCCGGGCGAGCTGAACGGCGGCAAGGAGGTCGCGGGTACGGGGACGATCGACGCCGAGGGGACCGTCGGGCCGATCGGAGGCATCCGCCAGAAGCTCTACGGCGCCCGCGACGCCGGTGCGGACTACTTCCTCGCCCCGGAGGCGAACTGCGACGAGGTCGTGGGGCACGTTCCGGACGGCCTGCAGGTCATCCGCACCGCGACCCTCGACGAATCGCTCGCGGCGCTGGAGGTCATCGCCGAGGACGGCGACGTCGACGCGCTGCCGACCTGCGACGTCCCGGCCACCTGAACCGGCGCGGGTCGTGACCCCGCCGTGACCGGTGTGACAGCCCGCCCACAGCGAGCGGTGCCTAGGATGGAGGGGTGACCTCGACCCCAGCCCAGCCCCCGGCCACGCCTCGAACCTCCCGACGCATCCTCGGAATCTCCCTGGTGATCATCGCCGCGCTCATCGCGGCGTTCTTCGTCTTCGCGTCGCTCTACACCGAATTCCTCTGGTTCGACCAGGTCGGGTTCACCGGCGTGCTCACCACGCAGTGGATCGCGACGGCGGTGATGTTCGTCGTCGGCTTCCTCGGCATGGCCGTGCCGCTGTTCGTCGTCATCCAGCTCGCGTACCGGCTCCGCCCGGTCTACGTCCGGCTGAGCTCGCAGCTCGACCGCTACCAGGAGGTCATCGAGCCGCTGCGGCGCCTGGCGATGTGGGGCATGCCCATCTTCTTCGGCCTCTTCGCGGGGTTCGCGGCAGCGGGCAACTGGAAGACCGTGTGGCTGTGGGCCAACGGCGTCGCCACCGGTGAGGTCGACCCGCAGTTCAAGGTCGACACCGGCTTCTACATGTTCGCGATGCCGTTCTACTCGATCCTCCTCGCGTTCGTCTCGGCGGTCCTGCTGCTCAGCCTCCTCGTCACCGCACTCGTGTCCTACCTCTACGGCTCGGTGCGCGTCGGCCAGGGCGAGCTGCGCATCTCCAAGCCGGCCCGCATCCAGCTCGCGGTCATCGCGGGTCTCTACCTGCTCGTGCAGGCGGCGAGCCTGTGGCTGGACCGCTACAAGACCCTCGTCGAGCCGGACGACCGCATCACGGGTGCCGCCTACACCGGCGCCAACGCGACCATCCCCGGCCTCGGCATCCTCGCGATCATCGCCGCCGTCGTCGCCATCCTCTTCTTCGTCACGGCCGTCATCGGCCGCTGGCGCTTCCCGCTCGCGGCGACCGCGCTGCTGATCGTGGCCTCGCTCGTCATCGGCATCGGCTACCCGTGGGTGGTCACCACCTTCCAGGTCAAGCCGAACCAGAACGCCTACCAGGCCGAGTACTACCAGCGGAACATCGACGGCACGAAGGAGGCCTACGGCGTCGCCGACCTGGAGACCACGGCCTTCGAGGCCGAGACCGACGCCGAGGCGGGGCAGCTCCGCGCCGACGCCGAGACCACCGCGTCGATCCGCATCATGGACCCGAAGGTCATCCCGCCGACGGTCCGTCAGCTCGAGCAGTACCGCGGCTACTACCAGTTCCAGACGACCATGGACGTCGACCGCTACGAGATCGACGGCGTGAAGCAGGACACCGTCGTCTCCGTCCGTGACCTCGACATGTCGGGCCTCGGCGACGGCGACAACTGGAACAACCGCGTCGCGGTCTACACGCACGGCTACGGCCTCGTCGCCGCGGCGGGCAACCAGCGCACGACCGACGGCGAGCCCGTCTTCCTCGAGCGCGGCATCCCGACCTCGGGCTTCCTGTCCGAGCAGGGCGACTTCGAGCCGCGGGTCTACTTCGGCGAGAACTCCCCGGAGTACTCCATCGTGGGCGCCCCCGAGGGGGCCGACCCGGTCGAGATCGACTACCCGCGGGGCAAGGACGGCTCGAGCGAGACGAAGACGACGTTCTCCGGGAACGGCGGGCCGAAGATCGGCGACAGCTTCACCAAGCTGCTCTACGCGCTCAAGTTCCAGTCGGAGCAGATCCTGTTCTCGAACCTCGTCAACGAGGACTCCCAGATCCTCTACGACCGCGACCCGAAGACCCGCGTGCAGAAGGTCGCGCCGTACCTCGAGCTCGACAGCGACCCGTACCCGAGCGTCGTGGACGGCAGGATCGTCTGGATCGTGGACGGCTACACGACGAGCTCGACCTACCCGTACTCGACGAGCGTGAGCCTGTCCGACGCGATCGCCGACTCGAACGTGCCGACGCCGTCGCTCGCGATCGACGACATCAACTACATCCGCAACTCGGTCAAGGCCACGGTCGACGCCTACGACGGCTCGGTCACGCTGTACGCCTGGGACGAGGAGGACCCGGTCCTGAAGACCTGGCAGAAGGTCTACCCGTCCACCCTCAAGCCGATCAGCGAGATGTCCGGCGAGCTCATGAGCCACGTCCGGTACCCGACCGATCTGTTCAAGGTGCAGCGCGACATCCTCGGCATCTACCACGTCGACAAGGCCGGCTCGTTCGCCCAGCAGGACAACCGCTGGCAGACGCCGAACGACCCGCGCAGCGACGCGATGCTGCAGCCGCCGTACTACCTGACCATGCAGATGCCGGGTCAGGACGAACCGCGGTTCTCGATGTTCTCCACGTTCATCCCGGCCTCCCAGGGCGCGGGTGGAAGCCGTGACGTGCTGATGGGCTACCTCGCCGTCGACTCCGATGCCGGCGCCGAGAAGGGCGTGAAGGCCGAGGGGTACGGGCAGCTGCGCATGCTCGAGATCGACACCGACACCACGGTGCCCGGTCCCGGTCAGGTGCAGAACACCTACAACTCCGACACGGCCGTGGTCCCGCAGCTCAACCTGCTCCAGCAGGGGGAGTCCGAGGTCATCTACGGCAACCTGCTGACCCTGCCCGTCGGTGGCGGTCTGCTCTACGTCCAGCCGGTCTACGTGCAGTCGTCCGAGGGGACGCAGCTGCCGCGTCTGCAGAAGGTGCTCGTCGCCTTCGGTGACCGGGTGGCCTTCGAGAACACGCTCACCGAGGCGCTGGACACGCTGTTCGGCGGCGACTCCGGAGCGACCGGTGGTGACGACGAGGTCGAACCCACCGATCCGGGCACGACCGATCCCGACACCGGCGAGACGCCGACCACGCCGACGCCGACGGACGAGCAGGCCGATGCCCTGGCGAAGGCGCAGCAGGCGCTGCTCGACCGCCAGGCGGCTCTCGCCGAGGGCGACCTGGAGAAGTTCGGCGAGGCGGACAAGCGCCTCACCGCGGCCGTCGAGAAGCTCCTGGAGCTGGAGGCCGCCGCGGGAGAGTGATGCTCCCACGCACACGAAAGGGCACCCCCCGCGGGGTGCCCTTTCGCGTTCCCGGAACTCGCGGTGCACCGGAAGCCGGTCCGCCGCACCAGGCGCTCGCGCGAGATCAGGCGCCACCCTGCACGCGAGCCTGATTCCGCGCGGGTGCCTGGTTGCGCGGGCGGCGCGGCGGGACAGGCGTTCTCGCGGCAGCAGGCGGGCGCGCGAGGTCAGGCGCCCTCTGGGCAGGAAGCCTGAACGGGCGCGAGTGCCTGAGCCGGCGGAGGGTTTTGTCCGGGACGGACCGTCGCGCGGGGAGGGGGTGGCATGGGAGGGTGGAGGGGAACAGGGAGGGTGCCGTGGCTGAGCGCATCGTTGTGGGAGTGGTGGACACGTCGGCGGGACGACGAGCACTGGAGTGGGCCGCGCACCGCGCCCGGTCGCGGAAGGCCACGCTGCTCCTCGCGAGCGTCGTCGGGGGAGCGGTCGGCGCCGTCGGGGAGGGCCCCGTGGTGGACGCCGCGATCGCGGCGGCGCGGAGTCTGCTGGAGGAGCACGCGAAGACGCTGAAGGATCAGGGCCTGGACGTCGACCTCGTCGTGCTCCGCGGCGACCCTGTCCGTCAGCTCGTCTCGACCACCGCGGGCGCGAACCTCCTCGTGATCGGCAGCGACTTCCGTCCCGATGACGCGGACAGTCCCCGGCGCGGGGCACACGGGCTGCGCATCGTCGCCGACTCCTCCTGCCCTGTCGTGGTGATCCCCGACATCGAGACGAGCGACCGTCGCGGTGTGGTCGTCGGGGTGGACGGGTCTCCGATCTCGGAAGCCGCCGTCGCGTTTGCCGCTGCCGAAGCCGACCGTCTCGGCGAGCCCCTCGTCGCGGTGACGGTATGGACTCCCGTCCCCCTCCCGCGCGGAGCGAGGGCGTATCCCGAGCAGTACCTCTCCTCCATGCAGGAGCTGTCCGAGGAGACCCTCGCCGTCGCTCTCGGCGGATTGCGCTCGACCTATCCGGATCTCGAGATCCAGCCCCGAGTCGAACGCGGATATCCGTCCGAGGTCATCAACCGCGCCGCCGCCACCGCGAGCCTCGCCGTGGTCGGCTCGCACGGGCGGGGCGCGGTCGCCCGCTTCCTGCTCGGCTCCATCAGCCACGAGGTGCTCGCCGCGCTCGTGGCGCCCACCGCCGTCGTCCGCTGACCGGAGGCCTAGAGCGGGCTGGTCAGCACCTCGTGGAGCACGCGTCGGCTGTCGTCGCCGCCCGGCCCTGACCCGTCGGAGAGAGTCACTAGGGCCTTCCAGAGTGCCCAGCCGCGAGCCCGTCGCCAGGTCGCGGCATCCAGGTCGACGGCGTCGCGGAACGCATCCCGCGCGTCCCCGTCGAAGTACGTCCATGCCATGACGAGGTCGCAGGCCGGATCGCCGACGCCGCAGGTGCCGAAGTCGATCATCGCCGACAGGCGGCCGTCGCTGACGAGCAGGTTGCCGACGGCGACGTCGCCGTGGAACCAGACCGGCGAGGACTCCCACGCGCTGCTCGTCGCGTCGAGCCAGACGCTCCGGCAGAGTTCCGCGTCCAGGGTGCCGTCCAGCCGCTGGAGTGCGGTGTGGACCTCATCGCTGTAGACGCTCGGATGCGAACCGCGGAAGAACGAGTGCCGACCGGCGGCCCGCCCCGCGTGCACGCGGAGAGACCTCAGGACGCGGAGGAGGCCCCCGAGATCCGCGGCGAGGCGAGCGCGATCGATCCCCGTGGCGTGGTCGACGGTGTCGCCGTCGAGCCACCGGCGGATCGACCACGGCAACGGATAACCTCGACCGGGTTCCCCCAGCGCCACGACGGAGGGAACCGCGACGGGGAGCCTTCCGTCGAGGAACTCGAGCGCCCTGCTCTCCTTCTGCACGGCCGGGGCGTAGGCCTCGGCACGAGGAAGTCGCACGGACAACTCGTCGCCGAGACGGAGCGTCCTGTTGTCCCATCCCTGACGCGCCACGGCGCGGACGGGCAGGTGCGCCCAGCGGGGGAACTGCTCCGCGATGAGGTCGGCGACGAGCCGCTCATCGATGTCGACCGGTCGGTTCACCCCTCGATACTCGCAGAGCTCGGCTCCCGCCACATGCGAAAGGCCCTCCGGCCTGGGATTTCTCCCGACCAGAGGGCCTTTCATTTGTTGCGGGGACAGGATTTGAACCTGCGACCTCCGGGTTATGAGCCCGGCGAGCTACCGAACTGCTCCACCCCGCGGCACAAGAGATAACTTATCACGGATCCGGGGAGCCGTCGAATCGAGCGCGGCGGCAGCGGGTGCGAGAGGATGGCGTCATGTCTGAGAACACCGCCGTGCCCGTCGCCGTGTGCCAGTTCGCCCCCACCGATTCGCGCGAGCACAACAGGGAACGGATCGCGGAGCTGGCGACGGAGGCCGCACGGCTCGGGGCGAAGCTGATCGTGTTCCCCGAGTACTCGAGCTACTTCGTCGACCCGATGGACGAACGCCTCGCGGCGAATGCGGAGGGTCTCGACGGCGAGTTCGTGACCGGGCTGATCGGTCTGGCCGCGGAGCTCGCCGTCGTGATCGTCGCCGGCGTCACGGAGAGGGCCTCGGACGAGGGGCGCGTGCGCAACAGCGTCGTCGCCGTGCGCGGCGACGGCATCCTCGCGGTCTACCGGAAGCAGCACCTCTACGACGCGTTCGGGCAGACCGAGTCGGACTGGGTGGAGCCGGGGGAGATCGGCGAGCCCGCGGTGTTCGAGGTCGGCGGACTGCGCTTCGGGCTGATGACCTGCTACGACCTGCGGTTCCCCGAGCTGTCGCGGCTTCTCGCGGTCGCCGGCGCCGATGCGCTCGTGGTGCCCGCGGAGTGGGTGCGCGGACCGCTCAAGGAGCAGCACTGGACCACCCTGCTCGCCGCGCGGGCCATCGAGAACACGGTGTTCGTGATCGCCGCCGACCACCCGGCGCCGATCGGCGTGGGCCACTCGCGCATCGTCGACCCGCAGGGCGTCGTCCGCGCCGGCATCGGCTCCGAGCCCGGAGTGGCCCTCGGCGTGGTCGACGGCGCGGCGATCGCGCGCGTCCGTGCGACCAATCCCTCGCTGCGGGCCCGCCGCTACGCTGTGGTGCCGCGCTGACCGGACCCGCTCACGGGTTCAGGCCGGCGAGGCGCGCCGCCGCCTCCTCGAGGACATCGATGCGCTTGCACGCCGCGAAACGCACGAGCCCCGCGTACGCCGAGCGCTGCGCGGAGGACACGAAGGCGGTGAGCGGGATCGCGACGACGCCTGCACGGTCAGGAAGCGTGCGGCAGAAGGCCGCTGCATCGGCGCCGCCGAGCGCCGTCGCATCGGCCACCGTGAAGTAGCCGCCCTGCGGTGCGTGGACCGTGAAGCCGGCGGCGCGGAGACCGTCGCCGAGGATCGCGTGCTTGCGGGCGAGCACGGCGGCCGCGTCGGTGAAGAACGCGTCGTCGAGGCGGAGCCCGACGGCGACGGCGGGCTGGAACGGGGCGCCGTTGACGTAGGTGAGGTACTGCTTGACGGTCAGGACGGCCGTGATGAGTGCGGCGGGGCCGTGCACCCAGCCGATCTTCCACCCCGTGGTCGAGAAGGTCTTCCCCGCAGACGAGATGGTGAGCGTCCGATCCGCGGCACCGGGGAGGGTGGCGATCGGGACGTGCGGGGCGTCGAAGGTGAGGTGCTCGTATACCTCGTCGGTGACGATCACGGCGTCGTGCCGCGCGGCCAGGCGCACCACCTCGCGGCGCACTTCCTCGTCGAAGACGGCTCCGGTGGGATTGTGCGGGTCGTTGACGAGGATGATCCTTGTCCGGTCAGTGACGGCCTCCGCCAGCTGATCCAGGTCCGGCTGGAACTCGGGCGCCCGCAGGGGCACCGTCCGGAGCCGGGCACCGGCGAGCGCGACGGCGGCGGCGTACGAGTCGTAGTAGGGCTCGAAGACGACGACCTCGTCCTCCGGCCCGTCGATCAGGGCGAGCAGGGTCGCGGTGAGGGCCTCGGTGGCGCCGGCGGTCACGATGACCTCGGTACCCGGGTCCACCTCGAGTCCGTAGAACCGCCGCTGGTGCTCCGCGATGGCCGTCAGGAGGTCGGGGAACCCGCGTCCCGGCGGGTACTGGTTGACCCCGTCGGCGATCGCGGCGCGTGCGGCGTCGAGCACCGCCTCCGGGCCGTCCTCGTCCGGGAAGCCCTGCCCCAGATTGATGGCTCCGGTTCTGACCGCCGCGGCGGACATCTCTGCGAAGATGGTGGGCGCGACGGTTCCGTCCGCGTCGAGCAGACCGGCACCGGCCGCCGTGCGACGCCATGCGCCGGGGATGACACTCATGAAGAACAGGCTAAGGCCATAGCGGAAACTCACGCTGGGCATAAGGAACGCACAGGGATGCGGGGCATCCTGGAGGGGCGTTGAAGGAGCACACCATGAACCAGGACAACCCGCAGGACCGCCCGGCACCGGCGTCGGACGACGCCGTGTCGGCCGGACTCACCCCCCAGACCCCTCAGACCCCCGAGGCCGCGCCGAGCACGCCGTCTCCGGCCGCCGACGGCACCCCTGTGACGGGCGCTCCGGCCGCTTCCGCCCCGGTCGCCCCGCAGGGCCACCACATGCCGCCGACGTTCGCGTCGCACGCCGCCGGCGCCCCGACCGTGGCACCCGTGCCGCACGGGCTGGCCGCGCCCCG
>NZ_JBNFOC010000016.1:0-32448 GCF_057364585.1 Microbacterium sp. CFSPD4_SD4
CCCGTCCCGCCCGCGCCCCTCGCCCCCGCCCGTGTGCGGGATCAAAACCGCCCCTCCCCAGCGTCCCCCGGGCCCGTTTTCGATCCCGCAGCAGGGGCGGTCGCGGAGCGGGATCGAAAAGGCCCGTTCGGGACCCCCGACGAGCCCGTTTTCGATCCCGCAAGAGGACCGGCGGACGGGCCGGCGCCGACGGCCCGACCCGCGACAACAGGAGGGGCCTCATCGCCCGAGCGTGCACGGAAGCCGACGGTCCGGCGCGCGGGATGAAAAATGCTCCTGCGAAACGCTGACGAGGATCGTTCTTGATCCCGCACCGGGTGGTGCACCGTACGACCGTCCCATTGTCAGCAAGTCCCGGGAGCGGAACCGTCTCCCGGGTGCGGCTGGATCGATCACGTCCCTCCCCGGTGCCTGCCGCGCCCGCTTTCGATCCCGCCACGGGCTTTGCGCGTCCCCTCCCGCCGCGCCCCGGCTAGCGGGATCAGGAAAGTCCCTCTCCAGTCCGTGCCAGGCCCGTTTCCGATCCCGCCACCGGCTTTGCGCCTCCGCTCCCGCCCGGCCTTGGGGTGACGGGATCAACAACGTCCCTCCCCGAGGCGTGGCGGGCCCGTTTCCGATCCCGCCGCGGGCTCGTCCGCCCGGCCCCAGGGTGGGCCGGATCACCAAGGTCCCTCGACGGCGCCAAGCCGGGCGGGATCGAAAACTCCCCCCGGCGGTGGCCGAGGGGAGCGGTTTCGATCCCGGAGTACCCGCGGGACGCGGCGCCGGGGGAGGGAGGATCAGTCGCCGAGGGCGGCGGACACCACGGCGCGGGCCTCGGCCTGCACCTCCGCGAGGTGCTCGGGACCGCGCAGGCTCTCGGCGTAGAGCTTGTAGACGTCTTCGGTTCCGGACGGGCGCGCGGCGAACCACGCGTGCGGAGTCTGCACCTTGAGGCCGCCGATCGCCGCACCGTTGCCGGGGGCGTGCGAGAGCTTCGCGATGATGTCCTCGCCGGCGAGGGTGGTCGCGGTCACCGACTCCGGGGCGAGCTTGCCGAGCGTCGCCTTCTGCTCAGGGGTCGCGGGGGCGTCGACGCGCTGGTAGGCGGAAGCGCCGAAGGCGTCCTCCAGCTCCGCGTAGCGCTGCGACGGGGTCTTGCCGGTCACCGCGAGGATCTCGGCCGCGAGCAGGCAGAGGAGGATGCCGTCCTTGTCGGTCGACCACACGGAGCCGTCGTGGCGCAGGAACGAGGCCCCCGCCGACTCCTCGCCGCCGAACGCCACCGAGCCGTCGAGCAGTCCGGGCACGAACCACTTGAAGCCCACCGGAACCTCCAGCAGACGCCGCCCGAGCGACTCGGCCACGCGATCGATGATCATCGACGACACGAGCGTCTTTCCGACGGCGGCCTCGCGCGGCCAGTGCTCCCGGTGCGAGAAGAGGTAGTCGATGGCGACGGCGAGGAAGTGGTTCGGGTTCATGAGCCCGGCGTCGGGGGTGACGATTCCGTGCCGGTCCGCGTCGGCGTCGTTCCCGGTGAGGATGTCGTAGTCGCCCTTCTTCGCCACGAGCGATGCCATGGCCGACGGGGCCGACGGGTCCATCCGGATCTTCTCGTCCCAGTCCAGGGTCATGAAGCGCCAGGTGGGGTCGACCTCGGGGTTGACGACCGTGAGATCGAGGTCGTGCATCTCGGCGATCAGCGACCAGTACTCCACCGACGCGCCGCCCAGCGGGTCCGCGCCGATGCGCACGCCGGCGCGGCGGATCGCCTCGATGTCGATGATCGACGGGAGGTCGCGCACATAGGCGTCGCGGAAGTCGTACCCGGTGATCGCGTCCCAGTCCACGTCGGCGAAGCGCTCGCGACGGACCTCGGTCAGGCCGCCGGCGATGAGCTGATTGGCGCGGTCGGCGATCCAGCCGGTCGCATCGGTGTCGGCGGGACCGCCGTGGGGCGGGTTGTACTTGAAGCCGCCGTCACGCGGCGGATTGTGCGAGGGGGTCACGACGATGCCGTCCGCGCGGCCCGGGTCGTCGGCGGCGCGGTCGCGGTTGTACGTGAGGATCGCGTGGCTCAACGCGGGGGTCGGCACCCACGAGTCCCGGGCGTCGACGCGCACGTCCACGCCGTTCGCGAGCAGGACCTCGATGGCGCTGCGCTCCGCCGGGAGGGACAGCGCGTGGGTGTCGCGCCCCAGGAAGAGCGGACCGGTGATGCCCTGCGCGGCGCGGTAGTCGACGATGGCCTGCGTCGTGGCGAGGATGTGGTTCTCGTTGAAGCTCTTCGTGAGCGACGAGCCGCGGTGCCCGCTGGTGCCGAACACGACCCGCTCGCTCGCGACATCCGGATTCGGCACGCGGTCGTAGTAGGCGGCGATCAGCTCGTCGACGTCGATCAGGTCACTTTCCTCCGCGGGGAGGCCGGCACGGCTGCTCATGCTCTCAGTCTGCCCCGTGCAGCCGATACGCGCATCCGCCTTGACACGCGGGAACCCCATGAGCCACCGAGGGATAGGCTGAACGCCGTGACTGCACGCCGCACCTACAGCTATCTCGGACCAGCCGGAACCTTCACGGAGGCAGCGCTCGACCAGGTGGCCGAGGCCAGGGGACAGGACTGGCGACCGGTGCACAACGTGGGCGAGGCGCTCGCGGACGTCCTCGAAGGGCGCAGCGACGCGGCCATGATCGCGATCGAGAACTCCATCGAGGGCGGGGTCTCGACCACGCAGGACGCGCTGGCGACTCTGCCGGGGCTCCGGATCATCGGCGAGTACCTCGTGCGGGTGAACTTCGTCCTCGTCGCGCCGCGCGGCACCACTCTCGACCAGGTCGAGGTCATCGCCGCGCACCCCGTCGCCTACGCGCAGTGTCACGGCTGGCTCGGCGAACACCTCCCGACCCACTCGCATGTGCCGGCGGCGAGCAACGTGGCCTCGGCCATCGGCGTCCTCGACGGCACCTCGCCCGCGCAGGCCGCGATCGCCGCTCCCGGCATCGTGCAGCACTATGACGTGGATGTGCTCGCCGAGGGCATCGGCGACAACGCGGCGGCCGTGACCCGGTTCGTCCTCGTCACCCGCACCACGCGTTCGCCCGCGCCGACCGGTGCCGACAAGACCTCGCTGATCGTCGAGCTCCCGCATGACCACCCTGGTTCTCTCCTCGAGATGCTGGAGCAGTTCTCGACGCGCGGCATCAACCTCTCTCTCATCGAGTCCCGGCCCATCGGCGACGAGCTCGGCCGGTACCGGTTCGTGATCGACGCGGACGGTCACATCGAGCACGAGCGGATGGCCGACGCGCTGCTCGGGATCCGCCGCTTCAGCCCCCGTGTGGTGTTCCTCGGGTCGTACCCGCGAGCCGATCGGCAGATCGTGCAGTATCCCGACCGCTACTCCGACGAGATCTTCATCGAGGCCCGCGACTGGCTCCGCGGCATCCTCTCCGGCGAACCCGAGTCCTGACGCCGCCCGCACGCGCGTGCCTCCCGCGCGCGTGCGTCCTGCGTTCGGGATCGATAACACACGTTCCCGTACCGGCCCGCGCCCGATTTCGATCCGGCATGCCGCGCCCCCGGTTGGCGGGATCGATAACGAACGTTAGCCGAACGATCTGCGCCCGTTTCCCAACCGACGCACCCCGCCGCCGGGATCCCCCACAGCCGCAGGTATCACGGGATCAGAATCGCACCTCGTACCGGCTCGGGAGGTGCTGTTTCGATCCCGCACGACGAGGAGCGGGTCAGTGCTCCTGGAACCGCGGCCAGGCGCTCCCCGGCAGCATACGGGCGTGCAGCGCGCCCTTCGCGGAGGCGAGGCTGGGATAGGTCCCGGCCGCCGCGTCCGCTCCCGCCATGGTCACCACATAGCCGTTTTCATCGTGGCGGATGCTCCCCACCACCCCGTTCGTCCCGTACGCGACCCAAAGTGCGAGTGTCTTGGTGCTCATCGTCGAACCCCTCTCTGCCGCCGAGGCTACGCCTCCCTGACACCCGGAGCCAGCCCCCTCATCGCGGAGAGGACCGAACGCCCATCCGTGAGCACGCCTCAACCCCGGATGCCGTGGCGAACCATGAGTGCGCGACGCACACGGGCGGCGAGGGCGGCGCCACCGTCGCGCAGATCGAGCTCGGTGACGCGGATCACGAGCCATCCGTGATCTTCGAGGTCGCGTTGACGCCGGATGTCGATCCGCCATTGATCACGGTCCGTCCGATGGCCGTCGCCTTCGTACTCGATGGCGATGCGGCATTCGGGGTAGGCGAGGTCGACCCGGGCGAGGAAGCGTCCGTCCGCGGAGACAATGTGCTGGATCGCGGGCTCCGGGAGGGCGAAGCTCGTGAGGAGCAGCCGGGTCTCGGTCTCCTTCGGCGACTCGACGCCCGGTCGTGCGAATGCCAGGCCATCGCGTATGCGACCGCACCCGGGAAACCGCCCCCATCGCGTCAGCTGTCGATCGATGCTCTCGATGGTCGCGACCGGTCGGCCCATCCGCAGCCCCGGATAGACGTCGGACGATGTGACCAGCGCATCGAGCGCCACGACGATCGGCGTGAACACGAACTCCCGCGCGCAGAGGAACAGTGCGCTGACCGGATCGACCGTCGGAACTCCGTGGATGTGCCATGTGTCCGCCCGTGCCGGGGCGATGCGGCGCCCTCGGACACCGACCGTCCTTGGCGGTGAGGTCCCGGTGTGCACGGCGACGTCGAGGGGCTCATCCGGCGACCATCGGGCGGGCGCGGGAATCCCCCACAGCCGGAGGGCCGTGCGTCCGGCGAATGCCTGGCCTTCACGGAGGCGTGGAAGGTACGCGGCGACTCGATCGTCGAACGTGGCGGGCTCGTTCGCCGACCGCACTCCGGCGAATGGCCGCGCGAGGTCTCGGCTGGAGTATCTCTTCCGCCCGACCCCGATGGCCGCGGCGTCACGGACGGCGAAATGAGGGCCGAGGTCAGGTGGGAGAGGGATCCGGTGTCGCATGCGTCCATGCTGTCCGTGCAGGGTCGGCGTCCGGGCGGTCGATCATCCTCCGCCCGGCTCTTGTGTACAACTCGAATCGACCTGCGATTGTGGCGGAGGTCTCTTCCTCGCGCCGGATCAGAAGTGTCCCTCCAGCGACCGCTGAAGGCACGTTTCCCGTCCCGCATGCCGAGACAGCGAGAGGCTCCCGGACGGAGCGTAAGAGCGCGTTGCGGGACCTGCCGGGGCCCCGATTCCCGCTCGCACGGGGTGGTGCGACGACGGCCGGCGCGCGGGATCACAAAGGTGCCGCGGGAAGCGCGCAAGGGAGCGTTATCGATCCCGCAGGGCGGAAGCAACCGGACGCGGGATCAGGAAGGCGCTGCGGGAAGTGCGCAGGGGAGCGTTATCGATCCCGCACCAAGTGACCGACCAGACGCGGGATCAGAAAGGTGCTGCGGGAAGCGCGCAGGGGAGCGTTATCGATCCCGCAGGGCGGAAGGAACCGGACGCGGAAGCAACCGGACGCGGGACCGACCGGACGGGGGATCAGAAAGGCGCCGCCCGGGCCTCGTGGGGGAGCGTTCGTGATCCCGCGACGGAACGCCCCCGTCCCGCGACGGAAAGCCCCACGCGACGCGACTCACGCCCCCGCGACGAGCTCCAGCGTCTGCGCCCGCCCCGCGGCCGAGTCCTTCGGCTCCGCGTCATAGGCGCCGGCGACGGGGGAGAGCATGACCTCGTCCACCCCGTAGGTCGACGCGAAGGAGCGCACCTCGGCGGCGACGGACTCCCCGGTGCCGACGAACCACCGCGACCGCGCGGCCTCGACCACCTGATCGGTCGCGGCGTCGTGCTCCGCGGCGAGGGCCTGCTCGACGGTCTCGAGCGCGACGAGCGGCTGGTTGAGTCGGAGTCGCGCCATCATCCGCAGCTGTGGCAGGGCACGGGCCTCCGCCTCCTCTGCGGTCGGGGCGGCGACGGCGTTCACGGTGAGGAAGGTCCGCGGCTCCGGGTGCTCCTCGCTCGGACGGTAGTTCGTGCGGTAGAGGTCGAGCGCGCGTTCCAGGCCCTGTCCGGAGAAGTGGTTCGCGAACACGTACGGCAGGCCGAGGGAGGCGGCGAGCTGCGCGGAGTAGTCGCTCGACCCCAGCAGCCACACTTCGGGCACCCCGGCCGCGGCGGGGGTCGCCCGCACGGTGTACTCCCCGCCGGAGGTGAAGCGCACCGTGGCGCCGTCGGCGGTGAAAAGCGCCGCGATGTCCTGCACGTGGCGGGGGAACTGCTCCACGTCGCTGGTGGTCCCTGCCCCGCGGAGGAGCTGAGTGATCACGGGGTCGCTGCCGGCGCCGCCGAGGCCCAGGTCGATGCGGCCGGGGGCGATGGCCTCGAGGGCGGCGAACTGCTCGGCGACGATCAGGGGCGCGTGGTTCGGCAGCATCACGCCGCCGGAGCCGAGGCGGATGCGCGAGGTGCGCGTGGTCGCGGCCGCGATGAGGACCGGCGGCGTGGTCGACGCGACCGCGGGCATGTTGTGGTGCTCGGCGAACCAGTACCGGCGATAGCCGAGCCGGTCGGCGGTCGCGGCGAGGGAGAGGGAGGCGGCGATGGCCTCGGCACTGGTCTGGCCGGAGCGGACCGGCACGAGGTCGAGGACGGAGAGGGCGACGTCGTTCATCTCCGGATGCAACCTCGGCGGCCGCTCCGGCATTCCCTACGCGGCGAGGCGCGAGGCGGGGGTGAGCGCGTCGGCGAGCGCGTTCCTGGCGAGGCGATAGCGGATGAGCCAGGCGGCGCTGAAGCTCTGTTCCGGTAGGTCGTGCAGCGCCGCACGGTCGTGGTTCGGCAGTCCCTCCCGCGCGGCTTCGCGCAGGAGGTCGTCGCGGGTCGCGGGGTACTCCATCTCGGCGAGGAAGCGGTCGAGGGTCGGGGAGAGTGCCATGGTTCGTCCTTTCCGTGAGAAGAGGATGAGAGGGGGGCGGTGCCGCAGCACCGCCCCCGGGTACTCAGGCGTCGATCGCCTGGCGCTGTTCGCCGGATTCGACGACGATCTTGCGTGGCTTCGCCCGTTCGCTGACGGGGATCACGACCGACAGGACACCGCTCTCGTACGAAGCGCTGATGTTGTCGAGGTCCACTCCGTCGCCGAGCGAGAACTGGCGCAGGAACGATCCGGCGCCGCGCTCGCGGGCGAGCCAGCGCACGCCTTCGCGGGTGTCGGCCGTGCGCTGTGCGCGGATCGTGAGCTGCCCGCCGTCGAGGTCGACGTCGATGGAGCCGGGGTCGGCGCCGGGGAGGTCGGCGTGCAGGATGTAGCGGTCCCCGTCGCGGTACAGGTCCACCGGCATCGACCGGGGCGCGCGCACGGAGTCCAGGACGCTCGCGGCGAAGCGGTCGAGCTGGCTGAAGGGATCGAAGGTCAGTGCCATGAGGTGTCTCCTTTCGTGCGGCCCTGCAAGGGCTGAGGTGGTGTGCAGATTATCTGCACCTGAGGTATAGATTTGTTATAGAACACACGCAGGAATCTTCGCAACCCCGATCCGGAGACGAGGACATTCATGACCGCACGCGACTCGCGCACCCCGCTCTACGGCATCGCCGTGGCCGCGCAGCTCGTCGACCTGCCCGAGGCGACGATCCGGCTCTTCGAGAGCAAGGGCCTCCTCGCGCCCGCCCGGAGCGACGGCGGCACGCGCCGGTACAGCGACGATGACATCACCCGCCTGCGTCGCGCGGCCGAGCTCCGCGGCGACGGCATCAACATCGCCGGGATCGCGCGGGTCCTCGACCTGCAGGATGAGAACGCGGGCCTCCGGGAGGCTCTCGATGCGGAGGCGCCGGAACGCGAGCGCTCCCCCCGCGACTGACGCCCGGCGGACAGGGGGTGCCGACGACGCCGCTACGCTTTCCGCATGGAAGCCGGGATCTTCTACGTCCTCGTCGGAGCTGTCGCCGTGGCGGCCGTCGCGCGATCGCGGGGGTGGCCGGCCCCGCTGCTCGTGACCGTCGTGGCGCTCGCCGCCTCGTTCCTGCCGTTCGTGCCGGAGCTGGAGATCGACGGGCACCTGCTGCTCGGGCTCGTCCTGCCGCCGCTGCTGTATTCCGCCGCCCTCGACGTGTCGTTCGTCGGGTTCAAGCGCAGCCTGCCGCAGATCCGGCGCCTCGGGATCTGGCTCGTGCTGCTCACCGCGTTCGCCGTCGGACTCGTTGCCTGGTGGATCCTGCCGTCGCTCACGCTGCCCGGCGCGCTGCTGCTGGGCGCCATCGTCGCCCCGCCGGACGCGGTGTCGGCGGCGGCGATCGGCCGTCGTCTCGGTCTACCTCGCCGCATCATGACGGTGCTGTCCGGGGAGAGCCTCATCAACGACGCGACCTCGCTCACGCTCTACCGGGTGTTCGCGGCCATCCTCGCTGGCGCGACGGTGTCGATCTGGGGAGGCATCGGGCAGTTCCTCCTCGCGGTCGGCGTGGGGGTGGGCATCGGGCTCGTCTTCGGGATCGTCCTGCATCAACTCCGCATGCGCATCGGCGACCCGGTGGTTATCGGCACCTTCGGTCTGCTCGCCCCGTTCGGCGCGTACAACATCGCGGAGCACCTGCTCGGCTCCGGCGTCCTCGCGGTCGTGGCCATGGGACTGTTCGTCGGCTTCAACGCCCCGCGCACCGACTACACGACCCGGCAGCAGGAGGCGCCGCTGTGGCTGTCGGCCGACCTGCTGCTGGAGAGCTTCGTGTTCGCCTACATCGGCCTCCAGTTCCCGCGGGTGCTCAGCGATCTCGGCAGCGAGTCGGTGGGGCACATCCTCCTGCTCTCCGGCGCCGTGCTGCTTGTGGTGCTCGTCGTGCGGCCGCTCTACATCTACCCGATCAGCGCGTGGTCGAACTTCCAGGACCGCCGCCGGCTCGCCCGCATGGATCGCGGCATCGCATCCGGGGAGTTCGACGAACGGCGACGGCGGTCCCGGCGGTGGCGCGACCAGAGCACGGATGAGCTGCGGACGCAGATCGTGCGGGAACGCATGGCCGGGCTGCGGCTCACCTGGAAGGACAACGCCGTCATCTCCTGGGCGGGTATGCGCGGCGTGGTGACCCTGGCGATCGCGGTGGCCGCCGCCGATCTGGCCGGGCTCGACACCGAGGCCTCGCACGCCATCGTCGTCGTCGCCTTCATCGTCACCGTCGGCACGCTCCTGCTGCAGGGGCTCACCCTGCCGCTGCTCATCCGGCGGCTCGAGATCGCCGGGGATGAGGAGCACGCGGAGGACGTCGCGGCGCTGGAGATGGTCAAGGCCAAGAGCCGCGAGGCCGGCAAGGCGTACCTCGCCGAGAAGCGCCGGGAGTGGGAGCAGAAGCACGGCGAGGTCGACCTCGGCATGTTCGATGCCTTCACCAAGCGCATGACCCGGGTGGAGAAGGACACCGACGACGCACAGCAGGTCGAGGACACCGTCGCCCGCCCCTCCTATGACGACCTCGTCGCGCTGACCAAGGGATGGCTGCAGGTGCGGCGGGAGATCCTCGTCGCGGAGCGGGACGCCGGCGAGCTCGACGAGGAGGTCATGCGGGAGCTGCTGGCCGCCATGGACGCCGAGGAGCTGGCGCTCGACACCCGCGGCGCGACCCGCCCCCTGAGCCGCAACTGACCCCTCCTTCCCGCCGACCCACCCCGTTCCGGTCGACCCACCCCTTTCCGCCCGTGCGTAAAGGGCCGGGGCGCACGCAAAGGGGTGGGTCGACAGGGGAAGTGGGTGAAAAGAGCGCCCCACCTTCGAGAGGAAGGTGGGGCGCTCGTCGAGAGACCGGGTCAGCGGGCGCCGGCGGGCTCCGGGGTGGAGGCGGCGTCGGCCTCGGGAGCGTCGTCGCCGGAGTCGTCGGCGAAGGGCAGGCCCTCGCGCGGGGCGTTGTAGAGCTCCTCGTCGAGGATGCCCTCACGCTTCGCGACGATCGCGGGGACGAGCGCCTGACCGGCGACGTTAACCGCCGTGCGGCCCATGTCGAGGATCGGGTCGATCGCGAGCAGCAGGCCGACGCCCTCGAGCGGCAGACCCAGGGTGGACAGCGTCAGCGTGAGCATGACGACCGCGCCCGTGGTGCCGGCGGTGGCGGCGGAACCGACGACCGAGACGATCACGATCAGCAGGTACTGCACGAAGTTCAGCTCGATGCCGAAGAACTGCGCGACGAAGATCGCGGCGATGGCCGGGTAGATCGCGGCGCAGCCGTCCATCTTCGTCGTCGCGCCCAGCGGCACGGCGAACGAGGCGTAGGAGCGGGGCACACCGAGGTTGCGCTCGGTCACGCGCTCCGTGAGGGGCAGCGTGCCGATGGAGGAGCGGCTCACGAAGGCGAGCTGCACCGCCGGCCACACACCCGAGAAGTACTGCTTGATGGAGAGGCCGTGCGTGCGCACCAGGATCGGGTACACGACGAACAGCACGAGCGCGAGGCCGATGTAGACCGCGGCCGCGAACCAGCCGAGCGACGCCAGCTTCTCCCAGCCGTACTTGATGACGGCGGAGCCGATGAGGCCGAACGTGCCGAGCGGGGCGATGCGGATGATCCACCACAGCACGCGCTGGATGACCTTGAGCAGGGACTCGGTGAAGACGAGGAACGGCTCCGCCTTCTTGCCGGCCTTGAGCGCCGCGATGCCGACGACGGCCGCGACCACGATCACCTGGAGGATGTTGAAGCCGACGCTCGAGGTGAACGCGCCCTCGGTGGCTCCGGGGGAGGTGCTGACGGTCAGGCCGAGGAAGTTCTGCGGGATGAGGCCGAGGAGGAAGTTCCACCAGGTGCCGACCGTGTACGGCTCGCCCGGCTCCAGGCCCTCGCCGGCGCGGCTGCCCGGCTGGATCACGAGGCCGAGGACGATGCCGATGATGACCGCGATGAAGGCGGTGATCGCGAACCAGAGGATCGTCTGCCCGGCGAGGCGGGCGGCGTTCTGCACGCGGCGGAGGTTCGAGATGCTCGCGACGATCGCGGTGAAGATCAACGGGACGACAGCCGCGCGGAGCAGCGTGACGTACGAGCTGCCGATCGTGTCGAGGGTCGCCGACAGGGCGGTCGGGTTCTCGGCCGTGGCGCCGAGCTGACGGCCGATCAGACCGGCGGCGATGCCGAGGACGAGGGCGGCGATGATCTGGAAGCCGAACGAGGTCAGCAGCTTCCGGACCGGCCCGCGGGTGTCTGGCGCCTTCTGGGCGCGTGCGGTGGTGCTCATTGAGGTGGGGACTCCAGAATCGCGGCGCGCCGGGTGCACGCCATGAGGCTCAACGCTAGGAGAGCCTGAGAATTCCCTGGGCGGATATGACGAAGGATGACGGCCGCCCTCCCAGGCCGTCACCCTTCGCTGCGTGCCGCCCTCAGGGCGTGACGCAGTCCTGGAGGTTGTCCTGGATGATCTGGGTCGTGAGGGCCTTGTCGGCTTCGTCCCGCTGCTTGTCCTCGCCGTCGGCGATGTAGCCGAGCGTCTCGTCGCTGAGGTCGGAGTCGACCAGGGCTTCGGCCAGGCAGGTGGCGGCGTCGTCGGTCATGGCCTCCTCCTGCGGGGTGCCCTCGAAGACCTTCTGGATGCCGTCGGCGACCTCGTCGACCGAGGGGCGGCTCTCTCCCGCGCAGGCGGCGAGGGAGAAGGCGAGGGCAGCGGCCGGGACGATCGCCAGGAGGCGGAGGCCGCGACGCGAGGGGATGCGGGTGCTGGTCATGCGACGACGCTATCCACTCACAGCCGACTCATAGAAGGGGCTTGCAATCCAGCGCGTGACCGTGCTCGCCCTCCCGCCGACCCACCCCTCTTCGTGCGTCCCGGCCCCCTGCGTGCGTCCGCAAGGGGCCGGGGCGCGCGGAAGGGGGTGGGTCGACAGAAGTCAGCGGTCGGCGAGGACGAGGAGGTCGCCGACCTCGCAGTCGAGCGCCTCGCAGATGGCCCGCAGCGTGGAGTAGCGGATCGCGCGGGCGCGGTCGTTCTTCAGCACCGACAGGTTCACGATGCTGACACCGACGGCGGCGCTTAGCTCCGTCAGCGTCATCCCGCGGGCCGCCAGCAGCTCGTCGAGACGGCAGTGGATGCCCGTGAACTCGTCGTCGCTCTCCGCCGGGCTCACACCAGGCCCTCCGTCTCGCGCTCCAGGGCGGCCCGCTCCTGCTCGACGCGCATGCCCTGACGGAACACCGCGGCGAGGGCGAGGAGGCCGAGCGCCGCGGCGAACGGCAGCGGTGTGACGGTGAGCCAGTAGGTCTGCGGATACCAGGTGCTGTCTGCGGGCAGGGCCTCCCGCAGTCCGGTGGTGGCGGCGATGCCGCTCAGGAGATCGGAGAGCACGCCCAGCACCCCGAACGCGATCGCACCCCCGACGAGGGCGCGGGTCACGGTGCGGGAGAACGCGCGGCCGCGGAGGGTATGGAAGCAGATGAGTGCGAGGACCACCGCGGGGATCGTCGTGAGGGCGAGGCTGCTGAGCTGTGCGGCCGCGGCGAGGAGGCGCAGCCCGAGCGACGCGTGGCCCACCGTGAAGTCCGAGAGCTCCGTGCCGCCGCAGCTGAGCATCGTCGTCGTGCTGTCGCTGTACTCCGAGCACGGGAGGCTCGAGGGCCAGTCGAGGAAGATCGTCGTCGCACCGTGCAGCTCCGCCCAGTCCACGGCGAACGCTTTGACGACGATGACCACCGCGCCCAGTGCGGAGAGCGTGATCCACCATCCGGACAGCGTGAGCGCCGCGTCGAGGGCGACCGTGCGGCTGCCACGGCGGCGGCTGTTCCAGACGACGAGGGCGACGACGGCCGCACAGACCGCGAGCGCGATCCCGATGTTGAGCAGAGACGGCCAGACGGCCTCCGAGCCGAACGAGATCATCAGACCAGTCCTTCCGTGTCGCGCTGCAGACGGCGGCCGATGGTGAAGACGCCTGCCACGAGAGCCAGGGCGAACGCCCACCCCGCGGGCGCGAGATCGAACTCCATGAGCAGCGTCCACAGCACGTCCTCGACCGCGGGGTCGGTCGCGGCGAGATCCTTCACGATCTCGGCCCGCCCGATGCCGCCGGCGAGCTGCCCGAACAGGGTGCCCGCCATCAGCAGGCAGGCGGCGACGGCGAACATCCACCCGAGGGAGGCGCGGAACGGGCGGGAGCGGATGAGGGAGACGCCGAGCCACCAGACCACCGCGCACAGCGCCACGGTGGCGAGCGCGGGGAGCGCCGTCTCGAGCAGCAGCAGCCAGCGGGCGCTCGTAGGCGGCGCGGTGAGCGTGACGAGGGCGGAGACGACGGTGGCGCCCTCGATCCCGGCCACGCCGTCGAGGGCGGAGAGGTCGACGTCGTGCACCGGCATCGCGACCGTGGGCGAGGGGGAGAACAGGGCACCGGCGGCCTGGGCGACGGCGACGATGGCGCCGATCCCGACGCTGACGGCACCGGTGGCGATGAGCCCGAGCGCGATGCCGTCGGCGAGCGAAGGGCGTCTTTCCGTGGCGAGCATGAGCTCCTCCTGAGAGTCAGGGTTTATCGACTTTCGTTAACATAACGACTGTCGATAAACCCGTCAAGGCCTCGCTATGCCCACGGCGAACACGGGCATACCCGCCATTTCTGGTCGTTACTCTCGATGTACAAGCGCTTCATGCGTCTTCGCCCCGTGCGAATAAGGAGTCAACATGTTCGAGAGATTCACGGACCGAGCCCGTCGAGTGGTCGTCCTCGCCCAAGAAGAGGCGAAGATGCTCAACCACAACTACATCGGCACCGAGCACATCCTGCTCGGCCTCATCCACGAGGGCGAGGGCGTCGCAGCCAAGGCGCTGGAGTCGCTCGGCATCTCCCTCGACGCCGTGCGCGAGCAGGTGCAGGACATCATCGGCCAGGGTCAGCAGCAGCCGACCGGCCACATCCCGTTCACGCCGCGCGCCAAGAAGGTGCTCGAGCTGAGCCTCCGCGAGGCCCTGCAGCTCGGTCACAACTACATCGGCACCGAGCACATCCTCCTCGGCCTCATCCGCGAGGGTGAGGGCGTGGCCGCTCAGGTGCTCGTCAAGCTGGGCGCCGACCTCAACAAGGTGCGGCAGCAGGTCATCCAGCTGCTCTCCGGCGCTCCGGGCCGTGAGCCCGCGTCCGTCGGCGCGCAGTCCAACGACACCCCGTCGGGTGCGCAGGGCGGCTCGCAGGTGCTCGACCAGTTCGGTCGCAACCTCACGCAGGCCGCGCGCGACAACAAGCTCGACCCGGTGATCGGGCGCGAGAAGGAGGCGGAGCGGGTCATGCAGATCCTCTCCCGCCGTTCCAAGAACAACCCCGTCCTGATCGGCGAGCCCGGCGTCGGCAAGACCGCCGTCGTCGAGGGTCTCGCCCAGGCGATCGTCAAGGGCGATGTGCCCGAGACGCTGAAGGACAAGCAGCTCTACTCGCTCGACCTCGGCTCGCTCATCGCCGGTTCCCGCTACCGCGGCGACTTCGAGGAGCGTCTGAAGAAGGTCACCAAGGAGATCCGCACGCGCGGCGACATCATCGTCTTCATCGACGAGATTCACACCCTCGTGGGTGCGGGTGCCGCCGAGGGCGCGATCGACGCGGCCAGCATCCTCAAGCCGCTGCTCGCCCGCGGTGAGCTCCAGACCATCGGTGCCACCACGCTCGACGAGTACCGCAAGCACTTCGAGAAGGACGCCGCGCTCGAGCGCCGCTTCCAGCCGGTGCAGGTGAACGAGCCGACGCTGCCGCACGCGATCAACATCCTCAAGGGGCTGCGCGACCGCTACGAGGCGCACCACAAGGTGCAGATCACCGACGGCGCGATCGTGGCCGCGGCGAACCTCGCCGACCGCTACGTCTCCGACCGCTTCCTCCCGGACAAGGCCATCGACTTGATCGACGAGGCGGGCGCACGTCTGCGTCTGTCGATCCTGTCCAGCCCGCCCGAGCTGCGCGAGTTCGACGAGAAGATCGCCGCCGTGCGCGAGCAGAAGGAGATCGCCTCCGAGGAGCAGGACTTCGAGAAGGCCGCCTCCCTGCGCGATGAGGAGAAGAGCCTCCTCGCCGAGCGGCTGCGTCTCGAGAAGCAGTGGCGTGCGGGTGACGTCGCGACCCAGGCTGTCGTCGACGAGGGCCTGATCGCCGAGGTGCTCGCTCAGGCGACCGGTATCCCCGTGTTCAAGCTGACGGAGGAGGAGTCCAGCCGACTCGTCTTCATGGAGAAGGCGCTGCACCAGCGCGTCATCGGTCAGGAGGAGGCCATCGCGGCGCTCTCCAAGACCATCCGTCGTCAGCGTGCCGGCCTCAAGGACCCGAAGCGTCCCTCGGGCTCGTTCATCTTCGCCGGCCCCACGGGCGTCGGAAAGACCGAGCTCGCCAAGGCGCTCGCGGAGTTCCTCTTCGACGACGAGGCCGCGCTCATCTCGCTCGACATGAGCGAGTTCGGCGAGAAGCACACCGTCTCGCGGCTGTTCGGTGCCCCTCCCGGGTTCGTCGGCTTCGAAGAGGGTGGCCAGCTCACCGAGAAGGTGCGGCGCAAGCCGTTCAGCGTGGTCCTCTTCGACGAGATCGAGAAGGCGCACCCGGACATCTTCAACTCGCTGCTGCAGATCCTGGAAGAGGGTCGCCTCACCGACGGTCAGGGTCGGATCGTGGACTTCAAGAACACGGTCATCATCATGACCACGAACCTCGGTGCGCGCGACATCGCCGGCGGCCCCGTCGGCTTCCAGATCGAGGGCAACAACGCCACGAGCTACGAGCGGATGAAGGGCAAGGTCAACGAGGAGCTCAAGCGGCACTTCAAGCCCGAGTTCCTCAACCGCGTCGACGACATCATCGTCTTCCCGCAGCTGAGCAAGGACGAGCTGGTGCAGATCGTGGACCTGTTCACGAAGCGCCTCGGCGAGCGTCTGCTCGACCGCGACATGACGATCGAGCTGTCGCAGTCCGCCAAGGAGCGTCTGATCGAGATCGGCTTCGACCCGGCCCTGGGTGCCCGTCCGCTGCGTCGCGCGATGCAGCACGAGATCGAGGACCGTCTGTCGGAGAAGATCCTGCACGGCGAGCTCGACTCGGGCGACCACGTGAAGGTCGATGCGAAGGACGGGGAGTTCCTGTTCGAGCACGGCCCGCGCGGGGAGAAGGTCGCGGTCGGCGTCAACACCGGCGGCGGCGCGATCTCCGGCACGCCCGACCTGGCGATCACCGGCAACGACTGATCCTCGACACGGTCACCCGAAGGGGCGGATGCGACAGCGTCCGCCCCTTCGTCGTCCCCACTCCGCCCTCGCTCCGGGCACGACTTCGGAGACGACAGTCGACACGCGGGGCGACGCCCCGGGGCGCCGGGGTGTCGCCCGGGATCTCCGAAGCTGTGTCGCGTCTGAGAGCCGACGGGAGGGGCGGGTCCTAGGCTGGTCGGGTGAGCGCGTACATCGTCCGGCCGGCCCGCAGCGCCGACATCGTCAGCATCCGGAACCTGCTCCAGCCGATGGTGGAGCAGCGCATCCTGCTCGGCAAGGATCTCGCCGTGCTCTACGGCGCCGTGCAGGAGTTCGTCGTCGCCGAGGCGGACGGGGAGCTGATCGGCTGCGGGGCCCTGCACGTGATCTGGGAAGACCTCGGCGAGGTGCGCACCCTGCTCGTCCGCGACGACTGGCTCCACCACGGCGTCGGTCGGGCGATCGTCGAGCGGCTCGAGGAGAACGCGCGGTCACTCGGTCTCACCCGCCTGTTCTGCCTCACGTTCGAGGTCGACTTCTTCGGGCGTCGCGGCTTCACCCGATCGGGGAGCAGGTCGTCGATCCGGACGTGTACTCGCAGCTCCTGCGCAGCGGCGACGCCGGCGTCGAGGAGTTCCTCGACCTCGCGCATGTGAAGCCGAACACGCTCGGCAACACGCGCATGCTCAAGGTGCTCTGAGCCCCGGACCACCGCCTCGCGCCTCCCCGGCTCGCGGACGGGGATCGCTTAACCTGGAGGCATGCCCCGTCACTCCGCCGCCGTGTACCGTCGTCGGCGTCTGGCGGTACTCCTCGGGCTGGTCCTCGTCCTCGCGATCGGCGCGTCCGTCTGGCTCCTCATCGCCCGGCCGTGGGCGTCCACGGGGGCGCAGGAGCCGGCACCCGCACCGACCTCCTCCGCCTCCTCGGGGCCCACGCCGTCCGGATCGGCCTCGCCCGCCCCCTCGCCGTCGGCGGATGCCACTCCGGCCGTCGTCCCCTGCGAGGCGAAGGACATCGAGGTCAAAGCCGTCACGGATGCGGAGTCCTATCCCGACGGCGCTCTGCCGAAGCTCTCCATCTCCCTGACCAACAAGGGCACGAAGGACTGCACGATCGACGTGGGTTCCACGACCCAGGTGTTCACGATCTCCAGCGGCTCGGACGAGTGGTGGCGCTCGACGGACTGCCAGGAGAACCCCAGCAGCATGATCGCCACGCTCACCGCCGGGTCCACCGTGGTGAGCAAGGAGCCGGTCGTCTGGGACCGCACCCGGTCCAGTGTCGAGACCTGCGCACAGGAGAACCGTCAGCGTGCTCCCGGCGGTGGCGCCTCGTATCACGTGGGCGTCTCGATCGGCGGGTTCCCTAGCGCCACGACCACCCAGATCCTCCTGTTCTGAGAGCCGCGGCCGGTGCTTGTGCTGACAGGGGCCCGGTCTTTGGGATACCATAGAGGTGACTCTCCCGCTATGCGGCAACATGCCATCCCCAGTGGCGTCGAATTACAGCGTCCCCAGCGCTTCGACACCGCCGCTCGAGAGTCCGAGGGCCCTCTCGAGTACCCCAGTCCCCAATGGAGGACTCGAGAGGGCCCCAATCTTTCCCCGGCGCCGCCCCGCCGCCCCGATGCCTAAGCTGGAGGCATGGCAGCGAAGAAGGCGAAGTCCGGGAAGAGCGCGAAGAAGAAGCCGGCGCCCGAGGACTTCCGGTCCGAGGCTCTGGCGCTCGCCCTCGAGAAGCAGGACGTCGCCGCGGTGGCCCTCGCGCTGCGGCACGGCACCACCGTCGTCCCGCTCATCAAGCCGGGAGCGCGCGACAACCCGCTCGACAGCGGAGAGGTGTGGACCTATCGGGACCCGAACTCGGGTGACCTCGCCCTGCTGCTCTTCAGCGACGCGAAGAACAAGCCCGCCAACCTGCCGCCCGGGGTCGGCATCTACGACGCCGCCTGGCTGCGCGCGTTCCTCTCCGCCCACCCGATCACGACCGTGTTCCTCGACATCGCCGGGCCTCACCCGATGCAGGCCGACCCGGTGGAGCTGCTCAAGGCGCTCGACGCCTGACCCGGGCGCCCTCCGACTCAGAACGGCGGGATGTCGCGGTCGGGGCGACGGGCGCTGTTCCGCGCCCTGACGTCGCCCAGCGCCGCGCGCAGGGTCTTCGAGCGGTCGTCCACCACCTGCTCGTAGCCGAGCCGGGCGGCCTCGGAGCGCCGCTGCGCCGCCTGCGTCACCGGCCGCACCTCGCCCGCGAGGCTGAGCTCGCCGACGGCGGCGACCGTGCGCGGCACCGAGATCATCTGGATGGACCCGGCGACGGCGATCGCGATGGCGAGATCGGCGGCGGGCTCCGTGAAGCGCACCCCGCCGACCGTGGACACGTAGACGTCGAGGCTGCCGGTGGGCACGCCCGCCCGGCGCTCGAGGATCGCCAGCACCATGGCCACCCGCGAGGAGTCGAGGCCGTGCACGATGCGCCGGGGGTTCGGCGCGTTGCTCGGCACGGTGAGCGCCTGCACCTCGACGGGGAGGGCGCGACGGCCTCGAGGGAGATGGCCACGCAGGTCCCCGGCTCGGAGGCGCCCTGCGACAGGAACAGGCCGGAGGGGTCGGGCACCTCGGCGATGCCGTCTCCGGTCATCTCGAAGCAGCCGACCTCGTCGGTGGGACCGAAGCGGTTCTTGAGGGCACGGATGAAGCGCAGCGAGGTCTGCCGGTCGCCCTCGAAGTGGCACACGACGTCGACGAGGTGCTCCAGCACCCGGGGCCCCGCCACCTGGCCGTCCTTGGTCACATGGCCGACGATGATGATCGGCAGATCGCGCTCCTTCGCCACCCGGATCAGGGTCGCGGCGACCTCCCGCACCTGGCTGGGCTGACCGGCCGCGCCGTCGGTGAGCGACGACGACACGGTCTGCACGGAGTCGACGATGACGAGCTGCGGCTGCACCTCGTCGATGTGGCCGAGGATCGTGGCGAGGTCGGTCTCGCTCGCGAGGTAGAGCTCGTCGTGCAGGGCGCCCGTCCGCTCCGCTCGCAGGCGCACCTGGGCCGGCGACTCCTCGGCGCTGGCGTAGAGCACCCGTCGCCCGCTCCGCGCGGCCTGCGCGGCGACCTCGAGCAGCAGGGTGGACTTGCCGACGCCGGGCTCGCCGCTGAGGAGGATCGCGGCTCCCGGCACGATGCCGCCGCCGAGCACCCGGTCGAACTCGCCGACCCCACTCGTGCGGCGCGGCGCGTCCTGCGTCGTGATCTGCGTGATCGGCCGCGCCGCGCGATCGGCGGTCGGTGCGAGCGCGTTCACGCGACGGAGGATCCCGGTCTGCGCGGCCTGCTCCTGGACCGTGCCCCACTGCTGGCACTCCCCGCAGCGGCCCACCCACTTGGCCGTCGTCCACCCGCACTCGGTGCAGACGTACGCGGGGGGAGCGGGTTTCCGGGTGGCCATGCCCCCAGGCTATCGGCGGGATCAGACATCCCTATCGACCAGGCGATTATTCACGGCCCGCTTCCCCCGGCGGCCCCCGGCCCCGGCCGATAATTGAGACATGTCCAACGGCGGGTCCGTCTGCGGGCCGATCTCCAGCTACTCCCGGGTGCGCATCCTGCACCTCCTCTTCGAGGCCGGGCACTCCGGCGCCTCCGGAGAACTCGCGATCGGCGATCTGTGTGAGGCCACCGGCCTCCACCCGAACACCGTGCGCGAGCACCTGCAGCGGCTCATCGAGGGCGGCTACGTCATCCCGACCGTGGAGCACCGCACCACCCGGGGGCGCCCTCGGACGCTGTACCGCGCCGCCACCGGGGCCCCGGACGCCTCCAGTCCGGTCGCGCGGAACAAGGCCAAGGCCGCCGCCCGTCGCGGCGACCTGCTCCGCAGCGTCCTCCCCGGCACCGGGACCGCCCTCGGCAAGGACGCCACCTACCAGCTCGACGCCCTCGTCGAGCACCTGGAGGAGAGCGGCTTCGAGCCGGTCGTGGACGACCGCGGTCTGACCGTCGACCTGAGTCCGTGCCCGCACGCGGCCGGCCGGCCGGAGGACCGCCCGATGCTGTGCCAGGTGCATCTCGGGCTGATGCAGGGCATCCTTGCAGAAGCGGGGGGTCCGCTCGAAGCCGAGTGCGTGCGCGAGGCCGCGCAGCCCTCCGAATGCACCGTGCAGCTGCGCGACACCGCCGCGCAGGCGTCGAACAGAACGGGAGTCGCTCATGGAATGGCTTGATCCGCTCGCCCTGGCCCGATGGCAGTTCGGCCTGACGACCGTCTACCACTACCTCTTCGTCCCGCTGACGATCGGCATGGCGTTGGTCGCCGCCATCTTCCAGACCGCGTGGGTGCGTACCGGCAAGGTGCAGTACCTGCACCTCACCCGCTTCTTCGGCAAGATCTTCCTCATCAACTTCGCGATGGGCGTCGTCACCGGCATCGTGCAGGAGTTCCAGTTCGGCATGAACTGGTCGGACTACTCGCGCTTCGTCGGCGACGTCTTCGGCGCCCCGCTCGCCTTCGAGGGCCTGCTGGCGTTCTTCTTCGAGGCGACCTTCATCGGCCTCTGGATCTTCGGCTGGGACAAGCTCCCGCAGAAGATCCACCTGGCCACCATCTGGTGCGTCTCGATCGGCAGCATCCTGTCGGCGTACTTCATCATCGCCGCCAACGCGTTCATGCAGAACCCGGTCGGCTACACGTACAACGAGGTGACCAACCGCGCCGAGCTCACCGACTTCTGGGCGCTGCTGACGAACCCCGTCGCCCTCGCCGCGTTCCCGCACACCATCTTCGGCGCGCTCATGTTCGCCGCGGGTGTCGTCATCTCGGTGTCCGCCTGGCACCTGGCCCGCGGGCAGCACTTCGACACCATGCGCGTCTCGCTGAAGTTCGGCCTCTGGGCGATGATCTTCTCCACCGCGGGCGTCGTGCTCACGGGCGACCAGCTGGGCCTCGCGATGTACGCCGCGCAGCCGATGAAGATGGCCGCCGCCGAGGCGACGTTCAACACCGTCTGCGGCGCCGATGCCTCCTTCAGCATCTTCACGCTGGGCACGCCGGACGGCAGCTCGGAGCTGTTCTCGATCCGGGTGCCGTACCTGCTGTCGCTGCTGTCGACCCACACGCTCGACGCCTGTGTGCACGGCATCAACGACCTGAACGCCGAGTACGCCCAGACCTATGCGAGCACCGGTCTCACCGACTTCGCCCCTGTTCTGTGGATCACCTACTGGTCGTTCCGCTGGATGATCGGCCTCGGCATGGCCGCCGCCCTCGTCGCCGTCGCCGGCCTCTGGGTCACCCGCAAGAAGGCCACCAAGCCGGTCGCGCCGTGGATGTGGAAGGTCGCGATCTGGTCGTTCCCGCTCGCGCTCGCCGCCAACATCATGGGCTGGGTGTTCACCGAGATGGGTCGACAGCCCTGGATCGTGTTCGGTCTGATGTCCACCCGCGACGGCGTCTCGCCCGGCGTGAGCGGACTCGAGGTCCTGATCTCGCTGATCGCCTTCACCGCGATCTACGCCGCGCTGGCCGTGGTCGAGGTCCGGCTGATCGTCAAGGCCGCCCAGAAGGGGCCGGACACCGACGAACAGCCCCATGAGGAGACGGCTCAGCTGCCGTCGGTCGTGTACTGAGAGGAACGAGCATCATGGATCTCGCAACGATCTGGTTCTGGGTGGTCGCCTTCCTGTTCGTCGGCTACTTCGTCCTCGACGGGTTCGACTTCGGTGTCGGCATGTCGCTGCCGTTCCTCGGCAAGAACGACGTGTCGCGCCGACAGGTCATCAACACGATCGGTCCCGTGTGGGACCTCAACGAGACGTGGGTCATCGTGGCCGGGGCCTCGCTCTTCGCCTCGTTCCCCGAGTGGTACGCCACGCTGTTCAGCGGGTTCTACCTGCCGCTGCTGCTCATCCTGCTCGCGCTCATCCTCCGCGGCGTCTCGTTCGAGTACCGCCATCAGCGGGAGAGCCGGAAGTGGAAGCAGGGCTTCGACCGGATGATCGTGATCGGCTCGGTCGTCCCGGCGCTGCTCTGGGGCGTCGCCTTCGGCAACATCGTGCAGGGGGTGGCGATCGATGAGAACCACATCTACGTCGGCGGCTTCTTCTCGCTGCTCAACCCGTACGCGCTGCTGGTCGGCGTGACGACCCTGCTGCTCTTCTTCCTGCACGGCGTGCTGTTCGTCGCGCTGAAGACGGACGGCCAGGTGCACGAGGACGCGCAGAAGCTCGCGAAGAAGGCCGCCATCCCGACGATCCTCGTCGCGGCCGCGACGGTGATCTGGACGGTCGCGATCGCGATGGGCCGCGAGGCTCCGCTGCTCTGGCTCGTCATCGGAGCCGGTGCGCTCGCGGCGGTCAGCCTGATCGCGGCGGTCGGCTTCTCGCTCGTCCGCCGCGACGGGTGGGCGTTCTTCGCCGGCATGCTCACGGTCATGTTCGCCGTCGTCATGCTGTTCTCCGCCCTGTTCCCGTTCGTGATGCCGTCGACCATCGATCCGGCGTACAGTCTCACGATCGCCAACGCGTCCAGCACTCCGTATACGCTGCAGATCATGAGCTGGACCGCGCTGATCGCCCTCCCGCTGGTCATCGCGTACCAGACCTGGACCTACTGGGTGTTCCGCAAGCGCGTCACCCGCCGGTCGATCGAGGGGGCTCCGGCGCACGCGTGAAACCCGTCGATCCGAGGCTGCTCCGATACGCGGCCGCCGCCCGGGGATTCCTCTTGGCGTCGGCCGCGATCGGCGTCCTCCAGACCGCGGTGACGATCGCCTTCGCGTGGCTCCTCACCGAGGCGGTCGTCGGGGCCATCGCCGGGCGCGACGTCACCGTGACCCTGGTCTGGCTGCTCGGGACCGCCCTCCTGCGGGGTCTGCTCATCGCCGCCTCCGACGCCGCGGGCACGCAGGCCGCCGCCCGGACCGGGATGCAGCTGCGCGCGGCGCTCGTGGCGGCCGTCGGACGCCTCGGCCCCGGGTGGCTCGCGCAGCGGAATCAGACGCAGATCGCCGTCACCGCCGGTCACGGCCTGGAAGCCCTGGACGCGTACTTCGCGCGGTACATCCCGCAGCTCGTGCTCACCGTCATCGCGACGCCGGTGCTCGTCGCGGTCATGTGGTGGCAGGACTGGCCGAGCGGGCTCACCGCCGTCATCACCCTGCCGCTCATCCCGCTCTTCCTCATCCTCATCGGCATCGCGACCCGCACGGTGCAGAAGAAGCAGTGGCAGACGCTGCAGCACCTCGCCGCCCGCTTCGCCGACACGGTGCAGGGGCTGTCGACGCTGCGGCTGTTCGGCCGGGACCGTCGGGCGGCCGACCGCATCGAGGCGACCGCCGACGAGTACCGCCGCGAGACCATGAAGGTGCTGCGGTTCTCTTTCCTGTCGGGGTTCGCGATGGAGCTGCTGTCGTCGCTCGCGGTCGCGCTCATCGCGGTCGCGGTCGGGTTCCGGCTGCTGTCGGGCGACCTGAGCCTGGAGGTCGGTCTCTTCGTGCTGCTGCTCGCCCCGGAGGCCTTCCTCCCCATCCGTCAGGTAGGCGTGCAGTTCCACGCGGCGGCCGAGGGCGTCGCGGCCACGGAAGACGTGTTCGACGTGCTGGATGCGGCGCGCGACCGGGACCGGGGCGGCATGCGCCCGCACGACCTCGGCACGGACGCACGACCGAACCCCGTGGAATCGTCCGGCAGCCGGGTCGACGTCGTGCCGGCGGGGCGGGAACTCGTGGTGGAGGAACTCCGCGTGCGGGACCTCCCGCCGGTGTCGTTCGTCGCGGAGCCCGGGTCGGTGACCCTGATCGAGGGGCCGAGCGGCTCCGGGAAGTCGAGTCTGCTCGCCGCCCTCCGCGGTGCGGTGGACTCCACGGGCACGGCGACCTGGGGCGGACGGGACATCGCCGAGCTCGCACCGTCCGACTGGCTCGCCTGGGCCGGGCAGACGCCGGGGCTGATGCGCGGCACGGTCGCGGAGAACGTCGCCCTCGGGGATGCCGCTCCCGACCTCGCCCGTGTGCGCCGGGCGCTCGACGCCGCGTGCGCCGAGGGCATCGACGCCGACCGCGTGCTGGGTGTGCAGGGCGCAGGGCTGTCGGGCGGACAGGCGCAGCGCGTCGCGGTGGCCAGGGCGCTGTACCGCCACGACGGAATGCCGGAGCGGATGCTCGCGCTCGATGAGCCCTCCAGCGCCCTCGACGCCGACACCGAGGAGCGGCTGTGGCGGTCGCTGCGCGCGCGAGCGGATGCCGGCGCCACCGTCCTGCTCGTCTCGCACCGCCGCTCGGCCAGGGACATCGCCGACCGGATCGTGGCGCTGGGGGTGAGCGCATGAACGAGACGACCCGCAGCGACCGGGTCCGGGAGGTGCTCCGGCTCGCGCAGCCGCCGTTCCGCCGCTTCCTCCCCGGGCTGATCTGGGGCGTGCTGTCGGCGGCCGCCGCCGTGAGCCTCCTCGCGGTGAGCGGCTGGCTGATCGTGAGCGCGTCGATCGTCGACTCCCTCGTGCCGCTGTCCATCGCGGTCGTCGGGGTGCGGTTCTTCGCCGTGACCCGAGCCGTCACGCGGTACCTCGAGCGGCTCAGCGGTCACGACGCCGCCCTCCGACAGCTCGCCACGACCCGGTCCGACATGGTGTGCCGCCTCATCCCGCTCTCGCCGGCGGGGCTCGGCGCGACGGACCGGGGCCAGGTGCTCGCGGCTCTCGTCGACGACGTGGAGAACCTGCAGAACCTCCCGCTCCGGGTCGTGCAGCCGCTCGCCGTCTCGGGCGTGGTCGCCCTCGGCGCCGTCGGCTTCCTCGCCTTCGTCTCGCCGCCGGCCGCGCTCACGCTCGCCGTCTGCCTCCTCGTCGCCGCGCTCGCCGCCGTCGGGCTCGGCTGGATCTTCGGCTCCCGTGCGGAGGCCGCGGTGTCGGCGCGTCGGGCCGAGGTGTCCGCCGCCCTCGTCGACTACTTCGGCAGCCTCGACGTGCTGCTCGCGTTCGGCGCGGAGGCGCAGGCCCGAGAGCGGATCCGTGTCGCGGATGCCGCCCTGCGTCGGGTCGTCGGTCGGGCGTCGCTGGCGCAGGCCGTCGCGGCCGGAGTGGTCTCGCTGATGGCCGGCGCCGCCTCGGTGTGGGCGCTGGCGGTGGCAGCCCCGGGCCTCGCCACGGGAGCCATCGACGCCCCGTGGCTCGCGGTCGCGGTGCTCGTGCCGATGGTCGTGTTCGAGGTGTTCGGCGCCGTGCCGATCGCGGCGGCCTCGTGGCGGAGCGTCCGCGCGAGCGCGGAGCGCATCGTGGACGTGCTGCCCGAACAGATGCCGTCGGAGCTGCGGACCGACGCGGGGGAGGACGTCGCGGTCGACGGCGTCCCCGCGCTCACGCTGCGGGGAGCCACGGCGCACTGGCCCGGAGGGGCGGCGGCGCTGACCGGGGTGGACCTCGACCTCGCGCCGGGTGAGCGGGTGCTCGTCTCCGGGGCGAGCGGGGCGGGCAAGAGCTCGCTGGCGGCCGCGCTCGTGGGCTTCCTCCGCGTGGACGGCGAGTACCGGATCGGCGATCTCGACGCGGCGGCGCTGTCCGGACCGTCGCTGCGCCGCGTCGTCGGCCTATGCGAGCAGCAGCCGCAGCTCTTCGACGAGGACGTGCGGCAGAACCTCCTCTTCGCCAGGGACACGGCCACCGACGAAGAACTCCTCGCCGTGCTCGACCGTGTGGGACTCGCGGCGTGGGTGCGCGAGCGCGGAGGGCTCGATGCGCGGGTGGGCGACCGCGGTGCGCTGGTGTCCGGCGGTCAGGCGCAGCGGATCGCTCTGGCTCGCGCGCTGCTCCGCGGCTTCCCGGTGCTCGTGCTGGACGAGCCGACGGCGGGCGTCGACCCCGAGGCCTCAGATGCTCTCCTGCGCGACCTGCTGCAGGCGACGGGGGAGCAGTCGGTGCTGCTCATCTCGCACGTGGCGCCGCCCGCGGGGACGGTCGACCGGGCCGTGCGGATCGAGGGCGGCCGGACGGTCTGAGCCTCAGCCGACGAGGTTCATGTCGGCGGGCGGCTCCATCACGATGCCCTGCGCCTCGAACGCGCGACGGCGCTCCTCGATCCGGCGGTGCATCTCGACCTGGGCCTCGTCCACCACACGCGGGTCGAGGTCGACCGTCGGCGGATGCGGGTCGCCGTGGTGCGCGGCGATGTACGCATCGAGCTCGGGGCCGCTGGTCCAGGAGGTGATGAGCGCGTACCGGGGGCCTGTCCCGCGATGCCACACGGCATGCCAGAAGCGCTGCGTGTCGACGATGATCCGGGAGCCGGCGCGCAGCGGCAGCCGGACCTCGGTGACCGGGTCGAACCGGTCGGAGCGGAGGATGAGCATCGAGTCGGTGTCGTCGGTGAGGTTGTAATACCCGCGGACCACCCAGCCCGTGCCCGGCTCGTTGAGGCGGTTGTTGTCGTCCTGGTGCAGGTTGTAGATCGCGTCGGCGTAGTCGTTCGGCTGGAGCTCGATGACCCGGCAGCGGCCGACGCCGGCGCCGGGGGCCAGGGCACGGCGCTGCAGGGTCGAGGCGATCGCGACCTGCGAGGGAATCCAGACGCCGTCCTTGTCGGTGCGCGGCGGCGTGTGGTTCCAGAAGCCGTTGCAGTCGATCTCGCCCGCGTAGCTCGTCAGGGGTGCGAAGCGGGTGATGCCGGAGGAGCGCCAGCCGACGTACTCGAGGTCCTGCCACTCGGACGGGTCCACCGGGGTGGTCTCGTCGTCGAGGACCACGTATCCGGTCTCGGCGAGCGCCGCAGACGTGATGAATCCCATGCTGCTTGCATCCTTCCCGTCGTTCTGCCCCCGGAGGCGGCGGGTTCTTAGGCAATCCTAATCCTGACCTCCCCTCGCCGACCCACCCCCTTGCGTGTGTCCCACCCCCTTTCGGCCGCACGCAGAGGGGTGGCTCGGCCGGAAGGGGGTGGGTCGGCGAGGGATATCCTGAGGCCATGACGCAGCCCCAGGGTGCCCTTCTCGTGGGCAGTGTGAACTTCGACGACGCCGAGACGACGATGCGCACCGCGGCGGAGCTGCTCGGCGACCGGTTGCGTCGCATCCCGGACGGCGAGGTGGGCAAACGGTTCCACTGGATCATGTTCCAGCCCGACGTCATCGGCCAGGCGGACGGCATCGAGCGGATCGGCGACGAGCCCATCCCGTTCCCCGCCGGAATCGACGCCCGGGGCCTCCGGATCGCCGAGGGCGTGGACCCGGCGACCATCGCGCTGCCTCCGCTGGAGCACGCCTCCGCGGCGATCGAGTCGTACGGCCTCTTCACCCGGCTGCGGGAGGAGGGAGTGGTCGCCGCGGGCACCCGGTTCCAGGTCTCGCTGCCCACCCCGCTCGCCGTCATCTCCTCGTTCTTCCACGGCGACGACCGGACCGCGATCGAGCCCGTGTACACCGCCGCGATGCTCCGCGAGCTCGACGAGATCCTCGCCGCGATCCCGCACGACGACCTCGCGGTGCAGTGGGACGTCGCGAGCGAGATGGGGATCCTCGAGGGCGCCTCCGGCTACGGCGCCGTCATGGAGGGGTGGTGGCCCGGCGACCCGTTCGACGGCCTCGTCTCGCGTCTCGCCGCCCTCGTCGATGCCGTCCCGGACGACGTCGAGGTGGGCGTGCACCTCTGCTACGGCGACGCGGGGGAGAAGCACTTCTTCGAGCCGACCGACGCCGGCTCCCTCGTCCGCTACGCCAACGCCGTCATCGCCGCGGCCCACCGTCCGCTCACCTGGCTGCACCTTCCCGTGCCGATCGGCCACGATGACGAGGCCTACTTCGCCCCGCTCGCCGCGCTCACCCCGGTCGAGGAGCTCTACCTCGGCCTCGTGCACCGGGAGGACGGCGCGGAGGGTGCGCGTCGCCGGATCGCCGCCGCCGTCCCGTTCGCGCCGGAGTTCGGCGTCGCCACGGAGTGCGGCATCGGGCGCGCCCCCGCCGGCTCCACGGAGGGCATCCTCCGCGCCCACGCCGAGGTCGCCACCGCCTGGTGACCCGCCGATTCGCGCGCTCGGCCCCGGTGTCGTAAACTGATCCGCGGTGACGTGTCCGAGCGGCCGAAGGTGCAACTCTCGAAAAGTTGTGTAGGGTAACCCCCTACCGTGGGTTCAAATCCCACCGTCACCGCCACCACGAAGGCCCCGACTCCCTGGAAACACGGAGATGCGGGGCCTTCGTCATGTCCGGGATCCCGAGCGTGATAACGTAGATGTCGTTCACGGGCCTATGGCGCAGTTGGTAGCGCGCCTCGTTCGCATCGAGGAGGTCAGGGGTTCGAATCCCCTTAGGTCCACAGGAACAGAACGAAAGAACCTCGCCCCGCATCTCGCGGGGCGAGGTTCTTTCGTTGGCGCACGGGGCTGATCCGATCGCCGCGACGGGACCGCTCGGCGGCAGGGGTCCGATTCGGTGCCCCTAGGCTGAGGGCATGGACGCGACGCCCAGCGAATCCGGCTCGACCCTGCACACGCATGCCGTCGACAGCCAGCGCCGTGCCGCGGCCCTCGGCGAGGGGAATCGGGTGCTGTCGCGTACGCAGAAGGTGTACGTGGCGCTCCGGGACGACATCGTCCGCACCCGGCTCGCCCCGGGCGAGGTCGTCATCGAACCCGAGCTGGCCGCGCGGTTCGGGGTGTCGAAGACGCCGGTGCGTGAGGCCCTGCAGATCCTCGTCGTCGAGGGGCTCGTCGTCGCCCTTCCCCGACGCGGATACGTCGTCCGCCCGCTGGGCATCAACGAGGTGCGCGAGGTGCTCGACCTGCGGTTGATCATCGAACCGCCGATGGCCGCGAGTGCGACGCGCTACGGCAGCGAGGCCTTCGTCGAGGAGCTCAGCTCGATCCTGGACGCGCAGCGCAGCGGCTCCGGCACGGCGGAGCTGACCGATGCGGCCCGCGCGTTCCACGAGTGCATCCTCGGCGCGGCGCGCAACGCTCGGGCGAAGACGCTCATGAGCGGCCTGTTTGACGAGACGACGCGGAGCCATCACCTGATCCCGGCGATCGATGCGCGCATCCACTCGGACGTCGAGAACAACGGTCACCAGCAGGTGCTCGAGGCGATCCGCACCGGCGATCCGCGGGCGGCCGAGGAGGCCATGCGCCAACACCTCGTCGAGCTGCGGGAGTTCGTCCTCCAGGCGTTCCTCGAAGCCTGACGCCTCCGCGGCGTACGCGCAAGCCGTCACACCTCCGTGAGATATATCTGAGGAATATCGCTATTGTGCCCAAGATATTTGGGAGCTATGGTGGTGCCGACACCGCGGTCGGCTCTTCGGCCTCGATGGGAGTTGCCGAGAGGATCCAGGTTTGTTGCGACGTCGCATCCGCACCTTCACCGAGCTGTTGAGCTTCGCTCCGCCCGCCCTTCCCACCGAGGCGACGCGCGTCGCCGAGGCGCGCTGTCTCGACGATCTGCGACGGCTCGCGAAGCGACGGGTGCCCGGATTCGTCTTCGACTACGTCGAGGGTGCCGCGGTGACCGAACAGGCCGCTCGGGACAACGAGGCCGCCTTCGCCCGCCGGAGGTTCGTGCCCACGGTCACCGAGAGTGCCGCGGGGGCGACGCTCACCACCCGCCTGCTGGGACGCGAGCACGCGATGCCCATCGGCATCGCTCCGATCGGTCTCACCGCCCTCATGCGTGCGGCCGGCGAAACCGACGGGGCCCGTGCGGCCGCCAACCGCGACGTGCCGTTCGTGCTCTCCACGATGGGAACGCGGAGCATCGAGCACGTCGCCGACGCCGCACCCGCCGCGCGGCGGTGGTTCCAGCTCTACCTGCGGCGCGATCGCGCCGCGTCGCTCGCCCTCATCGAGAGGGCCGCCGCGGCAGGGTTCGACGCGCTCGTGCTGACCGTCGACACCCGGGTCCCGGGGCAGCGCTATCGCGACGACCGCAACCGGCTCTCGATGCCGCCGCGTCTGACCCTGCGCACCGCCGTCCAGTCGGCGCTGCATCCCTCCTGGACCCTCGATCTGCTGGCCCACGACGCGCCGGCCATGGCGAACTTCGGCCCGCGTTCCGGACGCGTCACCGACGTGGTGGGCAGCATGTTCGATCCCGCGCTGTCCTTGGACGACGTGCGCTGGCTGCGGACACACTGGAGCGGGCCGATCGTCGTGAAGGGCGTGCTCTCCGCCGTCGACGCCGAACGCTTCATCGACGCCGGCGCGGATGCCATCTGGGTCTCCAACCACGGCGGTCGTCAGCTCGACCGCGCGATCGCGCCCGTCGAGATCGTGGGCGCCGTGCGCGCCGCCGTCGGCGACGATGTGCCGATCCTGCTCGACTCCGGCATCCGCAGCGGTCTCGACGTGGTGGCCGCGATCGCGTGCGGAGCCGACTTCGTCTTCCTCGGCCGGGGATACATGTACGGCCTGATGGCGGGCGGCCGGGTGGGGGTCGAGAGGGCGCTCGCCCTGGTGGCGAACGAGACCCTGTCGACGATGCAGCTTCTCGGCGTGCGCACGACCGCCGAGCTGCGCGGCCGGGGGACCGCCGTCCTCGCGCCGACCGGATAGCCACGACCACGCCAGCACTTTTCAATGACGAAAGGACACCCCATGGCCCACGAACAGCAGCGCACCATGACCCCGCAGGCGAGGCGGGCGATCGCCGCCGCCTACTTCGGCACCCTCATCGAGTGGTACGACTACGCGCTCTACGGCGCCGCCGCCGGCCTGGTGATCGGCCCGCTCTTCTTCCCGGACGTCATCCCGGCCTCCGCCTCGATGCTGGCCTTCGCGACCTTCGCCGTCGGCTTCGTGGTGCGGCCGCTCGGCGGCCTCATCATCTCCCACCTCGGGGATCGGGTCGGCCGGAAGCCCGCGATGATCCTGACCATCGTGCTCATGGGCATCGCGACCGTGGGGATCGGGCTCCTCCCGACCGCCGAGGCGATCGGGGTGGCGGCGCCGATCCTGCTGATCCTGTTCCGCTTCGTCCAGGGCTTCGGTGCCGGAGCAGAACTCGCCGGTGCCCTCACGCTCGTCGCGGAGTACGCACCCGAACCGCGCCGGGGAAGGGTGATCGGACTGGTCACCTCGGGTGCTCCCGGGGGCGCCTTCCTCGCGACGCTGGCCTTCACCTTCGCCTCGATGCTGCCCGGCGACGTGTTGCTGGGCGGGGCCTGGCGCATCCCGTTCCTGGTCTCCGCCGTGCTCTTCGTCCTCGCGCTGTGGATCCGTCGTCGCCTCGAGGAGACGCCGGAGTACCGGGCCGCGGTGGGGAACGCCGAGCAGGCCGCGACGAAGGTGCCCCTGGCGGAGCTGTTCCGCCGCAGCCCCCGCGAGCTCGTCGTCGGCTTCTTCAGCGTGTGCGGCCACAACGTGACGAACTACGTGCTCAGCGCCTTTGCCCTCAGCTACCTCACGCTGACGGTCGGGATGCCCCGGGTCCAGGCACTGGTCGCCGTGCTCGTCGCCTCGCTCCTCACCGCCTTCGCACCCGTCCTCGGCGGGATCGCGGTGGATCGCTTCGGAGCCAAGCGCGTTGTGATCTTCGGCTCCGTCGCCGGGATCGTCCTCACGTACCCGGTCTTCCTCTCGCTGCAGTCGGGCGACCCGGTGTGGGCGGCTCTCGGGATGACGGCGCTCGGCGTCATCGCCGTGGGTGCGACCGCCGCCTCCACCGGGACGTTCCTCACGAACCTCTTCCCGACGCGGTACCGCTTCACCGGCGTCGCGACGGCCCGGGAGCTGAACGGCGCGCTGATCGCCGGACCCACCCCGCTCATCGCCACGGCGCTCGTCGCGGCCGCCGGGGGAGGACTCTGGTTCGTGGTGCTGTTCGTCATCGGCGCCTGCCTGGTGTCGCTGCTGGCTGTCGTCGCGACGCCGAAGCGCGTCGGGGATCTGCAGCCCGAGGACCACTCCGACTCCTCCCGGTTCGCGCCGGCGGGAAGGGCCGCGGACTGAGGGGCGGGCGACACGCCCGGGAATCGGCGGTGATTTGCCCGATGCCCGGAACCCACGTAAGTTATTACCTGTTCGCCCCAAACGGTTGAGCGGAGGTCCTCGGACCGGCTCCCGTCAAGCATCGAACACCTCCCGAATCCCACACACTCACAGAGTGAACAGGATGAAGGATGCTGATCCGTTCCCACGGTCAGGCCGAAGAAACTCGGACTTGACAACGGAAACGAGATCGGTAAGATAGAGAAGTTGCCCTGCGGGCCTGGTTGTGATGGCTGGGTCGTGGGAGCATCCGATCCTTGAGAACTCAACAGCGTGCACTTGTCAAATGCCAAATTATCCTCGTCTAGCTTCGGCTGGGTGAGAATTCCTTTGGATCAAAGACCAAC
>NZ_JBNFOC010000017.1:0-31392 GCF_057364585.1 Microbacterium sp. CFSPD4_SD4
GCGGTTTTGATCCGCACACGGGCGGGGACGGGGCGGACCGGGGGGTCAGTCGGCGTCGGTGGAGGAGCCGAGGAGCTCGCGGACGCGGCTCGAGACGCGGTGGAACTCCTCCGTCTCCAGAACATCGGCGTAGCCGCGGCGGGCCGGGAGGTCGACGCGGTGCTCCTCCAGGATCCGCCCGGGGCGCGGCCCCATCACGATGACGCGACTGGCGAGGTAGACGGCCTCCGCGACCGAGTGGGTCACGAGCAGCACGGTCGTGCCGGTGGCGCTCCAGATCCGGTTGAGCTCGACGTTCATACGCTCGCGCGTGAGGGCGTCGAGGGCACCGAACGGCTCGTCCATGAGCAGCACCCGCGGCTCGTGCAGCAGGGCGCGGCACAGCGACACCCGCTGCTGCATGCCGCCGGAGAGCTCGTGCGGCAGCGACTTCTCGAAGCCGGTGAGACCGGTCATCTCGATGAGCTCGTCGGCGCGGGCCTGAGCCTTGCGCATGTCCATCCCGCGCATCTCGGCCTGCAGGAGGATGTTGCCGCGGACGCTGCGCCATTCCAGGAGCGCCGCCCGCTGGAACACGTAGCCGATATCCTGCCGCGGACCGCGGACCTCGTCGCCGCGCAGCCGGATGCTGCCGCGGCTCGGAGCGGTGAGTCCGGCGACCGCCTTCAGGAGCGTCGACTTCCCGCATCCCGAGGGCCCGGCGATGGAGAGGAACTCCCCCTCCTCGACGCGCAGGTCGACGCCCTCGAGAGCCGTGACCTGGCGCCGCTTGGAGGCGAAGGTGATCGCGAGATCCGAGACCTCGAGCGCCGGAGCGGTGCCCGTGGCCGCGGATCCGCGTTCCTGCTGCACGTGAGTGTCCATGACGATCGGTCTCACTTCCCGGGGGTGAAGGCGTCGTCGAAGTAGGTCTGCACGTCGCCGTCGCCCGAGATGAGCCCGGCCTCGGACAGCACCTCCAGTGTGGACTCCCAGTCCTCGGTGGCGTTCGCGCCGGGAGCCTGGCCCTCGGTGGCGTCGGTGTGGAGCAGCTCGATGGTCTCCTCCCACTGGTGCAGCAGCACCTCCTGCGACGGCATCTGCGGGTCCTTGCCCTCCATCGCCGCCACGGCCGCCTCGGGGTCCTCCTGCGCGGCCTCGAAGGCCTCGGAGGTCGCCGCGACCAGCGCCTCGACGAGCTCCGGGTCGTTCTCGATGGTGTCGGTGGGCGCGATGAGGCCGTTGCTGAAGAAGTTCAGGCCGGCGTCGGAGTAGCGCAGGTACTCGACGTCCTTGCCGCTCTTGTCGGCGATGGTCGGGCCCTGGTCGTGCGCGAAGCCGATGAGGCCGTCGACCTTGCCCGAGAGCATGGCGGCGATCTTGCCCGCGGCGTCGAGGTTCTGCTGCGTCACATCGCCCTCCTCCAGGCCCACGGCCTCGAGGTACATCGGGAAGGTCGTGGTCGGGGCGTCGCCCGCGGAGACCGCGATGGTCTTGCCCTTGAGGTCTTCCGGGCTGGAGATGCCGGAGTCGGCGAAGACCTGCACGGCCGACGGCGTGGTCTGCAGGAAGACGCCGACGCTCTTGATGCCGACGCCCTTGTCGATGTTCGCGAGGACGGCCGGGGTGTCCGCCCAGCCGAAGTCGACCTGCCCCTGCCCGACGGCCTGCGCGGTCTTCGTCGAGCCCTGGCCGGCCTTGATCGTGAGGTCGATGCCGTGCTCCTCGAAGATCCCCTGATCGACGCCGTAGTAGAACGCGGCGTGCTCGCCGTACGGGTACCAGTTGAGCATGAGGGTGACCGGCGTGAGCTCGCCGCCGTCACCGTCGCCAGAGCTCGCCGGGGCCGTCGATCCTCCGCAGCCGGAGAGGGCGAGCACCGCGGCGGACGCGAGGGCGATCGAGCTGAGGATGGTGCCTGACTTCTTCATCAGTGCCTTCTTTCGTGGGGGCGAGGGGGGTCAGAGTCGAACGGTGGCCGCGGCGACGTCGCGCTTGGAGGCGTGCCACGGGATGAGGAAGCGCTCGGCGATCTGGATGATGCCGAAGAGGATGACGCCGAGCAGCGACATGATGATGAGCGCGGCGAAGAGCATCGCGGTGTCGAGGTTGCCGTTGGCCTGGAGGATCACGTAGCCGAGGCCCTCGTTCGCGCCGACGAACTCGCCGACGACGGCACCGGTGACCGCGAGCGTCGCGGCGACCTTGAGGCCGGAGAGGAGCTCGGGCAGAGCCGCGGGCAGCCGCACCTTGAGGAAGGTCTTGAAGCGGCTGGCTCCCATGGTCGACGCGAGCTGGAGGATCTCCGGGTCGACGGTGCGCAGACCCGCGAGGCCCGAGATGACGACAGGGAAGAACGCCATGAGCACCGCCACGAGGATCTTCGGCTCCGCCCCGAACCCGAGCCAGACGACGAACAGCGGGGCGATGGCGATCTTCGGGATGACCTGCGCGAAGAGGATGACGGGATAGAGCGTCTGCTCCAGGCCTCGCGAGTAGACCATGAGCACCGCGACGAGGACGCCGACGACGACCGCGATGACGAACCCGATCACGGTCTCGTAGGTGGTGACCCAGGTGTTCTGCGCAAGGTAGGCGGCGTTGTCGGTGAAGGCGGCCCAGGTGTCGGCAGGCGACGGGATGATGAAGGCCGGCACCCAACCGAGGCTCGTGGAGACCCACCAGAGCGCGAGTACCGCGAGCACGAAGACGAGCGGGTGCCAATGGCGGCTCCACCAGCGGACGATGCCCGGAGGCTCGGGACGATCGGCGGCCAGCGCCAGGGTCATGGTCGCGGAGGGGGCAGACGACATGGGGTCCTCGACATCTTCGTGAAGGATTCGGGAAAGCGCATTCCCGTTCGGTGTTGCGAGTCTATGCCGACGGTTCTGCCGTGTCAACGCATGGCCGTGTCCCCGCCGTCGTCGCCCCCGCGGGCGGGGCGTCCGGGCCGGTCACCGCGTCCGGGCGAGAGCCGCGCCCGCGACCCGCAGCCACCGTGCGGGATCGGTCAGGGCGGCGGTCGTCGACCCCGCCAGCGCGGTCAACGACACCGCCTCCGCGAACAGGGTCGTGTCCGCATCCTCCGCGATCCGTCCTGCGGCGAGCAGCGGTCGCGCCCCCGCCTCCGCCGCGAGCGCGGCGAGGAACGACGGCACCTTCCCGTCGCCCGACTGTCCGTCGTAGGATCCCTCGCCGGTGATCACGACCTCGGCACCACGGATGGCCCCTGGCAGGTCGACGAGCGCGGCTACCTCGGCCGCCCCCGGGGCGAGGACCCCGCCCCAGCGGACGAGCGCGGCGCCCGTCCCGCCGGCGGCCCCCGTGCCCGGCAGCTCCGGGTCGACGGACAGGAGGACGGCGAGATGGGCGAGCGCGTCGTCGACACGGGCGATGTCCTCCGGCGCCGTGAGGCCCTTCTGCGGGCCGAACACCGCTGCCGCGCCACGCGGGCCGGTGAGCGGATTCGTGACATCGGTCAGCACGCGGACATCCGGCGCCCCACGCAGGGTCCCGAGCTCCGCCGTGACGATGTCCGCCAGACCGCGCGCGCCCCGCGCCACCGGTTCGCCGTCCGCGTCGAGGAAACGTGCCCCGAGGGCGGTGAGCAGGCCGGTGCCGCCGTCGGTGGAGGCGCTGGAGCCGATGCCGAGGATCAGGCGCGAGACGCCGTGATCGAGCGCCGCGGCGATCGCCTGGCCGAAGCCGGTCGTGTCGGCATCCCCGGGGCGCAGGCCGTCGAGGAGCTCGATGCCCGAGGTCGAGGCGATGTCGACGACGCCGGTGCCGCCGGGGGCGTCGGTCGTGCTCGGCAGGAGCAGCCACGACGTCTCGACGGGAGCGCCCGCCGGACCGTCGACCGTGACCGGCATCCACTGTGCATCCGGTACGGCCGTCGCGAACGCCGCGACGGTCCCCTCCCCGCCGTCGGCCATCGGACGGAGCACGATGTCCGCAGCCGGCTCGACCTCCCGCCAGCCGTCGGCGAGCGCCGCAGCGGCCTCCGCCGCCGTGATCGTGCCCTTGAAGCTGTCCGGCGCGATGACGACCCGGGTCATGCCCGCAGCCCCGGGGTGCTCGCGCGTACGATCACCTCGAGCGGGAGCGTCGGCTGCTGCCAATCCTCGTCGACGATCGCGCGGAAGGCCTGGTAGCCGGCGTCGCTCAGCGGCACGCAGACCGTGGTGAGGGCCGGCGTGACGTCGCGGCTCGAGGGCACGTCGTCGAAGCCGCAGACCGCGATGTCCGTGCCGACCTCACGGCCTGCTGCGCGGATGGCCGCCATCGCGCCGATCGCGACGACGTCGCTGATGCCGAACACGACGGTACCCGCGGGGACACCGGTGGCGAGGGCTTCGGTCATCGCCGCCGCCCCGGACTCCCGACGGAAGTCACCGCGGACGGTCTGCGCGACCACTCCGCCGCCCTCCGCGAATCCGGCCCGGAATCCCGCCAGCCGATCGTCCGAGGTGCGCACGCCCTCCGCCGCCCCGACGAGTACCGCCGAGCGGTATCCGAGCTCCGCCATGCGACGGCCGAGCGCGGCGGCCCCGGCCCGGTTGTCGATCTCCACCCGGCGGTCGCCGTCGCCGTCCGCGCCGAACGCGACGACGCGGCCGCCGAGCCGGGTGAACTCGGCGAGCTCGCGAGCGGTCTCGGCCTGCCCCTCCTCCTGCGTCCGCGAGGCGGCGAGGATGAGGCCCTGCGGACGCTGTCCGCGCAGCGCCCGGACGATGCGCGCCTCCCGCGCCGGGTCGCGCTCGGTGATGGCCACGGTCACGACGAGCCCCTGCTCGTCGGCACCCCGGGCGACGCCCGAGGCGATGAGGCCGAAGTAGGGGTCGGCGATGTCCGCGACGAGGAGCGCGATCACCGGTGAGCGTCCGCGGGCGGTCGCCTGCGCGGAGACGTTGGCCGTGTAGCCGAGGGCTTCGGCGGCGGCCTCCACCCGCTCCCGGAAGGGCGCCGCGACCTTGCGTTCGGAACCGTTGAGCACGCGGGAGGCGGTCGCCAGGGACACTCCGGCCTCAAGTGCGACGTCGTGCAGCGTGGGTGCCGGTCCCCGGGCGTGACGGGGGCGACGCGCGGCCGGCGGCTCTGCCGGTGTGGCGGACGGGGTCATGCTCCGAGCCTACCGACGGGAACGGAACCGCTTCGAGGGGCGCTCACGGCTGCCGCCCGAGAAACCCGAGGAGGGCGGCGGCTTCCCCGGCGAGGAGCTCCGGGGCGTCGTCGGGCACGAACTCCAGCAGCGCGTCGCGCGGCGGGTGCGCGGAGGCGGCGGCGTCCGCGAAGAACCGGGTCCACAGTGCGGACCGCGAGCGGAGCGGGTGGCGCTCGGTGCGCGGCCACCAGGAGAAGACATGAGCGGCGGAGACACGGGGGACGAGCCGGCGGAACTCCTCGAGCGCCACGGGGACGGGGGCGCCGACCGTGGGCTGCCAGTAGGTCGACAGCATCGGGTGGTCGACCTCGTGCAGCAGCTCGAGGGTGGCCGGCGCGGTGTCGGCGAGCGTGCCGCCGTGGAACTCCAGGGCGAGCCCGATGCCTCGGGAGGCCGCCTCGACCGCCGCCGCGCGGAGCCGGGTCACGACGCGGGCACGCTCGTGCGCGGAGACCTCCGCCGAGCCGTGTTCACCGGCCCACACCCGTACCCGATCAGCACCCAGGGCCGCAGCACTGTCGAGGACCGCGGTGAGCGACTCCTCGGGACCGGCGCGGAAGTACGACCCGTAGGACGCGACGGCGAGTCCGGCATCCGTGGTCATCCGCGCGACCTCCGCCGCGCGGTCGACATCCCCCGGCGGCACATGCACGTCTCCGCCCCACTCGATCACGTCGAGACCCGCGGCGGCCGCGAGCGCCACGATCCTCTCCGGCGGCAGCGCCCGGAACGTCACCGAGCACAGCCCCGCACGGATCCCCGTCATCCCGTCATCCTCTCAGTCCTCCCGATTTCCGGGTCGGACGTCCCGGCCCGTTCCGTCCCCCGTGTCGAGTCCCACGTGCACGACCTCGCCCCGCCTGCACGACGGAAACCCGTGTCTGACCCTGCAGACGGACCCGAGTCGTGCCAGTGTCCCCCGGTCGATCCGACATACGACGACCGAGACCGGGATCGGGACCGGGACCGGGACAGGGACGGGGACGGACTCCCTCGTCGAGTCCCACCTGCACGACCTCGTCCCACCTGCACAACCGGAACCCAGGTCTGACCCTGCAGACGGACCCGAGTCGTGCCGGTGTCCCCGGTCGATCCGACACACGACGACCGAGACCGGGACGACCGAGACCGGGACGGATGCACGACCTGAGCACCACGGGACGACCGACACCCGGGAACGGGTCGTGCATCCGGGACTGGGTCGTGCATCCGGAACCATGACCGGACCGGACCGGACCGGGACCGTGACCGGAACCGATCCAGGACCGGGGGACGGGGACGGGGCCGGGACTCACAGGTGGGGGGCGACCGCCGTCGCGAAGGCCTCGGCCGTACGGCGGACCACACGGGCCGGGTCGTCGGCCCACACGTCGGCGTGGAAGATCTCCACCTCGATGTCGCGGTCGTAACCGGTGTCCTGCACGGCCCGGGTGAGGGGTGCGAAGTCGATCACCCCGTCCCCCGGATAGTGCCGGGAGAGGAGGGGGTCTGCGGCGAGGGGGGTCTTCCAGTCGCACACCTGGTACGTGGCGATGCGGCCCTCGCGTCCGGCCCTGGCGATCTGGTCGAGCACCTGCGGGTCCCACCAGATGTGGAACGTGTCGACCGCGGCACCGACTACGGCAGGGTCGAAGTCCGCGGCGATATCGAGCGCCTGACCGAGGGTGGAGACCACCGCGCGGTCGGAGGCGTACATCGGATGCAGCGGCTCGATCGCGAGGGTGACCCCGGCGGCTCGAGCGTCGTCCGCGAGGGCGCCGATGGCGTCGCGGACACGCTCGCGCGCCCCGATGAGGTCGCGCGACCCCTCGGGCAGACCCCCGGCGACGAGGACGAGCACCGCGGTCGAGCCCTCCGCACCGGCCGCCGCGAGGGTGGCAGCCTCCTCGATCGCCCGGCGGTTGTCGTCGAGCGCGGCTTCGCGCTCCGGACCGGCGGGCAGCGTGAAGAAGCCCCCGCGGCAGTGCGTCGTGAAGCGCAGGCCGGAGTCGGTCAGCATGCGGGCGGCGACATGGAGTCCCACCGCCTGCACGGGCTCCCGCCACAGGCCGATGGCCTCGACCCCCGCCGCCGCCGTGACACGCAGGGCCGTCGCGAGATCCGCGTGCTTCACGGTGGCCTGGTTGATCGAGAGCCGCGGGTGCGGCACGGTCCCGACGCCAGCCGCCCGGGATTCGCGCTCCGCCGCCAGGCTCCGCGAGGCGGTCATGCGTCCACCCCGTTCAGCCGGAGCAGGCCGTGCCAGCGCTCCCGCGCGAGCTCCGGCCGCTCCAGGGCGAGCGCCCCGTTGGCCAGCTCGACGATGCGGCTGAGGTGCGGCAGGCTCCGCGCGGAGTGGAGCCCCCCGACCATCTGGAACGCCGGCTGATGACCGTTGAGCCAGGACAGGAAGGCGACCCCGGTCTTGTAATAGAAGGTCGGCGCCGCGAACACCTGTCGACTCAGCTCCTCGGTCGGTCCGAGGAGGGCGAGGTACCGCTCGGGGTCGTCCGCGTCGAGCGCCTGGATCGCGGCGGAGGCCACCGGGGCGAGAGCGGCGAACGCGCCGAGCAGCGCATCCGAGTGGCCGCGTGACGCGGACCCCTCGGGCGCGGCAGCCCCGGTCAGGCTGTCCCCGCCGATGAGGCCGACGTAGTGGAAGTCGTCGCCGGTGAACATGCGCACGCCCTCCGGCAGCCGCTCGCGGACCCAGACCTCGGACTCCGCGTCGAGCAGACTCATCTTCACGCCGGCGACCGCGGCGCGGTTCTCGACGATGATGTCGAGCAGCACCTCGGCGGCCTCCTGCCACGCGGGACCGCCGCTCCCCCCGGAGGACGAGGGCGCGAAGTACCCCGCCAGCTCCGGATCGAACGCGGTGCCGAGCCAGTGCAGCACGACGGGGACCGATGCGCGGGAGAGCACCTCCCGGTACACGCGGCGGTAGTCGTCCGCGCTCTCCGCGACCCTGGCCAGGTGCCGCGAGGCCATGAGCACCGGCCCCGCCCCCTGCTCCTCGGCGAAGTGCAGCTGCTCGAGATAGGCGGCGATCACCTGATCGAGCGGGACACGCGCCTCCTCGATGTGGTCGGTGTTGACCCCGACCACGACTGAGCCGCCCTCCTCGCGGGCGACCTCCGCACTGCGGGCGATGAGCTCGCGCACCGCCGTCGCATCCAGCCCCATGTTCCGCTGCGCGGTGTCCATCGCGTCGGCCACGCCGAGTCCCCACGAGTACACGTTGCGGCGGAACGCGAGCGTCGCGTCCCAGTCGATGTCGGCCGGCTGCCCCGGGGTGTTGTCCGCGTACGCCTTCGGAACGACGTGCGCGGCGGCGTAGGCCACCCGGCTGCGGAGCGGGCCCTGCGGCCGCGTGACGGCGTCGGCCTCCCGGAGCTCCGTGTCGGCGGTGCGGCCGTCGGCGGCGAGCAGGCGGAGCGTGGTCATGCCCGGTCCAGGGTCAGCGGCTCGAGCACGATCTTGCACCCCTCGGCGCTGGACGCGAGTCCGGCCTCGGCGAACTGGACCCCGCGCGCGCCGGCGAGCAGGTCGAACGGATAGTCGGTGCCGAGGACGAACGAGGTGAGGTACTCCTCCCACTGCTGCCGGAAGCCGTTCTGGAACACGTCGTTCGTCGGCACCTGCTGCCAGTCGGCGTCGTAGTCGTGGCTGTCCTCCAGGTCGGGGTTCCACACGGGCTTGGGCGTGGCGTTGCGCGGCTGGATCTTGGCGCCGAACAGCCCCACGACGGCGGAGCCGTGCGTGCCGTCGACCTGGAACTCCACGAGCTCGTCACGGTTCACCCGCACGGTCCACGAGGAGTTGATCTCGGCGATCGCCCCGCCGTCGAGTTCGAAGATGCCGTAGGCGGCATCCTCGGCCGTGGCCGTGTAGTGCTCGCCCTTCTCGTCCCAGCGGTCGGCGATGTGCACGGCGGCCTGGGCGTAGACGCTCTTGACCTCGCCGAAGAGGTTCTCCAGCACGTAGTTCCAGTGCGGGAACATGTCGGTGATGATGCCGCCGCCGTCCTCGGTGCGGTAGTTCCAACTCGGACGCTGCGCGGGCTGCCAGTCGCCCTCGAACACCCAGTAGCCGAACTCACCGCGGACGGAGAGGATGCGGCCGAAGAAGCCGGAGTCGATGAGGCGCTTGAGCTTCTGCAGCCCCGGGAGGTAGAGCTTGTCGTGGACGACGCCGGTCTTCACGCCCGCGTCGCGGGCAAGGCGGGCGAGCTCCAGGGCCTCGTCCAGCGACTCGGCGGTGGGCTTCTCGGTGTAGATCGCCTTGCCGGCGGCGATGGCCTTGCGGATCGCGGACGCCCGGGCCTTCGTGACGAGGAAGTCGGCGTAGATCTCCCACCGCGGGTCGGCGAGGGCGGCGTCGAGGTCGGTCGTCCAGTCCTCGATGCCGTGCTTCGCTGCCAGTTCGGCGAGTTTGGCCTCGCTGCGTCCGACGAGGATCGGCCGCACGGTCACGCGCGTGCCGTCCGGGAGCTCGATCCCGCCCTCGTCGCGGATCGCGAGGATCGACCGCACCAGGTGCTGCCGGTATCCCATGCGCCCGGAGACGCCGTTCATGATGATCCCGATCTCGCGGGTGGGGGCCTGTGCCATCTCGGTCCGTTCCTCTCGGTGGAAGCTGTCGGCGCTGACAGGAGAATCTTGGTAAGCGCTTTCCGAGATCATGGCATGAGACGCACGACCTCGCAACCGCCCCTAGCGCGGAGAGGCCGTGCTGGCGCGCACGTGCAGCGCCGGAGCCACCTCCACGCGCTCCGCGGGCCGGTTCGGGCCCTCGCGCAGGCGGTCGCGGATGAGCTCGACCGCACGGCGCCCGACGTGCTGCTTGGGCGGCCGCAGCGCGGTGAGCGGCGGGGACCCGTGCTCGGCGACCTCATCGTCGTAGGCGATGAGCGAGAGGTCGTCGGGCAGCCGCCAGCCCGCGTCCTGCAGATGCTGCTGGAGCAGAAGCGCCTGCGGGTCGGAGTGCACGAGCAGCGCCGTCGCCCCCGTCTCACGGATCTCGGCGAGCAGCGCCGAGACCACCTCCGCCTGCGCCGATCCCTCCATCCGGTCCAGGGCCGTGTCGCGGTCCACCGACACCGTGAGCCCGAGCTCGGCGACGGCCCGCGACCAGCCCTGCCGCAGCCCGGCGGAGGTCGGTGACTGCGGAGAGGTGAGGATCCCGACCCGCCGGTGTCCGAGTGCGGCGAGGTGCCCGGCGGCGAGCGCGCCCCCGAACGCGTGGTCGGTCGCCACGGTCTGCATCCGGGTGAGGGCGAGAGCGGGCGGGGTCCGGCGCTCCACGAGCACGACCGGCACCGGGAGCGTGTCCAGCCAGGAGAGCAGCGCGTGTCCGTCGGCGCCCTGCGTCTCGGGGGCCACGATGAGCCCGTGCACCGTCCCGGACTCCAGGAGCGCCGCGATCTGGCGGCGTTGGTCCTGCGCGGCGTAGCTGGCCCCGCGGAGCACGAGCTGCACCCCCGCCTCCGCCCCGGCACTCCGGGCGCCGACGACGACCTGCGGCCAGTAGTAGCTCAGCGACGGCACCACCATCCCGATGCGGAACTGCGGCCCGGGGAGGGCGGCCCGCGCGACGGTCGTGTCCAGCGCGCTCCGCAGCACCGCTCCGCCGTGCACCCTGGTCAGCAGCCCGCGGTCCGCCAGCATCGTGATGTCGCGGCGGATGGTGAGCTCCGCCACCCCGAAGTCGCGGGCGAGATCGGCCACGCGCACCGCCCCCGTGCGGCGCAGCTCGTCCAGGATCCGTTCCCGGCGGGAGAGGCCGAAACGCGGGGTCGGGCGCTCCTCGCTCATGCCGCCCTCCCCTGCAGCTCCCAGCGCTCTGGACGGTCGAGCGGTGCGAAGAGGACGCGCGAGACCACCGGCCCCCACGAACGCTCGAGGAGCGCATCGTCCACGGCCCTGCTCTCGACGACGACGTCCGCCGGATCGTGGGCGATGCGCAGTCCCCGCTTCCCATCCGGACCCGGGAGGAGGACGCCGGCACCGTGCACCTCGGGCGTCCCCGCGCACACGAGCACGAGACGGGTCGTCGGGTCGGCGAGCGCCGGACTCTCGTCGCGCACGGTCACCGCGCCGCCGCGCAGCAGCACCGTCCGCAACCACGGGTCGCCGCCGGGGAACGCCGTACCGAGGTCGAGGGTCCAGCCGTCGCTCCGCGCCTGCACCGCGGCCCGCCAGGCGCCGCCGGGCTCTTGCTCGCGCCCGCGGACCAGCGGCGTCGAGTGCCAGCCGCTGGTGACGTGCCACAGGCGGTAACGGGCATCCGAGAAGGTCGCCGCGGTGTACGTCGCCCGACCGACGTCGATCACGACCGGGACGCCGTCGACCGCGATCGCGACCGCGCCGAGGTCGTTGTGGTTGTGGTTCTCGTCGTTGCGACCGCCCTTGACGACGACCGCGAGCCCCCGCGGATCGCCGCTCCGCTCGCGGCGCAGTCCCACGCCGAGGGAGGTGAACTCGACGCGTCCGGGCAGGGGCGCAGGCCCCGGACGCGCCGCATGCCAGTCGGCGTCGAACAGCTCGGCCAGCGTCCGACCGAGGCCGGCGACGACATCGGCCTCGTCTCCGATGACGCGCCCCGGACGGCGGTGCCGCGCGGCGAACGCAGCCGTCGCCTCCAGACCGCACAGGACGGCGGCCCGGTGGAGCACGGACCACGGGAGGGCCTCCCCCGTGCGCGCCTCTGCATCCGAGAAGCTCGCCACCCACCCCTCCCCGAGCTGCACGCGCTCCGGGAAGAGGGCGAGCTCGCGCAGCCCGGCGAGGCGTCCGTGCTGGATCGCGGCGGCCACCGCACCGGCGGTGAGCGCGTCGAAGAGGCCGAGCGCATCGAACGCCCGCCCCGCTCCCTGCCACCAGTAGGCGAAGCCCTCGTCGATGCCGCCGTCGGCGGGAAGCTGGGCGAGATAGCGATCGAGGCCGTCGATGCTGAGGGCGAGCACCCGCGCACGCAGCCGCTCGTCCGCGAAGGCGAGCGCTGCCGGCAGCAGGTTGCCATGGATCCACGGCGCCCAGTTGTGCACGCGTTCCTCCGACCCCTCCCATGCCCACTCGCGGCGGTCGACGAACGGGCGCAGCACCCGCCGGACCGTCTCGTCCCGTACCCGTGCGACCAGACCGGGCGCGTGCGCGTCGAGAGCCTCGCCGAGCACCAGCACCGCCCACCCCGCCAGCGCCGCCGCCTCCCCCGCGCCAAGGTCGACGACGGGGCGCTCGATGTCGGGCACACGGCGCCCGCGGGCGAACGCGTCGTCGTGAGCAGGCCAGCACCAGGTCGACTGCTCGGCCAGGAGCCACAGGCCGTCCGCAACCTCGTCCAGCCGCTCGGCCGCCGGGTCGACGGCAGCGGCCAGGACGGCGCGGCGGAGCCTGAGGTCGCGGCGGAAGACCGCCCCCTCCCAGCCGGCGCGGTCACCGGTGCGGGCGTAGGCGGCCCACTGCGAGAGGAGCGGCTGCGCCCAGGCGGTGCGACGCTCGCCGTCCGCCGCCGCCAGGATCGTCGCGCGGAGTTCGGGCGCCACGGACGTCCATGCCTCCCGGTCGGTGCTCGGCGGCACGACGGGCCGATCGACGGCGCCGTGCTCGCGCCACAGATCGCTCAGGGTGCCGCGGGGGATCAGCATCCGGTTCTCGCCTTCGTTGTTCGAGTGTGTTCGATCAGCAGGGTTTCGGTTCGATCACGTTGCCTGCACTCGAACGCACAGTCTTCACTGGAACCGCGCGCTTCGGCAAGCGCATACCCGAGATACCCGGAGACCCATGACCCCTCGACCAGTCGTCCTCGCCGCCCTCTCGACGGAGGCGTGGGACCTCGTGTTCGACGACGCGCGGCGCGCCCGCCTGCAGACCCTCGCCGCGCCCGGCGGTCCGCTGCACGCCACCGCTCTCGACGCCCCGTCGCTGGACGACCGCCTCGCCGCCGTGGAGGTGCTGGTGACGGGCTGGGGCGCTCCGGTCCTGGACGCGCCCCTGCTCGATCGGCTCCCCCGGCTGCGCGCGGTGTTCCATGCGGCAGGGAGCGTGCGCGGCCTCGTGTCCGACGCGTTCTGGGAGCGCGACATCCTGCTCACCTCGGCCGCCGAGGCCAACGCGGCCCCCGTCGCGGAGTACACGCTCGCGATGATCCTGCTCTCCGGCAAGCGCGCCCTCCTCCCGCTCCGTACCGCCGACGCACAGCACGACCTGCGCGTCGCCCCGCGCCGGGGGCCGAATCGGCAACCTCGACCGCACGGTCGGCATCGTCGGGTTCTCCCGCATAGGGCGCCGCGTCGTCGACCTGCTGCGCCCCTTCCCCGGCCTCGAGGTGCTCGTCGCCGACCCGTACGCCGACGCCGAGGAGGTGGCCGCGGCCGGTGCCCGGCTCGTCCCGCTCGACTCCCTGCTCCCCGCCGTCGATCTGCTCTCCCTGCACGCCCCCGCCCTGCCCGCGACCCGGCGGATGATCGGCCGCGCGCAGCTCGCCACCCTGCGTGACGGCGCCACCGTGCTCAACACCGCCCGCGGAGCCCTCCTCGACCACGAGGCCCTGCTCGCGGAGTGCGCCGCCGGTCGCCTCGACGCGATCCTCGACGTCACCGACCCGGAGCCGCTTCCGCCCGACCACCCGCTGCTGCACCTGCCGAACGTCGCGGTGACCCCGCACCTCGCCGGCTCGCTCGGCACCGAAGCGCACCGTCTGGCCAACGCCGCCCTCGACGAGCTGGAGGCGTGGGTGGCCGGCCGTCCGCCTCGGCACCCCGTGCACCGCGCCGACCTCGCGCACAGCGCATGACGCCCCTCGCGCTGCCTCCGGAGGACCGCGCGCTCTCCCCGCACACGGGATGGACGCGTGCGCACCTGGTGGCGATTGGCGACGCCATCCTCGACGGGGCCGCCCGTCACGCGAGCCCGGCGGGCGCGGGCATCCGCTACCCCGGCGCTCCTGGCGGCTTCGGCGCCGCGGTCGATGCGCTCGAGGGATTCAGCCGCACGTTCCTGCTGGCCGCGTTCCGCATCGCCGGCGACCCGCTCGGCACGGAGTCGCTGGCCGACCGGTACGCCCGAGGCCTCGCTGCGGGGGTCGACCCCGACGGTGCCGAGCGGTGGCCGCGCCCCGATGAGGTCGACCAGGCGAAGGTCGAGGCGGCGGCGCTCGCGCTGGGCCTTCACCTCACGCGCGACACGGTGTGGGCGCGCCTCGACGACACGGCGCGGACCCACACCGTGGACTACCTCGCGACGTTCGTCGGCGGCAGCTACCCGCCGAACAACTGGGCGTGGTTCCGGGTGCTCGTCGAGCAGTTCCTGGAGAGCGTCGGTGTGCCGTACTCCGCCGCGGATCGCGCGACCGACCTCGCGCTCCTCGACGGCTTCGAACGCGAGGACGGTTGGAGCGCCGACGGCGCCGCCCGGTCGTTCGACCACTACGCCGGCTGGGCGCTGTCTTTCTATCCGCTGCTCTGGGCGGACATGGTCGGCGCGGAGCCGCGTCACACGGACCGGGTCGCCCGGTACCGCCGCCGGCTCGACGCGTTCCTCGACGACGCCCTGCATCTCGTCGGCGCCGACGGCGGACCGCTCATCCAGGGGCGCAGCCTCACCTACCGCTTCGCGACGGCCGCCGCGGTCGGGGCCGCGGCGTTCTCCGGCACCTCGCGGCATGACCCCGGCCTCCTGCGCCGGGCGGTGAGCGGTCAGGTCCGGCACTTCACCGCCCGCGGTGCGCCGGATGCGACCGGAGTGCTGCCCCTCGGCTGGTACGGCGCCTGGCGCCCGCTCGCCCAGGACTACTCCGGCCCCGGCTCCCCGTACTGGGCGGCGAAGGGTCTCCTGCCGCTCGCCCTCCCCGCCACGCATCCGTTCTGGACTGCCGTCGAACAGCCCCTGCCGATCGATCGGGGGCCGTTCACCCGCGTCCTCCTCGCCCCGGGGTGGCTGGCGACGGGCACCCCGGACGGCATCGTGCGCGTCGTCAACCAGGGCACCGACCACCGCACCTCCGGTGCGTTCCAGCCCGATGCTCCCCTGTACGCGAAGCTCGGGTACAGCACCGCGACCGCCCCCCTTCTCGCCGGCCCGGGGGCACGCGACCCGCTCGACGGCACGGTCGCCGTGGTGCGCGGGGGCCGAGCGAGCCACCGCTCCGGCTTCCTGACGGGGCGCCTGAGGGAGACGGACGGCACGGCGCTCGGCAGTTCCTCCGGCCCCGCGCACTGGCACGACGGCGTCCGCATGGGGTTCGACGTCGGCGGAGGCGGCACGGCCGTCGAGACCACGGTCGGCCCGGTGGTCGATGTGGTGTCGGCGGTGCGCGGACCGTGGGAGGTGCGGCTCGTGCGGGTCCGGGCGGGCGCAGGGCCGGACGGAGCGATCCACGACGGCGACGTCCTCCGCATCGGCGGATGGGCCCTGTCCGCCGCCACCGTCGTCGAGACCGGCCCCGCGGCCGTCACCGCCGCCCTCACCCCCGGCGGGGAGACGCAGAGCCGGGTGGTGGGCCTCCACGGCCTCGACGACGCGACCGCGGGGGTCCGGCGGGAGCGGGACGTGACCCCGCTCGGCCCGGAGACCGTCACCCCCTGGCTCTCCGCGCCGGTGCGACCCGACACCTGGATCGCGGTCGGCGTGCTGCTCGGGGGCTCGCCCGTTCCACCGGAACTCGATCTGCAGGGAGGGGAGGCGACGGTGTCGTGGCCGGACGGCGCCGCGACGACCTTTCGCCCGGACGAGCAGCTGCCCCGCGGATGAGCGTCAGCGGTGTGCCGTGCTCGCCCGCTCCACGAGCCGGGTCGGCACCACCACGGGCGCGGCGCGGTCTGTCGCCGTCGCGTCGCCCTCCACGGCCGCGATGAGCGCCGTGACCGCTTGCTGCGCGAGCGCCGGGAAGTCCTGCCGGACGGTCGTGAGCGGCGGGAGGAAGTTCGCCGCCTCGGGGATGTCGTCGAAGCCGACCACGCTGACGTCCGACGGAACCGCGCGCCCGGACTCCGCCACCGCCCGCAGCAGCCCGAGCGCCATCTGATCGTTGGCGCAGAACACCGCGGTCGCGCCTAGAGCCGCGCCCGCGGCGAAGCCCGACTCCGCGCTCCAGTCGCCGCGCACGACCGGCGGTGGCACGGCGCCGGCATCCGCCAGGGCCTCGCGCCAGCCCCGCTCGCGCTCGGCCGCGGCGAACGAGCCCGCCGGTCCCGCGAGGTGGTGGACGGTCTCGTGCCCGAGATCGAGCAGGTGGCGGGTGGCGGCCTGCGCTCCCGCGGCATGATCGCTGTGCACCACGGCCGCTCCGGCGCCGGCGGGGGCATCCACGACGACGAGGTGCAGCTCCGGCGGCAGGGTCGCGGCGGCGACGAGCGCGGAGGCCTCGTTCAGCACGAGAGCCCCGTCCACGCCCTGATCGGCGAGCCGGGCGAACGCGGCCTCCACGCCGTCCGCGGCCGTGACGACGGTGAGCGCGTATCCACGATCCGCCGCCGCTTCGGCCGTGGCCTGCAGCATCCGGGAGTTGCCGACCGTGGCCAGAGTGGTCACGACGAGGCCGAGGGTGTGGCTGCGCCCGGTGCGCAGAGCCCGCGCCGCCCGGTGCGGTCGGTAGCCGAGCTCGGCCATGGCGGCTTCGACCCGCGCCCGGGTCTGCGGGTCGACCCGGGGGCTGCCGTTGACGACGCGGGAGACCGTCTGTCCGGAGACGCCGGCGCGCGCCGCGACGGTGGCCATGGACACGCGCGCGGCCGTCGTGGGCTTCTCGGCCACGGGAACCTCCGTTCACAACTCCGTCGTGTTGACGTTAGCACGCGGCCGTGCCTACCATGTTGACGTGAACACGCCCGCATCCCCGGAGGTCCCCACGGAGCGTCTCGGCGCCGGTGTCGTCAAGCGCCCGACCACCCTCGCCGACGGCCGCGACCTCATCTACTACGACGACCCGGACACCACTCTCGGTGCCGAGCGGTCGGTCGACGCCCGCACCCTGGCCCCGCGGCCGGACACCGCGACCATGCGGCTCGACGTGCTCACGGGCGACTGGATCACCGTCGCCGCCAACCGCCAGAACCGCGTCATGATGCCGGGAGCCGACGCCGACCCGCTCGCGCCGCAGACGCCGGGGAATCCGTCCGAGGTGCCGTCCCGGTACGACGTGGCCGTGTTCGAGAACCGCTCCCCCGCGTTCGGCCCCGCCCTCGCCGAGCCGGTCGGCACCGCCCCCGGGGCGACGAACCCCCCGCGCGGCCTCGACGACCTCGCGGCCCTCGGACTCGGGCGCACCCGTACCGCGGTCGGCCGCTGCGAGGTCGTGTGCTTCAGCCCCGAGCACTCCGGCTCCTTCGGGACGCAGACCGTGACCCGCGCCCGCACCGTGATCGAGGCCTGGGCCGACCGCACCGCCGCCCTGTCCGCCCTCCCCGGCATCCAGCAGGTCTTCCCGTTCGAGAACCGCGGCGAGGCGATCGGCGTCACGCTCCCCCACCCGCACGGCCAGATCTACGCGTACCCCTACGTGACCCCGCGCACCGCCCGGGTGCTGGACGCGGTCGACCGCACCGCGCCCGACCTCTTCGCCCGCATCCTCGCCGAGGAGCAGGCGTCCGAACGGGTGGTATTCCGCGGCGAGCACTGGACGGCGTTCGTGCCCTTCGCGGCGCGGTGGCCGCTCGAGGTGCACCTCATGCCGCATCGGCACGTGCCGGACCTCGCCGAGACCACGGCGGAGGAGCGCGACGAGCTCGCCCCGCTCTACCTCCGCCTCCTCCGCGGTGTCGACGCGCTCTATGACAGCCCGACGCCGTACATCGCCGCCTGGCACCAGGCTCCGGTCCACGTCGGCCGCGACACCGTGCGCCTGCACCTGCAGCTCACGAGCCCGCGCCGCGCCGCCGACAAGCTCAAGTTCCTCGCAGGTTCCGAGGCCGCGATGTGGGCGTGGGCCGCCGAGGTCGCGCCCGAGCAGGGCGCCGCCCGACTCCGCGAAGCGATCGCCCGCACCGATCAGGAAGCTTCCGCATGACCTCCGCACACGACGCCGCCGCCGAGCTCTTCGCCGCCCTCGCCGGGCGCACCCCGGACGGCGTCTGGTCGGCGCCGGGACGCGTGAACCTCATCGGCGAGCACACCGACTACAACGACGGCTTCGTGCTCCCGTTCGCCATCCCGCAGCGGACGGTCGCCGCGGTCGGTCGCCGCGCCGACGGCCGGCTCCGCGTCGCCTCGACCTTCGCGGACGAGCCGGTGGAAGTGGCCCTCGACGAGCTGGACCGCCTCTTCCCCACCCCACCCGGGACGGAGCCCGCGGTGCCGGAGTGGGCCGCCTACCCGCTGGGCGTCGCCTGGGCGCTCCGTGCAGCGGCCGGCATGACCGCGGTCTCCGGCCTGGACATCGCGATCGCCTCCGACGTCCCGGTCGGTGCCGGTCTCTCGTCGTCCGCCGCGATCGAGGGCGCGACGGCCGCGGCACTGAACGAGCTCTGGCGCACCGATCTCGACGCCGTGGCCCTCGCCCGCGTCGGGCGGACGGCGGAGAACGAGGCCGTGGGCGCGCCCACCGGGATCATGGACCAGATGGCCTCGATGCTCGGCGAGCCCGACGCCGCGATCTTCCTCGACTGCCGCTCCCTCGCCGCCGAGGTCGTGCCGCTGGGCATGGCCGATGCCGGACTCGCGGTGCTCGTGATGGACACCCGTGTCACGCACGCGCACTCCACCGGCGGCTACCGGGAGCGCCGCGCCGCGTGCGAGCGCGGGGCCGCGATCCTCGGCGTGCCGGCGCTGCGCGACGTCGCGGTGGCCGACCTCGCCCGTGCCGAGAGCCTGATGGACGACGTGACCTTCCGCCGCGTGCGGCACATCGTCACGGAGAATCAGCGCGTGCAGGACACCGTCGCGACCCTGCGCACCGCGGGCGCGCGCGGCATCGGCGACCTCCTCGTCGCCTCCCACGCGTCCATGGGCGACGATTTCGAGATCTCGACGCCCGAGCTCGACGCCGCCGTGGAGACCGCCCTCACGTCGGGCGCGGTGGGTGCGCGCATGACCGGCGGCGGGTTCGGGGGCGCAGCGATCGCCCTCGTCGACCGCGACGCCGTGCCCCACCTCGCCGACGCGGTGCGGGGGCGGTTCGCTGCCGAGGGCTTCGTCGCCCCGCACCTGTTCGAGGTCAGCCCGTCCGCAGGTCCGCGCCGCGACGCCTGACACAATGAAGGGTCGAGCCGCCACCGCCGCGGCAGGAGAGGAACGCATGTCCTGGATCGTCACCGGCGGCGCCGGCTACATCGGTGCCCACGTCGTCCGCGCCCTCGCGGAGGCCAGCCTCTCCCCCGTCGTGCTGGACGACCTCTCCAGCGGTCTGGCCTCCTTCGTGCCGGAGGGCGTGCCGTTCGTGCAGGGCAGCATCCTCGACCGCGCCCTCGTCGAGGAGACGCTGCGCACGCACGAGGCGGAGGGCGTGATCCACGTGGCGGGCTACAAGTACGCCGGCGTCTCGGTCCAGCGCCCGTTGCACACCTACGCCCAGAACGTCGAGGGCACGCGGATCATCCTGGAGGCGATGGCGGCGGCGGGCGTCGCGAACATCGTCTTCTCCTCGTCGGCCGCCGTGTTCGGCACCCCGGACGTGTCGCTCGTCGTCGAGGACACCGCCAAGAAGCCCGCGAGCCCGTACGGCGAGTCCAAGCTCATCGGCGAATGGCTGCTCCGTGACCAGGCGATCGCCACCGCCGACTCCGACCGCCCGCTGCGCCACACCTCGCTGCGGTACTTCAACGTGGTCGGCTCGGCCGACCCGACGGTCTACGACGTCAGCCCGCACAACCTCTTCCCCATCGTCTTCGAGGCGCTGATCGAGGGCCGCACCCCCAAGATCTTCGGCGACGACTACGACACCCCTGACGGCACGAACGTCCGCGACTACGTGCACGTCGGCGACATCGCCGCCGCCCACGTCGCCGCAGCGCAGCGCCTGGCCTCGGGCGCTCCGATCGAGCCCGCGTACAACCTCGGCTCCGGCGACGGCCTCAGCGTGAAGCAGATCATGGATGCGGTCGCCCGCGTCACCGGCATCGACTTCACTCCGGAGATCGGTCCGCGCCGCCCCGGCGACCCGGATCGGATCGTGGCGACCGGCGAACTCGCGGCCCGCGACCTCGACTGGACCATGCGCTACACGGTCGACGAGATGGTGCGTACGGGCTGGGAGGCCCGCCGCGCCGCCGGCTGACCTCAGGCGTCGCGCGTGCGCAGTGGGTAGAGCCAGAAGCACAGCCACCCGACGGCGGTGAACGCCAGGGGGATGACCGCCAGCATGAGCCGGATTCCGCCGTCGACGGCCTCCGGCTGCGCGTCGCCGAGCTCGGCGTCGAAGCCGGTCGCGGTCAGCACGGCCGCGGCGACGATCGCCTGGAGGACGACGGAGCCGCGGACGACGAAGCCGTTCACGCCGAAGTAGGCGCCCTCGCGGCGGTGGCCCGTGCGATGCGCATCGTCGTCGATGATCTGGGCGAGCACGACCTCGAGGAGCTGCAGCAGCCCGCCGACGCCGACGCCGACCGCGATGCCGACGAGAGCCGCCGCCCCCACGGACGTCGGGATGAGGTAGCCGAGCACCGCGACCCCGAACACCCCGACGCTCCACAGCAGGGCCGTGCGCGGGGAGGTGCGCCGGACCACCGCGCTCCACAGCACGATCGACGGGATGGCCGTGACGAAGATGGCGCCGAGCAGGAGGCTCCCCTCGCCTTCGGCCGCCCCCAGCGAGTAGCGGACGTAGAACGGCACGGCGGCGAGGATCACGGCGATCGAGGTCTGCACGCAGAGCGAGCCCAGCACGTACGGCACGAAGGCGCGGTTGCGGAACGTGTAGATGAGCTGGTCCCGCCAGCGCATCGCCTCGGAGGCGGCCTCCGGTACCCGGCGCTCGATCATCCCGCCGAGGAACGACCAGGCGAGCAGCACGAGACAGACACCAGACAGCACGAGCGCCATCCCCGGCCAGCCGATCGCGTCGTAGAGCGCTGGAGCGCCGGCCGTGCCGAGCACCATGCCGAGGATCGCGAAGATCTGCCGCGGCACGTTCCCGCGGGCGCGCTCCTCCGTGGTCCGGAAGATCTCCGGGAACAGCGCGGAGATGTTCAGCACCACCACGACGAAGGCGATGTCGTAGACCGCGACGACCACGAGGAACCAGACGATGAGCCCAGCCGCCGGGAGCGCGGGCGGCATCCAGACGAGGGCGAAGGCCACGACGAGCGGCACGATGCCGAGCCCGATCCACGGGATGCGGCGGCCCCACGGCGTGCGGATCCGGTCGGAGAGCGCCCCGACGACCGGGTTGAGCGCCGCGTTGAGGATGCCGTGCGCGATCATCGCCGCCGCCACCCACCCCGCGGGGACGGCGAGGTGCGAGACGTAGAAGTACACGACGAATGCCGAGAACGTCTGCGTCATCAGCTGCGTCGGGAACCCTGAGGCCCCGAAGGCGATGGTCTGGGCGCGGGACGGAGCGGCGTCGAGACGGCGGTCGCGCAGCCGTTCGCCGAGCGCCGTCACCGGGCGTCTCCCCGCTGCAGGTCCCGCAGCGCGCGCCAGCCGACGCGGACCAGGCCCTCCTCGGCGATCGTCTGCTGCACGAGCGGATCGTCGAGCAGCCGCAGCTCGTAGCCGCGCTTGGCCGCCGCGAAGTCCACCGCGGCGCGCAGCTCCTCGCCGTCGGCCATCGGATGCAGGTAGATCTCGGTGACCCCGGGCGGGACGGCGCGCAGCACCGCGAGGAAGCCGTCTCGGACCTGCTCGTACGACTCCTCGTCGGCGGTGCCCTCGCCGCGCAGCTCGAACGGGTGCGTCCACAGCCGGTCGACGATCTCGACGCCGAACGCATCGGCCACCGCCGCGGCCTCGGTGAGCTTCGCCTGCAGCATCGGATCGGCGTCCGCCCCCTCCATCTCGCGGGGCAGGCGGAAGGGGAGGCCGTGCCGGGCGGCGAGCTCGAAGACGGCGCGCAGGAAGTCACGGCCGGTCAGCAGCCCGTAGACGGATCCCATGTGGTTGTCGAGGTGGGTCACGTCGACGCCGGCGTCGAGCGCGGTCTGCAGCTGGGCGGCGATCTCGGCCGCGACATCCGCTTCGGAGGCGTGCTGCTCCACGGTCGCGACGTCGGCGGGGAAGAAGCCGGCGGCATCGACCAGGGTCGAGGCGCCGGTGAGCGGGCGCCATCGGTACCGGCGCCACTCGCTCGTGAGCACGAGGTGCACGCCCACGTCGAGGTCCGGGTGCGCGGCGGCGAAGGCGAGCGCTTCCGGGGACCACGCGCAGGGCACCATCACCGTCGCCGAGTCGATCCGGCCGCGCACGAGGAGACCGGAGATCGCGGCGTTGGCGGCATGGCACATCCCGAAGTCGTCGGCGTTGAGGATGACCGCCCTGGCACCGGACGGCAGTCCGAGTCGGTCGGCGAGGGCGGAGGAGGCGGTCATGGCGTGTCCTGTCGGGCGGGCGGTCAGCGGCCGGCGGCGGCTGCGCGGGAGGGGGTGAGGATCCGGGTGAAGACATCGGCACGGAGCGCGGAGGCCGCCTCGCCCACGGCTCCGACGAGCGGCGCCTCCGGCCCGAACGCCGAGGCGAGGAAGCGGAGCGGCAGCTGCGCGGAGAACTCGTCCGCGACGCGCTCGATCGCGTCCAGGAGCGCCGGGTGCACCGCCTCCCCGCCGAGGATGAAGGCCTCGGGATCGAGCACGAGCGCGACGCTGCCCGCCGCAAGGAAGAGCCGCCGTCCGATCTCCGCGACGAGGGCGTGCGCCGCCTCGTCGCCGTGCCGCGCCGCCTCCAGGTGGGCGAGGAACGGCGCGTCGACATCCAGTCCGAGGCCGAGGGCGAGGTCGCGCACCACCGTGGCGCCCGCGACCGGGGCACCGATGGGCACCGGCGTCTGCGGGAGATACATGACCTCGCCCGCCACGCCGGAGAACCCGCGGTGCAGCGCCCCGTCGATCACGATGCCGGCGCCGAGGTCGTCATCGAGCAGCAGCAGTGCGAAGCTCGCGAGGTCGATGCCGACGCCGGTGGTCGACTCGGCGAGGGCTGCGAGGTTGACGTCGTTCTCGACGCGGACCGGGCAGTCGAGGGCGGTCGCGAGGGCCGAGCGGAAGGCGCCGCCGTCCGGTCCCTGGTCGTCGCGGATCGCGCCGTCGGCGGCGACGATGCCGGGCACTCCGACGACGGCGAGGTGGAGCGCGCCCTTCACGGACCGGCGGCAGGCCGCGACGAGGGCGGCGATGTGCGCGACGCGGTCTTCGCCCGCGGGGAAGGCTCCGTGCCGCTCGGCCCTGACGGCGCCGGTCGCGTCGACGAGGACGACGTGGGCCGCGTGATGGTCCACGTGGACCGCTGCCGCGAAGCCGAGGGCCGGGTGCAGCGCGACGCGGCCGGCCGCCGGTCCGCGGGTGTCGCGGTCGACTCCGGCCGCGGTGACGGCTCCCGCGGCGTCGAGCATCCGCAGCACCTGGGTCACGGCCGTGCGGGAGAGGCCGGTCGCCGCCATGAGCTCGGCCCGAGTCTGCGGTCCGCTCCGGGCGAGGCGCTCCAGGGTCGCGCGGCCGTTGAGTGTACGGAGCAGGGTCTGCGGTCCTGCGAGGGGTCGTGACATGCGGCGGAACCTCTGGGGGGTCGATTCTCGTGCGGAGTCGGTGCCCGCCAGCCTGCCACATCGCGTCGCACCCGTCGACCCGTCCTCTCCGGCTGTGTCACCTGCACGCCCCGGGCACGGCTGCACGACGGAACCCGGGATCCGGCCCCCCAGACGTACCCGGGTCGTGCAGGTGTGCCCGGGTGTCGGAGGAGGAAGGCACGGGAGGGGACCGAGTGACGTCGGGGGTCCGCATAGGGTGGAGGGATGACGCCCCTGGTGATCCGAGACGCCGTCGCCGACGATGCCGAGGCCGTGGCCGGAGTGCACGTGCGCTCGTGGCAGGCGGCCTACGAGGGCCTCATCGACCAGGAGGTGCTGGACGGGTTGTCCGTCTCGGAGCGCGCCGACGGGTGGCGCCGCATCTTCGCCGACCCCCTCCCCACGAGCCTCGGGACCCTGGTAGCCGAGCGCGACGGCACCGTCGTCGGCTGGGCGTCGTTCGGCTCCGGCCGCGACCCGGACGGCCTGGACGATGCGGAGCTGTACGGCATCTACGCCGATCCCACCGCGTGGTCGACGGGGGCGGGGCATGCCCTCCTCGACGCGGCCGAGCAGCGCATGATCGACGCCGGCCACACACGCGCCTACCTCTGGGTGCTCGACGGCAACGACCGCGCCGACGGCTTCTACGCCCGGCACGGGTGGGAGCTCGACGGGGCCACGAAGATCGATCAGCGCCCGCAGTTCACGCTCCGCGAGCACCGCCGCGTCAAGCACCTCGCCCCGCGCTGAAGTGGTCCCGCCGTCAGTCCAGCGCGCTCATCACGTGCTTGATCCGGGTGTAGTCGTCGAAGCCGTACTGCGACAGGTCCTTCCCGTATCCGGAGTGCTTGAAACCACCGTGCGGCATGTCCGACACGAACGGGATGTGGGTGTTGATCCACACGCACCCGAAGTCGAGGTCGCGGGAGAGGCGCAGGGCGCGGGCATGATCCCGCGTCCACACCGATGCGGCGAGCGCATACGGCACGTCGTTCGCCATCGCGAGCGCCTCCTCCTCGGTGTCGAAGGGCTGCACGGTCAGCACCGGTCCGAAGATCTCGCCCTGCACGACCTCGTCGTCCTGCTGCACGCCGGTCACGACGGTCGCCTCCCAGAAGTAGCCCCGGTCGCCCTGCCGCGCCCCGCCGGTCGCGACCGTCGCATGCGCGGGAAGCCGGTCGACGAAGCCCTGCACCTGCGCGAGCTGGGCCGCGCTGCTCAGCGGCCCGTACAGCACGCCCTCTTCGTCCGGGGCCCCGGTCCGCGCGTGCGTGCGGGTCCGCTCCACCAGTGCGGCGACGAGCTCGTCGTGCACCGACGCGTGCACGAGCACCCGAGTCGCCGCGGTGCAGTCCTGACCCGCGTTGAAGAAGGCCCCGGTGACGATGCCCTCGACCGCCTTCTCGATCGACGCGTCAGGGAAGACGATCGCGGGCGCCTTGCCGCCGAGCTCCAGGTGCACGCGCTTGACGTCGTCGGCCGCGGAGCGGGCCACGGCCATGCCCGCCCGCACCGAGCCGGTGATGGCCACCATCTGCGGCGTCGGATGGTCGACGAGGGCCGCTCCGGTCTCGCGGTCGCCGAGCACGACGTTGAGGGTGCCGGCGGGGGTGTGTCGCGCGACGATCTCCGCGAGCAGCAGCGTGGTGAGCGGCGTGGACTCCGCCGGCTTCAGCACGACGGTGTTCCCGGCGGCGAGGGCGGGAGCGATCTTCCATACCGCCATGTTCAGGGGGTAGTTCCACGGCGTCACCTGCCCGATCACGCCGATCGGCTCCCGCCGCACGAAGGAGGTGTGCCCGGGGAGGTATTCCGCGGCAGCGCGACCCTCGAGGCTCCGCGCGGCGCCGGCGAAGAACCGCAGCTGGTCCACCGACTGCAGGATCTCGTCGGCGACGAGCGTCGCCCGCGGCTTGCCGGTGTCCTTCGACTCGAGGTCGGCGAACTCCTCGGCCCGCGCGGCCATCTCCTCGGCGATGCGGAACAGGGCGAGCTGGCGCGCGGACGGCGGCGTGTCCCGCCAGATCGGGAACGCCTCCGCGGCCGCGGCGTACGCGGCATCCACGTCGGCACGGTCCGAGATCGGGATCTCGCCGTAAGCTTCCTCCGTCACCGGATCGATGAGCGGCAGGCGCCCGCTCCCCGCTGCGGTGACGGCGCGACCGCCGATGAAGTTCTGCAGGGGCACGGTCATCGTCGACGGTGAGGACATAGCGCCATGGTAGCCATCCGAACGCGGAATCTGTAGCTTTTCGTCCACAGATCGACGGATTCAGTTGCGCCGCACCCATCGGAATGTCACGATCGGTACATGAGTCCGAAGACGCCTCCCCCCGCCCTCGACGATATCTCGAAGCGCATCGTCGAGCTGCTGCAGGAGGACGGTCGGCGACCCTATGCGGAGATCGCCCGCGAGGTGGGGCTCAGCGAGGCGGCGGCCCGCCAGCGTGTGCAGCGCCTGACCGAATCGGGCCTGATCCAGATCGTCGCCGTGACCGACCCGCTGCAGCTCGGCTTCCACCGCATGTCGATGATCGGGATCCGGGTGTCGGGCGACCCCCGCGCGATCGCGGAGGAGCTCACGGCGATCCCGGAGCTCGCGTACGTCGTGGTCACCCTCGGGACGTTCGACATCCTCGTCGAGGCGGTGTGCGAGGACGACGACCACCTGCTCGACCTCATCGCCACCCGCATCCGCACCATCCCCGGCATCATCCAGACGGAGAGCCTGCTCTACGCCGGCCTCTACAAAGACCTCTACAACTGGGGAACGCGCTGACGCGCTCCCCTCGCATCGGAGTGAACATGGGCACCACGGTCTTCGAACGCCGGCGTCCTCCGCAGTCCGTCATCGACGACGCCCTGCGCGACACGGCCCTGTCGGTCTTCTGGCTCGACGACGTCGAGCGTCCCGCGCACCCGCCGCTCCGCGGCACCGTGCACACGGACCTCGTGGTCGTCGGCGGCGGCTACACCGGACTCTGGACGGCCGTACGTGCGAAGGAACGGGATCCGGAGCGGAGGGTGGTCCTCCTCGAGGCGTCCCGCGTGGCCTGGGCGGCGTCCGGGCGCAACGGCGGCTTCTGCGAGTCCAGCCTCACCCACGGCCACGAGAACGGCGTGAACCGCTGGCCCGAGGAGATCGACCGGCTGGAGGAGCTGGGCCACGAGAACCTCGACGGCATCGCCGAGACCGTGCGGCGGTACGACATGGATGCCGAGTTCGAGCGGACGGGCCAGCTCGCGGTGGCCGTGGAGCCGCATCAGGTCGAGTGGCTGCGCGAGGAGGAGGGGTTCCTCGACCGGGAAGCGGTGCAGGCGGAGGTGCACTCCCCCACGTTCCTCGCCGGCGCGTGGGACCGGGAGGGCAGCGCTCTCGTGCACCCCGCGAAGCTGGGTCTGGAGCTCGCGCGGGTGGCCGTCGAGCTCGGCGTGGAGATCCACGAGCACAGCCTCGTCCGGCGGATCGAGGGCGCGGACTCCGGTCCGGTGACCCTCGTCACGGAGCACGGGCGAGTGACCGCCGACGCGGTGGCGCTCGCGACGAACGTGTTCCCCTCTCTCCTCAAGCGCAACCGCCTCATGACGGTGCCGGTGTACGACTACGTGCTGATGACGGAGCCGCTGTCGGCCGAGCAGCTCGCCTCCATCGGCTGGCGGAACCGCCAGGGGCTCGCCGACAGCGCCAACCAGTTCCACTACTACCGGCTCACCGCGGACGACCGGATCCTGTTCGGCGGCTACGACGCGGTCTACCACTTCGGCGGCAAGGTGCGCCCCGCCTACGAGGACCGGATGGAGAGCCACCGGCGGCTGGCCTCGCACTTCTTCACCACCTTCCCGCAGCTCGCAGGCCTCCGCTTCACGCACCGCTGGGCCGGGGCGATCGACTCGTCGAGCCGGTTCTGCGCGTTCTTCGGCACCGCCCGCGGCGCCCGGGTCGCCTACGCCACAGGGTTCACCGGCCTCGGGGTCGGCGCCGCCCGGTTCGCCGCCGATGTCATGCTCGACAAACTCGCCGGCGAGGAGACCGAGCGCACGCAGCTCCGGATGGTGCGCGAGAAGCCGATCCCGTTCCCGCCGGAGCCGGCCGCGTCCGTCGGGATCAACCTCGTCCGCGCCGCGATGGACAGCGCCGACCACAACGAGGGGCGCCGCAACCTGTTCCTGAAGACGCTCGACGCCCTCGGCATGGGCTTCGACTCGTGACCGCGCTCGCCCCGGGGGCCGTCGTCGAGGCCGGACGCCTCGCGCTCACGCACACCCCGCTGCCCGACGAAGACGTCCGCGACGGCGCGCCGAGCACGGCATACACGGTGCTCGACGACGCAGGCGGGATCGAGATCGGCGTCTGGGAGATGACGCCGGGCACCGCGGTGGACGTCGAGGAGGACGAGGTGTTCGTCGTCCTCTCCGGTCGCGCGACCGTGACGTTCACCGCGCCCGCGCTCCCTCCGGTGGAGCTCGGCCCCGGGTCCGTGATGCGGCTCACGGCCGGCATACGGACGGTCTGGACGGTGAGTGAGACCCTGCGGAAGGTCTCGATCGGGATCTGACGGCCGCTGCCGACCAGGCCCGCTCAGGCCCGGCGGACCTCCGCGTGCGGGATGCGCGCGGCCATGACCCGCACCGCCTCCGGGTTGTCGTCGACGAGCACCGCCTCCCGCCCCAGTGCAGAGGCCACGGCTCCGGTCGTGCCGCTGCCCGCGAAGAGATCGAGCACCCGGTCGCCCGGCCGGCTCGACGCGGTCACGATGCGCCGCAGGATGCCCTCCGGCTTCTGCGTCGGATACCCCGTCTTCTCGCGCCCCGTGGTCGGGACGATCGTGTGCCACCACACGTCCGTCGGGAGCTTGCCGCGCGCGGCCTTCTCCGCGGTCACCAGTCCCGGCGCCATGTACGGCTCCCGGTCGACGTCGTCGGAGTTGAACACGTACGTCCGCGGGTTCTTCACGTACACCAGGATCGTGTCGTGCTTGGTGGGCCACCGCCGCCGGGACTTCGCGCCGTAGTCGTACGCCCAGATGAGCTCGTTGAGGAAGCAGTCCCGGCCGAACACCGCGTCGAGCATGACCTTCGCGTAGTGCGCCTCGCGGTAATCCAGGTGCAGGTACAGGGTGCCGTTGTCGGCGAGCAGCCGCCAGGCCTCCTCCAGCCGCGGCATGAGGAAGGCGCCGTAGTCGTCGAAGCTGTCGTCGTAGGCGCGCAGCATGCCGCGCACCCGCTCATACCGGTGCCCGTGGAAGCCGTGTCGCACCTCGGGCTCGCCGGGCGCCCGTTCAGGGCTCCGGCCCTCCGCCGCAGGCTCCGCCGATGCGGGGCTGCCCCCGTCCGGATCCGCCGGCTCTTCCTGGGGTGGGAACGTGCGGCGGACGGTGACCACCTGCCGCTCCCGCACCCGCCCGGTGTTGAACGGCGGGTCGAGGTAGACGAGCGTGAAGGATCCGGACGGCAGGGTCGCCGCGACCGCGAGGTTGTCCCCCTCGATCACCGACACCCGCCCCGGGACCTGGGCCTCTGGGCCGCCCCCTTGGGTCCCTGAGCCTGTCGAAGGGCCCTGGGTCCCTGAGCCTGTCGAAGGGCCTGAGCCTGTCGCAGGGCTCACGGAACCCGGTGCAGCCACGCGTCGGTCGAGAACTTCGACTCCACCAGCGCCTGGGCATCGGCGTACTCGTCCGGCGTGATGCCGCCGCCCTCGGCGGAGGTGAGCGAGCGGAACGTGTCCTTGAAGCGCTCGATGATCTCGGCACGCTCCAGTCCGGTCTGGCTCCGCAGCGGGTCGACGCGCTTGGCTGCCGAGGTCGTCCCCTTGTCGCTGAGCTTCTCGCGGCCGATCCGCAGCACCTCGGTCATCATCTGGCCGTCGATGTCGTAGGAGAGGGTGGCGTGGTGCAGCACACCTCCGTTCGCGAGGCGCTTCTGCGCGGCGCCGCCGATCTTGCCGGTCGGGCTCGCGATGTCGTTGAGCGGCTGGTAGACGGCGTCGATGCCGAGCGACCGGAGCGCCTGCAGCACCCAGTCGTCGAGGAACGCGTAGGAGTCGGCGAAGGTCATGCCCGCCACGAGCGAGGCCGGCACGTACAGCGAGTAGGTGATGATCTGTCCCGCCGCCATGAGCATCGCCCCGCCGCCGGAGATGCGGCGGACGACGTCGAAGCCGTGCTTCGCGGCGCCCTCGGGATCGACCTCATTGCGGTACGACTGGAACGACCCGATGACGACGGCCGACTCGTCCCACTCCCAGATGCGCAGGGTCGGACGCCGACGCCCCTCGCCGACGCGGGAGGTGAGCACCTCGTCGAGGGCGAGGTTCATGCGCGGCGAGACCGCCTTCTCGTGGACGATCTCCCAGTCGAAGTCGCGCCACCCGGGCGCGGTGACCAGAGCGCGACGCACGGCGGTGCCCACGGCCTCGGGGCTGAAGCCGAGCAGCTGCGCCCCCTCGGGGAGGGCACCGCGGACGGCCGCGGCGATGGCCGTGGCGTCGGACTCGGCGGGGAGGCCCTCGACGGCGGCGTTGATGTCGTCGAGCGCGGAGTCCGGTTCGAGGAAGAAGTCCCCGGCGAGCCGGAACCGCGCGATCCGGTCGTTCTCGACCTCGAGGTCGACGACGACGAGCTTGCCCCCAGGAACCTTGTATTCACCGTGCACGGATCCAGCTTAAGGCGCACGCTGCCGCCGTGGTCAGCCGCCGAGCACGACCACGCGTTCCCCGGCCCTGATCGGCGTGGAGTAGCGGTTGCCTGGTGTGGGCAGGGGGCAGATGAACTGGTCGGAGAAGGCGCACGGCGGGAGGTACGCCCGGTTGAAGTCGATCACGGCGGACCCGTCGGCGGCGGGCTCGTCGACGGGGAGAAAGCGGAACCGGTACGTCTCCAGCCCGTTCGTCCCGTCGGCGAAGACCGCACTCAGCGCTCCGCTCCCGCTGCGGGTGACCGTGAGCTCGTGCGGGGCCCCGGCGAGCTCGAACCGCAGGCGTCCGGCGATCGGGGTCTCGCGCTCCTCGCCGTCGACCGCCGTGACGACGATCCGCTCGTCCGGCGCGGGCTCGAACGTGGCCGGGATCCGCCATCGCTCGTCGGGGGCGTAGGCGTCGATCGCGGTGAACCACTCCCGCTGCGGACGGGCGGGGTTCCAGACGCGGAGCGCCAGCAGTCCGTTGCGGTCGAACACACGCAGCTCGCGCCGCCCGAGGCGCAGGGTCTGGGTGCCGCGGAGGGTGACGACCGACCCCGACGGTCCCAGCTCACTGCCGCGGATGCCGCCGTCCCCGGTGAGGGCCCAGAGTCCGGGTACGCCGTCGACCGCGGCGGGTTCGGTGATGAGCCAGTTCGTGGACTCCAGCGCGGACGGCCCGTACTCCGACCCCGCATAGCGCTCGCGCGCCGCATGCCACTCGTGCCAGTCCGTCAGGAAGCTCATCGCCGCGGGCCCTCCCCTCGCTCGTGCGGATGTGCCCCGAATCTAGGGCTGCCCCCGTCGCCCGTGATCCCCGTCCGTCACACGCCTTCACCCCGCGTCATCCCGCGTCACACTCCCCCTCCGTCCGTCCCTCCCTCCGGTGCGGGGTCACACCCGCCCCTCCCCACCCCCTGCCCGCCCGTCCTGATCCCGCC
>NZ_JBNFOC010000018.1:0-20409 GCF_057364585.1 Microbacterium sp. CFSPD4_SD4
ATGCCGTTCGGCGGAAGGCTGAAGCTCAGGCCGTCGATGAGCGAGCGGCCGTCGAAGCCCTTCTTGAGGTTCTTGGCCTCGATGACGACGTTGCCGAGTCGAGGACCGGCGGGGATCTGGACAGGGGCGAACGCGGTACCGGCGCCCGGGATCGCCTCGTGGACGACCCGGGCAGCCGCCGCCGCGTCCTCACCACGACCGAGCAGTCGGGCGGCGTCGGCGGCAGCATCCTGCAGCGCGACCTGCCGCGACGCCGCCAGGAGAGCGCCCGCCCCCAGCAGCAGCACCAGCACGATGGCGGGCAGCGCCAGGGCGAGCTCCGCCGCGACGGCACCGCGGTCGCCCCGCCACCATGCCGGGGCGGCGGTCGCGCGAGCGTCGTGTCCGCCGCGTGTCATGACACGGTCAGGGCTCGACGGACGAGACCGGTGAGGATGCCCCGCACCTCGTCCGAGCGCATGATCGCCACGAGCAGACCGGCGAAGGCGACCGCGGCCATGGTGGTGATGGCGTATTCGGCGGTCGCCGCGCCGGTGTCGTCGCCGAAGAGCGCCCTGGCGCGGTGCCGGTCCAGGGTGGGGAGCGTGTCGTTCATCTTCGTACCTCTTTCTTTGTCGGTGATCACGGAAGGGTCAGGTCGGCAGCGGCGTGGAGGCGAGCACACTGAGCAGGAGGGGCGCCACACCGAGCAGGAGGAACGCCGGCAGCGTGCAGACGCCGAGCGGAAGCAGCAGGCGGGTGGAGAGACGCGCGGCGCGGAGACGCCCGTGCACCCTGGCGCGATGCCGGTCCTGCGCCGCCGCCGCGCGCAGCAACTCCACGGCGGGGACGCCGGCCGCGCGGGAGAGCTCGAGCACCTGGCCGACGCGGTCGCGCTCGGCGGGGTCGACGACGCCGGTCTCGGTGACGAGCGCGACGGCGCGGTCGATCGGTGCGCCGCCGGCGAGCGCCACCGCGACGAGTTCCGCGGCCATGCCCGGCGTGCCCGGCGCTGGGCGTGCGCGGCGCAGCAGCCGCCGTGTCCAGAGCCGAGCGGCCGCCACCAGCAGCAGCCCCGCGACGACGCACACACCCCCGAGGGGGTTACCGATGATCGCGCCCAGGGTGTCGAATCCCAGCGCGACGCCGAGCAGCAGACCGGCCAGCGGCATCCACAGCAGCAGTCGCGCCGTCCCCGCAGGCTCGGCAAGAGCCACTCGGACATCGTCGGCCGCCGACGCGGCATCGCGCAGCGCCTCGGCGATGGTGCGGAGCACGTCGGCCAGCGGTGCCCCCACCGTCGTGGCGACCTCCCACGCCGCCGCCAGCTCCGTCCACATGCCACCCTGCGCCTCGATCGCGGACACCAGCGGCATGCCCTCGCGCGTTCGTTCGAGCACCGCCGTCGCGGCGGGGTCCCCCGTGCCCGCGAGGTGTCGCCAGGCGACGAGGGGGATCGCCCCGGCCTGCAGGAGCACGGCGAGCGTCTGGACGGAATCGGCGACATGCGGACCGGCCGCCGACGCCGGACGCGGCACACGGAGCGTCACCACGGCTCGACCTCCTCGATCGTCAGGCGGTCGCCCGCGAGCGCGAGACGGCCGGCCTTCGCGATGCGTCGGATGCCATCCCGAGCCCGCTCCAGGTGCAGCACCATGGTGAAGGCACTCACCGCTTGACGCGCGAGCGCCACCGCGTCCATGCCGGCGAGCGCTCCCAGGGCCTCCAACCGCGCGGGGACGTCGGCCAGGCCGCTGGCGTGCAGAGTGCCGGCGCCGCCGTCGTGCCCGGTGTTGAGCGCGGTGAGCAGCTCCCGCACCTCCACTCCTCGGCATTCGCCCACCACGAGGCGGTCGGGCCGCATGCGCAGGGACTCCCGCACCAGCCGCGCCAGATCGATCTCACCGGCGCCTTCGAGGTTGGCCTGCCGGGCCTCCAGAGCGACATGGTGCGGGTGCCGGGGCCGCAGCTCCGCGACGTCTTCGATGGTGACGATGCGCTCCTCGGGCGGGACCTCCGACAGCAGGGCCGACAGCAGCGTGGTCTTGCCGGAGCCCGTGCCCCCGGTGAGGAGGAGGTTCGCCCGGTCGCGGACCAGCGCGCCGAGCCATCGCCGCTGCCGCGGATCGAACGCTCCGCGCGCCGCGAGCGCATCGAGGTCGGCGGCATGCACGCGAGGGACGCGGATCGACAGGGCGGTGCCTCGCGCCGACACCGGAGCCAGCGCGGCGTGCACCCGGACCCCGGACCCGAGGCGGACGTCGACGCACGGCGTCTGATCGTCGAGGTGTCGCCCGCCGATCGCGACGAGCGCCACGGCGAGCTCCCGGACCTCCCGCTCCGTCGCCCGCCACTCCGGCACACGTACCGCGCCCCTCCCCCTGTCCACGAACAGCGCGTCCGCGCCGTTCAGGAACACGTCCGTGACCTCGTCGTCGATGAACGGCGCGAGCGGGGCGAAAGCCGGCTCGCTCCGGAGAGCCTCCTGCGGCGAGCGTGGCGTCGCGCGCGCCTCGGACGAGCGCGGCTGGATGACGAATCGGTCAGGCATACGGCGACGGTAGACCGCAGGCCGCCCACCTGGACCGCGCGGTGCCCGGGCTCCCGCGGCGCGTGTGCACAAGCCGGCGCCGTCTCCCGCAGTGGAGGAGCCGATCGCGATGCGAGCGCGGATCGGGAGCGCTCCCATGAGAAAGGGCGGCACCTCACGGGGGGAATGAGGTGCCGCCCACGGCGGCTCTCGATCGGGGGAATCGGGCACGCCAAGGCCGGAATGAGATTTCGGCTGTCGTCGAGTGTACGCAAGGCGACCGTCCTGACAAAACCCACCCGACTACTGACTTTCGGCAGTATTCGACGGTGGGGGCCGGGGATAGATTCACCCTGACCTGGTCGCACTCCCCCTGCGGCCATGCCTGCACGACCCGAACGCCGCAAAGGAGCGCCTGCCGATGAGCAGTCAGATCGATCACCTTCTCGACGAGACCCGGCGCTTCGCGCCGTCGGAGGAGTTCGCCGCCCAATCCGTCGCCTCGAAAGAGCTCTACGAGCGCGCCGCCGCGGATCGCGAGGGCTTCTGGGCCGATCAGTCGCGCGAGCTCGTGCACTGGCACAAGCCCTTCACCCAGGTCCTCGACTGGAGCAACCCGCCCTTCGCCAAGTGGTTCGACGACGGCGAGCTCAACGTGGCCTACAACTGCCTCGACCGGCACGTCGAGGCCGGCAACGGCGACCGCGTGGCGCTCTTCTGGGAGGGCGAGCCCGGCGACAGCCGCCGCATCACCTATGCCGAGCTGACGGACGAGGTCAAGCGCGTCGCGAACGTGCTCGAGGGTCTCGGCATCGGGCAGGGCGACCGCGTCGCGATCTATCTGCCGATGATCCCCGAGGCGATCGCCGCGATGCTCGCCGTGGCGCGCGTGGGCGCCATCCACTCGGTCGTCTTCGGCGGGTTCAGCGCGGACAGCCTGCGCTCCCGGATCGACGACGCCGGCGCCAAGCTCGTCATCACCGCGGACGGCGGGTACCGCAAGGGCCGCGTCTCCGCGCTGAAGCCGGCGGTGGACCAGGCGCTGGCCGACCGCGGCGAGGGCGAGCAGCAGACCGTCGAGCACGTGCTCGTGGTCAAGCGCGGCGAGAACGAGGTGGAGTGGACGGAGGGCCGCGACCTCTGGTGGCACGACGTCGTCCCCGCGGCCTCGGCCGATCACACGGCGCAGGCGTTCCCCGCCGAGAACCCCCTCTTCATCCTGTACACCTCGGGTACGACGGGGAAGCCGAAGGGCATCCTGCACACCTCCGGCGGCTACCTCACCCAGGCGGCGTACTCGCACAAGAACGTCTTCGACCTGAAGCCGGAGACCGACGTCTACTGGTGCACCGCCGACATCGGCTGGATCACCGGACACAGCTACGTCACCTACGGTCCGCTCGCGAACGGCGCGACGCAGGTGCTCTACGAAGGCACGCCCGACACCCCGCACCCCGGCCGCTGGTGGGAACTCATCGAGAAGTACAAGGTCTCGATCTTCTACACGGCCCCGACCGCGATCCGCTCGTTCATGAAGATCGGTCGCAGCGTCCCGCAGAAGTTCGACCTGTCCTCGCTGCGCGTGCTCGGCTCGGTGGGCGAGCCCATCAACCCCGAGGCCTGGATGTGGTACCGCGAGGTCATCGGCGCCGGCACGACCCCGATCGTCGACACGTGGTGGCAGACCGAGACCGGCGCGATCATGGTGTCGGCACTCCCCGGCATCACCGCGACGAAGCCCGGCTCCGCCCAGGTGCCGCTGCCCGGCATCTCGATCGACGTGGTGGACGAGCAGGGCGTCGAGGTCGGCAACGGCAACGGCGGGCTCCTCGTCATCACCGAACCGTGGCCGAGCATGCTGCGCGGCATCTGGGGCGACCCGGAGCGCTTCCGCGAGACATACTGGGAGAAGTTCGAGAAGCAGGGCTACTACTTCGCCGGCGACGGCGCGCGGCTCGACGAGGACGGCGACCTCTGGCTGCTCGGACGCGTCGACGACGTGATGAACGTCTCCGGTCACCGCCTGTCGACCGCGGAGATCGAGTCCTCCCTCGTCGCGCACGAGGCCACCGCGGAGGCCGCCGTCGTCGGCGCCTCGGACGAGACCACGGGTCAGGCGGTCGTGGCGTTCGTGATCATCAAGGAGAGCTACCTCTCCGCGCACGACCCGGCGGGACTCGCGCAGCAGCTGCGGCTCTGGGTGGGCGAGCAGATCGGCGCGATCGCCCGTCCGCGTGACGTCTACATCGTCGGCGAGCTGCCGAAGACCCGCTCCGGGAAGATCATGCGGCGCCTGCTCCGCGACGTGGCCGAGGGTCGCGAGGTCGGCGACACGACGACGCTCGCGGACACCGCCGTGATGAGCATCATCTCCGCCCAGGTCAAGTAACGCGAGACCCCGGGTTCACGTCGAGACCCCCTGTTGCAGACGTCTGCAGCAGGGGGTCTCGACGTGTGCCCGGGGTCTCGGCGTGCCGGGCGCGGGAACTATGCGAGGCGGAACGTGACCTCGACCTCGACGGGGCTGCCGAGCGGGAGCTCGGCGACGCCGACGGCAGCACGCGCGTGCCGGCCCTCCTCGCCGAAGATCTCGCCGAGCACCTCGCTCGCGCCGTTGATGACGCCGGGCTGTCCGGTGAAGCCCTCCGCCGAGCCGACGAAGCCGCCGACCCGGACGACGCCGGCGATGCGGTCCACGCCGCCCGCGACGTCGGCCGCGGCGGCCAGCGCGTTCAGAGCGCACGTCCTGGCGTAGGCCTTCGCGTCCTCCGCGGACACCTCCGCGCCGACCTTGCCGGTCGCGGGGAGGGCGCCGTCGACGAACGGGAGCTGGCCCGACGTGTAGACGAGGCCGCCGTGCACGACCGCCGGCACGTAGGCGGCGACCGGAGCGGCGACGGCGGGCAGCTCGATGCCGAGCTCGGAGAGGCGGGCGGCGATGCTCATGCCTGGCCTCCCTCGAACTGGCGCGAAGCCTCGGCGGCGGCGGCGAGACCGGCGTTGGTCGAGCCGTCCGTGGTCACGGGGCGCTTGAAGTAGGCGACCAGACCGCCTTCGGGGCCCTGCACCACCTGGACGAGCTCCCAGCCCTGCTTGCCCCAGTTGTTGAGGATGGCCGCGGTGTTGTGGATCAGCAGCGGCGTGGTGAGGTACTCCCACGTGGTCATGGCACTCCTGTCGATCAGGGCGCGTCCAGGACAGACCGGGCCGCGCTCGTCAAAGCCGGTATTCAGGGAACTCCCCTACGATCAAGCGTATGCCCCATAAGAACCGCACGGTGAAGGGCGTGCTCGGCGGTCTCGTCGGGCTCGTCGGACTGAGCGCCATCGCCGGTCTGCTGGTCACCGCCAGCGTCACCCCCGTCCTCGCGATGACCGGCGTCGCCGGCACCACGGCGCTGACCATCTTCGATGAGCTGCCCGAGGTGCTGAAGGTCGACACTCCCATGGAGCAGTCGACCATCTACGCCACGAACCCCGAGGGGAAGCCGGTCGTGCTGGCGTCGTTCTACGAGCAGAACCGCGTCCCGGTGAAGTACGAGGAAGTCTCGCCGGTCCTCTACGACGCGATCCTCTCGAGTGAGGACAAGAACTTCTACACCCACGGCGGGGTCAACCTCGGCGCGACGGTGAAGGCCCTCGTCGACAACGTGCGCGGCACCTCGAGCCGTGGCGCCTCGACCATCAGCCAGCAGTTCGTGAAGAACGTCCGCATCCAGCAGTGCGAGCAGAACGTCAGCACCGCCTCCGAGACCTACGCGGACGAGCTGCAGCAGTGCTGGCAGGACGCCACCAACGCGTCGGGCGTCGACGGCATCGAGCGCAAGCTCCAGGAGATGCGCTACGCCATCCAGATCGAGAAGGACTACTCGAAGAACGACATCCTCCTCGGGTACCTGAACATCGCGAACTTCGGCGGCACCGTTTACGGCATCGAGGCCGCCGCGCGTTACTACTTCTCCACGTCCGCCGCGAAGCTCACCGTCGGCCAGGCGGCGACGCTCGCGGGCATCGTGCAGAACCCGAACACGTACCGCATCGACAAGCCGGGCGGGACCTACACGACCAAGGACGGGGTCGCCCACAACTCCGAGGCGGACGGCTACAAGGACGCCAAGGACCGCCGCGACTACGTGCTCGGCCGTATGCTCACGGACGGCAAGATCACCCAGGCGCAGCACGACGAGGCGAAGGCCGCCGCGATCACTCCCGCCATCAAGGTCCCGACCCAGGGCTGTGCCGCCGCCGGACGCAACGCCTACTTCTGCCAGTACGTGAAGTCGATCGTCGAGAACGACGAGGCATTCGGTGCGGACATCCAGGAGCGTCGCGACCTGCTGCGCCGCGGTGGACTCAAGATCTACACCACCCTCGACTTCCGCGTGCAGGACCCGGCGGCCGAGGAGATGGCCAACGTCGTCCCGGCGAACTTCGACAACAAGTACTTCGGCGCTGCCGGCGTGTCCATCGAGGTCGGCACCGGCCGCATCCTCTCGATCACGCAGAACACGAAGTTCTCGGAGACCCCGACCAGCGACCAGCAATACTCATCGCTCGTCTTCGCCGGCGACCAGAAGTACGGCAACTCCGGCGGCTTCCAGGTGGGCTCGACCTACAAGCTCTTCACCCTCATCGACTGGCTCGAGAAGGGCCACTCCGTGCGGGAGAACCTGAACGGTACCGTGCAGTCGAACCTGCAGATCCCGGTCTGCGGCAGTCCGCAGCCGACGGACACCGCGAAGATCGGCAACTTCGGCCGCAGCCGCGGCTACCCCGGCACCCCGATGACCTTCACGGCCCAGTCGCTCAACAGTGGCTACTTCGCCATGGCGGCCAAGCTCGACGTCTGCGACATCAACAAGGTCGCCGACAAGATGGGCGTCACGCTGGCCAACGGCGACAAGGTCACTGAGGAGAACGTGCCGTACGACGTGCTCGGCCCGAAGAACATCTCCCCCATCGCGATGGCGAACGCGTACGCGACCGTCGCGAGCGGCGGCACGTACTGCACGCCGCGCGCGATCGACAAGGTGATCGACGCGGAGGGCAAGGAGCGCGAGCTCCCCAAGGCCTCGTGCACCGAGGGCGTGCTCGCCCCGGAGGTCGCCGCGACGGCCGCCTACGCGCTCCAGGGCGTCATGGCCGGCGGAGGCACCGGTGCCAGGGCCAACCCGTTCGACGGCACGCCGCTGATCGGCAAGACCGGTACCCACGACCTCTGGTCGACGATGATGATCGAGTCGAGCACCAAGGTCGCGACCGCGGTCTGGGCCGGCCGGTCGAACGGCAACCACGACAACGTCTTCAACGTCTGGACCGGCAGCCACCTCCTCAACGAGGTGCGCTATCCGCTGGCGAGGGCGGCTCAGCACGCGGCCAACATGGTCTACGGCGGCGACGCCTTCCCGCAGCCCGACGGCAACCTCATCCGGCAGATCCGGGTGGACGTGCCCGATGTGGTCGGACAGACGGTGGAGGAGGCGACGGCCACCCTCGAGCGTGCCGGGTTCACCGTCTCCGTGGGCGACCCCGTCGACAGCGACAAGGCGACCAACATCGTCGTCGCGCAGGATCCCAGTGGTCAGGCTCCGTCGGGCGCCACCATCACGATCTCGCCGAGCAACGGCGACGGAGCGACCGTCCCCGACGTTACCGGCCAGTCTCCGACCGCCGCGAACGCCGCGCTGATCGCGGCCGGCTTCACGTCGGTCGAACGCGCCGGATCGTGCAACGCGGACGATGCCAAGGTGACCTCGACGGACCCGGCCGCGAACACCGCGGCCACGAAGTCCACGCCGATCAGGGTGACGTGCAAGTAGGCGCGCCCCGCGCGGCACACCCGGCCCTCATCGCGCTCAGCGCGGTGGGGGCCGTCGGTGCGGCCGCCGCGGTGTGGGGCATCGGGATCGAGCGCTACCTGTTCACCGTGCGGGAGGTGACGGCGGAGGCCCTTCCCGCCGGCGCGGAGCCGCTGCGCATCCTGCACCTGTCCGATGCGCACATGGCGCCCTGGCAGCGTCGGAAGCAGGACTGGCTCGCCTCGCTCGCCGAGCTTCAGCCCGACCTCATCGTCAACACCGGCGACAACCTCGGTCACGAGGACGGACTGCAGGGAATCCGCCGCGCCTTCGCTTCCCTCGCCGGCATCCCCGGTGTGTTCGTGCACGGGTCGAACGACGTCAACGTCCCCACGCCGCGAAATCCGCTGCGCTACTTCGCGGGCCCGTCTCAGAAGATCCGACAGCCGGCGCTGCTCGACACCGCCGCGATGGACGACTACTTCACAGACGAGCTCGGCTGGGCCGATCTGAACAACGCCGCCGCACGGCTGACCGTCCGCGGAGCGCCCGTCTACCTGTTCGGCGTGAACGACGCGCATCGCGACTGGGATCGTCTGGACCTGCTCCCCGACGCCCTGGCCGGCTCGGTACCCGCCCGGACGGTGCTCCCGTGCTGGGGGTGACGCACGCCCCCTATCAGCGGGTGCTCAACGGCTTCGTCGACCTCGGCGCGGACGCGATCCTCGGCGGACACACGCACGGGGGCCAGGTGTGCCTCCCCGGGTATGGCGCGCTCGTCGCCAACTGCGACATCCCCCTCAAGCAGGCCAAGGGGCTGAGCACCTGGACGCACGACGGGCGTTCGGCGCCGCTGAACGTGAGCGCCGGCTGCGGACACTCGATCTACGCCCCCGTGCGCTTCGCGTGCCGCCCCGAGGCGACGCTGCTCACCCTGACCCCGCGCGCCTGAGCCCGTCCAACACGGGCGCGGATCCCCGCGCCGACGGCTCCCGCACGGCGCGCCACGCGGATGTGCGCGCTCGATTCGGTGCTGGAGGCATTTCGCTGTAGACTCGGAGGGTTGCAAAACGGGGTGTGGCGCAGCTTGGTAGCGCGCTTCGTTCGGGACGAAGAGGTCGCAGGTTCAAATCCTGTCACCCCGACCAGTGACACGAGAAGGCCGCCCGCAGGGGCGGCCTTCTCTGTATCGGGATGTCGTGCGAGAGGGGAACGCATGGGGAGGCTTCTGCCGCCGCCGCGTCGTTCGACGCGCGTCTGGGCGCTCGCTCTCGGGCTGCCGTTCCTCGCCGGCATCGCGTTCCTCACGCTCACGCCCGCGCGAGTGGAGCAGACGATGCCCTCCGTGGTGGACCTCGCCCTCGGCGCACTCCACCGCGTCGGCTGGACGGGCCTCGACTTCACGCGCCTCGAGATCCTCGCGAACGTCATCGTCTTCGTCCCCGTCGGCATCCTCGCGTTCCTGCTCCTTCCCCGTCGGCTCTGGCCGCTGTCGCTGCTCGTGGGCCCGACCCTCTCGCTTGTGATCGAGACGGCGCAGTACCTGGCACTCCCCCACCGCGCCGCGACCGTGAGCGACGTGCTGGCCAACTCCACCGGGGCGACGATCGGCATCGTCATCGCGGTGTCCTGCACGCTGCTCGCCACCACACCCTCCTCCCGGCCGCGAACACCTACAGTGGAGGCATCATGACATCGCCCTCTCTCGTCGCCTTCGACCTCGATGACACGCTCGCGCCGTCCAAGGGCACGATCGACCCGCGGATCGCGGCGCTCCTGAACGAGCTGCTCCGGTCCGTCGACGTCGCCATCATCTCCGGGGGCAACGAGGCGCAGTTCCGCACGCAGGTCGTCGCGCAGCTCGCGCACGCCGACCCGGAGGCGCTCGCCCGCCTGCACCTGCTTCCGACGTGCGGCACGCGATACCTGCGGCATGACGGCAGCGACTTCGTTGCGGTGTACGCCCACGACCTGAGCGACGAGGAGAAGTCCGCCGCCCTGACCGCGCTGCGCGAGGAGGCGGAGCGCCTCGGGCTCTGGGAGACCGAGCCCTGGGGCGAGATCCTCGAGGACCGCGGCTCGCAGATCACGTTCTCGGCCCTCGGTCAGCAAGCACCGCGTGACGCGAAGCACGCCTGGGATCCGACCGGCGCGAAGCGCGGGGCCCTACGCGATGCCGTCGCCGCGCGGCTTCCTAGCCTCGAGGTGCGCTCCGGCGGCTCGACCTCCATCGACATCACCCGCGCCGGCATCGACAAGGCGTTCGGCATGCGACAGCTCGCCACGCACACCGGGATCGAGCTCACGGCGATGCTGTTCTACGGCGACCGTCTCGACGAGGGCGGCAACGACTACCCCGTCCTCGCGCTGGGCGTGCCGTCGGTGGCCGTCGAGGGCTGGGAGGACACGGCGGCCCGCCTCGAGGCTCTCCTGCCGACCCTCTCCACCCGGGTCTGACGCGCACGTTCGCACGACGTCGACCCGCCTGCACGACGGGAGGATCGAATCCGTCGTGCAGGCGTGGTCTGGTCGTGCAGAGGGGTCAGTGCACCTCGACGCCGGCCGCGCGGGAGACGGGCACCAGACGGGTGAGCTGGGTCACGTGCCCGGGCTCGAGCTCCGCGAGGGAGGCCACGCCCAGCAGCCGCATCGTGCGCTCGATCTCGCCGCGCAGGATGGCGATGGTGCGGTCGACGCCCTGACGGCCTCCCGCCATCAGGCCGTAGAGGTACGCACGGCCGATCAGCGTGAAGTCGGCACCGAGCGCGACGGACGCCACGATGTCGGCGCCGTTCATGATGCCGGTGTCGATCATGACCGTGAAGTCGTCGCCGACCGCACGCCGGACCTCGGGCAGGAGGTGGAACGGGATCGGGGCGCGGTCGAGCTGGCGCCCGCCGTGGTTCGAGAGCACGATGCCGTCGACGCCCGCGTCCCGCAGACGCACGGAGTCCTCGATGTTCTGCACGCCCTTGATGACGATCTTGCCGGGCCAGATGTCGCGGATGACGGCGAGGTCGTCGTAGCTGATCGTCGGGTCCATCGCCGCGTCGAGGAGCTCGCCCACGGTTCCGCCGGTCGTGCTCAGCGACGCGAACTCCAGCTTCGGGGTGGTCAGGAAGTCGAACCACCACCAGGGCCGCGGGATGGCGTTGATGATCGTGCCGAGGGTAAGCTGCGGCGGGATGCTGAAGCCGTTGCGCTTGTCGCGGAGACGGGCACCGGCGACCGGGGTGTCGACGGTGAACTGCAGGGTGTCGAAGCCGGCGGCGGCGGCGCGGCGGGCGAGCTCGTACGAGATCTCGCGGTCGCGCATGACGTAAAGCTGGAACCAGTTCCGTCCGGGCACGGGGCCCTGCGGCTCCCGGACCGTCGCCGCCTTGACGTCCTCGATCGAGGTGGTCCCGAGGGTGGACAGCGTGAACGGGATGCCCGCAGCGGCCGCGGCTCCGGCACCCGCGACCTCGCCCTCGGTCTGCATGAGCCGGGTGAAGCCGGTCGGCGCGATGCCGAACGGGAGCGCGGACGGACCGCCGAGGATCTCGACGGCCGTGTCGACGTCCGGCGCCGGCTTGAGGATGCCGGGGTGGAACTCCACGTCCTGGAACGCCTGACGGGCGCGGCTCAGCGAGAGCTCGCCCTCGGCCGCGCCGTCCGTGTAGTCGAAGGCGGCCTTCGGTGTGCGGCGCTTGGCGATCGTGCGCAGATCGTCGATGGTGAGCGCGGCGTCGAGACGGCGCTTGCGCCCGTCGAGCTCGGGCTTCTTGAACTTCATGAGCTCCAACAGCTCGGCGGGGTTGGGGAGCTGGCGCTGGACCATGTTCTGCCTCTCAGTTCTGCGGGGTGATGGCGCGGGTGAGGCCCGCGGCGGTGTGGTAGCCGGTGATGTGGGCGCGGACCAGGCGCCGGGCGGTGTCGACCTCGCCCGCGTCGATCGCCGCGACCAGTGCACGGTGCTCGGACCGCAGGCGGTCGGCCATGCGATCCCAGTCGTCGACGCTCGCCGCGCCCGCGAGCACGTACGACTCGATGGCGGAGCGGAGGCCCGCCATCATCGCCGCGATGACGGTGTTGCCGCTGCCCTCCGCGAGGGAGAGGTGCAGCTGCGCGTCGAGGGCCAGGAACTCGGCCGGGGTGAGGGCGCCGTCGTCCATGGCGGTGAGCAGCTCGTGCGCCCGGACGGTGTCGCGGTGGGTGGCGCCTGCCATCGCCTCCACGACCGCGTCCTCGAGCACGAGTCGCGTGCGGACGACGTCATCGAGGGGGAAGCCCTGCGCGGCCACCTGGAGCCGCAGGAGCGCCGACATCCCGCCGGTGGGGGTCGCGATGACGATGGCGCCCGCCTGCGGCCCGGAGCCGGTGGCGGTGCGGATGAGGCCGAGCACCTCGAGCACGCGGAACGCCTCCCGCACACTCGATCGCCCGACGCCGAGGTCGCTGGCGAGGTCCCGTTCGGACGGCAGCCGGTCCCCCGGGCCGAGACGACCGTCGAGCAGGTCACGCTCGATGTGCTCGAGCACGAGTCGCCATGCACGCGCCGGCTGCTCCGTCATCCCGCCTCCTGTGGTCAGACCACAGGTTAGCGGGTGTGGTCAGACCACGCAATGCGGCGATGCGGCGCGCGCGAGCCACCCCTCTTCGTGCGTCCCGGCCCGGTGCGTACGCACGCAGAGGGGTGGGGCGACCGGAAGGGGGTGGGTCGGCGGGTCAGCCCAGACGGCCGCCGGACTCCTCCAGATAGCAGGTGCCACACAGCGACTCGTAGGTCGTGAGCTCGGGCGAGGCGGAACCGTCGGCGCCCTCGTCGATCGCGACCTGGTCGCCGTCGAACACGAAGCGTCCGCCGACCACGCGGCCGTTGAACACCGCCTTGCGCCCGCAGCGGCAGATGGTCTTGAGCTCCTCCAGGGAGTGCGCGATGGCCAGGAGCCGGGCGGAGCCGGGGAACGCGTGAGTGCGGAAGTCGTTGCGGATGCCGTAGGCCATCACCGGGATGCCGTCCTCCACCGCGATGCGGAACAGGTCGTCGATCTGTGTCGGCGTGAGGAACTGCGCCTCGTCGATGAGGAGACAGGCCACGTCGATCGGGCCGGTCGGGAGGAGCTCCTCCTCCGTGGACCGCTGCATCCGCTCGCGGTGGACCGCGAAGAGCGCGCGCACGTCATCGTCCGGACCGACGAGGAAGTCGACCGGCCGCGTGACGCCGAGGCGACTCTCGATCTGCCCCGCGCCCTTGGTGTCGATCGCAGGCTTGGCGAGGAGCACGTGCTGGCCGCGCTCCTCGTAGTTGTAGGCGACCTGCAGCAGAGCGGTCGACTTGCCCGAGTTCATCGCGCCGTAGCGGAAGTAGAGCTTCGCCACGGGCCCAGGTCAGACGTTGATGCCGAGGACGGCGGCAGTCGCGGCGGTCGACTCCTCCGCGAGCTCCGCGTCGCCGTTGAGCTTCCGGCCGAAGGCGGGGATGAGCTCGCGCAGCTGCGACTCCCAGCCCGGGTACTCGCCGGGGAAGCACTTCTTCAGCAGGTCGAGCATGATCGGCACGGCGGTCGAAGCCCCGGGCGATGCACCGAGGAGACCGGCGATCGAGCCGTCGCCCGAGGCGACCACCTCGGTGCCGAACTGCAGCACGCCGCCCTTCTTCGGGTCCTTCTTCATGACCTGGGCGCGCTGACCGGCGTCGATGAGCGTCCAGTCCTCGTCCTTGGCCGTCGGCATGAACGTGCGGAGGCTGTCGACCTTCTTGCGGTGGTTCTTCATCAGCTCGCTGATGAGGTAGGTGATGAGGTCGGGGTTGGCGAAGGCGACCCGCAGCATCGGCCAGAGGTTGTGCGGCCGGACCTGCGTGACGATGTCGAGCATCGAGCCGTTCTTGAGGAACTTCGGGCTGAACGTCGCGAACGGCCCGAACATCAGCGACGCCTCACCGTCGACGACACGCGTGTCGAGGTGCGGGACCGACATCGGCGGCGCGCCGACCGAGGCCTGCGAATAGACCTTGGCCTTGTGCTGCGCGACGATCTTCGGGTTCGTCGTCTTGAGGAACTGGCCGCCGATCGGGAAGACGCCATAGCCCTTGATCTCAGGGATGCCGGAATTCTGCAGGAGCTTCAGCGCCCAGCCCCCGGCCCCGACGAACACGAACTTCGCCTTGATCTCGTTCGGGGTGCGGCCGACCGTCGTGCGGTACTTGATGAGCCAGGTGCCGTCCTTCTGACGCTTGAGCGACTTGACCTCGTGGTTCGTGCGCACGGCGACGCCCGAGTCACGCAGGTGATCGAAGAGCTGATGCGTGAGCGCGCCGAAGTCGACGTCGGTGCCGGCGGGCACCCGGGTGGCCGCGAACGGCTCGCCCTTCCGCCGCTTCTGCATGAGCAGCGGCGCCCACTGGTTGATGACGCGGGAGTCTTCGCTGTACTCGATGCCGGCGAACAGCGGCTGCTCCTTGAGCACCTCATAGCGCTTCTTGAGGTAGGCCACGTCCTTCTCACCCCGCACGAACGTCATGTGCGGCGTCGCGTTGATGAAGGTCGACGGCTCGTCCAGCACGCCCTTCTCGACGAGGGAGGACCAGAACTGGCGGCTCTGCTGGAACTGCTCGTTGATCGAGATCGCCTTGGCGGGGTCGAGCGGAGCGTCGCCCTGCTGCGGCATGTAGTTCAGCTCGCACAGGGCGGCATGCCCGGTCCCGGCGTTGTTCCAGGGGTTCGAGCTCTCCTGCGCCACGTCCGACAGCCGCTCGAAGGCGACGATCTTCCAGTCCGGCTGCAGCTCGTGCAGCAGGGTACCCAGGGTGGCGCTCATGATGCCACCGCCGATCAGGACGACATCGACGTTTTCAGTCACCCGAACAGTCTAGTTCGCGGGCAGGACCCCGCCGACCACCGGGCGGTCAGGACACCGGGGCGAGGCGCTCGGCGAGCACTTCGGCGATCTGCACCGCGTTCAACGCCGCCCCCTTGCGGAGGTTGTCGTTGCTGATGAAAAGCACGAGCCCCTTGCCCTCCGGAGCCGACTGGTCGGCACGGATGCGGCCCACGAAGCTCGGGTCCTTGCCCGCGGCCTGCAGCGGGGTCGGCACCTCGTCGAGCACGACGCCCGGCGCCGCGCTCAGCACCTCCCTGGCGCGCTCGGGCGTCAGGTCGCGGGAGAACTCGGCGTGGATCGACAGCGAGTGGCCCGTGAACACCGGCACGCGGACGCAGGTACCGGCGACGCGGAGGTCGGGCAGCTCGAGGATCTTCCGGCTCTCGTTACGGAGCTTCTTCTCCTCGTCGGTCTCGTTGTCCCCGTCGTCCACGAGGTTCCCCGCGAACGGGATCACGTCGAAGGCGATCGGCGCGACGTACTTCTCGGGCTCGGGGAAGTCGACCGCGGAGCCGTCGTGCACGAGGCGGAGGGTGTCGCCCTGCGCGAGCACGCCCTCGACCTGGCCGAGCAGCTCCTGGGCGCCGGCGAGTCCGGAGCCGGACACCGCCTGGTAGGTCGACACGATCAGGCGCTCCAGGCCGGCCTCGGCGTCGAGGACCTTCAGCACCGGCATCGCCGCCATCGTGGTGCAGTTCGGGTTCGCGATGATGCCCTTGGGCCGGTCGTCGATCGCGTGCGGGTTGACCTCGCTGACGACGAGGGGGACCTCGGGGTCCATGCGCCAGGCGCTGGAGTTGTCGACGACCACGGCGCCGGCCTCGGCGAAGCGGGGGGCGTAGGCGCGGCTGGCGGTGGCACCGGCGGAGAACAGCGCGATGTCGATCCCGGACGGGTCGGCGGCCTCGACGTCCTCGACGATGACCGTCTGTCCGCCGAACTCGATCGCCGTGCCCGCGGAACGCGCCGACGAGAACAGCCGCAGCTCGCGGATCGGGAACGAACGCTCCGCGAGAATCTCGCGCATCACGGTGCCCACCTGGCCGGTGGCGCCGACGATGGCGACGGAGAGTCCTGATTCGGAGATGCGGGTCATGATGTTCCTTGGCTTCGTGCGGTACGGCGTACGAGGCTTCGGGCGCGGCGTCGGGATGCTGATGCTGCGCCTGGCGCCGGTGTCAGGGTTTCCGCGAGTCTATCGCGCCACGACCACCCCGAAGCCCGTCCGTTTCACGAAGGCACGCGCCCCCGGTACATCAGGCGAACGCGGGACAACAGGCACGCGTGGACAGCACAGCCTGAACCCGCGCGAACGCCTGAGCTGACGCGGGCCCTGGGAGAACAGGCAGACCCGCGAGCACAGGCGAACGCGGGACAACAGGCACGCGCGGACAGGGCCGCCTGAAGCAGCGCGAACACCTGTGCTGGCGCGCGGGAGAGGCTGCGGGGTCAGCGACCGGTGCCGGCGTGGACCGTGGCCTCCGCGTCGCCGTCGAGACCGTAGGCGGTGTGCACGGTGCGGGCGGCCTCGGTGAGGTCGGTGTCGCGGAGCACGACCGAGATGCGGATCTCCGAGGTGGAGATCATCTCGATGTTGATGCCGCCGGCGGACAGGGCCTCGAACAGGGTCGCCGAGACACCGGAGTGCGTGCGCATCCCCGCGCCGACCACGGACAGCTTGCCGATCTGGTCGTCGTGGATGAGGTTCTGGAAGCCGACCTCGGTCTGCTCGCCGGCGAGGGCCTTGAGTGCGGCAGCGGCGTCGGCCTTGGGGACCGTGAACGAGATGTCCGTGCGCCCGGTGGCGGAGACGTTCTGCACGATCATGTCGACGTTGGCGCCGGACTTCGCGACGATCTTGAAGATCTCTGCGGCCTTGCCCGGGACGTCGGGCACTCCGGCGACGGTGATCTTGGCCTGGCTGAAGTCGGTGGCGACGCCGGCGACGATCGGTTCTTCCATGACTGCTCCCTCGGCTTCGCGAGGGTTCTTCATGCCCTCGCCCAGAACGTATGTGCCCTCGGCCGACGAGAACGTCGACCGAGCGTGGATGAGGACGCCGTGCCGGCGGGCGTACTCCACGGCACGGATGTAGAGGACCTTGGCGCCGTTGGCGGCGAGCTCCAGCATCTCCTCGCTGGAGACGTGGTCGAGCTTCTGCGCCTTCGGGATCACGCGCGGGTCGGCGGTGAAAATGCCGTCCACATCGCTGTAGATCTCGCAGACGTCCGCCGACAGCGCGGCCGCCAGCGCGACGGCCGTCGTGTCCGATCCGCCACGGCCGAGCGTGGTGATGTCGCGGGTGTCGCGGTTGAACCCCTGGAAGCCGGCGACGATGACGATGGCGCCCTCGTCGAGCGCCTCGCGGAGTCGCACGGGCGTGACGTCGACGATGCGCGCCGCGCCGTGCTGCGAGTCGGTGATCATGCCGGCCTGGCTGCCGGTGAACGACCGCGCTTCGAAGCCCATCGAGTGGATCGCCATCGCCAGGAGCGCCATCGAGATCCGCTCGCCGCTGGAGAGGAGCATGTCGAGTTCGCGCGGCGCCGGGATCGGCGCGACCTCGTTCGCGAGGTCGAGCAGCTCATCGGTCGTGTCGCCCATGGCGCTCACGGCGACGACGACGTCGTGACCGGCGCGACGGGTGTCGACGATGCGCTTGGCGACGCGCTTGATGCTCTCTGCGTCGGCGACGGACGAGCCGCCGTACTTCTGCACGATGAGGGCCACGTTCACTCCCTGGGATGTCGGGCGGATCCGCCCACGGTCATTCTACGATCGGCGCGCATGCCGCCCCGCGCATGTGACGGCTCAGGCGGGGGCGGGCGGGACGGGCGTCACCGGGCGCAGGCGCCCTCCGGTGGCGGCGAACCAGCAGCCAACGATGATCAGCGGGAATCCGAGGAGGAGCCCCGGGGTGAGGGGCTCGGCGAGCACGATGGCGCCGAGCACGATCGCCACGACGGGGTTCACATAGGTGAACAGCGGCGCCCTGACAGGTCCGACCTCGCGGATCAGCGCGAAGAACGCCAGGAAGGCCAGCGCCGTGCAGATGATCGCGAGGGCGAGCAGCGCCCCGATCGAAGGGAGCGTCGGCACTTCGTGCTGCGTGAGCAGACCGATCGGGAGATAGAAGATGCCGATCATGAGCAGGGACAGCGTGATCGTGCCGAGCGAGGGCACGTCGTTCAACTTGCGCGCCACGATGAACGGTGCGATCGCGTACAGCACCGCGACGAGCAGCACCTCCCCGGCCGCGAGCAGACTCACCTCTCCCCCGAAGAGCCCGGGCCCCGCCACGACGATGGCGACGCCGACGAAGCCGACCAGCAGGCCGATGCCGCGGGCGGGACGCAGCACGCCGCGGTCACCACCGCCCAGCGCGATGAGGGCGGCGAACAGCGGCACGGTCGCGACGAGGAGTCCGGTCATGCCGGAGGGCAGCGTCATCTCGGCGTGCCCGAGGAGGAGGAACGGTCCGGCCATCTCCACGGCCCCGAAGGCCAGCACCCACGGCCAGTGCCGCAGCGCCGCGCGGAGGGCCCCACTGCGCAGGGCGAACGGCAGCAGGAGGAGGGCGGCGATCAGCGTCCGTCCCGCCACGATCGCCGGCGGGGAGATCGAATCCACCGCCACGCTGATGAAGAGGTAGGGAACGCCCCAGAGCAGGGCCATGGCCCCGAAGAGCAGCCAGCCCCGGCGGGAGAAGCCGGACTGCGGGGTCACAGCACGCGCCGGCCCTCGAAGGCCCGGCCGAGCGTCACCTCGTCTGCGTACTCGAGGTCGCCGCCGACCGGGAGGCCCGAGGCGAGCCGCGAGACCGTGATCTGCATCGTCGTCAGGAGCCGGCTCAGGTAGCTCGCCGTCGCCTCCCCCTCCAGATTGGGGTTCGTGGCGATGATGACCTCCTGCACGGTGCCGTCGGCGAGCCGCGTCATGAGCTGCGCGATCCGGAGGTTGTCCGGCCCGATGCCCGCGATGGGGCTGATCGCGCCGCCGAGCACGTGGTACAGGCCGCGGAACTCCCGCGTGCGCTCGATCGCCGCGACGTCCTTCGCGTCCTCGACCACGCAGATCAGCGCCTGGTTGCGGCGAGGGTCGCGACAGATCGCGCAGCGTTCCTGCTCCGCGACGTTGCCGCAGATCTCGCAGAAGCGGACCCGGATGCGGATCTCGGTCAGCAGCTCGGCGAGCCGGGCGACGTCGAACGTCGGCGTCTGCAGGATGTGGAACGCGATGCGCTGCGCCGACTTCGGGCCGATGCCGGGAAGGCGGCCGAACTCGTCGATCAGCTCTTGGACGATGCCGTCGTACATCAGGAGAACCTCGTGGGGGGCTCGTAGGGCTCTTCGCGAAGGAACGTCGCGCCGAGCACCTGGCGGATCACGGCCTCTCCGTAGCGCTGCACGCCGCCGGCGGCAGGGGTGCGCTCGACGACGACCGGTGGAGCGGCCGCGGGGACCGTGCGGGCGGCCGCCTGCGGGGCCGCCGCCGGAGTCGCGCGTGGGGAAGGAGGGCGGTCGTACGGAGCCGGGGGCTCGTAGGCCGGATCGTACGGCGGCTCCTCGTCGAACGCGGGAGCGTCGTCGTCGCCGGGCAGCGGCGGCTCATCGCGATCGATCCTGCCGTCGGCCGGCGGGGTCGGGGCGGCGGAGGCGGCCTCGACATCCTCCGGCTCCTCGTCGACGGCGAGGGGCGCTGTGGGCGCGGCGGCCGCTGTCGTCGGGATGGGTGCGACCGCCCACTCCGTCACGGGGCCGCGGCGGCGCGAGTCTGCGGGCGGGAGGGACGCGCTGACGCAGGCTCCGATGCGGGAGCGGTGTCGGCCGGGGCGGCGGATCCCGAGGAGGCGGGCTGCCGCGGCGCACCGCCGGGCGGCATCGGGGCCGGCAGGTACTTGACCCGCACCCCGACCTCCTGCTCGATGGCCGTGCGGAGGTGGTCGGACGGTCCGGAGCCGGGCGTGGTCCCCTTGAACTTCGCGACGTCGTGCTGACTCGTGAATCCGAGGGTCAGCACCTCGGACTCGCCGTCGTAGGCCAGCGGCTGCACGGCGGTGGCGAGCAGCCAGGACGTGCGGCTGATGCCTTCGAGGCGCTTCAGCACGGCCGGCCAGGCGTCGCGGACGCGGTCGAACGTGACGGGGGCGGACGGCGCGGACGACGCCGGGGCCGGAGCCGGCGTGGGGTCGGGCTCCGCGGGACGGGCGGGTTCCGGCGCCGGCTCGGGCTCCGGGGAG
>NZ_JBNFOC010000019.1:0-19770 GCF_057364585.1 Microbacterium sp. CFSPD4_SD4
GCCGCAGGCGCCTCGGTACCCGCCTGCGACCCGGGCGCCGGGGCGACGGTGAAGAGCGGCCGATCCGATCCGGGGGCCGCCGGTTCCGGGGTCTCGGTGCGGCGGGGAGGCGGCGCGGGCGTCGGTGGGCTGGGAGTCCTCGTCCACGACGGACGGCGACGCCACCAGCGGCACGACCTGCGGCGGAGCGAGCGGAGCGGCCTCCACCGCGGCGGGAGGCGGCGGAGCCTCGACGGCCGCCTTGGCGGGCACGGCGACCACGACGGTGCCGGCGACGCGGTCGGCCCAGGACTGCCGTCTGCCGCCGCGATCCCAGGCGCTGGAGGCGACGACCACCCAGCTGCCGACAGCCACGAGGAAGCCGGCTCCGGTGATGATGCCGCGGACGAACTGGCGCCCGATCCCCGGCGACCACGGCCGGTCGGCGCGCGCGCTGCGCAGGCGCAGCACGGCGTTGCCGAGGGTGAGGCCGGTCCGCGCTTCCAGCACCCAGAGGAACAGGGCGAGCTCGAAGACCGTGAGGGCGGCGAGCAGCACGCTCTGCGTCAGCACGAGGACGACGGCGGAAGCGAGGAACACGGCAGCCGCGTCGAGGGTGAAGGCCGCGATCCGCTGAACGGTGCCGGCGGGGGCTCCGCGGAAGGCGGGGCCGAGTCCCTCGGCCGGCGAGGGACGGTGCGCCGCGACGAGGCGATCGGCGTGGGCGGCGCGGGCGTCTGGCGCAGCGGCGTGCCGTCGACACCGGGGGGGCGCCGCGATCAGGGCGGGCGGCAGCGCAGGGATCTCCCCCGGACGGTCTCCGCCGGGCGCCATCGGCGGGATCGAACCCCCGCTCGGCCAGGACTGTGATGGGCCGTTCCCGCTCATCCGGCCATCATTCCACGAACCAGGGAGAGCGCATTCGCGTACAGCAAGGCCGACGGCAGAGCGAGCGCGACGGCGAGCCATTCGAACGCATCACCGACCCGCGACCAGACCAGCGACTTCGCGCCCTTGGACACCGGGATGACGACGCCGACCGCGGCCAACCCGACAAGGAACAGCAAGGCCGCTCCGAGCAGGTGGAAGCCGGTCCCGAGGGCCGCAGCCACCTGGATGCCGGCGACGAGGCAGACCACGGCGGCCGCGGCACGGGGGAACCACCGGAGGAGGCGCGAGGTGGTGTGCCGCGGCGTGAGCAGCAGGGCGAGCGCGAGGCAGCAGAGCAGGGCGATCCCACCCGAGACCACGAAGGCGTCGTCGGGCCAGGGCCGCAGGAACGCGACCGGGGCCATCGCCGCGGCCACGATGCTCAGCACGGCGGTGCCGGCGATGAGCCGCGCGGAGGAATCGTCGACGACCGCGGTGATGCGCTCCGGATGCAGCAGCCCGACCGACTCGGGGATGGCTCCGCGCACGGTCCACCGGCTGGTCATGAAGTGCTTGTAGTCGATGAAGTAGCCCTCGGGGAGGTTGACGAGGCTGCTCGGGAGCGCGCGCAGGCCCAGCGGCACGAGCCCGAGCGAGAGGGCGGCGGCCTCCGCCTCCCCCCACCGCAGCAGCAGGGCGAGGCCCCAGACGGCGGCGAGGCCCACGAGCAGCACCGTCGCCGTCCCCGCCGCGGCGCGCATCGGCGGGCCCGGGCCGTGACGGCGATGATCGCGGTGGTGATGCCGGCCGCGAGGAACCCGGTGGCGGTCGACAGGTGCGACGCGTCCTCCAGCCGGCCGGGATGAGGAGAGCGCCGGCCGCGAACGACAGCAGCACGGGCGCGAGCACCCCGAGGATGCCGCGCACTCCCGCCGCGGAGTCGCGTCGCGCCCACGCGACGGCGCCGCCGACCGCACCCGCGGCGACGAGGAGGGCGACGAGCAGCCGGATCAGGGGATCGACGGCGCCCTGGGCGAAGACCGCGACGAGCAGCATCCCGCTCACGGCCAGCAGCCACCACCGTGCGCCGTGGTCGGTGCGCGTCGGGCCCGTCGCCTTCTCTGCCGGGCGCGCCTGCGGAGCCAAAGCCGTGCGGTCGATCAGCGCGTAGAGGCCGCCGTCGACGAGGTCTTCGCACTCGGTGTCGCCGGGGATCTCGTAGCCCCCGGGGCCGATCGTGACGAACCGGTCCGCGTCGGGGATCCCGCTCAGGGTGAGGGCGTCCTCCAGGGTCTCGTCGAGCGGAAGGGAGAGGTCGATGCGGCGGTCTTCGCTCTGGAGGACGATCCGACGCCGCTCTACGATCTCGACTGACACACCTGCACCCTATCCACTGCGCGAGACTCTCGCCGCGCGGCGCCGCCGCAGGCGTTCCCGGGGATCACGATGCCCCCGCTTCGACGGCGTCGATGATCTCGCGTGCGCCGTCGGTCGTGAGCGTGACGTGCCCATACACAGACGTGTCAACGACTCCCGGGACCAACCGCTCCATCATCGACTCGAGGTCGATGGCCTCACCGTCGACGTCACGGACCGCAAGCTCGATGTCATCGGTCGGCAGATCGTTCTCATCGATGATGATCTGAAGAACCGACGCGAGGTCCGACTCGGTGAACTCCGCATCATCGAGATAAACGCCGACCGACAGCTCGAAGGAGAGTCCGCTCGTCGCCTTCTCTGCAAACGCCTCGGTGACTCCGACATCGGAGGCCAAGAGCGCCGCGGGGATCTCCTCGACCTCGTCGTCGGCCAGATCGCCAGCTACCAGCGAGCAACCGTTAACGGAAAAGACCGCCCCTGTGAGAAGCACGGCGGTGATGATTTCGCGACGACGCCTCAATGCTCCACCCCCGAATACACCTGGTGGTCGATGACCTGCCCCCCGAGTCCGGCGAGATCCCAGGGGTCTTCGCCATCGTTCTCTGACCGATAGTGTCGTTCCCACGCGGCGACGGATTCCGCGTACGCATCATTGTCGTGCGCATCGAAGAGGTGTTTCCCTGGCGGGTCGGGGAGCGTGATCTGGTGCATGTTCGGCGGCAGAACCGTGATCGGCGTGTGCGGCACATCGATCGGTGCGATGCCGGGAAGACCCGGCAGCGCGATCGCGCTTCCATCGGTCATCGGCACGATGTCCGACGCGTGCTGGAACGCATAGACGGGGACGTGCGGCGGCACCGCGAAGTTGTCGACGGGCGAGCCGTTCGTCACCACCGCGAGCGGCTTGTAAGGGAAGGTCGGGTCCGCAGCGAGGTTGGCCGCCATGATGCCGCCCTGGCTGAAACCGGTCAGGACGACATCAGCTCCGGCGGGAATCCCCGCCTCCTGCATCGCCTGCAGGACCGCGCGCTCGTACTGGCCACGGAAGACCGGGTTGTCCATCATGAGAGCCAGGTTGCTGTCGCGGTCGTTCATCGCACCGTGCGGCCCGTCGAACTCCCACGGCTGCGTCGAGGGCAGCGACACCACCCAGTGGGTCGAACCGTCCGCCGCCCGCACCTGCTTGATGTCGATGACCGTCGCGTCCTGACCGCCCATGGCGTCCGTCGTCGTGTTCACCGCGACGAGATCCGAGAGGGAGCGCAGGTCGGTGACTTCGTGCGCCTCGATCCACGCGAGGAGCGCCCTCCCGCTCAGGTCATCCGGGTCGATCTCCCGCACGTTCACGTCCGTGTCGAGGAAGTCGTCCAGCACATTTCCGCCGAGGACCCCGAGCGGGCCGCCGAACAGCCCCCCGAGCACCGGCATCATGTCGGCGACCACTCCGCGGAGCCGCTGCAGCGCGTCGCCGACCAGCGGGACGAGCTTGTACAGCAGCTCGGCAAGCGAGACGACAGCGCTGATGAGGTTCTTCACGAGCGCGCCGCCGACCGTGACGAACTCCGCGGCGGAGCTCGCGAACCGCTCGAGGTCCTTGAGCTTCGACAGCGGGTTCACCGACCAGCCGAAGAGGTCCTCGGCGAATCGGCTGAGACGGCCGAGGAAGTCGCAGATCAGCACGCGGGTGGACTCGATGATGTGCGAGACCGCACGCACGGCGCTCGCGGTCGCGCCCGTCCACTGCACCCCGTCCTCGCTCACGGAGAGCACATCGGAGAAGCGCTCGCGCAACGCCCTGACCGTGCGGCCGTCCAGGTCGACCAGCCGACGATCAGCGTCGCTGAGCATCGCGTGCGTCCTCCCGAGCGCGCGCTCCGCGTCCTCCCAGCGCGCCGCGAAGGCGCCGACGGTGCCCGGGTCGCCGAGCAGATCGTCGAACCACTCGCGGAGGGGCTGGATGTACTGGATCAGCAGACCGGCGATGCCGGGGATGCTCGCACAATCGGCCTGCGCCGACGTGTAGCCCGCAGCGCCCGCTGCCCAGGACCCGGATCGCACCTGGCCGCTGATCGCGGCGACCGCGGTCACAGCGCCTGTCCTTCGATCGCGCGGAAGGTCGTCACGGCGGTCTCCTCCACCTCGCGGAACTGTCCGACAGTGGCCGCGAGAGCCGCAGACGTCAGTGCCGAGAGCGCGCTCGCCGTCGTGAGCGTCGACCGGGATGCCTCTGCGAGCGCCGACACCGCCGGGCCGAGCAGGGGGGTGCACAGAGCGCCGAACGCCTCTCCGCCCACGCCGCCGGCCGCGTTCGCCGCGGCGCCGCGCAGGATGTCCGCGGCATCCGAGAGCGCCCGCACATGAGCCTGCAGCAGATCCGCGTCGACGATGATCTGCTGGTTCGCCGCTCCCGTGGTCATTTCCATCCTCCCGACATCGTCATGTTCAGCTACCCCCCGAGTGCGCGCTGGCCGGCCAGGTCCGTCTCGGAGTACGACGTCGCGAGATCGTCCAGGGTGGTCGCGATGGCGTCGACGAGGGTGGCACGCTCCCGCATCGACAGGTCGAAGCGCCCGTGCGCGGAGTCGAACGCGGACTGCGCCTCCCCCGACCACGAATCCCGCAGCACGCCGGCGATCCCGACGAGCTGCTCCAGGGCCGCGTCGATGTTCGCCGACGCGTCGCCGATGGAGCGCGCAGCCGCGGCCAGGCGGGACGGGTTGACCTCGATCATCGCCATCAGCGGTACCCGAGGGTGTCGTCGCCGGGGGCCGGAAACGCGACCTGGACGTCGCGCCGGACCGCGTCGACCAGCCCGGAATCCGCACCGAGCGTCTTTGCCAGGGACTCGACCACGGCGTCGGCCGCCGCGCGCTGAGCCGCGGCGATCGTGTCGGTGATCGTCGCGCCGAGCGCGATCGCATCGTCGATGGCGCTCGACAGCCGCACCTCGGCGATCGCCCCGGTCGGCTGCGCCACCACCGTGACCCGACCATCCGACGACGTAACCGTCGCCGTGGTCTGCGTCGCCGCCGCAGACACCCGCGCCGCTTCCTCCGCAAGCTCGCGCGAACGCGCGATCTGCGCATCGATCTTCGCGTTCAACGCCTCCATCGACGCGAGAACGTCATTTCCCTCCGGCATCTTCTTCCCCCTCCGTTCGGTCACAACGAGTCGAGTGACCGATTGCGCTTAGTGCTCATGCTTTCCCCCTTGCGCGGCGGTCTGTCGTCGTGACGAGCTGGTCAGCACTACGGCAAGGACGACCCCGCCGATGACGAGGATGGCGAGCACGGCCCCACCGCCGATCAGCAGCGGCGCGAGACCTGTCCCGGCAGTACCCGAGTCAGATCCCGCCTCACTCGTCGGCTGCGGAGAAGCGCTCGCGGCGAGCAGCGCGGCTTCCTCGTCCACGTTGGCCTGCTGGGGAACAGCGTTCTCATCGTCGGCGTCCCAGAGCGGGTTCACATCCGGGTACTTCGTCGGATCGACAGCCAGCATGCCGGAGAGCGATATCGCCCCGTACCCGCCGCTGTTGTTCCACCTCGGTTCGTGCTCGCCCTTCGTCCCGGTGTTGTGGATCATGCTCTGGATGAGCTGATTGGACGTCGCCTCCGGGTACTTCTGCTTCACGACCGCCAGGAAGCCCGCCGCGATCGGCGTCGCCAATGACGTCCCCGAACGCAGCTGCTGCGCGTCCCACGAGTCCGCGGTGCCCTGCGCGATGATCTCCAGCCCCGGAGACGCCACCTTCACGTCCTCACTCAGATTCGGCGAGGGCTCGGCGAGCACCGGATCGTACGTCGAGTACTGGATCTTGCCGTCGGGACCGAACGCCTGCACGGCGACGACACCGTTGTAGCTCGAAGGCCAGTCACCGACCCCGCCCACATTCGGCAGCGAACCCAACACCACGACTCCGGCCGCATGAGCCTTCGCCACCGAATCCGCGGCGTCGACCAGCCCGCCCAGCGAAACCGAGATGATATCCGCACCGTCGTCCACCGCCGCCGAGATCGCCTTTGCCAGGCCGGAGGGGCGGCGCATTCCCTCATCGCTCAGATCGTCGTTGATCAGCTCGCCGTTCTCCTGGAGACAGGTCGACTCGACATCATTCCCCTCCGGCGCGCTGGTGGTGATCATCGAGTTGTAATAGAGCACCGTCGCGCCCGGCGCCACACCCTTGATGGGGGTGCCGCCGACCGCCTCTCCCGTGCCCAGGATCATCGAGGCGACGTTCGTGCCGTGATTCGCCGCGACATAGTCCGAGGAGATCGCGTCATACCGCTTTCCCGACTCGTCGAAACAGAACGACTCCTCCCGCACCTGGAGGTCAGCGCCCCGCAGACCGGGAGCGTCCGGATTCACCTGGGTGTCGATCACGGCGATCGTCACTCCGGAACCGTCGAGGCCGGCGTCCTGTGCGGCCTGCACCTTGCCCCGGTTGAAATACCACAGCCCGCCCTCGGACGCATCGGATGCAGCCGCCTCGCCGGAGGACCGAGGCTCGACACTCGGCTGGGCGACAGGGCCGGCGCAGACGATCGATCCGGTCAACGTCGCGGGGTGGCGCTCGGCATCATCGGCCGTGACATCCACATCGTCACCAGGCTCCCATCCCTCGACGAGGGATACTTCGCCGTCGGACTCTTCGATGGTGAGCACGGCACCTGAGGCGTTGAGGTGGAGTTCCGTTCCTTCGAAGAGCACCAGCCCCTCATCGCTACCGGCGCCGACCGATCCACGGCGGTCGCTGTCGAGCCGGATCGAGAAGCGTCCCTGTGGATCGTTCGAGATCGCAAGCCCGTGCGCACTGGCCGAGTCACAGGTGATTTGGTCAGGCCGCAACGTCAGAGTCCGCTCTCCGCCGTCGGTCACGTAGGTCACTCGGAGCCCGGTCGCGCCGCTCGGGGCACAGGAAGCAAGCGAAAGCGCGGTCAAGGCCGCCGCAAGGAACGCTGCCGCAGCCCGCCGCATCCCGGACACAGCGCGCCCACGGATCAGCTCACCGCGTCCACTCATCCCCCGTACTCCACCATTTCGAACCGGAACGGCGTCTTCAGTTGGTGGGCTCGTCGCGGGACCCGGCGCGCGCTCCCTTGGCGCGGGGACCAGCTTCCTCGTCGTCCTCCAGCTTCGGCGCGATAGGACCACCGAGGCCCGAACGCTTCGCCTTCTCCTCCTCGTCGGCGCCACCGGTGCCGCCCATCATGCCCATGCCCGGTCGGCCACCGGCTCCTGCCGCGCCGGAGGACCCGGTGCCCGAGGCACCCGCCCCGCCGACGCCGCCAGCACCGGCCATACCGCCGGGACCTCCTGCTCCACCGACGCCGCCAACACCACCGACGGCGGAGTTACCGAGCAGACCGCCACCGGCCTTGAGCCCAGCGCCTGCGCCCGGCCCCAAGCCGGCACCGCCGAGCCCGCCCATGCTACCGAAGCCGGCGATCTTCGAGCTCGCCGCGATCGCCGCCGCACCGGCGCCACCGCCCACGATGCCACCGAGGCCGCCGCCACCCGCACCGCCGCCGGGGACATAGCCCCCGGGAACGGTCGGGTATCCGCCGCCCGGTCCGCCGCCGCTGCCCGTGCCGCCAGGGCCGCCGGGAAGCAGACCACCGCCGGGAGAGTCGATCGAAGGGTCCTTCCCGCCGGGAAGCCCGGGGCCTTCGCCACCCGGCACCACCGGGTCCCACCCGATCCCCGGTCCGCCCGGATTCGTCGGGGGAGTGGGGAAGCTGGGGTGCGCAGGAGAGGTCGGAACGGGCGGCTGATACGTGCCGACCCCGCCGCTGGGCGGCGGGGTACCGCCGACACCGGGAGCAGAGCCGGAGGGCACGCCGCCGATTCCCGGGGATCCGATCCTCGGGGCATCGATCTCAGGGCCACCCGTGGGTCCGTCGTCGATCTTCTCGCTGTTCGAGGAGTCGATCCGGACCTGATTGAGTTCCGCGGATGCCGCGCTCAGTTTCCTCGTCGGCTCCAGCAGCGCCTTCTCGACCTTCTCGACGATGGCCCGTGCCGCCTCCTCGCGCTGGTTCCCGAGGAAGTCCCCGATCACGTCCAAGGCTTTGTCGGCGGCGAGCGGTCCCAGCACGGGGTGGACCACGAAGGAAGCGCCCTTCGCTGCGTTGGCCCAGAACGGATCGACTGCGGCCGAGGGAAGTTCCGCTGAGGCCGCCGTGCGCCGTGCTTCGTTGCCCTCGCCGACGGCCGAATCGATCGCGGTCACGATGTTCCGGATTCGGGTGAACTTGTCTCGGATCTCGTCGACGGCGGCCGTAGCAGCTTCCGCCGAGCTCCCCGTCCAGTACTCCGACTTTCGGGCGTTCGCGAGCGCACCGTCCAGCGACTCCAGCGCGTGGATCAGCGCCGACGTCTTCGGGATGATTGAATCCGACAGGGCTCGAATGCGGTTCAGTTCCGCCTCGTACCCGCCGCTCTGCTTACCGGCCATGGTTGCCCCCTTGTTCCGTTGTCTGTCGACGTGATGATCGTGTCGAGACGATCGCGAGAGTGATGCCGCCCACGACCAGCACAGCAACGATGACACCGCCGATCACCCACGGCATCGCCGACACATCCGATGGTTGCTCAGCCCCGCCGGGCGCGGAAGAGGGTCGTGGACTCGCTGTCGCATTTTCCCGATCCTGTGCCGCCTTGACCTCGTTCACCATCGCAAGCGACGGGGAGGCGTTCGGGTCATCGGCATCGAAGATCGGATTCTCATCCGGATACTTCGTTGGATCCACCGCCAGCATCCCGGTGAGAGACGCCGCGCCGTATCCCGTGCCGGAGTTCCATTTCGGCTCGTGCTCGCCCTTCGTGCCCGTGTTGTGGATGAGACTCTGAATCAGCTGCCCCGCTGAAGCCTCCGGATACTTCTGCTTCACGACCGCCAGCATCCCCGCCACGATCGGCGTCGCGTACGACGTCCCCGATCCGAGCGACTGTGCCTCCCACGAGTCCGACGCGCCCTGCAGCAACAGACCGATTCCCGGGGCGGCGGCGATGACGTCGTCACTCACGTTCGGCTTCCCGTACTGCCCGTTCTGGATCTTGCCGTCCTCACCGAACGCCTGCACGGCCACGACACCGTTCAGACTGGCCGGCGGGGAGGCGATCCCGTCCTCGTTCGGCATACTGGCGACCACCACCACGTCGTTGGCGTAAGCCTCCGCGATGCCCTTCGATGCGTCCATGCCACCGGAGGAGATGGAGATGATGTCCGCCCCGTCAGCCACGGCGTCCGAGACGGCATGGTCCAGCCCTGTCCGGTTGTCCGCCGCCAACTTGCTGCCACCCTCCTGCAGACACTCAGCATCCTCGCCCTCGTCGTCGAGGACACCGTCGACCACCGGCGCAGTGTAGAACAGCATCTCCACCCCGGGCGCGACGCCCTTCACCGGGGCGCCGCCAGTGGGTGCCTCCCCCGTTCCCACGATCATCGATGCGACGTTCGTCGCATGATGCGAGGCCACATAATCTGTCGCGACCGACGGATACGGCGTCCCCGACGCATCCAGACAGTACGACGGCTCCCGGACCGTCACGTCCGCCCCGCGGAGACCGACCGCATCCGGATTGATCTGACTGTCGATCACGGCCACCTTGACACCGGAACCATCGAAGCCCGCATCGTGAGCTTCCTGGATCCGGCCACGATCGAACCACCACAGACCGGACTCTGCGGTGTCCGCAACCGCAGCCGCCGGCACGAGGGCCGCGAACGCCAGGCCGGTGAGACCGACGATCGCGGCAACCCCACGAAACGCACGCTGCATCAGAAGTCGGCGTCCTCGGGCTCGGTGGACGAGTCGGCGGCATCCGCCTTCACGCCATCGCTCAAACCGCCGCCGACCGGAGTCATCGACTCGGTCTGCTCGACAGCCGAGTCCAGCAGAGAAACGATCAGTTTCGTCTCATCTGCCAGGGCGGCGTCCTGCTCCGCGAGCTGGAGGACCGCCGCACGGATGGTGTCGTGCGTGTTCTGCAGCTTCTCGATGGCACGCTCTGTTGCATTGCCCATTTCGCGCGCGGCATTGGCGACCGCCTGATGGAACTCGCGAGTCGTGCTCGACGCCTCGCCTTCGACGACAGCCACCTCTGCAGGACTCGGGAACTCCTGCAGCTCGCGCAGAAGCCGCTTCAGCTCGGCGAACACTCCATCGAAGTCGACTGCGATACTCATCGACGCCCCCTCTTCTTTCCTCCGGCGATCCCGTCACGCCTGCTGTACCGTCCGGTGTCTCACCGAAAAGCACAGCAGACGGCGCGGGCCCGACGCATCTCTGCGCCAGACCCGCGCCCCGGGTTCACGCGCCGAAGCGCCCCGCAGCCGACTTGTCGGTCTGCACGTACTGACCCGAGATCTCCTCGGTCTTCCCGGCGATCTGCGTGAGCAGCTGCTGCATCTCGCTCAGCGAGCGGTTCCACTTGGCCTGCGCCTGGTCGTAGGCCTGCTGCGCGGCACCATCCCACGCCGCACGCAGCTTGCTGACCTCGGACTCGAGGCGGTCCAGCTCGGAACGAATACCCTGCGACCCGCTGCGGATCTGCGCCGCGAGAGCGTTGACCTGCTCCGGGCGAACGGACATCGACTGCATCATGTTCTCCTTGAAATCTCTGCGGACTGCGCTCAGGCGCCCATCATCGAGCCGAGGCCCGCGATGGTCTGCTGGTGGGATTCTTCGGTCGCGGCCTGGTCGCGCTCGGTGCCGGCGAGGGCATCCTCGAGCGTCACGAGGACCTCGTTGAGCTGACGAGCCTGCTCGTCCCACCGCGACATCAGCGTGGTGAACGATGCGGCAGCCGCACCCGTCCAGAACCCGCGCAGCTGCTCGATCTCACCGCGGACCTTCTTGGTCTGCTGATCGATCCCGGACTTCGTCTCCCGCACGGCCTGGGCTCCGCGACGCAGAGCCCCCTCTTCTGCGGAGATGACATCAGCCATTACTCACTCCCTCCGGTCCCCATGAGGACACACGCGGGGGAGCGCCTTCCCGATACGGGACGACTTCGGAACAACCCCCGACAATCTGTTTCCGCACATAGGCTAAAGCAGGTCGGTGCCCATTTCCAACGGCCTGGACAGATCCGTATCGAAATTTCTACGTTCGATCGATGAATGGCCTGAAGCATCGGCACGCCACTTCCGCTGATGCCCGGCGCCCTACCGGTCTTGCGCGCCTCGGTGCTCGTTGTTCCGTCGTCGTGAAGATCGCGTGAGCACGACCGCGAGAATGATGCCGCCCACGAGAAGGACAGCGACCAGGACCCCGCCCCCGATCAGCAGCGGCACCAATGCGTCCTGCGTGGACGAGGCCTCGCCAGGCTCGTCGCTGTCGGCGGTCGGCGCCGGCCGCGCAGCAGCAGCAGCAGCAGCGCGGACGTCGGCCGCCGACGGCCGGGCGTTCGGGTCTTCCGCATCGAAGATCGGGTTGACATTCGGGTACGCCGTCGGATCGACAGCGAGCATCCCCGTCAGCGAGACCGCTCCATAGCCGACGCTGTCGTTCCACTCCGGCTCGTGCTCGCCCTTGGTGCCCGTGTTGCGGATGAGACTCTGCAGCAGCTGACCCGAGGTGGCATCCGGGTACTTCTGTTTCACCACGGCGAGGAAGCCCGCCGCGATCGGCGTCGCATACGACGTGCCGGTGAGGAGGACCTGCTCGTCCCAGGAGTTCTCGCTGCCCTGCCCGAGCAGACCCATCCCCGGCGCAGCGACGATCACGTCGTCGCTCTGATTCGGCGAAGGCTCGCCCACGCCCTCGATGGTGGTGGAGCTCTGGATCTTCCCATCAGCACCGAACGACTGCACTGCGACGACGCCGTTGCCCGACGCAGGCTGCGAGGCCACCCCGGAGTTGTTCGGAAGAGCCGCCACCACGATCACGCCGGCGGCCTCCGCCTTGGCGAGGGCGTCGGTCAGATCGAAGCCCCCGAGGGAGATGGAGATGATGTCGGCGCCATCCTCTACCGCATCCTCGATCGCACGCGACACCCCGGTCGTCCCATCAGCCATGACCGTGCTGCCGTCTTCGAGCAGACACTGCTCGTCGAACTTCTCCCCCATCGCGGTGTCGAACACCCCATCGGTGACGATCGCCGGGTAGTAGAGGACCTTCGCACCAGGCGCGGCCCCGGTGACGGGAAGGCCGCCTGCCGGGGCATCTCCGGTCCCTGCGATCATCGAGACGACGTGCGTCGCATGCGACGCCGCCACATAATCGGTCGACGTCGCCGGCACCGGGTCTCCCTCGGCGTCGCGACAGTAGGAGTCCTTCACCTCGAGATCCGCGCCGCGGAGACCGACGATGTCGGGATTGATCTGACCGTCGATGACCGCGACGGTGACACCCGTCCCGTCGAAGCCCGCATCGTGCGCTGCCTGCACCTTGCCGCGATCGAACCACCACAGACCTGACTCCAGCGTCGCTGCGTGAGCTGCCGCGGGCGCGACCAATGCCATCACCGTTCCCAGCGTTCCCATCCACACGAGCAGCCGCCGCACGCCGCGGACACGTCCAACCTGCATGATCCCCTCCGTTACCCTCCGCCGCGCGAGACCGTCGCCCCTGCCCGCGCGTGCGCAACAGATAGTATCTGGCCTGTCAACTAGAGTGAGTCCGGGCCGGACCCCCGCAATGCCTGCGGCGGGAGAGCATCACACACGTGGGGGGACACCACCGATATGAGCCAGAGCGGCACCGTGGCAGGAACCGTGCTGCGGATCTCCGTGGTCAGCGACGACCGCAGGCTCGACGTGGGGGTGCCATCGCAGGTCCCCCTGGTCGAGATCATCCCCGGCTTCGCCCGCAGTCTCGGCGTGCTGGACCCGACCCTCACGCACGGCGGGTACGCGCTGCAGCGGGCGGACGGCACGCCCCTCGACCCCGCTCGCGGCGCCGCCGCCCAGGGCGTGCACGACGGCGAGCTGCTGACCCTGGTGCGCGGCGGACTCATGCGCGAGCCGCGCATCTACGACGACGTCGTGGAAGCCGTGATCGACGCGACCGCGGAGCAGCACAACTCCTGGACCCCCGCGGACAGCTCCCGCACCGCCCTCTTCGTCAGCCTTACCTTCCTCGCCCTCTGCGCCGTGCTCCTCGTCGCGACGCCGCCGACGTCTCTGCTCCCGGCGATCATCGCGGGATCGGGCGCGGTCGTGCTCAGCGTCGCCGCCGCGGTGCTGATGCGGCTGCGGCAGCCGGAGGCCGGTCATGCGCTCGGACTCACCGCCGCGGCGTACGGCGGGCTCGCGGGCTACCTCGCGGTCCCCGCGCAGAGCATCTGGGGCTGGCCGCTCGCGGCTCTCGGGCTCGGACTCGTCGTCGTCGGGGGCCTCAGCCTGGCCGTCACCCAGGACAAGCCCGAGATCCACCTCGTGCCCATCGCCCTCGGTGCCTCGATCGGGATCACGGCCACGGCGGCCGCGGTCTTCGGCGACCCGCTCGCCTCGTACGCGCTGATGCTCGCGACCACGGCGCTGCTCGCGAACGGCATCCCCTGGCTGGCTCTGAGCTCCACCCGCATCCGGGTGATCTCGCCGCAGAGCGACGCCGACATGTTCTCCGCGCCGCAGCCCATCGACGCCGAGGAGGTGAAGCGTCGCGCCGCCGCCGGCACCCGCACGCTCATCGCGCTCCGTGCCGCGCTCGGCCTCGCCGCCCTCATCGCGACCCCGCTCGTCGCCGCCAGCGGCGTCACGGGCGCCGTGCTCTGCGTGCTCGCCTTCGTCGGCATGATGTTCCAGTCGCGGCAGATGCACGCCCGCCTCGGGGTGCTCGTGCTGATGGCGATCGGGGCGATCGGCCTCGCCGCGACCGGTGTGACCGTCGCGCTCGCCCTCCCCGACGTGCGCACCTGGATGCTGCTCATCCTCGTGGTCGCCACCGTGGTGCTCATCGGGCTCACGCTGCTCACGCCGAAGGCCCGCCTCCGCCTCACGCGGCTCGGGGACACGGTCGAGGTCGTCGCGCTCGCCCTCCTGCTCCCGCTCGGGGTCATCACGGCGGGGCTCGTCTGACCGATGGCGACCAAGAAGGACCTGATCGAGGCCCAGGGCTTCAGCCGGCGACGGCTCCTCTCCGCCTTCACCGGCGGCGCCCCCGGCGGCAAGGAGCTCGAACCGGCCAAGCCGCTGCGCGCCGTCATCGCGGGCATCGCCCTCACCGTCGGCGTGATCCTCGTCGGCGTGTTCTGGGGCATCATGCAGCCGGGCCTCCCCGGCGACTGGCAGAACAACCGCCTCATCGTCGCCACCGACACGGGCGCCCGCTACGTCTCGGTCGAGGGGACGCTGTACCCCGTCATCAACACCGCCAGCGCCCGCCTGCTCATCCCCGCCGGCGAGTTCAAGGTCGTGCGCACGGATCAGGCCGCCCTCGACGGCATCCCGGTCGGCGGTTCGATCGGCATCCTCGGTGCCCCTGACGACCTGCCCACCCCGAGCGCCCTCATCAACACGGCATGGACCGCGTGCATCGACGACTCTGCCGGGACCGCCGTCTCGCTGTCAGGGGCGCCGATCGCGGAGCCGTCGACGGGCACCGGCGCGGTCGTGCAACGCGGCGACGAGCTCTTCGTGATCGCGGACGGCCTCCGGTACGCCGTCCCCGCCGACGACGCCAACGCGGTGCTGCGCGCGGTCGGCCTCGGCACCAGCGACGTCATCGAGGTCGACGGACGCTGGCTCAACCTCTTCGAGAGCGGCGCCGACCTCGAGCCGATCCGTCTGAACGCCGTCGGCGCCCGGGTGCCGGGGACCGATCTGACGGCGGGCACGATCGTGCACGTGCAGGGCAGCCCCGCGGACGAGCGCTACGTGGCCCTCGCGACCGGAGAGCTCGCGCGCCTCAGCCCGCTCGCGTACCAGCTCTACCTGCTCGGCAGCGCGCAGGAGGCCGGCGCGGACGAGGAAGAGGTGTCCCCGGCGGAGGTGGCCGACGTTCCCACCGTTCCGAACGCCGGTGGCGACGACTGGCCCATGCTTCCGCTGACGCCGCTCGCCTCCGGCGAGACCCCGTGCGCGGTCCTGGGCGGCGACGCCCGCACCGTCCTCGGGTCCACGAGCACCGAGCTGCCGGAGGACCGCGACCGTGTCGCCGTCACCGTCGGCGGCGGGGCCCTCGTGCAGACGAGCGGCCCGTCGGACGAGGCGGTGGGCATGGCCGTGCTCGTCGACGAGTCCGGTACCGCGTACGCCATCCCGGGCGCCGTGCCGGACGAGTCGGCGGAGGACGCCGCCAGCGGACCGCTCGCCCAGCTCGGTTACACCCCCGGCGACGTCGGGCGGGTGCCGAGCGCGTGGATCGACTTCTTCGCCGCCGGGCCGGCGCTGACCACAGAGGCCGCGAGAGAGTCGCCCGGCTCCGGGGACGAGTGATGCGCCGCCGCGCCGCTCTCGCCACCCTCGTGGTGGGCGCTGCCGTATGGGGGGCGCCGGCCGCCGCGGTGGCCGCGCCGACCGCTCCCACGACGATCGTGTCGATGGCGACCGGCGCCTGCGAGCCCGGCACCGTGGTGTTCGCTCCCGAGGCGCCGTCGGCACTCGCGGCCCTCGGGGCGGAGGATGCGAACCGTCTCGCCACCGGGAAGGGCGTCGTCGTGGCGGTCGTCGACTCCGGGATCGACGCCGGCAACCCGCACCTCGCCGGCGTCGTCGTCGGGGGCGTGAACCTCGTCGGCGACGGCGAACGCGGCGACGGCCTGAGCGATCTGACCGGGCACGGCACCGCCATCGCCGGGCAGATCGCGGCGCAGCCCGTCTCCGGCTCCGGCGTGGTGGGGCTCGCCCCCGATGCGCGCCTGCTGTCCGTGCGCGCGTTCCGCAGCGACTCGCCGCAGGACATCGACAAGGGGTGGGGACCGAGCGCCCAGCGCCTCGCCGACGGCATCAACTGGGCGGCGGACAACGGCGCGGACATCATCAACGTCTCGTCGTCGCAGGAGACGGACTCGCCTGCGCTGCGCGCGGCGGTGGAGCACGCGGCCGCCGTCGGAGCGCTCGTCGTCGCCAGTGGCGGCAACAGGGCCTCCGACCCGGAGGCCGAAGACGGAGCCCGGTATCCCGCCGCCTACGAGCAGGCGCTCGGCGTCAGCGCGGCCGATGCGACGGGGCTCGCGACCGACAGCTCGATCCACGGTCCGCAGGTCGGGGTCACGGCCCCCGGCGCGAACGTGCTCACCGCGGCGACCGGCGGCGGCGACTGCCTGTTCGCCTCCGACGCCCCGGCATCGAGCTTCGCGACCGGCTACGTGAGCGCGGCGGCGGCCCTGGTCGCCGAGGCGCACCCGGAGGATCCGCCCGCGGGGTGGGCGTACCGGCTCACGGCGACCGCACTTCGCGCGGATGCCGACAACCGCGATGACGTGAACGGCTGGGGCTTCATCCGGCCCTCCGCCGCCATTCAGCTCCTCCCCGACCCCACCACCCGCGGACCCGTCAGCCCCTTCTTCGACACCGGGGAGAGTGCGGTGCGGCCCCCGGTCGTGAGCGTCGAGCCCGACCACGGGGTGCCGCCGTTCGTCCTCACCCGCGAAGTGGCCCTCATCGCCGCGATCGCCGGGGCGAGCCTGCTCGGAGTCCTCGGCATCCTCATCGTCCTCCGGCGACGCCGGGAGACCCCCGCCGACGCGGCGGTCGAGGTCGAACGACAGGGCGGCCTCCTCGACCGCCCCGACCCCGAAGCCTGAGAGGCAGAGGCCGGATCAGCGGCCGGCGGCTGCCGCCTGTCGCGCCCGGACGACCGCCCCCACGAGCACCGCACCGGTGACCATGACGCCTCCCGCCAACGGCAGCAGGAGCAACCCGACGGCCGCGCTCTGCGGGTTCTGAACGACCTGACCGTAGACGAACGCCCCCATGCTGCCGAGCACTCCGACGAAGAGCGCCGCCGCGACGAGCCAGAGCAACGGGGTCATCGCGGTGCGCATGGTCGACGGCTCGCGGACGAACCGGAAGGCGAAGCCGGCGAAGAGGAACGACACCGCTGCGACGACCAGAGCCACGAGACCCCCGAAGAGGAATTCCGGGTCGGTCGACACCGCGACGAGCGCAGGAATCGCGACGATCGCCGACAGAGCACCGAGCACGACGGCGAACACGCCGGCGACACGCGGCCTGCGCGACGTGCTGCTCGTCGCCGTCGACTGCTTCGCATCTCGATCCATCCGTCTGTCCCCCCTCTTTGGACTTCGCCCACCCTAGCGAGGGCCGCAGGGCGCCGGCCTCCTCAGGCGAAGACGACGAAGCCCAGCGCAACGAGACCGACGACCGACACGACGCCCGCCCCGACGGTCGCAACAAGGGTGACGACGCTCCATCGCTGCGCCTGCTTGGCGACCGACGGCAGCCCGGGCTCCACCACCCGCGTGGGCGCGGCCGCCCCGACGACGACGGGCGGAGCGGCGGGGGTGCGCGGAGCCGGACGCGGCTTGTAGATCGCGGGAGCCGGCGCGCCGTCTGGGGCGGCGAAGGAGTCGACGCGGAACCGCGGTTCGGCGGCCTGGGGTGCGGTGCCGTCGCCCTCTGCGGCGGCGCCCTTCTTCCGCCGCAGGCGTCGAGCCGGACGCGCGACCGCCACGGTGGCGTCCTCGGGGGCGTCGGCCGCCGGAGGCCCGGAGCGATCGACGACCACGGTCGCGTCATCGATGGCCTCGCCCACGGCGTCCTCGGACCCGGCATCGACCGGCTCATCGGCGACGGCGCCTTCGGGCGCATCCTCCGCGGCATCGTCGATCCGGTCGGGAGCCGGAGCCGTCTTCGCGCGATCCACCACGATGGTGGCCTCATCGACGGCGGACGATGTGTCATCGGCCGCCGGGGGCACCGGGTCCGCCGCTTCGGCCCGCCGGCGGTCGCGCCGTGTCAGGATGACGGTCTCCTCGGCCTCGTCGTCGCTCATCGCGCTCGCACCGGGACCGTCGTGCCCTCGAGCATCGAATCGGTGACCGCGGACACGGCGGCCCGTCCGCCCGTGGCGTCGTCCGGACGCGTGCGTGCGCCGCCGGAGACGACATCGATCACCAGGACCGAGATGTTGTCTCGTCCTCCGCCCTGCAGCGCGCGGCGGACGAGGGCCGCCGCCGCGGTCTCCGGGCGGCCGTTCATGGTCAGCGTCGCGCGAATGGCCTCATCGCTCACCTCGCCGGTGAGTCCGTCGGAGCACAGGAGGAGCCGCTCGCCGTCGACGACGGGGAGCAGCCAACTGTCCGCGGTGCTGTCCGGAGCCCCGACCGCGCGCGTGATGACGTTGCGGCGCGAGAACGAGGCCAGGTCTTCGGGGCGGAGCTCCCCGGCATCGACGAGCTCCTGTCCGAGGGAGTGGTCGATCGTGAGCTGCGCCAGCTCGGTACCGTGGTGCCGGTAGACCCGGGAGTCCCCCACGTTGAAGACGAGCCAGTGCGGCGCACCCTCGTGATCCACGAGGGCCACACCCGTCACGGTGCTGCCCGCACCGCGGGCGTGCGCGGCGGCGATGCCCTCGACGACGGCCGCGGCTCGACTCAGCGCGTCACTGATGTCGCCGACGTCGACCGTCCGCCCGCGCAGCGGCTCGAAGGCGGCGACGACGGCCGCGCTGGCGCGATCACCGGCGTCGTGCCCGCCCATGCCGTCGGCGACCAGGAAGACCGGACGCGCGTCGAGCACCGCGTCCTCGTTGGCCGTCCGCGTGAGCCCGGTGTCGGTCAGCGCGGCGACCCGGAGGACGACGGATTCCACGGTCACGAATCGCGCTCCGCGACGACGTGCATGCCCACTTCGCCCAGGATGAACCGGCCGGTGCCCACCACGCTCTCACCGGCGTCCAGGAGCGTCTCCGAGCCGTCGTCGGCCACCACGACGACGCCGTTGGTGGCGTGCAGGTCGGTCAGGCGCCACTCGTCCTCCTGCACCACCAGGCGGGCGTGGGTCTTCGACAGCGTGCGGGTTGTGTCCGGGATGGCCAGCCGCTGCTCGCCCGGCTCCCCGGTGGGGTTCCGGCCGATCACGACGCTCGCGCCGGACAGCGAGAACCGACGACCGTCGTCCAGCACGAGGACGCGCCGCACCCCGCGCTTGCGGGCGACGACCACCGTGGCGTCGAGGTCGTCGTCGGTGGGACGCGGCGTCACCACGGTCTTGTCGACATCGGGGATGAGGCCCTCGGGCGCAGCCGGAGCCGGTACGGGCGCGCTCTGCGCTGCCGCGGGGGCATCGGCCGGAGACGGGACGGGACGGATCGTCGGCATCGGCGGGGCCTCGGCCTGACCAGCGTCGCGGAACGACGGCGGCACCGGGCGCACGACACGATTCGCCTCCGTCGTCGGCGCGGAGGCCGGGATCTGCTCGGCCGGCGGGACGGCCGGTGCCGGCGCGGGCTGCGGGGCCGGCGGAGGCACGTCGCCCATCGCGGCCATGATCCCCGTCGGCGGCTGCGCTGCGACGGGCGGCTCCGGCTGCGGCGCGGGGCGGCGGGCGGGAGAACGGGGTGCCGGGGGGCGAGGACGGGGCGCGGCGGGCGGGGGTCGGGCGGGTGCCGGGGGGGGACGCGGCGCCGG
>NZ_JBNFOC010000020.1:0-12305 GCF_057364585.1 Microbacterium sp. CFSPD4_SD4
CGGCTCCGGCCGCGGCACCCGCGACGGCGGAGCCCGCCACCCCCGGCACTGCGCTCGCCCCGGCCGCCGACATCAGCACGCCGCTGCCCTGGACCCGCACGGTCTGGAACGGTCGTGCACCGCGGCACCTTCCGGCCGCCGCCTCGACCACCCCGACCGCTCGCCGGCATCCGACCTGGACCCAGGCGATCGCGGCGCTGTTCGGCGCTGCCGCTCTCGGTGTGCTCGCGGCCGCGGCCGTGGCCCTCGTCCGCACGCTGCTGAGCCTCCCCTTCATGCAGGACTTCCTGGCCGCCTTCCCGGGCGAGTACGAGCCGCCGATCCCGGTCGAGCCCGGCTTCGCGCCGTGGGTCAACTGGGCGCACTTCTTCAACATGTTCCTGATCGTGCTGATCATCCGCTCGGGGCTGCAGGTGCGCACGGAGAAGCGTCCGAGCGTGTTCTGGACGCCGCGGAACAACCCGAAGGGCAAGATCAGCCTGAACCTCTGGTTCCATCAGGCGCTCGACATCCTGTGGCTGCTGAACGGCGTGATCTTCGTGGTGCTGCTGTTCGCCACGGGGCACTGGGTGCGGATCGTGCCGACGAGCTGGGAGGTCTTCCCGAACGCGCTGTCGGCGGCGCTGCAGTACATCTCGTTCGACTGGCCGCACGAGAACGGCTGGAACAACTACAACAGCCTGCAGCAGCTCGCCTACTTCGTCACCGTCTTCCTCGCGGCACCGCTCGCCGCCGTCACCGGGTTCCGCATGTCGGGGCTCTGGCCCAAGAAGGCGGAGCGCCTGTCGAAGGCGTACCCGGTGGAATGGGCGCGCGCCCTGCACTTCCCGGTGATGCTCTACTTCGTGGCGTTCATCATCGCGCACGTCGCGCTCGTGATGCTGACCGGCTTCCTGCGCAACCTCAATCACATGTTCGCCGCGCAGGATGCCGCGACGTGGACGGGGTTCTGGGTGTTCATCGCCTCGCTCGTCGTGATCGCGATCGCGTGGGTCGCGGCGCGGCCGCTCGTGCTCGCGCCGATCGCGAAGGTGTTCGGCAAGGTCTCGGGGCGCTGATCCATGACCGACCGCACCGCCATCGAGGAGTACTGGCGCGAGGCCCGCATCGCGCTGCCGCACCTGCCCGAGGCCCTTCCCGCGGCGTGGGGTTTCGGTGCGACGCCGGAGCACGCCGACGAGCTCCTGGAGCTCGTGCTCCGCGGCATCAAGGTGGGCACCGCGTCCTCCGTCTGGGACTACGAGGAGACGGGGGATCCGCTGCCGACCGTCGGCGAACTCAGCATCATCCTCGACGGAACCGGCGCCCCGCGCGCCGTGATCGAGACCACGGCGATCGACATCGTGCCTTTCGACGAGGTCGACGAGGCGCACGCCTTCGCCGAGGGGGAGGGGGATCGCACGCTCGCGCACTGGCGCGAGGTGCACGAGCGCTACTGGCGCACCCACTCCGAGAACCCGCGCGGCTATGAACCCGACATGCCGGTGCTGTGCGAGCGCTTCCGGCTGCTCCTGCCGGCCGGCACGGAGGACTGAGAAGAGGGAGATCATGGCAGAGGCCTACATCGTCGACGCGGTCCGTTCGCCGGTCGGACGCCGTGGCGGCGCTCTCGCGGAGATCCACCCCGCCGACCTCGGCGCGCACAGTCTGCGGGCCCTCGTGACCGGACGGGCATCGACCCCGGCGCCGTGGACGACGTGATCCTCGGAGCCATCGATGCGATCGGCGGGCAGGCCGGGAACGTCGCGCGCACCGCGCTGCTCGTCGCCGGCTTCCCGAAGCACGTGCCCGGCGTGACGATCGACCGCCAGTGCGGATCCAGTCAGCAGGCCGTGCACTTCGCCGCGCAGGCGGTGCTCAGCGGCACCGGCGACCTCGTGATCGCCGGCGGGCTGCAGAACATGTCGCGGATCCCGCTCACGGCCGCCGCGACCGTCGGCCGGGAGTACGGCTTCACGACGCCGTACGCCGAGTCGCCCGGATGGCAGGAGCGCTACGGCGACCAGGAGATCTCGCAGTTCCGGGGCGCGGAGCTCATCGCCGAGCGGTGGGACATCTCGCGGGAGGAGATGGAGCGGTACGCGCTGGAGAGTCACCGCCGGGCGGCCGTGGCCCAGGACGAGGGGCGGTTCGCGGCGGAGATCGCGCCGCTCGCCGGGCTCGACCACGACGAGGGCGTGCGCCGGGACACCACTCTGGAACGCATGGCCGGACTGCCGCCGCTCGCGCCCGGGGGACGGATCACCGCCGCGGTCGCGTCGCAGATCAGCGATGCATCGAGCGCCTTGCTCATCGCCAGTGCGCGAGCGGTGCAGGAGCACGGCCTCACCCCGCGGCCCGCATCCACCACGTCTCCGTCCGCGGCGACGACCCCGTGCTCATGCTCACCGCGCCGATCCCGGCGACCCGGCACGCGCTGGAGCGCACCGGGCTCCGGATCGAGGACATCGACCTGTTCGAGGTCAACGAGGCGTTCGCCTCGGTCGTGCTCGCCTGGATGCGCGAGACCGGTGCGCCGCACGAGAAGGTCAACGTCAACGGCGGCGGCATCGCGCTGGGGCACCCGATCGGCGCGACCGGCACCCGCATCCTCGCGACACTGCTCAACGAGCTGGAGCGCACCGGCGGCCGGTACGGCCTGCAGACGATGTGCGAGGGCGGCGGCGTCGCGAACGTCACGATCATCGAACGCCTCTGAGCGCAGACGAAAGGGCCGCCCCGCGGGGCGGCCCTTTCGGTGAAGACGAGGGTCAGGGGCGCACGAAGCGGACCTCGGTGAGCGTCTCGCCGAGGAACGGCTCGGTGTGCGCGGCGCCGTCGAGGTGGAATCCGTTGCGCGTGTAGAAGCGGTGCGCGCGGGGGTTGTCCTCGGCGACCCAGAGGTAGAGCGGCTCGTCCTTCTCGACGGCCGCATCGAACAGCTTCTGCCCGATGCCGGTCGAGTGGTACGCGTCGAGCAGGTAGATGAAGTACAGCTCGCGGAACGCCGGGGCGTCCTTGTCGCGGGCCGGACCCGAGCCGACGAAGCCGACGATCTCGCCGTCGACGAGCGCCGCGTTCATCTTGAAGTCGGGGCCCTGCGCCGCCCAGTGCGTCCAGAGCTCGGCCATCCGGCGGGGGGAGACCTTCTCCAGAGCCGCCTTGCTGATGAGGTGATCGTAGGTCTCGTGCCAGCACTGCGCATGCACGCGACCGAGGGCTTCCGCATCCACATCACGGACCGGACGGACGATGACTTCGGGCTGGGCTTCGGCGCTCATGCGGTGACTCTACGGCGGGTCCGTGGAAATCGGAAATCGGGACGACGGCCCCCGAGAGGCCCACCGGGGGCATGGAGGAATCGGACAACGAAGTTCGACCGTCGTGCGCGGATGGCTACGATCAGTCCTCGTGAACGTGATCTGGCGGACCCTCCTCGTGATCCTCGGTGCGCGTCGCCGCGTGCGGCAGGGGAAGACCCTCGACCCCACCGCCGTCGGCACCGTGACGGTGACCACCCTGCCGACCGACCTCGACATCCTCCGCCACATGAACAACGGCCGGTACCTGTCGCTGTTCGACCTCGGTCGCTGGGACCACCTCATCCGCACGGGGTTGTTCGACGTGATGAAGGAGCAGGGCTGGTACGCGGTCGTGTCGAGCGAGACGATCACCTTCCGCAAGTCGCTCCAGCTCTGGCAGCGGTTCGAGGTGCAGTCCCGGTTCATCGGGCACGACGAGAAGGCCCTGTTCCTGGAGCATCGTGCCGTGGTCGGCGGCGAGGTCTACGCCCGGGCCATCGTGCGGGCCCGCGTGCTGCGACGCTCCGGCGGCACGGTCAGCAACGAGGAGCTCTTCGCTGCGGTGGGCAAGCCCGACGGGGTGCCGGAGATCGACGCGTGGGTGCACGACTGGGCGGCCGCGTCCGCCCTGCCTCCCGTGCGCACCCCCGCCCCCAGCATCTGGAACTGACCCGACTCCGGCCCGCCCGGTCGGGCACCCCGGGATTCCGCGACCGGAGACCTAGGGTGGTCACATGGCAGAGTCGTCGTCATCCTCCGCGGAGGCGGGGGCATCCGCATCCCTCGCCGATCAGGCCGTCGAACTCGCGCGCCGCTGGGTGATCGAGGCGGCCGCGGCCGACGTCGACCCCGCAGCGGAACGCCTCGCCGGAGTCCTGCGCGACGCCAACGGTCTGCCGTTCACCCTCGGTTTCGTCGACGGCGTGATGCGGCCGGAGAGCCTGACCGCCGCGGCCTCCCAGCTGCGCCGGATCGCGCCCATCGTGCCGGAGTTCCTGCCGTGGTACCTGCGCTCCGCCGTGCGGCTCGGCGGCGGGGTCGCCCCGGTGCTGCCGACCCCGGTCGTCCCCCTCGCGCGGCGGGCGCTGCGCGAGATGGTGGGGCACCTCGTGGTGGACGCGCGGCCCGCGAAGCTCGGACCCGCGATCGAGAAGCTGAGGGAGTCGGGGTCGCGCCTGAACCTCAACCTCCTCGGGGAGGCGGTGCTGGGCGAGGCCGAGGCGCAGCGGCGGCTCGACGGCATCCACGCGCTCATCCGGCGTCCGGACGTCGACTACGTGTCGGTCAAGGTCTCCGCCATCGTCAGCCGCATCTCGATGTGGGGCTTCGACGAGGTCGTCGACCGGGTCGTGGAGCGGCTGCTCCCGCTGTACGTGACGGCGGCAGCGGACGGCACCTTCATCAACCTCGACATGGAGGAGTATCGCGACCTCGACCTCACGATCGCCGTCTTCACGCGGCTCCTGGAGGATCCGCGGCTGATCGGGCTCGAGGCCGGGATCGTGCTGCAGGCCTATCTGCCCGACGCGCTCCCGGCCCTCCAGGAGCTCACCGCCTGGGCGCAGGACCGCGTGATCCACGGGGGAGCCCGCATCAAGGTGCGCCTCGTGAAGGGCGCGAACCTCGCGATGGAGCACGTCGAGGCGACGCTGCACGGGTGGACGCCCGCGCCCTACGACACCAAGCTCGACACCGACGCCAACTACCTGCGCTGTCTGGACTGGGCGCTGCAGCCCGAGCACACGACCTCGGTGCGGATCGGTGTGGCCGGCCACAACCTCTTCGGCATCGCCCACGCGTGGCTGCGGGCCGGGGAGCGGGGCGTCCGCGACGATGTCGAGTTCGAGATGCTGCTCGGCATGGCCCAGGGGCAGGTGCAGGCGGTGTCCCGCGAAGTCGGTCCGGTGCTGCTGTACGTGCCGGTCGTGGCGCCCGCCGAGTTCGACGTGGCCATCAGCTACCTCGTGCGGCGGCTGGAGGAGAACGCGTCGTCCGAGAACTTCCTCTCCGCGGCGTTCCACCTGCACGACGACGAGACGCTCTTCGCCCGGGAGGCCGACCGCTTCCTCGACGCGCTCGACCGGGCGGCCGACCCGGCGCTCGCCCTCGGGCCGCGGCGCACGCAGGACCGCCTCGCGCCGGTGCACGAGTCCGTGCGGCCGACGCCGGTCAGCCCGGTCGCGGAGGCCGATCTCACGAAGGCCGTGCTCGGCATCGTGCGCGGCTCGGACGAGGCCGACACCGGCGCCTTCCTCGAGACCGCCGTGTACGCGGCGCGCGAGCGCGGGGAGGACACCGGGGGCGCCCCGGGCTTCGCGAACACGGCCGATACGGATCTCGCCCTCCCCGCCAACCGCGAGTGGGCGGCGGGGATCCGCGCGCGGCTCGCGGACTCGACGGTCGGGACGGAGGTCCTGGCCGCGGCCCGCGTCGACGACGCCGACGACCTCGGCCGCATCGTGCGCGGCGTGCAGGGCGCGGCGGCGGCCTGGGGTGCGCGTCCTGCAGCCGAACGGGCCGAGGTGCTGCTGCGCGCGGCGGCGGCCCTCGAGTCCCGGCGTGCGGAGCTGATCGAGGCCGCGGCGGCGGAGACCGGCAAGGTCTTCGCCGAAGCCGATGTCGAGGTGAGCGAGGCCGTCGACTTCGCCCGGTACTACGCCGCGACGTGCCGTGAGCTCGATGCGATCTCCGGCGCCGTGTTCGTCCCCGCCCGCGTGACCGTCGTCGCGCCGCCGTGGAACTTCCCCCTCGCGATCCCCGCGGGTGGCGTGCTGGCGGCGCTCGCCGCGGGCTCCGGCGTGGTCCTGAAGCCCGCCCCGCAGGCGCGGCGGTGTGCGGCGGTGCTCGTGGAGGCGCTGTGGGACGGTGGCGTGCCCCGTGAGGCTCTCGCTCTCGTCGACATCGAGGAAGGCGACCTCGGCCGTGCCCTCATCACGGACGAGGCTGTGGACCGGGTGATCCTCACCGGGTCGTGGGAGACCGCGGCGCTGTTCCGCTCCTGGCGTCCCGACCTGCCCCTGCTCGCCGAGACCAGCGGCAAGAACGCCATGATCATCACGCCCTCGGCCGACCTCGACCTCGCCGTGGCCGACCTCGTGAAGAGCGCGTTCGGGCATGCGGGGCAGAAGTGCTCCGCGGCGTCGCTCGCGATCCTCGTCGGGCCGGTGGGGCGCTCGCAGCGTTTCGCCCGTCAGCTCGCCGACGCTGTCCGCTCGCTGCGTGTCGGGTGGCCCTCGGATCCGCTCGCCGAGGTGGGCCCGGTCATCGAGAAGCCCGAAGGGAAGCTCGCCTGGGCCCTCTCCGAGCTGGAGGGCGACGAGCGGTGGCTCATCGAACCCGCCCTCGACCCCGCCGACGACGGCAGCGGACGGCTGTGGCGCCCGGGCGTGCGGGTCGGCGTGCAGTCCGGCTCCCGCTACCACACCGAGGAGTTCTTCGGACCGGTCCTCGGGGTCATGCACGCGCCGACCCTCGCCAAGGCCGTCGACCTGCAGAACGCCGTCGCCTACGGTCTCACCGCGGGTCTGCACACACAGGACCCGGACGACCTCTCCTTCTGGCTCGACCGCGTGCAGGCCGGGAACCTCTACGTCAACCGCGGCACCACCGGGGCGATCGTGCAGCGGCAGCCGTTCGGCGGGTGGAAGCGCTCCTCCGTCGGCGCCGGTGCCAAGCCGGGCGGGCCGAACCACCTCATCGGACTCGGGTCGTGGCGCGCCCAGCACGGGGCCCCGGCGTCGAGCACCCTCCATCTGCGGGGGCTCGACTCCCGGATCACGGGGCTCATCGAGGCGGCGCAGCCCTCCCTCCCGTTCGAGTCGTTCGAGTGGCTTCGGCGATCCGCTCTGTCGGACGCGTTGGCCTGGGACCGGGAGTTCGGCCGGGTGCGGGACGTCTCGCGGCTGGAGATCGAGCGCAACCTCTTCCGCTACCGGCCCGTCCCCGTGGAGATCCGCACCACCGAGGACGCCGCCCTGCACGACCTGCTGCGGGTCGTGATCGCGGGAGTGCGCGCGGGGGCGGGCTTCGTCGTGTCCACTCCGGTCGGGCTTCCGGCGGGCGTGCGGCATGCTCTGGGCGACCTGGACGCCGTGGTGTTCCTGGAGACGGAGGTCGAGTGGCTCCAGCGGATGCAGGTGGCCGAGGAGTCGGGGGCCGCGGGAGATGCGGGTGTTCCCGTGCTTCCGCGGCATGGGCGCGTGCGGCTCGTGGGTGGACGGGAGTCGGTGGCGGCGCTGCGCTCCGCGCTGGCGGTGGCCACCGGCGGTGACCCGGACCTCGCGGTGTACGACGCGGAGGTGACGGCGGCGGCCCGCATCGAGCTCCTCCCGTTCGTGCATGAGCAGTCCGTCTCGATCACCGCCCACCGCTACGGAAACCCCGACCCCTGGAGCGCCTCCGTCATCTGACCCCCGGCCGTTTCGGTGCGGGGGCAATAACGTGCCGCTCCGCCCCATCCGGGGTCCGATTCTGATCCCACCTCCGGGGCGTACGTGTCTCCAAGCCGCGGGTGCAAAAAGGCGCCGCTCCGGAGCGACGGGGGTGCGTTCTCGATCCGCCTGCGGTGGGTGTGCGGGATCAGTGTGGGGTGCTGCGGGGAGGGGACGGGAGCTTCCGGGAGGCCGGATCGAAAAGGTGCCGTCGGGGGCCTGGGGAGGGGCGTTATTGATCCCGCGGCGCGGGTGTGGGGGGAGTGGGTGGCGTGCGGGATCGGAAACGGGCGGGAGAGGCGGTGCGGGGGTGCGATTGTGATCCCGGGAGAGACTGCGGAGACGGGACGGGGGTGCGGGGACGGGGTGCGGTGTAAAAGATTCTTGACACGGGGGGCGGGCGGACGTAGTCTCGTGTCAAGAATTTTTGACACGAGGGGATTCGCATGGTCTACGAGGAGCGCAACGTCTGGGCCGGGCTCATCGTCAGCCCGATCGTCGCGGTCGTCTACGTCGTGCTGCTGCTGCAGCAAGCCGGCGGCGGACCGCTCACCGCCACGGACTGGTTCCCGCTGATGCTGTGGACGATCGGCGGAGGCATCGTCGGGACGATCGTGCTCAGCGTCCTCTGGGGGATCATCGCCGGGATGTCCGATCCGGACGGCGTCGGCCGCTCCGACATCCGCGACCGGGACATCGGCCGGATGGGAGCCCGCGTGGAGCAGGCCTTCGTCACCATCGCCGGCCTCGGGGTCATCGTCCTCTGCGGTCTCGGTGCCGACGTGTTCTGGATCGCGAACACCATGTTCGCCGGGTTCCTCGTGGCGGCCGTCGTCGGCGGTGTCGCCCGGGCGATCGCGTACCGCCGAGGGCTGCGCTGATGGTCAAGCCCACCCTCGTCTCCAACACCATCCGCGCCCATCGCGAGCGCGCCGGACTCACGCAGGCCGAGCTCGCCCGCACGATCGGGGTCACCAGACAGACCCTCATCGCGATCGAACAGCAGAAGTACTCGCCGACACTCGAGCTCGCGTTCCAGATCGCCCGGGCGTTCGGCGTCGGGATCGACGACCTGTTCGCGTATCCGACCGACCCCGGAGGTGCCGCATGACCGAGACCATGCCCGCCTGGACCCGCGAGACGTACGGCCCGGCCGCCGGGACAGCACGGACCCGGCAGCCCGTCCCCCAGCCGCATCGGGGCGAGGTCGTGCTGCGCGTGCAGGCCACCGCCCTCAACGCCGGCGACGTGCGGCTGCTCCTCGGCGACCCGCTGCTGGTCCGGCCGTTCTTCGGGCTCACCCGCCCCAAGAACCCGGTGCGCGGGCTCGACGTCACCGGCACCGTCGTGGCGGTCGGCGCGGACGTGGTGAACGCCGAGCTCGGCGAACTCGTCGTCGGGGAGCTGCAGGGCGGCGGCGGCCTCGCCTCCCACGCCCGCATCGCGGCCGACCGTGTCGTGCCCGTCCCGCCCGACGTGACACCCGAGGCGGCTGCGTGCCTGCCGATCGCCGGAGGCACCGCGTGGCAGGCGCTCGATGCCGCCGGAGTGGGGTTGAGGCACCGTGCGCAGCGGGTCCTCGTGATCGGGGCGTCCGGCGGCGTGGGGACCTTCGCGGTCCAGCTCGCGGCGCTCCGCGGGGCCGAGGTCTGGGCGACGTGCGGCGCGCACAACGCTCTGCTGCTGGAGCGCCTCGGAGCCGTGCGCACGCTCGACCACCGCACGTCTCCGCTCACGCATCTGCCCTCCTCCCGGTTCGACGCCGTCATCGACATCGCGGGAGGTGTGCCGATCCGCGAGCTGCAGCGCCTCGTCCGTCCGGGTGGCCGCGTGGTGCTCGTGACCGGCGACGGCGGACGCGTGCTCGGCCCCGTGCCGCGGATGATCCGCGCCGCCGTGCTCTCGCTCCGCGGGCCCCGAGTGGTGTCGCTCACGGCGACCTCGCGCCCTGAGGTCCTCACGAAGCTGCTCGAGCTCGTCGAGGAGGGGCATCTGGTTCCGGTGATCGAGCGCACGTACCCGTTCGACGAGGCGGTGTCGGCGCTCGCGCACGTCGAGGCCGGGCACACGGTCGGCAAGGTCGTGGTGACGCAGCGCGAGGGCTGAGGGCGACACGGGACGGATGCTGGTGGCGCCCAGGGTCCGGTGGCACAATGGTCACCGGCGTGCCCGAGTCGCATCTTCCCCTCCGCCTCGTCCGAGCAGGGGGTCGAAGGACCGCCGGGCCCCTGGACAGCGTCCGCCGCGCCCGTTCACACGAGGAGCATCCATGTCGACGCCGGAGACCGCCGTCACCACCGCCCCCACGCGCACCGCGCACCGCCGCCACTACCTGATGTGCCGTCCCGAGCACTTCACGGTGAACTACTCCATCAATCCGTGGATGGAGCCGTCGCGGCCGACCGACACCGCCAACGCGGTCGCCCAGTGGCAGAAGCTCTATGACCTGTACGTCGAGCTCGGCCACGAGGTCGAGCTCATCGATCCGCTCCCCGGCTACCCGGACATGGTCTACACGGCCAACGGCGGCTTCCTCATCGATGGCCGCGCCTATGTGCCGGAGTTCCGGTTCGTCGAGCGCCAGGGCGAGGCTCCGGCCTTCGCCGACTGGTTCCGCGCCGCGGGTTACGACACGGTCATGCCGAAGGAGGTCAACGAGGGCGAGGGCGACTTCCTGCTCGTCGGCGATGTGATCCTCGCGGGCACGGGCTTTCGCTCCACCGGTGACAGCCACCGCGAGGTCGGCGAGGTCTTCGGCCGCGAGGTCGTGTCGCTGAACCTCACCGACCCCCGCTTCTACCACCTCGACACCGCGATCGCAGTGCTCGACCCCGTGCAGGGCGTGGGGAACGGCGGCCCCGAGCGGGCGAACATCGCCTACCTCCCCGGAGCCTTCGACGACGCCAGCCGTGCCGAGCTGGAGAAGCGCTTCCCGGACGCGATCCTCGTGTCGGACGAGGACGGCGCGGTGTTCGGCCTGAACTCGTCGAGCGACGGCTACAACGTCATCATCTCGCCGCGGGCGAAGGGCTTCGAGCGGCAGCTCCGCGAGCGCGGCTACAACCCGATCACCGTCGACCTCTCCGAGCTCCTCCTCGGCGGCGGCGGCATCAAGTGCTGCACGCTCGAACTGCGGGGTGCGAAGTGACGATCGAGCAGGCGGCGGGCGCTTCGACGAGCTCAGCGACCCAGAGAACGAGCTCAGCGACCCAGGGGGCGGACGCAGCGAACCAGGGAACGGACGCTTCGACCCTTCGACAGGCTCAGGGACCCAGCGCGGTCGCGGAGCCGCACGTCGCGCACAACTACCACCCGCTGCCGGTGATGATCGCGCGCGGCGAGGGGGCGTGGGTCACCGATGTCGAGGGCAAGCGGTACCTCGACCTGCTCGCGGCGTACTCCGCGGTCAACTTCGGGCACCGGCACCCCGCTCTCGTCGCGGCCCTGACCGAGCAGCTCGGTCGGGTCACGCTCGTCAGCCGGGCGTTCCAGAGCGACATGCTGGAGCCCTTCGCCGCGGCGCTCGCCGAGCTCTGCGGCAAGGAGCTCGTGCTGCCGATGAACACGGGCGCCGAGGCGGTGGAGACCGGCATCAAGGTCGCCCGGGCCTGGGGCTACCGCGTGAAGGGCATCCCGGAGGGGAAGGCGCGGATCGTCGTGGCGAAGGGCAACTTCCACGGTCGCACGACGACGATCGTGAGCTTCAGCGACGACGAGACCGCGCACGACGACTTCGGTCCCTACACGCCGGGCTTCGACCGTGTGCCGTTCGGTGACGCGGAGGCGATCGCCGCGGCCATCACGGAGGACACGGCGGGCGTGCTCGTGGAGCCGATCCAGGGCGAGGCCGGTGTCGTGATCCCGCCGGAGGGGTATCTGCGCCGCATCCGCGAGATCTGCGACGAGAAGAACGTGCTGTTCATCGCCGACGAGATCCAGGCCGGCCTCGGACGTGTCGGCGAGACGTTCGCGTGCGACCGCGAGGGCGTGGTGCCGGACCTGTACCTGCTGGGCAAGGCGCTCGGCGGCGGCATCCTGCCGGTCTCGGCCGTGGTGGGGAACACGGATGTGCTCGGCGTGATCCGCCCCGGTGAGCACGGCTCCACGTTCGGCGGCAACCCGCTCGCGGCGGCCGTCGGTCTCCGCGTGGTGGAGATGCTGCAGACGGGCGAGTTCCAGGAGCGTGCGCGGGCGCTCGGCGCGCACCTCGAGCAGGCGCTGCAGCCGCTGATCGGCCACGGCGTCACGGAAGTGCGCATCGCCGGGCTGTGGGCGGGCGTCGACATCGACCCCGCCATCGGCACCGGCCGCGAGATCGCGGAGAAGCTGCTCGACCGCGGTGTGCTCGTGAAGGACACGCACGGGCAGACCATCCGCATCGCCCCGCCGCTCGTCATCCGGGCGACCGAGCTCGACTGGGCCGTCGAGCAGCTCAAGGTGGTACTCGACGCCTGACCGCGGCCGACCCACCCCCTTCTGCACGAGCCACCCCCTTGCGGCCGACGCTCAGCTGGTCGCCCAGGGCATCGCCGAGCAGCTCTCGGCTCGCGTGGCGTTCCGTCGCGCGATGCGCAAGGGTCTGCAGGGCGCGCAG
>NZ_JBNFOC010000021.1:0-8735 GCF_057364585.1 Microbacterium sp. CFSPD4_SD4
GCGCCGCGGCCGCGGGCGGGATCACCGGCGGGGGCGTCGTGGCCGGCGGGTGCAGCGCGCCCGACGCGGCCGCTCCGGACGAGGTCGACCCCCCGGATGCGGCGAGGACGCGGGCCACCATGAGCTCGAGGTGGAGGCGGGGCGACGTGGCTCCGGACATGTCGTCGAGAGCCGCGCTGACCACGTCTGCCGTACGGGAGAGCCGCGCGGCGCCGAACGACTCGGCCTGGCGGCGCATGCGGTCGAGCTCGTCTTCGGCGATCCCGCGGAGCACGGCGGAGGCACCGGAGCCCACGGCGGCGATCACGATGAGGTCGCGCAGGCGCTCCAGGAGGTCGTCGACGAAGCGACGCGGGTCTTGTCCGGTCTGCACGACGCGGTCGATGGCCGGGAAGGCGGTCGCGGCGTCGCCCGCCGCCAGCGCATCGACGATCTCGTCGAGGAGGGCCCCGTGGGTGTACCCGAGCAGCGCGACCGCGCGCGCGTAGCCGACAGTGACAGTCTCCGAGCCGGCAGGGGCGTCCGACCCCGCGATGAGCTGGTCCAGCAGCGACAGGGTGTCGCGGGGCGAGCCACCCCCGGCGCGGACGACGAGCGGGAGGACGCCCTGCTCGACGATGACCCCCTCCTCCGCGCAGAGCTTCTCGACGTAGTCGAGCATCGCGGCGGGCGGGACCAGCCGGAACGGGTAGTGATGGGTGCGCGAGCGGATCGTGCCGAGCACCTTCTCGGGCTCCGTCGTCGCGAAGATGAACTTGACGTGCGGCGGGGGCTCCTCGACCAGCTTCAGCAGCGCGTTGAAGCCCTGCGGGGTGACCATGTGCGCCTCATCGAGGATGAAGATCTTGAAGCGGTCGCGGCTCGGGGCGAAGGTCGCCCGCTCGCGCAGGTCGCGCGCGTCGTCGACGCCGTTGTGACTCGCCGCGTCGATCTCGACGACGTCGAGCGATCCGCCGCCCGCCCTGGACAGCTCGACACAGCTCGGGCAGGTCCCGCAGGGGGTGTCGGTCGGGCCCTCCGCGCAGTTCAGGCACCGGGCGAGGATGCGCGCCGAGGTGGTCTTGCCGCAACCGCGCGGGCCGGAGAACAGGTAGGCGTGGCCGACGCGGTCGCCACGCAGCGCAGTCATGAGCGGATCGGTCACCTGCGACTGCCCGATCATCTCGCCGAACGTCTCGGGTCGGTAGCGGCGGTAGAGGGCTGTGGTCACCCCTCCAGCCTACGGCGTGCCACCGACGTTGCTCCCCTCCCGGTCGACCCGGCCCCTTTCACGCGAGCCACCCCTCTGCGCGCGTCCGCAACGGGGTGGGACGCACGCAGAGGGGTGGGTCGGCGGTCAGTCGAGGTTCTCGATGACGGGGATCGCGCTCGTGATCACGGGGACCGAGGCCGAAAGCCGCGTGCCGTCGTCGCGGCGGGCGTCGGCGAACTCCTGCAGGGTCGGGCGTCCGGGGATCACGGGTCCCTGGTTCGCGAGCGGGACGATGACCTCGTCCTCCAGTGTCGCGATGTACGCGTTGTCCCGCACGCTGAACGGCACCGGAGGTCCGCTGCGCACCTCGACGCGCAGCTCGTGCCTCGTGACGGTCACCTGCATCGCGGTCCCCTGCCACTGCAGCGGGAACGACAGCGACGGCCAGGATTCGGGGAGCCGCGGGTCGAAGCTGAGGTCACCGCCGTAGTCGCGCATACCGCCGAAGCCGCAGACGAGGGCCGTCCACACGCCACCGGCCGAGGCCACGTGCACCCCGTCCGCCGCGTTGTGGTGCAGGTCGTGCAGATCGACGAACAGCGACTGCTCGAAGTACTTCTGCGCGAGGTCCTGATAGCCCACCTCTGCCGCGAGGATCGACTGCACGACCGCCGAGAGGGTCGAGTCGCCCGTCGTCAGCGGGTCGTAGTAGTCGAAGTCGGCCTTCTTCTCCTCGGGCGAGAAGTGGTTGCCCTGGAGGAACAGCGCCAGCACGACGTCAGCCTGCTTGAGCACCTGGAAGCGGTAGATCACGAGCGGGTGGAAGTGCAGCAACAGCGGGCGCTGGTCGGCCGGGGTGTTCGCGAGGTCCCAGACCTCCCGCTCCAGGAACAGCGAATCCTGCGGGTGGATGCCGAGGCTCTCGCTGTAAGGGATGTACATCGCCTCCGCGGCACGCTCCCAGGACTCCGCCTCACCGGAGCCGAGGCCCGTGCGCTCGACGAGGGCCGCGTAGTCCTCGGGGTAACTGTCGCGGATCTCCCGCACGACCTTGGCCGCGTACCGGAGGTTGTACCGTGCCATGACGTTCGTGTACAGGTTGTCGTTCACGACGGTCGTGTACTCGTCCGGGCCGGTGACGCCGTGGATGTGGAACGTCTGGAGGCCGTCGCCGGCGCCGGACTGCTCCACGAGCCGCGATCCGCGCCAGAAGCCGAGGGTGGCCCAGAGCCGCGCGGTCTCGATCGCGACGTCGGCGCCCTCGCGCCGCAGGAAGGCCTCGTCCCCGGTCGCCCGCACGTACTTGCCGAGCGCGAAGCTGATGTCGGCGTTGATGTGGTACTGCGCGGTGCCGGCGGCGTAGTACGCCGAGGCCTCCTCGCCGTTGATCGTGCGCCACGGGAAGAGCGCTCCGGCCTCGTTGAGCTGAGCGGCCCGGCGGCGCGCCGCGGGGAGCATCTTCACCCGGGCCCGGAGAGCGTTGTACGCCCAGCGCGGCGTCGTGTAGGTGAGGAACGGGAGCACGTAGATCTCGGTGTCCCAGAAGTAGTGGCCGCTGTAGCCGGAGCCGGTGAGTCCCTTCGCGGGGACGCCGGCGCCGTCCGCCCTGGCCGAGGCCTGCGCGAGCTGGAACAGGCACCACCGGGTGGCCTGCTGCAGGTCGTCGCGCCCGCCGATCTGCACGTCGCTGCGCTCCCAGAACGCGTCGAGCCACTCGCGCTGACGACGGAAGACCGTCTCCACGCCCTCGTCCGCTGCCCGGTCGAGAGAGCGACGGCAGCGGTCGACGAGCTCCCGCGGGGGCACGCCGCGGGACGAGTGGTAGCTGACGAGCTTGGTGATCGTGATGGGGACGCCGGCCTTCGCCTGGACGCGGAAGACGTTCTTGGCGATGTCCGGCTCGATGAGCGTGCGGACGTTGTAGTCGTTCTCCGTCTCGATGATGTGATCGGCGACGACGGCGACGGTCATCCCGGACGCGGCGACTCGGTACGACAGCGCGGAGCGCAGGCCGTCCTGCCAGTGCTCGGCCGGCTCCAGCACGCGGTCCGCGATGCGCTCGGCCTTGCGCGGGTCGAAGGCGGCGCCCTTGGTCGTCATCGGGGAGCCGGCGTAGACGCCCGCCCCGTCCTGACGGTTGAGCAGCTGGCAGCTGATCGTGACCGGGGCGTTGGCGTTCTCGACCACGACCTCGAGCCGCAGCACGGCGAGGTGGCGCTCCTCGAAGCTCACGAGACGCTGATCCCGCATGCGTACCCGCTTGCCGGACGGGGTCTCCCAGACGACGCGCCGTTCCAGCACACCCGTGCGCATGTCGAGCGTGCGGGCGTACTCGCGCACGTCCGCGTCGTCGAGGGAGATCGGCTCGTCGTCGACGTAGAGGCGCATCACCTTGGCGTCGGGGGCGTTGACGATCGTCTGGCCGACCTCGGCGAAGCCGTAGGCCTGCTCGGCGTGCCGGATCGGCCACGTCTCGTGCAGGCCGTTGATGAAGGTGCCGTGCTCCTGCGCGCCGCGCCCCTCGATGTGGTTGCCCCGGAGCCCGAGGTAGCCGTTGCCGACCGAGAACAGCGTCTCGCCGACGCCCTCCTCCGAGTAGCGCGTCTCGATGAGACGCCACGGGTCGACGGGGAAGCGGTCGCGGTCGATCATGCGGTCTCCGGGGTGTCGGTGCGGGCGGCGGGAAGCAGGACGCCGAGGTCGTCGACGACGTGGGTCGCGCCGGCGGCGCGGAGTGCGTCGGCGCCGGCGCCGCGGTCGACGCCGATGACGACGGCGTATCCGGCGGCGGCGGCCGAAGCGGCGCCGGAGGTGGCGTCCTCGACGGCGATGCTGCGGGCCGGGTCGACGCCGAGGGCCGTGGCGCCGGCGGCGAACATGTCGGCCGCGGGCTTGGAGGCGAGGTGCTCACGCTCGGCGACGACGCCGTCGATCACGACGCGGAAGAAGGACCGGATGCCGGCGGCCGCCAGTACCTCCTCGGCGTTCTTGGAGCTGGAGACGACACCGAGCGGGATCCCCGCGGCGTGCAGCGCCTCGACCACGGCGAGGGAGCCGGGGAACGGAGCGATGCCCTGGCTGCGGAGCGACGCCGCGAACGCGGCGTTCTTGCGGTTGCCGATCCCGCAGATGGTCTCGGCGGACGGGTCGTCGTCCACCGAGCCCCAGGGCACCTCGACGTTGCGGCTGCGCAGCAGGCTCGCGACGCCGTCGTAGCGCTTCTTGCCGTCGACGTAGGCGAAGTAGTCCTCGTCGGTGTACGGCGGCGTGATGTCCCAGCGGGCGAAGACGTCATCGAAGACCGCCTTCCAGGCGCGCATATGCACCTCGGCGGTCGGCGTGAGGACGCCGTCGAGGTCGAACAGCACACCGTCGGCGTGGAACAGGTCGGGCAGCGCGTCTGGCACAGAGCCTCCAGGAGAAGGACGAGGGTCGGGTCGGCACCTCTCCGTGCCACTGTGCAAGCGTAATGGCGGCGGCGCGCGCGGGGTAACCCCGGACCCGGATCAGAGCAGTTCGGCGGTCTGCCTGGCGATCTGGAGCTCCTCGTCGGTGGGGACGACGAGGACCGTCACGGGCGAGGCGTCCGTCGAGATGACGCGGACGCCGCGCTCCTTCGCCTCGTTGCGGGCCGGGTCGATCTCGATCCCCGCGAAGCCGAGCGTCGCCATCGCCGCCGCCCGCACGGGCGCCGCATTCTCCCCGACGCCCGCGGTGAAGGACACGACGTCGACCCCGCCGAGCTGCGCGATGTACGCGCCGGCGTAGGCCCTCAGACGGTGGACGTACACGTCGAAGGCCAGCGTCGCGGCCTCCTCCCCCGCGGCGACGCCCGCGAGGATGTCGCGCATGTCGCTGCGTCCGGCGAGTCCCGCCAGCCCGCTGCGGGTGTTCAGCAGCGCGTCGAGGTCGTCGATGGTGTAGCCGGCGCGGCGGGACAGGTGCACGAGAGCGGCCGGGTCGATGTCGCCCGACCGCGTGCCCATGACGAGGCCCTCGAGCGGCGTGAGGCCCATCGAGGTCTCGACCGAGCGACCCCCGTCGATCGCGGTGACCGACGCGCCGTTGCCGAGGTGGAACACGAGCTGCCGGAGGGTCCCGAGGTCGCGCCCGAGGAAACGCGCGGCGGTCTCGCTGACGTACTGGTGGCTCGTGCCGTGGAATCCGTACCGACGGACCCGATGCTCGGCGGCGAGCGCCGCATCGATCGCGTAGGTGTAGGCCGCCGGCGGCAGCGTCTGGTGGAACGCGGTGTCGAACACCGCCACGTGCGGGACGCTGTCGAACACGGCGCGGGCCGCCCGGATGCCGGCGAGGTTCGCCGGATTGTGCAGCGGCGCGAGCACGGCGAGCTCGTCGATCTGCTGCTCGACGTCCGCGTCGATCAGGGTCGGCGCGTAGAAGCGCGCACCACCGTGCACGACCCGATGCCCGACCGCGACCGGGGGATGCGCCTCGAGGGAGGGGCCGTGCGCGGCGAACTGCGCGCGCATGACCTCGAAGGCGGCGGCGTGGTCGGGGATGGACTGTTCGTCGCGGTAGGTGGCGTCGAGCATCGTCGCCGACGGTCCGTCACCCGGCTCCGGGCGCACGGTGTGGGCGACGGGGCTGGAGTCCTGCCCGATGCGCTCGATGAGCCCGCTGGCGAGCTCGTCCTCGTGCGCCGTGTCGATGAGGCTGTACTTCAGCGAGGACGACCCGCTGTTGATGACGAGGATCGCGCTCATGCCTCCTCCCCCGCTCGCTCGTCGCCCTGGGCCTGGATCGCCGTGATGGCCACCGTGTTCACGATGTCGTCGACGAGCGCGCCGCGGGACAGGTCGTTGATCGGTCTGTTCAGCCCCTGCAGCACCGGACCGATGGCCACGGCGCCGGCGGAGCGCTGCACCGCCTTGTAGGTGTTGTTGCCGGTGTTGAGGTCGGGGAAGACGAACACGGTCGCCCGCCCCGCCACCGCCGAGTCCGGCAGCTTCGCCTTGGCGACCGCCGCGTCGGCGGCGGCGTCGTACTGGATGGGCCCCTCCACGAGGAGTTCGGGAGCGCGCTCGCGCACGAGCGCCGTCGCCGCCCTGACCTTGTCGACGTCGGCCCCTGACCCGGACTCGCCGGTGGAGTACGACAGCATCGCCACGCGGGGGTCGATGCCGAACTGCCGGGCGGTGGTGGCGGACGAGATCGCGATGTCGGCGAGCTGCTCGGCCGTGGGATCGGGGATGACCGCGCAGTCGCCGTACACGAGCACGCGGTCGGCGAGGGCCATGAGGAACACGCTGGAGACGACGTTCACCCCCGGCTTCGTCTTGATGATCTCGAAGGACGGCCGGATCGTGTGCGCCGTGGTGTGCGCGGCACCGGAGACCATGCCGTCGGCGAGCCCGAGGTGCACCATCATCGTCCCGAAGTAGGAGACGTCGGTGACGGTGTCCGCGGCCTGCGCGAACGTGATCCCCTTGTGGGCGCGCAGCCGGGCGTACTCGGCGGCGAAGCGCTCCACGAGCTCTGGGTCGGTGGGACTCACCACGTGCGCGCCGGCGATGTCGAGGCCGAGTTCCGCCGCCCGCGCGCGGATCGCCCCGTCGTCGCCGAGGATCGTCAGCTCCGCCACCTCGCGGGACAGCAGCGCCGCCGCCGCCCGGAGGATGCGGTCGTCGTCGCCCTCGGGGAGGACGATGTGGCGGCGGTCGGACCGCGCGCGTTCCATCAGGCCGTACTGGAACATGAGCGGCGTGACGACGTGCGCCTCCGCGAGCCCGAGCTGCTCGGTGAGCTCGGCCACGTCGACGTGCGCCTGGAAGAGTCCGAGCGCCCGGTCGTAGCGACCGCGCGAGTCGGCGGAGATGCGGCCGCGGGTGCCCATCACCCGCACCGCCGTGTCGTAGGTGCCGAGGTCGGTGGTGATGATCGGCACCGAGGAGGCGAAGCCGTCGAGCAGCTGGAGGATCGGGTCCGGCAGCGGGAACGGCCCGTTGAGGATGATCCCGGCGATCCGCGGGAACGTGCCGGAGGAGTCGGCGAGGAGGGCGGCGAGCAGCACCTCGGTGCGGTCTGCGGGGATCACGACCACGGCCTCGTCGGTGAGGCGCGGCAGGACGTTCACCATCGACATGCCGGCCACGACGATCGACAGCGCGACCGCGGTCAGACGATCCTCGTCGCCCTTGAGCAGCGTGCCGTCGACGGCCGACACGATGCCACGGATGGACGGCGCGACGAGCGCGCGGTCCTCGGGCAGCGCCCAGACCGGGGTGCCGGCGGGGAGGACGGCCCGCACCGCGTCGACGATGGCGTCGAGCCCGTCGGGGTCGGCCCTGTTCACGGCCACCGCGAACAGCTCCGCGCGCTCCTCGGCGAGTTCCGGCAGCGCCAGGGCGGCGATCTGGCCGACGGCGGCGGACTCCCGTGCCGTGGTCGTGCCGAGCTGCTCGGCCTGCCGCTGCTGGTCGCGTCCGCTCAGCACGAGCAGGACGGGGGCTCCGAGGTTCGCCGCGATCCGGGCGTTGAAGCCGAGCTCGGCGGGGCTCGCGACGTCGGTGTAGTCGCTGCCGACGATGACGACGGCGTCGCACTGCGCCTCGACGGCCTTGAAGCGCGCGACGATGGTCGACAGCGCGCCCTCGGGGTCGGCGCGCACGTCGTCGTAGGTGACGCCGATGCAGTCCTCGTAGTCGAGCTGGACGCCGTCGTGGGCGAGCAGCAGCTCGAGGATCTCGTCGCGCTCGGCGACCGCGCGGGCGATCGGGCGGAACACGCCCACGCGCGGCGACACGCGCATCAGCGCATCGAGCACCCCGAGGGCGATCGTCGACTTCCCGGTGTGGCCTTCGGCCGAGGTGATGTAGATGCTCCGCGACACGGCTCCAGCTTAGGCGGGCACCCCGACACCGCACCCCGCCGCTGCCGTGACAAACGCGCGCGTCACTCGCACGGGCCGGACAGCACGTCGACGACGGCCGTGGCATCCTCCTGGTACCGCGTGTAGTAGTCCCTGTCCGTGTTCACCTGCACCCGGTGGATGGCGTGCGAGGGCGCCATCGACCGCCAGTCGGGGACCCGCGCCAGGCGCTCGAAGAACAGGCGGGCCGCGGTGGCGGGATCCATCCGCTGCTCCGCGCTCCCCCACCACTCCTGCTGCTGGAAGAGCCCGATGCTCGTCGTGCGCGATCCATCCGGATTGGTCCAGCCGCGCGTCTCCCAGTCCCCGTAGTCGATGTTGCGCAGGCTGCTCTCCCCCATCGCGGTCATGACGCCGAGGATCTGGCCGTCCCGCGCGAACCCGAGCTCGTCGGCGGTGCGATGATGGTCGCGGCGTTCTCGAGCTGTTCGCCGCTCCACCCGGCGACGCCCGCCTGGGGGAAGGTCGACGGCCGGTCGAGGCAGACCGGCGCCGGATCCCTCGCCAGCCCCAGCGGGATGAGCACGAGCAGCACCGCCCCCGCGGCCACCACCGCGGCGGACACGGCGACGCGCCGCAGGATCCGCTTCCGCTGTGCGCGCCGGGCGGCCCGACGGCGGGCCTCGCGGCGTCGGCGGTTGGCGGCCTCGC
>NZ_JBNFOC010000022.1:0-5502 GCF_057364585.1 Microbacterium sp. CFSPD4_SD4
GTGATGGCTGGGTCGTGGGAGCATCCGATCCTTGAGAACTCAACAGCGTGCACTTGTCAAATGCCAAATTATCCTCGTCTAGCTTCGGCTGGGTGAGAATTCCTTTGGATCAAAGACCAACCTCTTTGTGGGGTTGGCAACGGATGAAGTCAGCAATGAATTCGTCTCTTTGGTCAGCATCAAACTCGCTGCGTTCCGGTTTTTCCCCGGTTCGTACGCAATTTCTTTTTACGGAGAGTTTGATCCTGGCTCAGGATGAACGCTGGCGGCGTGCTTAACACATGCAAGTCGAACGGTGAAGCAGGAGCTTGCTCTTGTGGATCAGTGGCGAACGGGTGAGTAACACGTGAGCAACCTGCCCCTGACTCTGGGATAAGCGCTGGAAACGGCGTCTAATACTGGATATGTGACGTGACCGCATGGTCTGCGTTTGGAAAGATTTTTCGGTTGGGGATGGGCTCGCGGCCTATCAGCTTGTTGGTGAGGTAATGGCTCACCAAGGCGTCGACGGGTAGCCGGCCTGAGAGGGTGACCGGCCACACTGGGACTGAGACACGGCCCAGACTCCTACGGGAGGCAGCAGTGGGGAATATTGCACAATGGGCGAAAGCCTGATGCAGCAACGCCGCGTGAGGGATGACGGCCTTCGGGTTGTAAACCTCTTTTAGCAGGGAAGAAGCGAAAGTGACGGTACCTGCAGAAAAAGCGCCGGCTAACTACGTGCCAGCAGCCGCGGTAATACGTAGGGCGCAAGCGTTATCCGGAATTATTGGGCGTAAAGAGCTCGTAGGCGGTTTGTCGCGTCTGCTGTGAAATCCCGAGGCTCAACCTCGGGCCTGCAGTGGGTACGGGCAGACTAGAGTGCGGTAGGGGAGATTGGAATTCCTGGTGTAGCGGTGGAATGCGCAGATATCAGGAGGAACACCGATGGCGAAGGCAGATCTCTGGGCCGTAACTGACGCTGAGGAGCGAAAGGGTGGGGAGCAAACAGGCTTAGATACCCTGGTAGTCCACCCCGTAAACGTTGGGAACTAGTTGTGGGGTCCATTCCACGGATTCCGTGACGCAGCTAACGCATTAAGTTCCCCGCCTGGGGAGTACGGCCGCAAGGCTAAAACTCAAAGGAATTGACGGGGACCCGCACAAGCGGCGGAGCATGCGGATTAATTCGATGCAACGCGAAGAACCTTACCAAGGCTTGACATATACGAGAACGGGCCAGAAATGGTCAACTCTTTGGACACTCGTAAACAGGTGGTGCATGGTTGTCGTCAGCTCGTGTCGTGAGATGTTGGGTTAAGTCCCGCAACGAGCGCAACCCTCGTTCTATGTTGCCAGCACGTAATGGTGGGAACTCATGGGATACTGCCGGGGTCAACTCGGAGGAAGGTGGGGATGACGTCAAATCATCATGCCCCTTATGTCTTGGGCTTCACGCATGCTACAATGGCCGGTACAAAGGGCTGCAATACCGTGAGGTGGAGCGAATCCCAAAAAGCCGGTCCCAGTTCGGATTGAGGTCTGCAACTCGACCTCATGAAGTCGGAGTCGCTAGTAATCGCAGATCAGCAACGCTGCGGTGAATACGTTCCCGGGTCTTGTACACACCGCCCGTCAAGTCATGAAAGTCGGTAACACCTGAAGCCGGTGGCCTAACCCTTGTGGAGGGAGCCGTCGAAGGTGGGATCGGTAATTAGGACTAAGTCGTAACAAGGTAGCCGTACCGGAAGGTGCGGCTGGATCACCTCCTTTCTAAGGAGCATCTGACGCTTCGGCGTCCAGAACCCAGATCGAAGGCACACGTTCTTCGCTGGGAGCTCATGGGTGGAACATTTGACATGGCATCGAGATTGTTTCTCTGATTAGTACGCAGCTTGCTGCAGGAACGTTGGGGGGATCGGTTTCGGTGCCTGCACGCTGTTGGGTCCTGAGGGACCGGATGCGGATCTTTCGGGATCTGGTCTGTACCTCTGGGCCTCTTGTTGTCTCTCCGGTTGGGGAGGTGGTGAGGGGTACCGCCCGTACTTTGAGAACTACACAGTGGACGCGAGCATCTTGCAGCTGGTCTTTGATCAGTTGCGCAAGATGATCTTAAAGATCATTAGTCAATTTCTGATTCAGTCTTCGGACTGGTCGGGTTTTTGATTCAAACTCATGTGATTTCAAGTCTTTAAGAGCAAACGGTGGATGCCTTGGCATCTGGAGCCGAAGAAGGACGTAGCAATCTGCGATAAGCCTCGGGGAACTGATAAGCAAGTTTTGATCCGAGGGTGTCCGAATGGGGAAACCCCGCTGGGCGGCGTGCCGACCTAGTGACTCCCGCCTGAATATATAGGGCGGGTAGAGGGAACGTGGGGAAGTGAAACATCTCAGTACCCACAGGAAGAGAAAGCAACCGCGATTCCGTTAGTAGTGGCGAGCGAAACCGGATCAGGCTAAACCGAGTGTGTGTGATATCCGGCAGGAGTTGCATATTCGGGGTTGTGGGACTCACCAGTCAGTTCTGCCGAGCTGGCGACGTTACAGAAGCGTATAGACGAACGGTCTTGAAAGGCCGGTCATAGAGGGTGCCAACCCCGTAGTCGAAATGCGTGTTCTGGCGTGGAGAGTATCCCAAGTAGCACGGGGCCCGTGAAATCCCGTGTGAATCTGTCAGGACCACCTGATAAGCCTAAATACTCCCAGATGACCGATAGCGGACAAGTACCGTGAGGGAAAGGTGAAAAGTACCCCGGGAGGGGAGTGAAATAGTACCTGAAACCGTTTGCTTACAAACCGTTGGAGCACCCCTGGTAGGTGTGACAGCGTGCCTTTTGAAGAATGAGCCTGCGAGTTAGCGATATGTGGCGAGGTTAACCCGTGTGGGGTAGCCGTAGCGAAAGCGAGTCTGAATAGGGCGATTCAGTCGCATGTCCTAGACCCGAAGCGAAGTGATCTATCCATGGCCAGGTTGAAGCGACGGTAAGACGTCGTGGAGGACCGAACCCACTTAGGTTGAAAACTGAGGGGATGAGCTGTGGATAGGGGTGAAAGGCCAATCAAACTTCGTGATAGCTGGTTCTCTCCGAAATGCATTTAGGTGCAGCGTTGCGTGTTTCTTGCCGGAGGTAGAGCTACTGGATGGCCGATGGGCCCTACAAGGTTACTGACGTCAGCCAAACTCCGAATGCCGGTAAGTGAGAGCGCAGCAGTGAGACTGTGGGGGATAAGCTTCATAGTCGAGAGGGAAACAACCCAGACCACCAACTAAGGTCCCAAAGCGCGTGCTAAGTGGGAAAGGATGTGGAGTTGCTCTGACAACCAGGAGGTTGGCTTAGAAGCAGCCACCCTTGAAAGAGTGCGTAATAGCTCACTGGTCAAGTGATTCCGCGCCGACAATGTAACGGGGCTCAAGCACGCCACCGAAGTTGTGGCATTGACATTATTGGTAGGCCTTCGTGGTCCAGCCGTGTTGATGGGTAGGAGAGCGTCGTGTGGCCAGCGAAGCGGCGGTGGAAACCAGCCGTGGAGGCTACACGAGTGAGAATGCAGGCATGAGTAGCGAATGACGTGTGAGAAACACGTCCTCCGAAAGACCAAGGGTTCCAGGGTCAAGCTAATCTTCCCTGGGTAAGTCGGGACCTAAGGCGAGGCCGACAGGCGTAGTCGATGGACAACGGGTTGATATTCCCGTACCGGCGAAGAACCGCCCAAGCTAATCCAGTGGTGCTAAACGTCCGAGCCTTCACATCGTTGCCTTCGGGTGACACCGTGGAGGGGAGCACGTGACCCCATGCTGGTGCGGTTAGCGTATTAACAGGTGTGACGCAGGAAGGTAGTCCAAGCCAGGCGATGGTTGTCCTGGTGCAAGTGCGTAGGCCGAGTCGTAGGCAAATCCGCGACTCATACAGGCTGAGACACGATGCGGATAAAAAGTGGATGATCCTATGCTGCCGAGAAAAGCATCGACGCGAGGTTCTAGCCGCCCGTACCCCAAACCGACTCAGGTGGTCAGGTAGAGAATACCAAGGAGATCGAGAGAATCGTGGTTAAGGAACTCGGCAAAATGCCCCCGTAACTTCGGGAGAAGGGGGGCCTTCGACGTATTAGGACTTGCTCCGAAAGCGTTTGGAGGCCGCAGAGACTAGTGGGTAGCGACTGTTTACTAAAAACACAGGTCCGTGCCAAGTCGCAAGACGATGTATACGGACTGACGCCTGCCCGGTGCTGGAAGGTTAAGAGGACCGGTTAGCCGCAAGGCGAAGCTGAGAATTTAAGCCCCAGTAAACGGCGGTGGTAACTATAACCATCCTAAGGTAGCGAAATTCCTTGTCGGGTAAGTTCCGACCTGCACGAATGGCGTAACGACTTCCCAACTGTCTCAACCGCGAACTCGGCGAAATTGCATTACGAGTAAAGATGCTCGTTACGCGCAGCAGGACGGAAAGACCCCGTGACCTTTACTACAGCTTGGTATTGGTGTTCGGTGTGGCTTGTGTAGGATAGGTGGGAGACTTTGAAGCGGTGACGCCAGTTACCGTGGAGTCATTGTTGAAATACCACTCTGGTCACTCTGGATATCTAACTTCGAACCGTAATCCGGTTCAGGGACAGTGCCTGGTGGGTAGTTTAACTGGGGCGGTTGCCTCCCAAAAAGTAACGGAGGCGCCCAAAGGTTCCCTCAACCTGGTTGGCAATCAGGTGGCGAGTGTAAGTGCACAAGGGAGCTTGACTGTGAGACTGACAGGTCGAGCAGGGACGAAAGTCGGGACTAGTGATCCGGCAGTGGCTTGTGGAAGCGCTGTCGCTCAACGGATAAAAGGTACCTCGGGGATAACAGGCTGATCTTGCCCAAGAGTCCATATCGACGGCATGGTTTGGCACCTCGATGTCGGCTCGTCGCATCCTGGGGCTGGAGTAGGTCCCAAGGGTTGGGCTGTTCGCCCATTAAAGCGGTACGCGAGCTGGGTTTAGAACGTCGTGAGACAGTTCGGTCCCTATCCGCTGCGCGCGTAGGAAGTTTGAGAGGATCTGACCCTAGTACGAGAGGACCGGGTTGGACGAACCTCTGGTGTGTCAGTTGTTCCGCCAGGAGCACCGCTGATTAGCTACGTTCGGGATGGATAACCGCTGAAAGCATCTAAGCGGGAAGCCGGCCTCAAGATGAGACTTCCATACCTTCGGGTGAGAGGCTCCCAGCCAGACTACTGGGTTGATAGGCCAGATGTGGAAGCACGGTAACGTGTGCAGCTGACTGGTACTAATAAGCCGATGACTTGATAACACACCGTTTGTTGGTGCTTGCGTCCACTGAGTGGTTCTCGATGTACGGTCGAGAACTACCTTCAACAATGATTCATCATTGCTTTAGGTTTGATTGAAACATCAATAGTGTTTCGGCGGCCATAGCGTGAGGGAAACGCCCGGTCACATTCCGAACCCGGAAGCTAAGCCTCACAGCGCCGATGGTACTGCAGGGGGGACCCTGTGGGAGAGTAGGACACCGCCGGACTCCTTTTAGTC
>NZ_JBNFOC010000023.1:0-4578 GCF_057364585.1 Microbacterium sp. CFSPD4_SD4
CCGTTTCTGACCCCGCCTCCCGCCCGCCGCGACCGCCCCCTCCCGCGCAGGATCAAAACCGTCCCCTGGCACCGCGTTCCGCGCCCGTTCCTGATCCCGCCAGCCAGACACGCCCGCCGCACACCTCCCTCGGGATCGAAACCGCACCCGCCATCCCGTCCTCCAGCCCGTTTGCGATCCCGCCACCGCGGCCCTCGGCCACGCGTACGCTCCGAATTCACCACCACCGCCCCGATCAGCGGCGCGGCCACGGGCGTACCCGCTCACCGCGTGTGTTCGAAAACGCTCTCCCGCCGCCCACCCCGGGCCCGAAAGTGATCCCGCACAGGGCCGGAGGGAGGCACGAACGTTGTCCCGGAGTGGGGTGAGGCGCCCGTGATCCCGACGATGAGCGCGGGCGCCAATGCACCCGCTCACCGCGCGTGTTCGAAAACGCTCTTTCGCAGCCCGCCCCAGGCCCGAAAGTGATCCCGCGGGATGGCCGGAGGCGTGAAAGTGATCCCGACACGTCGCCGCGGACGCTGCCTGGTCGACGCGCGCCGAGGCCCCACACTCGTCGCGAGCGCAAGAACGCGCCTCTGGGACGTGTTCCGGGCACCATAATGATCCCGCGTGGCGGACGGAAGGGGCGAAAGTGATCCCGGACGGAACGGCCGGCCGGGGCGGGGGTCAGCGGGCGGGGATGTGGGCGTCGAGCCACGCGAGGACGTCGGCGCGTACCTCGTCCTGCTGGAGCTCCTGGAAGATCTCGTGCCGGGCGTCGGGGTAGACGAGGGTCGTGACGTCGGTGAGCCCGGAGCGCCGGCGGTACGCGTCGGCGAGCTTGTGCACGCTGCGGGGAGCGCCGACCGGATCGTCACGGCCGACGAGGAGCAGCACCGGAATGTCGCGCGCGAGGTGCTTCGCCGGACGTCCGTACAGCCGCGCCGCGTCGAGCAGGCCGAAGAGCTTGAGCAGCGGCACTCCCGTCGTGAGCGGATCCTCCTCGAAGGCCTTCCACACCGCGGGGTCCCGGCTCAGCCACTCGTATCCGGTCGCGTCGTCGGCGGCCCACGCGGCGTTCAGCGGCGCCGGGTTCAGGGAGCGGGGCGTGCGCAGCGCCGAGCCGGACAGGATGACCGCATCGAAGGCCTCCGCGTGCTCGTTCACCAGCATCTGCGCGAGGAACGACCCCCACGAGTGTCCGAGGAGCACGAGCGGGAGGTCGGGGTTCTCGTCGCGGATGATGCCGGTCAGCTGCCAGACCGCGTCCTTGGCCGCCCGGAGACCCCCGGGACCGAGCCGTCCGAGCTGGGCGGGGTCGCCGTGCTGACGCATACCGGTGCGCCCGTGCCCGCGGTGGTCGTCGGCGTAGACGGTGAACCCGGCTCCGGTGAGCGCGGCGATCAGCGCCGGGTACCGTCCCGCGTGCTCGCCCACCCCGTGCAGGAGCTGGACGACGCCGCGGGGCGTCCCCTCCGCCGGGTGGACGTCGTAGACGATGGCGATGCCGTGGCTGTCGGTGTACTCGCGGGTCTCGGTCATGATCCTGCCTTACCGGTCGGTCTCCGCGAGCGCCTCGCGGATGACGTCGCGGATGGCGAAGGCGATGTCGCGATCCGTCACCTCGTAGCCACCGACCCCGTCGGAGGCGGAGCCCATGCGCACGCCGCCGTCCTCGGTCACGGCCCGCTTCGCGGAGAAGTGGAGGGCGTCCACCCCGGCCCCGGCGAGCACCGGAGCGCTCGCGACGTCGACGCCACTGCCGGCCATCACCTCGATCTGCCCCTCGGCGGCGGCGACGAGCGCGCGCAGGGTGTCGATGCCGTCGATCGCGGCGGACGCCCCTCCGGAGGTGAGCACGCGCCGGAGCCCGAGCTCCCTCGCGGCCCGCAGGGTCGCCACCGGGTCGGCGGTCACATCGATCGCGCGGTGCAGGGTCGCCGGAGCTCCCCCGGCCGCATCCCGCAGCCGGGCCATGGCGTCGCGATCCAGTCGGCCCTCGCCGTCGAGCGCGCCGATCACCACTCCCGCTGCGCCCGCCGCGACCGCGTGCCGCACGTCGCGTTCGGCGACGGCCAGCTCATCGGCGCTGTAGTGGAAGCCGCCGGCGCGCGGACGGATGAGGACGTGCACCTCGGGGCCGCTCGCCCCCGCGGCTTCGAGCGCGAGCTCCAGGGTGGCCGGCGACGGGGTGAGCCCGCCCAGCGCGAGGGCCGTGGCGAGCTCGACGCGAGCGGCGCCGACCTCGGCGGCGATGCGCACTCCGGCGGGATCCTGGACGGCGATTTCGAGAGCGATCGTTCGGGTCACCCCTCCATTGTGCCCGCTGACCTCGGCTCCCCCGGCCCTCGGGGCAGAAATATTAGATAGACTAACTAAGTATGTCTGCGTCCGATGATTCCCTGCACCTCACCGCCACAGACCTCCGCATGGCCACGTTCCGGCTCGCCCGCCGGCTCCGCTGCGCCCGTGCCGCCGACATGATGAGCGACACCCAGCTCGCCGTCCTCGCCGACCTCCGCATGAACGGTCGGCGCACGATCTCCACCCTCGCCGAGCGCGAGCGCGTGACCGCCCCCTCGATGACGAGCATCGTGAACGGCCTGGAGGAGCAGGGCTATGTCGCCCGCACCCCTGACGAGGACGACCGCCGCCGCGTGCAGGTGGACATCACCCCCGCCGGCGTCGAGATCGTCGTCGAGACCATCCGCCGCCGTGACGTGCTGCTGGCCGACATGCTCCGCGAGGTCGACTACACCGAGGAGGAGCTGGCGACGCTGCGAGAAGCGAGCGCCCTGATGCGGAGGGCGGTGGAGCGATGAACGCCATGTTCCGTTCCTTCGCGAACATCAACTACCGGATCTGGTTCGCCGGAGCCCTCGTGTCGAACGTCGGCGGGTGGATGCAGGCCACCGCGCAGGACTGGGTCGTGCTGACCGAGCTCACCGACAACGACGCGACCGCGATGGGCGTCACCATGGCGCTGCAGTTCGGCCCTCCCCTGGTGCTCGTGAGCCTGACCGGCTGGGTCGCGGATCGCTTCGACCGGCGGAAGATCCTCCTGACCACGCAGACCGCACTCCTCGCCCTTGCGATCGCCGTGGGCTCCCTGCTGCTCGCCGGGGTGATGACCCTGCCGATGATGCTCACCTTCGCCCTCGGATTCGGCATCGTCAACGCCTTCGACGCCCCCGCGCGGCAGGCCTTCGTGTCGGACATGGTGTCCGCGACGGAGACCTCCAACGCCGTGGCACTCAACTCCGCCTCCTTCAACCTCGCCCGCATGATCGGCCCCGCGGTCGGCGGTCTGCTCATCGTCGCGATCGGCTCCGGCTGGGTGTTCATCGTCAACGCCGCGACCTTCCTCGCCATGATCGTCGCGCTGCTGCTCATGCGCACGAACCTGCTCGCACCGCGGCCCAAGAACCGCAACCGCGGCGGCCTCGCCGAGGGATTTCGGTACGTCTGGGCGCGCAGCGACCTCAAGGTCGTGTTCGTGACGGTGTTCCTCATCGGCGCGTTCGGCATGAACTTCCCGATCTTCGCCTCGACCATGGCGCTGGAGTTCGGAGCCGGCGCCGACGGGTACGGGGTGCTGAGCTCGGTGCTCGCGATCGGGTCCCTGATCGGCGCCCTCCTCGCCGCGCGTCGGGACCGGGCGAGGGTGCGCGTGGTGATCCTCGCGGCGGGCGGCTTCGGGATCGCGGCCTTCGTCTCGGCCGCGATGCCCACCTACCTCTCCTATGCGGTCACGCTCACGTTCACCGGCTTCATGATCGTGACGCTGCTGACGACGGCCAACGGCTACGTGCAGATCACGACGGATCCGGCACTGCGCGGCCGCGTGCTCGCCCTCTACATGGCGGTCATCATGGGGTCGACTCCGGTCGGGGCGCCGATCGCCGGTTGGGTCGCCGACGCGTTCGGCCCTCGTGCCGCCATCATGCTCGGCGGCACCGCCGGTTTCATCGCGTGCGCGATCGGGGTGACCTGGGTGCTCACGTCCGGGCGTCTGCGCCGTGAGGAGAGCAGCCGCTTCCGCCTGACGCTCGACGAGACCCGGCCGCTGCGGGTCGTGCAGGCGGTCGAGCCGGTCGACTACACGGAGAAGGCGGCGGCGACCACGCCCATCCGGCTGCCGCGCCGCGACGGCGAGTGAGCTGTGAAGGCGTTTGTCAACGCCTTCCTCATCGCGGCCCGACGGTCGTAGCGTCGGGTCATGGACGAGAACATGAGCACCCCGCACCCGCAGGATCCGGCCGAAGGCGCTCCCGGCGTCGACGTCCCTGACGAGAACTCCGGCCAGGGCGACGGCACCGGCGGCGCGATCCAGGGCGACAGCTCTCGCGGCGAGTCGACCGGCGGCGCCATCCAGGGCAGTTCCGGCCCGGGCCACGACGCGCCGCTGGGCGGCGACGAGAACACCGAGGACGAGCTCGCGGCCGACAACGCCGCCGAGGAGGACACCCTCCGCACGCTCGCGGGACTCGTCCAGGCTCGTCCGGATGCCGTCCGCCGAGAAATCCCACACGCGCTGGAGGTCGTCCGGCACGTGGAAGTCGTTCGCGGTGTCGAGGCCGCCGGCGTGGTCGGGGT
>NZ_JBNFOC010000024.1:0-684 GCF_057364585.1 Microbacterium sp. CFSPD4_SD4
GAATGCGCGCCAGTTGCTCCAACAGCAGGCTGCGGTTTGGCAGCCCAGTCAACTGATCATGCCGGGCCATGTGTTGCATGTTGGCTTCGGCCTCATAGCGCTGGTTGCGGTTGCGTTCGATGGAGTGCAGCAACTCGTTGATCTTGGTGATCCAGAGCCCCAGTTCGTTGCGCTCCTGACCTGGCAGCATGGGAATCATCATTTTTCCCGGCTGCTCGGGATTGAGTATGGGCGATGTAGTCGATGATGCGTGCCAATGGCCGGGTCAGCAGCACGTGATAGACGAGGTACAGTGCACCGGCCATGGCGAGGGCGCGCAATACCCCGGAGATGAGAATGATCAGCGAGTAGCGCAGGAATTTCTGACCGTAGGGTGCAGTCTCCAGAGTCAGGCGCAGCTCGCCATAATATTCGTTATAAGGTGCCCGTCCCCGTAGCGGAATGCTGAAACTCTGCTCGACGCCGAACAGCAGATCAGTGATGAAACGATAAGAGGGGGTGCTCAGTGGCCGTTCGCGACTGGCCAATGGCGGTTCATCTGGATGACCGATGGCAGCGAAATGGACAGCCTCGTTGGCGAACAAGCCTTCGATCACCTGGGTGGCCATTTCCTTGTCCAGGCTGAATATCGCCTGGCTCGCCGGGTCGTGGAACATGGCCAGGATCTGCTTGGCGTCCGATTGA
>NZ_JBNFOC010000025.1:0-592 GCF_057364585.1 Microbacterium sp. CFSPD4_SD4
ATGGGGTTGGCCTTGTTGACCGTGTCCTCGAACATGACGTACGGGTAGCCGGACTCGAACTGGATCTCGGCGACGGTCTGGAAGAACTCGCGGGCGTTGATCTTGGTCTTCTTGATGCGCGCCTCACGACGCGGCCCACCGTCACGGTTGTTGTAACCGCCCTCACGACGCGGAGCACCATCGCGGTTGTAACCACCCTCACGACGCGGGGCACCGTCACGGTTGTTGTAGCCACCCTCGCGACGCGGGGCACCACCATCACGGTTGTAGCCGCCCTCACGACGCGGGCCGCGGTCGCCGGAGCGAGATGCGCCGTCGCGGTAGACGGGGCGACCTCCGGAAGGACGATCGTTGCGCTGGTTCCTGTCGTCGTTGCGACGTGGACGGCGCTCTTCCTCTTCCGGCATGGTGCTCCCTGTTCTCTTGGTGCTGTAAACGCAAAATGGCCACCCAACGATGGGTGGCCATTTCGACTAAAAGGAGTCCGGCGGTGTCCTACTCTCCCACAGGGTCCCCCCTGCAGTACCATCGGCGCTGTGAGGCTTAGCTTCCGGGTTCGGAATGTGACCGGGCGTTTCCCTCACGCTATGGC
>NZ_JBNFOC010000026.1:0-561 GCF_057364585.1 Microbacterium sp. CFSPD4_SD4
TGTTCAGCACCGCCTGGATCAGCTGTTCGCGGTCACCCATCAGGTCCGGGATGCTCGGATCGTAATCACGCAGCAGTTGCAGGTCACCCTGGGTTTCGGCTTCCACCAGGCTGCAGACCCGCTCGGTGATCTCATGGATGTTGATGCGTGACAGCTGCGGCGGGCGGTAGGGGCCAAGCATGCGATCGACCAGGTTACGCAGGCGATCGGCCTCCTGGATGATCACGTCGGTGTAGTCCTGCAGCTCCGGCTGCGGCAGTTCCCGGGCCAGCAGCTGCGCCGCACCGCGGATGCCACCCAGCGGATTCTTGATCTCATGGGCCAGCCCGCGTACCAGTATCCGGGTCACTTCCTGCTTGGACAGCTGCGCCTCCTCCCGGGTGATGCGCAGCAGCCGGTCACGGGGCAGCAATTCCAGCAATACCCAGTTGCGCTCCTCTGCGCCTGACCGGCGTGACCGAATAATCGGCAATCAGCGCCTGGCCATTGCTCAGGTTCAACTGGCTTCGCGTTTGGTGAAGGGGATCCCGGTGGCCAGCGTGTTGCGCAGGGGCTGGAGGG
>NZ_JBNFOC010000027.1:0-512 GCF_057364585.1 Microbacterium sp. CFSPD4_SD4
TGATAGCTGTTTTGATAAATATGCAGGTTTGATGTCGATAATTGTAGTGGTCGCAGATTTGATCTGTCAGTTTCTGATTAAAGTCTAATACTGGCAGGTCAAATTCAGTTTTCAGGTTTTTTGCGATCAAGCTAAGTTGGCATTGATCGGAGACTAGATTGGCTGATTACTCCTGACCGTTAGCAGTACTTTAGGAAGGCGAGTATCCCCGTGTCGATTACTCCGAAAATATAGTTGGCGTCTTACCTGTTCTTGTCGACACCCAAGCAGTATTCAACTATTCGGTATCGAGATTATGAACAGCAAGAAACTCGGCCCGCCAGTAAAGATTGTTTTCGCCAGTCTCGGGTTGCTCTTGTCCTGCAATGCGCTCGGTGAAAGCCTCCCCATAACTTATAAATACGGAGCAAAGCTTGATATTGTGAAGGTTTTATCTATATCAACCGAATATACCCCTGTCTGCAAACCGGTAGACCGCATAATGAAATACATAGATTCGTCTGGAAAAACCC
>NZ_JBNFOC010000028.1:0-508 GCF_057364585.1 Microbacterium sp. CFSPD4_SD4
CCACCGCGGTGGATTTGATGGCATTGACGAAGGACTCCTCGTTGCTCACGTCGGCCACCCGGTAATCGGCCTTGCCGCCGGCGACGCGAATCTGCTCAACGACTTCCTGCAGTGGCTCCGCACGGCGCCCGCAGATGACCACGGTGGCGCCTTCGGCGGCCATCTTGAGCGCGGTGGCCGCGCCGATTCCCGAACCGCCGCCGGTAACGAAGGCGACCTTGTTATGCATACGTGCTGTCATGTGATCTGCTCCTCAGATGAATGCCGAACCGCCGTTGACGGTGATGTTCTGGCCGGTGATGAAGCTGGCGTCGTCGCTGGCGAGGAACACCACCGCCCGCGCCACTTCGTCAGGCTGGCCGAGGCGGCCAAGCGGGATCGCAGCGACCATCGCCTGCATCCATTCATCGGGAATGCCGGCCATCATCGGCGTGTCGGTGGGGCCGGGAACGATGGTGTTGACGGCGGATGCGGCTGGGTGCCAGTTCGCGGGCAAGGGCACGGGTCA
>NZ_JBNFOC010000029.1:0-466 GCF_057364585.1 Microbacterium sp. CFSPD4_SD4
CTGGGCGCACTGCCCCATAGGGGCGGTTGCCCCTGTTGGGTTATCGGGATTAAACGAGTTCTGCCAGCGTTAGGCCGGCTGATGGACCAGTAAGCACTAAATCCTCAAGGGTGCCTTCTAAGCACACCCCATTGAAGTCACAGCGCCCTGTGTTGGAGTCACAAGGACTATTCCACGCCATGTGGGGAGCGCGGTGGTATTCCGCGTTCCGTATACGACGCGCAACAACCTTCGCAAAATCTACAGCTTCGAGCACATCACTCTCAGTTCTATCAACCCAGTGGATTGGCAGCCAGGTGGCCGACTGAAGCGATTTGGAGCCTTCGGTTCTGATGTTGGGTTTTAACCCTGCAGCAAAACCGCATAGCTTTGGTGGCTTGATACCCAGCTTTTCACAGGCAAGCGTTACCGCGAGCCAGTAATAAGTGAGCTGAAACCCTGCACGAGCGAATAGAGCTCCTTCAGG
>NZ_JBNFOC010000030.1:0-454 GCF_057364585.1 Microbacterium sp. CFSPD4_SD4
TAAGTAACAACTGCAACATCGCAGCGCACTACGGAAATCAACCGCTGTAGTTGAATCGACTACGTAATCCACCTATACTCCTCGCGCTATTTTGGCTGGGCAAAAATGCACCAGTGTATTGCAGCAACAGCGGTTGACGTCGTCGGAAATACCAAGAGGGTCGGAATGGACGCAAGAACGCCCAACAAGTCCCCTTTTCACCGAACGCCCGCCTTCCCGGTTCTGATGCTGCAATTGATTGTGACCTTGGCAGTAGCGCTCGTCCTGTGGGGATTCCAGGGCTGGATAGCTGGCTACTCCGGTCTGTTGGGGGGGATTGGTGGCATTGATTCCCAACGGCTATTTCGCCTTTCGGGTGTACCGCTACAGCGGAGCCCGGTCGGCCCGTGCCATTGTCGGAGAATTTTACTCCGGTGAGGCAGGCAAACTGATACTGACAGCCGTACTGTTCATT
>NZ_JBNFOC010000031.1:0-450 GCF_057364585.1 Microbacterium sp. CFSPD4_SD4
GCAGCGCGAGTTTCAGCTGATCATCGATACCCTGCGCGCAGAACGCGGTCGGCGTAAAGAGACGGCGGAGCGGCTGGGTATCAGCCCGCGGACGCTGCGATATAAGTTGGCGCAAATGCGGGATGCGGGGCTGGATGTGGAAGGGAAGGTGTTTGTCGGATAGCGGCTTGTCGCGGCAGGCTTAATTTGGCACCAATCTTGCTCTATAACTTCCAAAGCTGATTTTGCCGTCAAAATATCCACGGCCTGGAGGAATCATGACGCAGGTGTCGAATTCAATCGTCTGATGTTGCAGATGCGTTCCATGCAGATGGAGGCGATGAGCCGTCCGCAGCCGGCGGTGGCTCCGGTGGCGCAGGACGTGAACGCGCCGGTATTCGATGATCTGTTGCAGCAGGCAGTCAACCGCGTCAATGAACTGCAGAAGACCACCAGCGAGTTGCAGACCGG
>NZ_JBNFOC010000032.1:0-448 GCF_057364585.1 Microbacterium sp. CFSPD4_SD4
CGAGATATGGATCAGGCGCTCGGTTTATCCGAAGTGCCTGGTGCATGAAATCCGCCACGCTTTCGAAGGCAACTTCCACCCGGCAGGGCCCAGCACGGAGGATTGTTTATGAGTTTTGGACTTAGGGTCTGGAATGAGATTGCCCAGGTAAACGTGGGCGTGACAACTCGACTAACCCGGTTTGTTGGGGTAATCAAAGCCACGTCCAGTTTTAATTGGAAATTCATCCCAGTGGTCGGCATGACAGCCGCGGCGCCTGGGGGGGTCATAGTAACCGCAATTCACTATTCAGTTCGGGTGGTGGAGGGAGGGTTCGAGTTTTAGGAAATACTCAAACGGACTATCCGTGGGATATTAACTTTCTAATATTCAGGTATTGATATGGCGTTCGGCATAACAGTAAAAAACCAAGAGGCCGTAATCCAGATTGATTCTACGTACAGGAACT